>DATKOY010000301.1:0-21621 GCA_035524415.1 Solirubrobacteraceae bacterium | reverse complement strand
CGCCGCGTGGCCGCGGGCGCTTCATACGTGCCTGGTGATGGCCATCGCCACGGTCAAACGTCGGGACCCATCGCTGCTCGGGGCGCTCGGAGACTGGGGATTCGACATCGCCGTGCTCTGGGCGTCGTTTCGCGCCTTCGGTCACTCCCTCCCGGCGCGGTGATCGTCATGGGCTACTACGTCGGGACCCTGGCCAACGTGCTCCCGCTCCCCGGGAGAATCGGCGGGGTGGAGGGCGGGATGATCGGCTCGTTTCTCGCCTTCGGGGTTGAAAAGAGTCTCGCGGTGATCGCCGTGCTCGGCTACCGCACTATCTCCTACTGGCTGCCGACCATCCCAGGGGCAATCGCCTATTGGCGCCTGCGACGTCAATTCAGACAATCCGGTGGCGTGAGGCGCCCGAGCGGCCCGACGTCGCGAAACACTCAGAAGGAGTGACAACGGTTCACCCGACCGACGGCGGGTCTAGCTGCGAGCACCGGCACCGACCCGTTCCAGGCCATGGCCCACCGTCGACTTCACAACCAGCCGGCCACGGTCTGGGCCAGGACGACCGCGGAGAGCAATCCGACGACGGCCACGCAAACCGTCGCGACCGCCCGAAAGGCCGGGCCGTTCGCGGCGTCTCCGAGCACAGAGCGCCGGTTGGCGAGGATCAGGATGTAGGTCAAGATCACCGGGGTGATGAAGCCGTTGAGCACCTGCGCGTTGATCACCAGGCTGACCGCGTTCCCGGGCAGGAGCGCGACCGCCGCGCCGACCACCAGCTGCGCGGTGAAGATGCCATAGAAGAAGGGCGCCTCGCGCAGCTTCCGCGACAGCGACCGCTCGACGCCCGCCGTCTCGGCGATCGCGTACGCGGTCGACAGCGGAACCACCGTCGCCGCCAGCAGCGCGGCGCCGAGCAGCCCGAAGGCGAACAGCTTCGAGGCCGCGTCGCCGGCGACCGGACGCAGCGCGGCCGCGGCCTGGCCCACATCGGTCAGCGCTCCGCTGCCGCCGATCGCCGCCGCCGTCGCGATGATGATGAAGATCGACACCAGGTCGGACAGGATCGCCCCGTTGATCGTGTCGACCCGCTCGCCCCTGTAGGTCTTCGGGGTCACGCCCTTATCGACGACGGCCGAGGTCAGGTAGAACTGCATGTACGGCGTGATCGTGGTGCCGATCAGCGCGACCGCCAGCAGCAAGAACGCCTTCGTGTGCAGGAAGTGCGGCCAGAGGAGGTTGCTCGCAACCGTGCCCCAGTGCGGGTGGCCCAGGAACGCCGCGATCGGGTAGGCCAGGAACACCAGGCCCATCACGAGGAACACCCGCTCCGCCCGCGAGTAGTTACCGAGAACGGTGACCGCCCAGACGCCGACCAGCGCGAGCGGAACGGCGATGTAGCGCGACACCCCGAAGATCTCCATCGAAGCACCAACGCCCGCGAACTCGCTGACCGTCAGCCCGGCGTTGGCGATGAACAGGAGCACCATCGCGGTGGCGCCGCTGCGCAGCGGGAATTGCTCGCGGATCAGCGCGCCGAGCCCCTCGCCGGTGTATGCACCGAGCCGGGAGCACATCTCCTGCACAACGACCAGCGCCACCGTGATCAGGACCATCAGGAACAGCGTCCGGTAGCCGAACTGTGCCCCCGCGCTGGCGTACGTGATGATCCCGCCCGCGTCATTGCCGGCGTTCGCCGAGATCAGACCCGGGCCAAGGATGGCGAGGAAAGCCAGGACCGCGCCAAGCCAGCGTGGCGGCTTCACGCGTCGAGCGCGGCCGCGCCTGCCAGGGCTGTCGACAGCGCTCATGACGATTCTTCGGTGTGCTTCGCCAGCGCTTCTTCGAGTGCGGTCTGAACGTCGGTGGGTCGCAAACGCCTGACTTCGGCGGCGGCGCGGTCAAGCTCCAGGCCAGCGCCGGCTTCACCCGCGATTTCGGAGTGGCGGCCGCGATCGTGCGGCTGGTCCTCTTTTCTCGGCGGGACAAACGCGCTCACAGAGCCCCAGTCGATGACTCGCACCGGGCGGGCGCGCCTGCGCAGGCGCTTGGGCCCCAGACGCCGGGCCAGCGCCCCGAGGCCAACTTCGATGCCCACCAGCTCGACCCGGTCTTCGACGACAGCCAAATAGAGGTCGGCTGGGCGCAAGATCTGAACTCCGCCTGCATCGACCACCTGACGATCCAGAACGTCGTGGGCGAGCGCGACGTCGTCGGGGTGACGCGCGACCGCGCTGGCGTACGCCCGCGGAGACCGCAGCCGCACCACCGAGGGAGACCCGATCTCAAGCCACCTTGCGCCGATCAGCACCTCGCCTTTGCCCGTCTGCACTACGATCGCTTTCGCGCGTGGATAGGCGTCCCGCGCCGTCCAGTGGACAACCACATCGCTCAGTCGCCCGACGCTACGTCCGTCGGGATCCTTGACGTCACTCCCGAGTAGAGCGACGAGAGATACCAGCGAGCCCGATAGCGCGTGCGCCGCCGTGAGCTCGCGCGCCCTGGCCTCACGTCGTCCACGTACCCCTGCCAGACCCCGGAAGCGGGATGCCCCAATCGGCCTACGCTCATGTCCCGGTGTCCACGTCACCCGGTTGAAGCCCACGCCAGCGGACTCTAAGGTCTAAGCCAGGCCGCACGCAAACCTGGCTGCCCGTAGCGGACGCGTGGCGCGCGATCGCCTGCGCCCGCTCCACTGGACAGCCTGCGACCAGACGCGCGATCTCGGGCGCCATCCTGGTCTGCAGCTCGAGGTCCTCATCCGCGCGCCGGAGCGCGTCGCGCTCCCGCCGCCTCGCCCGCGCGTCCTCGTCGGCCAGGCACTCTGTCTCGGCCCGGTCAAGCGCGGCATCCTCAACGAGGATCCCCTGTCGCTCGTAGCGCTTGCGCGCCCGGCTGAACCGCACCACCACCGCAGACCGTCGACTGTTCGCCTTTCCCCCCTCGCCGAATATATCGACGAGCCCGACTACTCGTGGAAGCCGGTCCGCGACGCGAAGGACCTGATGCTCTCGCACCAGCTCTCGCCGCGCGCGCACCGGCCGGGGCCTGACGCCATGTGGGACGAGTTCGATGCGGCGGTGCTGCGTCTCGGGCTGGCGATGGAGAGTGAGTCGATCGCCGAGGTCCAAGCGGCGACGGAGGTCTTGTCGGTGACGATGTCGCGACTCGCCGATCGGCTCGATGGGGAGATCGGGCCGTACCCGTGGTACAAGTCGCACGGCTCAGAGCCGGCCGCGCCGCAGCGCACGGAGCCTGTGGACGATACTTCTGGTGCAGAGGCAAGTGTTTCGTGAGCTCTTCTTCTGCCCGAAAGGGCCGGGCTCGCCTCCGCCCCCGCCGCTTCTGGTTATCGGCGTCCGGGTGCGCATGACTACCCGCCCTCCACGTAGCAACGAAGGAGGGGGAGAGCGGGTAGCTCGTTGTTCGTGGCCACGCGGACCGGCGTGGCGATGACATCGCTCTGCGTGCGGGCGGTTGGGAAGCCGGCGCCGACGTGGTGGGCGCATCACTGCGCGTGTGCGTGGGTCGTCGCGTGGCTGACGATCCGCGAGCGCAGCTGGATCGGCGCGCGCGAACTGCTGGAGTCCCGACGCTGGTCGGGGTCAATCACCTGGCACGATCACCGGGGAACCCACCAGCAGCGTCACCGGCCGGATCTGATCGGCAAGCTCGGCGAAATCGCGATGCCGTTCGAGGTCGAGCTCACACAGAAGTCGGTTGCTCTGCGGACCTGCGGGCACGCACGTCGCAATCGTCAGCCCGTAGTGCCGGCCAACATCGACGATCTGCGGGTTACGAACCGCGATCCCGCACACGTGATCAACCGACACGGTCTTCTCGTTGTCAGTCCGTCAGACCGTAAGTCGGACAACCCCCGAACATGCGGACCGCGCGATCCAGGCACATCACGACCGATGGCAGCGTCTTGTCACGCAACGGCAGCACCACCCGGAAACGCGACCATGCCAGCCACGCGCAGAACAGCACCGTCGCACGGTCCTCGATGGTCGGCCCGTCGCCGCAGTCCCACTGCATCCGGGATCCACGGCCGCGTCCGCCGCCCGTGCTTTCGACGCCACCGCCGCTTGGACTCCGCGACCCAGTACGCGACCGTCTTGTGATCACACCCGACCAAGCTCGCCGCCGCGCGGAACGAGCCCGTCAGGTCATACGCCTCCAGAATCTCCATCACAACCTCCGGCTTCATCACGTGCCCGTCTCCTGATCGCGTCTCGATAGTCAAGACACGCGGGATTACCGGGCGCTCAGGACAGAACCCGTGGGGAGATTCGTGGCCGCCCGTGGGGAGAATGAGCGGCCGCCCGTGGGGATTTCAGATGGCCGTCTACGGGGAGAATCTCATGGCCACGCACACGCCGCCGCGAGCGGGTGAGAACAGCGTGAGGAACTCCCCGGCATCGCCCGCCGGTCGTTGCTGCTGCGTTGCCAAATCGATCCTGCAGCGCTGGCTGCATGAAAACGATCGCTGTGGCTTGGAGCGGGACCTGAGGCCGCCCGCGCTGCCCGATCCGATCAGCAAGTGTCTTCCCTGCTGATCGCGAATAAGAGGACGCCACCGCGTGCCGCCGCTGTGTCCCGCATTCGTACGGCCGCAGGTCTGACGGCGACCTGTTCGTTTAGCCCCCGCGAAAGCGAATGTTCAGCGGACGGGTCTACTGCGACGCAGCTCTGCAGATCCAACGCCAGAGCCGCTCGAGCGTGGATGCGTTCGGTGGTGGATGGGCTTGCGGACGCGCGGTTGCCCGATCGGACGAGCGCCCTTTTGCGCGCATTGCAGGTTTCCCCCTGGGCGGGGCGAAGGTGCTCAAAAGCACGTGTTGAAGAGCTAGCTAGTCGCGGCCGGCGCTCCATCGGGCCGTATTCCTCCCGAGGCCTCAGAACTGCGTGAGCGAAAGGACGTTTCCGTCCGGGTCCGTAAACCACGCGATCAGCGCTCCGCTGGGTGACTGCCAGATGCCTTGGTCGTTCTGTTTCATGCCTTCGTAGCGCGAGAAGACGACCCCGCGCGCCGCGAGGGCCCGAGCCGCTTCTGAAATGTCCGCCACCGCCCAGCCCAGAACCGTGTTCGGGGCGGGATCGAGCTGCTCCACGATGGTTACGCGGAGCATCGTCCCGTGGGCGTCGAACACCAGCGCGAAGGGACTCTTGTTGACGAGCTGCAGCCCGAGTGCGTCGGCGTAGAACTTCTCGGCCCGAGCGGGGTTCGTCGTAGAGACGAAGGCGATGATGTCGAGAGTGGCGAGGGTCATGTCCGACAATGGAGCGAAGCGCACTCTCCCATGCCGGCCGCTCGGCGGTGTGATTCGCTGGCATGAGCCTGAGGTCAGTTTCGCCCCAGCGCGGTGTCTTCACCGATGAAAGGCGAACGATGATCAGAATGGAGGACTGCTTGAACGCTCAGACACCGTTGCCGTGTGCTACGACGCGTGGCGCAACCGTCGCGGGGACTTCAGCGCCGTGCCGCTGGCCGATGACTTTCGGTTCACGGGGCCGGTCGCCAGCTTCAAGACCGCGGCGGGGTATCGCGAGATGGCCGGTCAGGCGGGTCTAGCCGTGACCTGCTTCGAGGTTCGCCGCCAGTTCATCGACGGCAACGCGATGTGCTCGATCATCGACTGGAGCTGCTGGACACGATCCCGGGTGTTGACCGGCGCGCGGCCGAGATGCTGCTCGCCGAGATCGGCCCCGACATGAGCCAGTTCCCGACCGAGCGTCAGCTCGCGTCCTGGGCCGGCTGTGCCCCGGCCAGCGCGAGTCCGGCGGCAAGAAGGGGTCGGGCACGACGAGAAAGGGCTCGAAATGGCTGCGCGGCACGCTGACCGAATCCGCTAAAGCGGTCGTGCGTACCAAGGGCACCTACCTGTCCGCCCGCTACCACCGGATCAAAAGCCGCCGCGGACACGCGAGAGCCACGATCGCGACCGCCCACAAGATCCTCACCGCCGCCTTCCACGTCCTCCATCTCGGCGTCCCCTACAACGAGCTCGGCGAAGAGTTCTTCTACCGCCGCGACACCGAAGCGACCGAACGCTACCGCCGACGGCTCATCAAGCAACTCGAACGCCTCGGCCACCAAGTCACCCTCGAGCCCCTACCCGAGGCCGCCTGACCGCCACGGCTACCGATACCCGAAACGGCGAAGGAGGCTGTCGACAAGCGCTGCCGCTACTCCACGGCTGTTTTCGATTCAGCTTAGTCAGACTGCAGGCTGACCCGAGCGAACCAGCGATTGCCGAGCTGCCAGCGGCTGACGACCTCGTACCCGGCGGGGCCGGCGAGCATTTCAATGTCGTCAAACGACACGCGCGCCCATCGAAACCAGTCACTGACTTCGCGCACGGTCTCGAGCCGGGCTGTCAGCGTTGCGGTCTCGGCGCCCGGGGGGTCGAGTTCGACGAGCACATCGCCGCCCGGTCTCAGGAGCGCGCCCAGGCGGGTGAGTAGTCGTGCCGGCGCGCCACCGATGCCGATGTTGCCGTCGAGCAGCAGTGCTGTGCGCCAGCGGCCCGCACCGGGGAGCTCGTCGAAGATCGAGCCGACGATCGCATGCGCGCCGCGGTCGCGCGCCAGCCCGACCGCGACGCTCGAGAGGTCGACCCCGAGTCCGAACACGCCCCGGCGGGCGAGCACATGAAGGTGGCGGCCGGGACCGCAGCCGACGTCGAGGACCGGTCCGCGGACGGAGCTCAGCAACGCCTCATCGGTGGCGTCGGCCGGACCGAGATATCGCTCGAGCGCCAGCGGCCCGAACGCACCGTCGCTCATCCGCACCGCGACGCCCCTGGCGCTGCCTCGTCGCTCGCCTCCGAGCAACCCATCGTCGTAGACCCGTAGGGGGTGCTGCATCAGATTGCCGCCAGCATCGTCGCGAACCGCGAGCGCGGCGCTTGGCGGGCGACGGCGCGGGCGTCCGCGATCGTGTCGACGTCGCGGAGCCGCTGCTGCTCGTGCAGCCGCAGGCCCAGCTGCCGAATCCGCGTCCGCTGCGCTGCGTACGTCCCGGGCTCGCTCATCGGCACGCCGGTGAACACCTCTCGCGCGGGCCGGGCCAGGCCCACGCTCCAGTACCCGCCGTCGTACGCTGGGCCGAGCACGGCGTCGACCTCGGGTCGCCCGAGAGCGTCGATGCCCGACAGGAGCAGGTCCGGGGTGACTTGCGGTGTATCCATCCCGACGAGCAGCGCGGGCTCGCCGACGTCCTCGAACGCGGTGGCTAGCCGCTCGCCCAGCCCGTCGCCGCGCTGGGCGATCAGCTCGAACCCGGGTGGGCACCACCGCTCGCCGTCTCCGTCGAACACGAGCACGCGGCGCGTCGCGGGCGTGCGGGCGACCACATCGAGCGTGTCCAGGAGCGCTGACTCCGCCAGCGCCGCCGCCTGCTCGGCGCTGCACGGAGGGCACAGCCGCGTCTTCGCTCGTCCCGGTAGCGGCGCCTTGGCGATGACCAGGAGCGCGATCGGCATCGTGCTCGCATCACTCCCTAGGCGGCCTGCCGCAGCGGTGCCCGGGCGAACTCGGCGATTCCGGCCAGGAAGTCCTCACGGGCGATGAAGTCCAGTTCGCAGGCGGCGCGCTCCGTGCTGGCGAACACGTGGCGGACGTCCCCGAGCCGGTACTCCCCGGTGATCACTGGCAGCGGTCGGGCGGATACGCCCGCCGCTGCGCCATCAGCCCCGTGGAGTGCGAGGGCCATCTCGCCGACGGATCGCGGTGTTCCGCTGGCCACGTTGAAGGCCCCGACCGCGGGCTGGGCCTGGGTGAGCGCCAGCACGTTGGCGTGCGCGACGTCACGCACGTGGACGAAGTCGCGTAGCTGGCGGCCATCCTCGAACACCCGCGGCGCCCGTCCCGCCGCCAGCGCGCTTGCGAAGATCGCCGCGACGCCGGAGTATGGGGTGTCGCGTGGCATCCGCGGGCCGTAGACGTTGTGGTAGCGCAGCGCCGTCACGGGGACGCCGGTCTCCCGCGAGAAGGCGAAGCACAGGTGCTCCTGGTGAAGCTTCGTTGCCGCGTAGATGTTGCGCGGGTCGACCGCCGCCGCCTCCGGCACGGCGAGCGGCTCGAGCGCCGCGCCGCAGCGCGGACAAGGCGGCTCGAACCGTCCCGCGGCGAGGTCCGCTGCTGACCGTGGCGGCGCCGCGGTCGGCCCGTGCGACGGACACCGGTAGCGCCCCTCGCCGTAGACGACCATGCTGCTGGCCAGCACCACCCGTCCGGAGAAGTCCTGCGCCGCGAGCCCGGCCAGCAGCACCGCTGTCCCGAGGCAGTTGTCGCGAACGTACGCCGAGATGTCGGCGATCTCGAGGCCCAGCCCAACCTTCGCGGCCTGGTGGCAGACGGCGTCGGCGCCTCTGGCCGCCCGGGCCACGACGGCCGGGTCACTGACGTCTCCGCGGATCAGCTCCGCGCGCGGGTCCAGGTACGCAGGCGCCACCCGGTGCACGGATGGATGCAGCGCGTCGAGCACCCGCACTTCGTGCCCGCCGGCGAGCAGTGCGTCGACGATGTGGGAGCCGATGAACCCGGCGCCGCCGGTGACGAGGATCCGCATGGGCGGGCACTGTAGCCCGCCGCGTCCGCGGTTTTGGCCGGCTGGCGGGGTTGTTTTCAGAGTCGTAATTACTTCCCGTCAGGCTTCGCGGGGTGGCCGAAACGGTCGATGTCATCCTGCCCGTTCTCAACGAAGCCGAGGCGGTCCCCGGCGTCCTGCAGGCGTTCCCGGACCCGTTCCGCCCCCTGGTCGTCGACAACGGCTCGAGCGACGGGTCGGCCCGGATCGCGCGCGAGCTCGGGGCCACGGTCGTATCCGAACCACGCCGGGGTTTCGGTGCTGCCTGCTATGCCGGCCTGCTCGCCGCGAGCTCCGAGATTGTCTGCTTCATGGACTGCGACGGCTCGCTCGATCCGCGGCGCCTCGCTGGAGTCCTGACCCCGGTGCAGGCCGGCGCGCTTGACTTGTGCCTGGGTGCGCGCGTCCCGGTCGGCCGCGGAGCCTGGCCGTGGCACGCCCGGCTCGCCAACCGGGCGCTCGCGTTCGAGCTGCGCCGCCGCACCGGCGCCCCGCTGACCGACGTCGGTCCGATGCGGGCCGCCCGGCGGCAGGCCCTCCTGGACCTCGGCCTGGCCGACCGCGGCTTCGGCTGGCCCCTGGAGATGGTCCTGCTGGCGGCCGCCGCCGGGTGGCGCATCGGGGAGGTCCCGGTGCCCTACCGGCCCCGGTCGGGCGGGCGTTCGAAGGTCAGCGGCAGCGTTACCGGGACGCTGCGCGCCACGCGCGAGATGGGCGCGTTGCTGCGATGACGGCGACCACGATCGAGCGCCTCAGAGCGCGGCTCGAGCAGCCGCCGCCGGGCCCGTTCCGCCCCGACTTTTGGCGCAGCCCGCTGCGCGGCCCGTGGCTGACTTCGGTGCTCGGCAGCCTGCTGCTGCCGCTCATCGTCGTGATGGCGCTCACCGGTCTGATCTCGCACGACGCGTATCACCCTGAACTGCGGGGCAACGCGATCATCGCCCCGGCGCACGACATCGGGGTCCTGATCCAGTTTGCGACCTCGGGGCCCGGGTGGATCTATGCCCTGACCCAGGGCCTGCACGTGACGGTCGGCCTGATCACGATCCCGTTGCTGCTCGCGAAGCTGTGGTCGGTGATCCCGAAGCTGTTTCAGTGGCCGGCTGTGCGCAGCGTGGCAAACGCGATCGAGCGGCTGTCGTTGCTGCTGCTGGTCGGCGGCGCGCTGTTCGAGTTCACGACCGGCGTGCTCAACATCCAGGACTACTACCCGTGGCACTTCAACTTCGTGGTTGCGCACTACTGGGGGGCCTGGGTGTTCTTCGCCGCGTTCGTGGTGCACGTCGTCGTGAAGATGCCGGTCGTGGTGCGCTCGTACCGGGCGCGCGGGATCCTGAAGCCGCTGCGCGAGGATCTGCGGCACACCCGCCCCGAGCCGGCGACCGAGGACGACGGCCTTGTGCCGCTCGCGCCGGCCGCGCCGACGATCAGCCGCCGCGGGCTGCTCGGCCTCGTCGGGGGCACCTCGCTCACGGTTCTGGCCTTGAACATCGGCGAGTCGGTCGGCGGTCCGTTGCGCCGCCTGGCGCTGCTCGGGCCGCGCGGCCGCGTGTTCGGCACCGGACCCAACGACTTCCAGGTCAACCGGACGGTCGCGTCCGCCGGGATCATGCCCGGGGTGATCGGCGCCGACTGGCGGCTGGCCGTGTCCTACGCCGGCGGCAGCGCCGTGTCGCTCAGCCGCGCGCAGCTGATGGCGATGCCTCAGCACACGCACTCGCTCCAGATCGCCTGCGTCGAGGGCTGGTCGACGACGCAGCGCTGGACGGGCGTGCGCGTGTCGGACCTGGCCGCGCTCGTCGGCGCGCCGGCGGGCTCCACGGTGAACGTCCAGTCGGTGCAGCCGAGCGGCCTGTTCCGTGCGGCGACGCTGTCCAGCGAGCAGGTCCGCGACGAGCGCGCGCTGCTTGCCCTGTGCGTCAACGGCGTCAACCTCTCCCACGATCACGGCTACCCCGCCCGGGTAATCGCACCCGGCCTCCCGGGCGTTCACTGCACCAAGTGGGTGGGCAGCATGACCTTCGAGCGTGCATGAGCGCGATCATCGGCCACTTCAAGCGCCGGTACGGCGCGAACCCGTTGCACCTGGTCGCGCACGTCATCGCGTTCGCGATCGCGGCGTACGCGATTGTGCAACTACTGGGTGAGAAGCACTGGGTCAACTTCCTGGGCTGGTTCCTCGCCGCCGCTCTGCTGCACGATCTCGTCCTGCTGCCGGCCTACTCGATTCTCGATCGCGTCGCCCACGCGGTCTCGCGGCGGCTGCACGTCCGCCTGCCCGGCAGCGATCCGCGCGACCCGGCCCACGTGCCGCTCATCAACCACGTGCGCGCGCCCGCGCTGATCTCGGGAGTGCTGCTGCTGATCTACTTCCCTCTGATCCTCGGCCCCGCCGCCCCGGGGTACTTCAGTGCGACGGGCCACCACCCGTCCGGATACCTGCGCAACTGGTTGCTGATCACGCTGGCCTTGTCCGCGGCCTCGGCCGTCATTTACGCGGCACGAGTCTGGGCCGTGCGTTCGCGACGGAGCTCGTCGCCGGCGTGAGCACGACGGAGCTGACACGGCGGGGGCGTGTGTTCTCCGAGCTGCAGCCGCGGCTCGGCGCAGCGCTGCCATTGGCCGGCCTGGCCGGCGCCGGGATCGTGATCGCGGTCGGCCTCTCGGTCGGCGCCCGCAAGCTCGGGCTGCCGCTGCCGCCGTTCCTGATCTACTGGGGCTTCCGGGTCAACCGGCTCGCGGTCATCTCGGTGGTCACGATCGCCGGCGCTGTGGCGCTCACGCCGGCGATCGTGGCTCGTGTCCGGGCCGGGGTCGCGTTCGCGGCCTGTATGTACGCGCTCGCGCTGGCGCTCGGTCTTTCGCTCAACCTCGCGCACTTTGGTGTCAGCGGCTGGTGGACGGTGTTCCAGGGCGGGCGGGGCGGGACGCTCGAGGGCAGCTACGAGTATCTGCCCGGCCTGCCCGCGCTGGTCCACGGGATCCCCTACTACGTTGGGCACTTCGCGGCGCTGTTCCCGTACCTGCCGCTGCACGCACAGGGCAACCCGCCAGGACCGCTGGTCGCGCTCGACTTGCTCGGCATCCGGACCGCCGAAGGCATGGCGGCGCTCTGCATCGGCGTCGGCGCCCTCACGGCGCCGCTCGCCTACGATCTCGGCCGCGTTCTCGGCGGCGAGCAGCGTGGACGGATCGCCGGAGTGCTGACAGGGTTCTCGCCCTCGATCCTGCTGTTCGGTGTCACCTCCGCCGACTACGCGTTCGCGACGTTAGGCCTCGTGGCAGCGTGCCTGCTGGTCCGCCGGCGGACCGCGGCGCTCGTCGCCGGTGGCGTCGCGGCGGCGCTCGCCGCGTTCTTCTCGTGGCTGCTGCTCGCGATCCCCGCGTGGGCGGCGCTGGTCGTCCTGCGGCGCGACGGTTGGCGGGCCGGCGTGCGGGTGGGGGTCGTTGCCGCCGTCGGGGTGGCCGCCTTCAACCTTGCGCTGTTCGTGATCTTCGGGTACGACCCGTTCGCCGCGCTGCGGGCGACGGCCCACGCCTACTACCACGGGACCTGGCGCTACCGACCGTACTCGTTCTGGGTGTTCGGCTCGCCAACGGCGTGGGCGGTGATGCTCGGGCTGCCGATCGTGTGGTTCGCGCTGCGGGCGCTGAGCGCCGGGGACGCGGCGGCGATCGCCGTCTGGGCGATCGTCGCCGTGGCATCGCTCCTCGGCACGACGGGGGGCGAGACCGAGCGGATCTGGCTTCCGTTCGCGCCGCTCGCCTGCGTGGCGGCGGCCGCAGCCCTGCCGCCGGGCAAGCTGCGGCCGATCCTGCTGTTGCTGGCCGGGCAGGCGCTCGCGGTGGAGCTGCTGTTCTTCACGGTCTGGTGACGGCGCTCTGGTGAGGCGACAGTCACGGATCGCTACGGTGGCCTCGTGCCGGTTCTTGTAGCCGAACGTCTCACCAAGTCTGTGGGGACCGGCCGGGCCGCCCGCCGGCTGCTCGACGGCGTCAGCCTGTCGATCGAGGCTGATGAGCTGGTGGCGGTGCTGGGCCGCTCGGGCAGCGGCAAGTCAACATTGCTGAACCTGATCGGTGGCCTCGACTTCCCGGACGCCGGGACCGTGACGGTCGCGGGGGAGCAGGTGACGGGTCGGGGCGCGCGGCGGCTGGCGCGGATCCGCCTTCACCACATCGGCTTCGTGTTCCAGCAGTTTCAGCTGATCGAGGAGCTCAGCGGTGCCGAGAACGTGCTGCTGCCGACGCGCCTGCCAGGCTCGCCGCCTGGTGGAGCCCGCCGCGCGGCGCAGCTGATCGACGAGCTCGGCCTGCGCCCGGTCGCCGGCCACCTCCCGCACGAGCTCTCCGGCGGTGAGCAGCAGCGGTTCGCGCTCGCCCGCGCGCTCGTCAACGGCCCCGAGCTGGTGCTCGCCGACGAGCCGACCGGGAGCCTCGACGCCGAGAACGGGGCCGCGGTGCTCGAGCTGCTTCGCGGGCTCGCCGGCCGGGCAGTCGTGATCGTCACCCACGAGCCCGAGGCGGCCGCGATCGCCGATCGCGTCCTGCACCTCGTCGACGGGCGGCTGTTCTCGGCGTCCTCGGTGCCCGGGGGCGATCAGTGAGCGCGCTGCGTGCCGCGTGGATCGTGGCTCGCCAGGGCCTTCGAGCACGGCGCCGGCGGGTGCTGCTGACGGCCGTTGGGATCGCGCTCGCGGCCGCGATGCTGTCGGCCGCGGTTGTCGTCTCCTACGGGCTGGGAACGGGGTTTAACCGCGCGGCTCGAGCCGCTTCGCTGGCGGACATCGTCGTTCGCTTCAACGACAAGTCCGAGCGCACCGTGGCCGCGCGGATCGCCGCGCTCCCCGATGTCGCCCGGTACGCGCTCCGGTTCGAGGCGACGAACGTCAGCATCGACCTGGACCGACGAGGCGAGCGGCGCGACGACGCGGTCGCCGAGGTGATCGACCCGGGGCCGCAGCGCGGCTACGCGATCGTCGCCGGGCGGGACCTTCGCAATGTCGGCTCCGAGCTGCTGGTCGAGCGCGCGTTCGCGGACTCGTGGGGTGTCCGGCTGGGCGACAAGATGGACGTGCGCGGGCTCGGCCCGATGCATGTCGTCGGGTTCGTCGAAGCCCCGGACAACGTCGGGTTCCCGTTGGCGAAGCCGCGCTTCTACGTCTCGCGCGCCGCGATCGACGCCCGCTTCGGTCGCGAGGCCAATCCGGACGCGAACCTCGCCGAGATCTGGCTGCGCAACCCGCGCTACGTCAACGAGGTGCTCGTCCAAGCGCGTGACACCAGTTTCGGGCTGCACAGCATCACCTTCGCGACCCGAGCCGGTGTTCGGATCCTGCTCGACCAAGCGGCCGGGATCGTGATTGATCTGCTCGTCGCGCTGTCGCTGATCGCGCTGGTTACCGCCGGCGTGATGCTGGCGGCATCAGCCCGCGCGGAGGTGCAGCGGCGGCTTGGCGCGATCGGTGTGAGGCGCGCGGTCGGGACGACGCGCGGTCAGGTCACACTCGCCCAGGCGCTCGAAGGGCTGCTGGTCGCGGCGCCGGCCGCGACGATCGGTGTGCTCGCCGGGATCTTTGCGACGTATCGACCAGCGGCGCGGCTGCTCGAGCTGCTCAACGAGCCCGCCCCCGGCGGCGCGCTCGTGCTGCCGCTATTGGGAGCGTGGCTCGTGGCGGCGCTGACGCCGGCGCTCGGAGCTGCCTGGCCTGCGTGGCGCGCCGGCGGCGGGCCGGTGGTAGAGCTCCTGCGCGGCGCAGACGTATCCAGGGCTCGGCGCAGCTCGCGGCCCGCAGGCCGGCGGGCCGGGCTCGCCATCCTCGGCGCGCGGCTCGTCGGCGCACGCCGTGCGCGACTGGTCGCAACCGCGCTGACGCTCGGCCTCTCGATCGCATTCGTGCTGCTGATGCTCGCGCTCGCCTCGGCGCTGAGCACGCTCGAGACCGATCCCGGCGCGCTCGGCAAGCGCTACCAGCTGACCGCGACGCTGCCTCCGTCGGCCGCAGCTCGCGTCGCGCGGATCCCGGGCGTCCAATCCGCAGCGGCCCGCTACGACGTGCAGGCTGCCGACTCGTTCGCACTCGGCGAGACGATCAACGTGATCGCATTCGGAGGCGACCACACCCGGTTTGAGGCGCCGTCGTTGGTCTCCGGCCGGCGGCTGCGCGGCTCGCGGGAAGCCGAGGTGGGGGAGGGTCTCGCACAGGCGCTCGGATTGACCCAGGGATCGACGCTCGCGCTCGCACTCCCCTCCGGCGGCGAGCTGCGGCTGCGCGTCGCCGGGATCGTCAGCTCGCTCCAGCACGACGGCCGCGTCGCCTACGTGCCCTCGTCCGCGCTGCTCAGAGCCGATCCGAGCCCGCCGGCGCTGATCGCCGTGCGCCTGGTCCCGGGCGCCGATCAGGCGAGCGTGACTCGGGCGCTGACCGCGCTCGGAGGCGAGCCGGCGATAGCAACCGCCGCCACCGCGCGCGGCGCGCCACTCGTCGACACGCTCAGAACGATTCTGCGGGCGGTGGCGATCGTCGACGGCCTCGTATGCCTCTACGCGTTGATTCAGGCCTGCGCGCTGACCGTGCAGGAACGCAGGCGCACCGTTGCGGTCGTGCGCGCGTGCGGCGCCGGCGCGGGGGCTGTCCGCCGGCTGCTCCTCGGAGCGACGCTCGCGCTCGTGGTGCCGGCCGCAGTCACCGGGATCCTGCTCGAGCACTACGTGTTCGGCCCAGCGCTGTCGCGGCTGGCAGAGAACTACGCGACGCTGCCGCTCGACGCGAACCTGCTCGACGTGCTCGCCACGGTTGCCGGGCTCGGCGTCGCCGCCGGCGTGGCGATCGCATGGGTCGCGCGACAGTCGGTCAGGGAATCAGTGGTGGCGGGATTGGCCGCGTGAGACCGGCGCCGGCGTGATGGGTCCAAGGATGATCACCCGGCGCCGCGCGCTGGCCGAGGCACTCGCCGCGGCGGGCGCAGGCCTCGGCACCGGCGGCCTTGTGCTCGGCGGTTGCAGCGGCACGGGCGCGCGGTCGCCGGCGCGGTCCGGCTCGACGCTCGAATCGACCTGGACTGACCCGGTCGGCGACGCGCAGCTGCAGGTCGGGCTTGGGGAGCCGCTGCTCGATCGCGTGGAGCTTGGTGGGGCTGCGAGGCCCGCTGGCGCGCTCGTGACGCTCGCACACCTCACCGACGCGCATGTGCTCGACGCGTCGTCGCCCGCGCGGGTGACGTTCCTCGACCGCCTCGGTTCACCGTTTGAGTCGACGTTCCGGCCGCAGGAGGCGCTGACGGTGCAGGTGCTGGCAGGCGCTGCGGCGGCTGTCCGCGCGCTCGGTCCGCAGCTCGTGATCCAGGGCGGCGACTTGATCGACAATGACCAGGCCAACGAACTCGCACAGGCGCTCGCAGTGCTGCGCGGCGGGACCGTCCGTCCCGGCAGCGGACCCGATGGCTACCACGGCGTGCAGTCCGCCTCCGACTCAGACCCGTTCTACTACCGGCCGGAGATCGATGCCCCACGTCATCCGGGTTTGCTGCAGGCCGCGGTCCGGCCCTTCACCACCGCCGGTCTGCGGGCACGATGGTGCTCGGTGCTGGGAGACCACGACGCGCTCGTCGCGGGCGAGCTCGTGCCCACGCAGCTGACGCGGTCGCTCGCGAGCGGTGACCGTGCAGTGTGGGACCTGCCGCAGGGCGTGTCACCGCCGCGAGGCGAGCGGCTCACAACCGGTGCCGATGCGTCACCGGATGGACCGCCGCAGCGAGTACTGGTCGACCGACTCCTGACGCAGGCGCTGGGCGGACCGACTGTGCGGGTGCCTGCCGACCCGGCGCGCCGGGAGATGACATTCGCTGAAGTGATCGGGCGCCTGCGGTCGGCCGGCGGTCCCGTGGACGGCGGTGGCTCCGTGCCGGGCCGCCTTGACTATGTGCTCGACCTCGGACAGCGCGTACGTGTGATCGTCCTCGACCTCGTCCGTCGTGGTGGGGGGTCAGGAGGCCGAGCCGTGCCCGGCCAGGCGGCCTGGCTCGAGCTCCAGCTCGCGACCGCGGCGCAGCGATGGGTGATCGTCGTCACCCACCAGCCTGTTGCTACATCGGAGCACGGCGACACGTTGCTGTCGCTCCTCGACGAGCATCCGTACGTGATCGCCACGATCGCCGGACACACACACAAGAACCGGATCGTCCCCCGCCCGACCGCCGCCGGCGGCTACTGGCAGATCACGACCGCCTCGCTGATCGACTACCCCCAGCAAGCACGTGCACTGCGCATCGTCGCGACCGCCGGGGGCGGAGTCGCCGTTCAGACCTGGATGCTCGACCACGTCTACCCCAGCCCGCTGGGAGCGATCTCCCGACAGCTGTCATTTCTGGACGCCCAAGGCGGAAGGACGCGGGAATTCGCCGGTGACCGCCTTGATCGCAACGTCACGCTATACCGCCGGGCGCCCGGGTGACTCGGCTTGCGACGACCGGCGCGCTACTCAAGCACCGGGCACGGACGACCTACAAAGTCCCTCCATCTGGGCGGGTGTTGCGATCACCGCGAGAACCCAAGGCTCCTCAATTGAGACCACAGCCCGGTGGCCCCTTCACGGGGTCGCGGCGAACACGGCTCATGACCTGCGGGCGTCACCTGCATCCCTGACTCGGCGGGCATCCTGCCGCTGACACGGTCCCTCCTGGATTGCGCGGCAAGGGCGACTCGGCGGCCTGCCGTTGCATCGCGGCCTGCGCCCGAGCCGTGAGCGCCCTGCTGGCCGCGCGATGCAGGAAGTGGGCATCACGCCCGAGATGCTCGTTGCGCAACAAGAGCAGGGCTCGCGCCCGATCCCATCACGGGGTTCGAGGACAAGCGTCGGCGCTGCCGGATCACGCCTATAGGGGTCGAGGATGAACGTGCGGCCGCTTTGCTCGGCGACGGGTAGCACGGCTGTACTTCGGGGCAGCCTCGACCAACGGGCATACTTCCGCATTACGAGGATCCGACAGCCGGTGCGCTCTCCCTCGTCGTCTTGTGCGCGAGTCTCGATCTGCACAGCGAGCTCGCCTACTCCCGTGGCGATGCGGTACTCAGCGACGCCTACGTTGGATGCTCAAGGCCGTCGCTCGACAACGCCTGTTCTCGCCACGATTTACTGGGCCGTGATCGCGGCCGCGCCGGCCACTACGCCGTCGCCCAGCAGCCGCCCGATCTCGGCGTCGGAGAGGCCCAGCACGTCGGCCAGCACCTCCTCGGTGTGCTCGCCCAACGTCGGCGCGCGCTGCGGCATCAAGCGCTCGGCCTCGCCGAAGACCAGCGGCGAGCCCGGCATCAGGTAGGTGCCGATCCCCGGCTGCTCGACCTGGGCGAACAGCGGGTTGGCGAGCGAGCAGCGCGGGTCCTGCTCTACGAGCTCGGTGAACGTCTGGTAGGGCCCCCAGCAGACGTCGTGGGCGTCGAAGATGTCGCGCACCTCGGTGATGGAGCGTGACAACACCCACGGCCTGAGCGTCGCCCCGATCAGCTCGCGCGCAGTGAAGCGTCCGCCCTCGTCGCTCAGGTCGACGTCCATCATCTTCTCGATGCTGGCGCACGCCTCGCCCAGGTCGGTGGCCGCCACGAGGCTACGCCACTGGCGGCCGGTCAGCGCGACGATCATGATGCGACGCCCGTCGCGGGTGCGGAAGTCGCGCCCAAAGGCGCCGTAAAGGTAGTTGCCGTCCTTGACGCGTTCGTGGCGGTTGATCTCCACCTCGGCGATCTTGCCGAGGTTGCCGACCATCCAGAAGGCCACGTCGGACAGGGCCAGGCGCACGTACTGGCCGGCGCCGGTGCGTGTGCGGTGACGCTCGGCCGCCAGCAGCGAGGTTGTGGCCAGCGCGCCCGTGATCGCGTCCCACGCGGGCAGCAGGTGGTTGAACGGGACACCGAGGTTGCGCGGGCCTGTGGCCCAGGGGAAACCTGTGGCCGGGTTGACGGTGTAGTCGACGGCGGAGGAGCCGTCCGCGTTGCCCGTGATGTTGACCATAATCAGATCGGGGCGGCGAGCGGCCAGCGCATCGTAGGCCAGCCACCCACGGGCTGGGAAGTTGGTCAGGAACAGACCCGTGTCGGGTCCGGGCGCGCCGATCAGCTCAGCCGCCAGCTCGCGCCCGGCCGGTGAGGTGAGGTCGATCTGGATCGACCGCTTGCCCTTGTTCAGACCAGCCCAGAACAGACTTCGCCCCTCCCTGGTGATCGGCCAGCGCCCGCGGTCTAGACCGCCGCCGATCTGATCGAAGCGGATCACGTCGGCCCCGAGCTGGGCAAGCGTCATCCCACCCAGCGGGGCAGCCACGAAGGCCGAGCCCTCAACGATCCGCATGCCCTCCAAGATCCCGCTCATTTTCGGACCTCCTCCCGTGGCCCTCAGGCCACCAGGGCCACGAAGCGCCAGTCTAGGACGGGCGCCTCCTCGACGTCCGGGCGATGCGCCGACACCAACGCCCGCAGGTCAACGAGCCCGCCGTGGGTCGTCGGCTCGACGCCCTCGACGTGCACCGCTGTGCGCAGCACGTCGCCCTCGAAGACCGGACCGAGATGATCGCAGCTGGTCCAGGCGACGATCGTGGCCAGCCGTGGCAGCGCGCGCGTCACGTGCGCAGCCGCGATCGAGATGGTGTGCCCACCGTACACAAGGCGCCGGCCGTGAGCGCTGCCCGTGGCATCGGTGTGCGCGACGGCCACGTTGAGCGTCAGCCGTGCCAATTCGGGGGCTGAGGTCACCGTCTCGCCCCCATCCACCTCGAAGACAGCCCCCGGCTCCAAGTCTGCGGCGGCGGGGCCGCCGGCCCGTGCCCGCAGCGCGTCCAGCCGCCAGCCTGGTGGCGCCGCCGCGCGCACCGCGGCGCGATCCAGCTCTGCTGGGATGGCGTCCAACGCGTCGGCATGACCGGTGCGTGCGTCGGCGTCGCGCAAGGGGAGCATCGGGCAGCGCCAGAAGTCAAGCACTGGCTGGTTGTCCTGATCGCAGGTGCGGATCCGCAGCACCACCAGCCCGGTGGCCGGCGCGCCTTCGCGAGGCCGATTCTGCTTGAGCGCGACCACCTCGGTGCGCGTCGCCAGCGTGTCACCCAGGAACACAGGGCGCTGGAGCACCAGCCCACGGTAGAAGAGGTTGCCACGCACCCGTTGGGTCGGCCCGGTGGACTGGCCGATGGCAACGTCGCAGACCAGATTGGGGTGCGCCAGCAGCCGGTCTCGGCCCGTCACGAGGCGGCACAACGGCTCGTCCAGCGCTAGCCGCAGCCGGTCCCCGGCGATTGCCTGGTGCAGAGCGGCATGGCCGGCACCGAGCGTGAGCGCGGGAGCGTCGTCGAAGACTTGCCCGACCGCGAAATCCTCGAACCACGGCCCGCCCACCCGCACCCGCGGCGCCGATCCTGCCATGTCACGCGCCGGCCGCCGGTGCCGGCCCGCTGGGCATCCCCGCCGCGCGAGCACGCGCCACGACCCCGAGCGCCTGCTTACGCAGAGCCTCATCGATCATCTCGCCTTCCAACATCACGGCGCCATGGCCAGTGTCGGCCTCGGCCATCTCAAGCGCCGAGATGATGCTGCGCGCGCGCTCGACCTCCTCGGGGGTCGGCGAGAACGTGGCGTTGAGCGCATCCAGCTGGCTCGGATGGATCGCCCACTTGCCGTCGTAGCCGAGCGCCCGGGTGTGTGCCGCCCACGCCGACAGGCCAGCGGCGTCGTCCACCCGCAGGTGTGGGCCGTCGATGGCCTGCAGGCCCGCGGCCCGGGCCGCCACCAGCACCGCCTCCTGCGCGAAACTCCAGCGGTCAGGCGGCTCTTCAGGGATCGCGGGCCGGCCCAGCGACGCGCGCAGGTCTGCGTAGCCGAGGATCAGCGCCTCCAGGCGAGGGCCGGCCTGCCCAATGTCGCCAGCCTGACTCAGCCCGGCCGCCGTCTCGATCAGCGCCTGCAAGCGGATCGCCCGCGCGCCGGCGCCGATCATGTCTAACAACCGCGCCACCCAGACAATGTCCTCAGGTGCCTGCACCTTTGGGACCACGAGCGACGTCACAGCCCCGGCCGCCGGGCCATCGGCCAACGCGACGATGTCCTGCTGACACCACGGCGTGTCCAGGCCATTGACGCGAACGGCGACCGTCCGCCCATCCAGTTGGCCGCCGGCGAGGGCGCTAACCACGGCGGCACGCGCCTCGTCCTTGGCAGACGCGGCCACCGAATCCTCCAAGTCAATCACGACCTCGTCCGCCGGCAGGCCCCTCGCTTTGGCCAACATCGGGAGAGAGGAGCCAGGGACCGACAGACACGAGCGACGTGCACGCATGCCGGACGCCAGACTACCGCGAACAGCCGAGCACCAAAGCTGCCGGCCATCAGACGCCCCAGTGGACGGTCAGCACCCCGTCCAGCGAGTCGCCCTCGACGCCTTGTCGGCCTGTGGGCGCTGCTCACGTGTGAATCGCATCGGCCACTCGGCTCGGACAACGCGAGCATGTCCCGCTCGGCCGCCCAGCAGAACCAGGGGTCCGGCACCGACTCCGGTCTGGCGGGCGCGAGACCGAGGGCATTCCGCGAATCGGCGTTGCCGGGTCGAGGCGTGGCACATCCGTCGTAGGCGTCGCTGACTACCGCTTTGCCATGGAGAGCAGGCAACCCGCCGTCCGGATCAAGAATTACGGAAAGGACGAGCATCAGGCGTGCCGCGTGATGGCTGCTCGCTCGGGGAGCAGCAGCGCGACGGCCTTGGCCCAGCACTGCCGAGCTTGAGCTGCTCGGGCGATCTCGGTCTGTTCGGCGGGCGCCCGTCGCGCCTGCCGTAAGGCGTCGCCGCGCGACGGCTGCCACGCGAGGGCTGGGCGGTAGAGCAGTGCGGTCAACGACCTGCTCTCGAAGGGAGGCAGCGATGTCTTCTTCACCGGTATTGCTCGACGCGGCTGGGCGGCGGCGCTCGCCGGCGGCGATGCCTGGCCACAATGCCGGCCGGCCGCCCCGGAACAAGGGGGTGAGGCATCCGGCGGACCCGCCAACGGTCGAGGAGATCGTCGCG
>DATKOY010000300.1:0-41703 GCA_035524415.1 Solirubrobacteraceae bacterium | reverse complement strand
CGCGAGCTGCCACCGGCGCTGCGCCGTCGATTGATCTCCGAGGCGGCCGGCAATCCGCTCGCGCTGATCGAGCTTCCGCGCGCGCTGGCGGATCCTGAGTTGCATCTCGCCGGCGCCAGCAGTGCCGCCCTCCCGCTCACCGAGGAGCTGCAGCGCGCATTTCTCGCACGCGTGAGCACCCTGCCTCCGGAGGCGCAGACGCTGCTGCTGGTGGCGGCGTGCGATGAAGGCCGCGAGCTGGCGTCGATTCAGCGCGCCGCGCGAGCCGTCGGCGTCGACGATCACGCGATCGCAATCGCGGAGCGCGCGGCGCTCCTGTCCGTCTCCGAAGGGGAGATTCGCTTCCGTCACCCGCTCGTTCGATCCGCTGGCTATCAGCATGCGACCGAGACCGAGCGCCACCGCGCCCACCGGGCGCTGGCCGATGCGCTGGACGCGCCCGACCAAGCGGATCGGCGCGCGTGGCACCGTACCCTCGCTTCGCTTGAGATCGTCGTCGCACGCTCGGTCATAACCCGACACTCGCGGCCGAGGAGCAGGTGAATGCGGATTCGCGCCCCCAAAACGGGGCGCGAATCCACACTCGCGTCCCACCAACGCGTGAGTGTGGCCGTACGCACGCCCGGGATTCCCGAACCGGGCCTTCGTTCGTGTGGATGCCCGCTCGGTGGCGGGCCGGGGATCGCTCGGGGTGGCGAGCGACAGCCGGGCGCCGAACGACGTGTGCCCCGCCGTGGAATCACTCATCTGAGATGGACTAGGCACCTCATAGACGCGACCACAGCCCGTTGCGCGCAGAGTGCGCTCACCACGTCAAGCGCATCCACAAGGAGGACCGCCGTGCAATCTCATCCACACCTCACCCGCCGGGCGCGCGTTCGGCCGGCTCTGGCACCCGCGTGCACCGTGCTCGCGCCGCTGTTCCTGCTTGCAGGCGAGATTCTGCATCCGAACCGCTCGAGCGATCCGGCCCGGCAGATCGCGATCGTGGGCGGACACCAGGGCGCCTGGTATGTGTCGCACCTGCTGCTGTTCACGGGCGTCGTTTTGACGGTGCCGGTGATTCTGCGGCTCGCACACCTGCTCAGCGATCATGCGCCGCGGCTTGCGTACCTGGGCGGTTGCCTCGCAGGTCTCGGCGCGATCTGCTTCGCAGGACTGCTGACCATCGGATTCGTCGTGTGGCAGATGGCCGCGCCCGGCGCGGACCATGAGCAGATGGCAGCGCTATTCAGGCGGCTGTTTCACGCACCGGGATTCATCGTCCCCTTCGAAGTGCTGCCGCTCGGCTTCGCGATCGGCATGACGATCCTCGCGGTCGGACTGCGCAGGGCCGCAATCGTCACCCGCTGGGCGGCGATCTGCGTCAGCGCCGGTGCCATCGGGCTGTCGCTCATCGGCGTGGTCCCGGCAGCGGCCTTCGCCGTCGCCGTCAGCGTCGTGTTCGCGTGCGGCCTGCTGGCGATCGCGCTGGGCGCACCGGGCACGGGCAATCGCATCGGTCTCGTTGCCACAGACGTTGCCTGAGCCTGAGGATCCGGTCGCCCGCTGAGCCACAGTCCACGGGTCCCGCCGGGCGCGCCAGGCAGACGAATGGGCAAGGGCGCGACTGCTGCTGACGCTCTCTACGGAAACGTCTGTGTCGTCGTGACGCGCGTTCGGCCCTTGCCCAGCGTCTGAGTGGATCGGCGAGTCGTGGCGCAACTTCTATCTTCCGGCGAGTGCGTGATCATCCGCAACTCGCCGCAGTCATGATCCGTCAGACATGCTGAGTTCGAAACCAACGCCGCGCGAGCGTCGCTTGTGCCCGGAGCTGAGCAGGTACATCTGTGGCATCTGGATCGTGCCGTTGACGCGGAAGTTCTCGTAGCGGCGGATCCAGGACGCGCGGACGTCACGGACCTGAGTGGCCGACAACTCCCGCAGGCGCGCGCGAACCGGTGGGGAGGTGCGAACGACCCAGGACCACACCGCTTCACCACTGTGCCCTTGCAGCCACCAGACCCCTTCCTCGCTGTCGAGATCGAAGGTCGGCAAGAGATGGGCCGCGCCAGTCTCGGATGACCAGAGCCGCGATGCGGTGCACGTGGGTGCGCAGCCCTCCCAGAGGTCACGGCCCTGGTCTGCGATCCACGCCGTGATCCCCACCCGCCCACGGCACACGCGAGCGAGCTCGGCCGCGGCCTGCTGCGGATCGGGGGCGAAGATCACGCCAAAGCAGGACACCACCACATCGAAACTGTCGTCGTCGAACGGCAGCGATTGACAATCGCCGGTCAACCACGTGACCCGTTCCGGGCGGCGACTGGCGCGCTCGATCATGCTCGGCGAGAGGTCGATCGCGGTCACCTCAGCGCCGGTACGGGCCGCTCGAGCGGCAAGCGCGCCGAGCCCACAGGCGACATCGAGGACGCGTTCGCCTGGGTGCGGGTCGACGCGTGCAAGCAGCCGCTCGTGGATCGGCGTGTACGCGCGCTCGCGAAGCTCATAGTCCCCGTGACCCCACCAGACTGCTGGATCGAGCGCGCCTGCTCGGATGCGTGTGTGGCGTTGTCGACGTGACGGGAGCGTGTGACTCATCTCTGCGTTCTCTCGTTGCGAGGGATAACGCGGAGGTGTACGGAGCGCTCCTTTGATCGGGCTTAGCGGGTCCTTAGCCGTGGCGCGCGGCCGCATTAAGTGACCGCACGTTGAACCGGCCGCC
The DNA here is from genome assembly GCA_035524415.1 of Solirubrobacteraceae bacterium. Classification (GTDB taxonomy): domain Bacteria; phylum Actinomycetota; class Thermoleophilia; order Solirubrobacterales; family Solirubrobacteraceae; genus Palsa-465. The sequence goes on along the minus strand of DATKOY010000300.1, from coordinate 38,999 downwards.
GGCCGTCCTGCCCGATCCGTAGTCCACGCGGAAAACCCGCGGCAAATTGCGGATGGTGCAGGCGCCAGACGAGATCAAAGTGCGCTGCAAGATGCTCGTTGGCACGGAGCGGACATGTTGACGCGGTCCGGCGGCGATCACAGCCGTCGCGTTGCCACCACGGTGATCGACAAGGTCGCCGCATGCGAGAACGATGGAGCCGGGCTGTATCTGACCAATGAGGTCTTCCTCTACCGCGTCGTCGGCATCGCCCCGAGCGACATCGGTGCGATCGTGGAGCTCGAGGACTGCTACATGTTGGACGTCGTGCGCGTGCCGCTCGAGGCAGTTCGTGCGTGTCGCCTGCGCGTCGTGACCGCGGCGCGGACGGACGACTGAGCGCGAGCCGATCGCCTGCCTGCCCACTCGCGCACCCCGATCGCTTCGACCGGCGTGAAGAGTCGATCGGAACCTGTCTCTGATGCGGAAAACCCCTGAGATGCTCCGCCCTTCTCCGCCGCAGCGCATCCCATTTGCCCCGATGGCAAGCTGCGATCCGGCTGCGAGACTGCGGGTGTAATCGATCACAGCGAAGACGGGTGCGATGACCGTTGAGTCCCTCACCTCGGTACGCGAGCTGGACGGCCGCCTGACGTGCGGCGTTCAGGTGCGATTGCTGTGGCGACCCGTTGACGGCCGGCTGTGGGTTGCGGTCGTTGATACGAGGACCGGCGAGACGTTTCGGATCCGCGTGCATGAGGACGAACAGCCGCTCGACGTCTTCAACCACCCGTACGCGTACGCCGCGCTGCGCACGCTTGACGCCGACGCGCGGGAGATCGAGCCAGAGCGGGCCAGGCCGCTCAGCCGCCCGAGGCTGGAGCGCGCGGCGTCCGCGACCGGCCGCTGACACGCGGCGTCGCTCAGCTGACGAGGCCGACGATTCCCTTGATGACGAGGAGCGCGCCGATGATGGCGAATCCGCGCACCGCGAACACGTGTGCGTGCCGGCTGACCCAGGCCCTCGCGCTGTCGATCGCGCGAGGGGTCCTGTCTGGGGCGATGAGGAACGCTGCGAGCGGCACCTCGAGCAGCCATAGCATCACGAGGTTGAAGCCGATCACGAGCAGCACGGTCACGGCTGTGGAGTACTTCAGCTTGTGGATCTCATCGAGGCCGGCCAGATACGAGGCGCCGGGTAGCGTGAGCAGCGCTCCGACCACGAATGTGGTCCGCGGCGAGCCCTTGCTGAGCTCCCGCTGCCAGCGGGGCGGGCCCTTGTCCGGCTGTGCTGCCTTGCGCGCCCGCCGGCGCTCCCGCAGGCGTTCGTGGCGCCCGGTGTGGAGGACAAACGCGATCGCCAGCGCCACGGCGCCGAGACCGATGTCGACGGCTGGGCTGAGCGTGTTCTCGGTGGTGTTACTCGTGTTTGATCCGCTCAACGAAAAGACGATCACCAGGCCGAGCGTGATGCTCGTCAGGTACGCGCCGAGCAGGTAGCCCAACATCAGCCGCACTGGTTTGTCAAGCAGCAACATGACGGTCGTGGCGGCGACCAGCGTCGGGTTCAGCGAGGCCGTCAACGACAGCAGGATGACCTGGCTCATCGGCGTCGACGCTCGAGGCGCTGCCGTTCATCGATGCCGTCGATCGCAGCTTGGGTGCGCTTGGCTCGAGGCAGTCGGATTGGTGTGGGAGCGAGCGCTTGCATGGGGTGCGGCAGCGGATTACGCCGACATCATCGCCGCGAGCGGTCGGCCGATTGCCGATCCGGAGTAGGGTTCACGCGGGTGACTGCGCCGAAGCTGATGTTGCGGCGGGTTCACCCGGGCATTCTACGCCGGGCGCGCCTGCTCGAGATGCTCGGCGATGACACCGACCACATTCCGGAGTCGCTGACCCCGACCCGGCATCAACACGAAGGGACCATGAACTCATGACGATTCTCTGGATTGTGCTCGGCATCGTGTACATCGCGTGCTGGGTTTACTTCGGGCTCACCACGTTGCGCAAGGGGCACTACTGGATGTTCTGGATCGGTTTCATCTTCCCGATCCTGTGGATCGTCGGGGCGTTCATCGCGCCCACAGAGCGCGCCGCCGCGCGCGCCGGCTGAGGCGACCACGCCGGGGGCTCACCGACCGGATGTCGCGGCTCCGTGTCGGCGTGTCTTGCGACGAGCTCGCACGTCCGGGTAGAGTCGCGCTTGCTGCGTGAGCAGCAATGGGAGAGAGGACTGCGTGGACTTCGGGGCACCCCAGTTTGTCGAGGTCGCGGGGCGGCGGCTCGCATATGAGGAGCGCACACCCGAGGATCCGCACGGCACGGTCCTGCTGCTCTGCGGGATCGGCGCCAAGCGCCAGGGCTGGTACAAGCAGTTGCCCGTACTCGGCGAGCACTTCCGAACGATCGCCGTTGACTACCGCGACGTCGGCGACAGCGATGGCGCAGATGCGCAGTACTCGATCCGGGATCTCGCCGATGACGTGTTTGCGCTCGCTGGCGCGCTCGGCGTGGATCGTGCGTCGTTGGTCGGAATTTCGATGGGAGGGTTCATCGCGCTCGAGCTGGCGCTTGCGCGGCCCGCATTCGTCGATCGGCTGGTGCTTGTCGTCACCTCGGCGGGCGGGCCGACGCACGTCTCCACCTCGCCTGAGGTGATGCGCGCGCTGATGCCGGGCGACGAGGAAGTCGAGTCTGGCGAAGGGGCACAGCGGGTGTGCTCGTTGGTTGCGGGCCCCGGGTTCGCAGAGCGGCATCCGGAGGCGATCGAGGAGTTCGTCGAGATCGCGCGCCACAACCCGATGCACGTGGACGCGTATGTGCGTCAGCTGACCGCGTGCCGCGCGCACGACGTCGCGGATCGCGTCGGCGAGATCCAGGCGCCGACGCTCGTGATCCACGGAGACGCTGACCCGCTCGTCCGGATCGAGAACGGCCGCCATCTCGCCGCGAGCATCCGGGGTGCGAGGCTCATCGAGTACGAAGGCGTTGGTCACATTCCGGAAGTGGAGTGCGCCCACACGTTCAACGACGACCTGCTCGCATTCCTGCGATGACAGTCACCTGGTCGGACGGCATCGACGTGATCATTGGCGGCGACCTCGTGGTTGCCCTTGGCTACCGCACGCGGGCAGGTGGAGTCGTCGTTCAGGCCGTGGCGCCGGTCGGGCTTCGGGATCGGGAACGAGGGACGCTCGGGTTCACGACGTCGCTCGGGTTCAGCAAGAAGCTCGAGCGGATCGCGGCGGACCCGCGGGTCGCGCTGGCCTTCCACACGCGCCGGCACGGCACGGCGCTCACCAGCGAATACGTGCTCGCGCAGGGAACAGCGCGGGTGATCGAGAAGCCGTCGGCGGCCGAACGCGAGCGCGTGCGGACGAACGCCACGGCGCATCTCGGCCCGCCGAAACAGGGCGTCTTCTGGGACCGCTGGCTGCGCGAGTACTACCAAGTGCGTGTCCCCGTGGACGTCGGCGTTCAGCGGCTGATAATCTGGCCACAGCTCGACGCGGCAGGCCCACCCACGGTGTCGGGCGATCCGTTTCCGGACCACGCTCCCGAGCCGCAGCGACCGCCGCGAAACGGCACCGCCCCCCGGATCGACGTGGCCCGTGCGGCGCGGCGGCTGCGCGCGACCGAGCACACGCTCCTGGGTTTCGCCGGCGCGGACGGCTCGCCAATCGTGATACCGGTTGCGATCGGCCGTGATGACCCGAGCGGGATCATCCTGACGAGCGCCGTCGAGCTCCCCCCGGGCGGGCGCCGGGCCGGGCTCCTCGGGCACAGCTTCAAGCCGCAACTGATTGGGCTCGAGGCGCGTCAGCACACCGGCTGGATGGAGGTTGCGGCCGATCGGAGTATCCGCTACGCGCCCCATACGGAGACCGGCTACAAGGCGCCGGCGAACAAGACACTGCTGCTGCTGCTGAACGGCGCGCTCGCGAAGCAGGGCGTCAGGAAAGCGCGGAAAGCCGGGGCGGCGGGCATATGAGCACGCGTGCAGGGGTCCGCGACGATCGCGTTCTCGGCGTGACGCACTGGGCGGCACTCGTTGTCTTCGTGATCCTCGTCCCGGCCGTCATCGTGCTGTGGGGGACGCCGAGTCACACCGCTCAACGCTGGGCCTGGACGATCAAACCCGATCTCACCCCGATCTTCCTCGGGTCCGGCTACGCCGCCGGCGCGTTCTTTTTCTGGCGGACGTTCCGCGCCCGCATCTGGCACCCGTCGTCAGCGGGCGTGCTTGGGGCATCGGTGTTCGCGGGGCTGATGCTGATCGCGACGCTGATCCACTTCGATCGTTTCAACCACGGCCACGCCCCGTTTCTTGGCGCCTTTGCGTTCTGGGGCTGGACGATCGTGTACATCATCTCCCCGCTGGCCGTGTTCGCGATCTGGTGGAGCAATCGCGCGACCGACCCGCGCGAGCCCGTTCCCGGCGACCCGGTCCTGTCAGGCGCCATTCTGCCGGCCGCCCGCGTCGTCGCGCTCGGTGCCCTGATCGTCGCGGCCATCTTCTTCATCTTCCCCAGGACCGCGATCAACGTGTGGCCGTGGAAGCTCACTCCGCTCACCGCGCGCGTGATCGCGAGCTTCACGGCGCAGGTCGGCGTTGGTGCGATGGTGCTCTCGTCCGACCGCCGCTGGAGTGGCTGGCGGCTGATCATCCAAACGTTCTTCGTCGCGACTGCGTTTCTGCTCGTCGGCGCGGCGCGTGCGTGGGACGACTTCAATCGCGACGACGCGACGAAGTACCTCTACGTTGGCGGCCTGCTCGCAGCCGACGTCGCGCTGTTCACGCTGTACCGCGGCTCGGAGCGCCGCGCCCGCGCGCAGGCGCCACTTTGATGGGGGGTGTGTCGCCCTGCCGTGTGTCGGCGGACGACGGGAGCGGGTCGTGGACGAGCGGCTCCAGTTGGCGGACGTGGGCGTGTGTGGGGGTGTGCTTGACGACGTAATTGCGCAGTCGACGGCCGACCGGGTTGGTGAGCTGGGCGGCGCGGTCCGCACGGAGCGAGAGCTTCAGGGCGAGTTCGGCTCGTGGTCGGCGGATCGCTTCATACCGGAGGAGCGCGTCCTCGGGGCGGTCGTGGCGAGTGAGCTCGTCGGCGAGCACGACGGCGTCTTCGATCGCTTGGGCTGCACCCTGACCCGATTCCCGGGGTGGTCGCGTGGGCGGCGTCGCCGAGGAGGACGACTCGCCGCTTGGCCCAGCGCGGGAGCGGGTCGAGGAAGTAGACGTCGTTGCGCAGGATCGCGCCGTCCGGGGTCGATTCGAGGACAGCGCCGATCGGTGAGTGCCAGTGGGCAAAGCGCCGGATCAGCTCCGCCTTGCGCTCGCGCGGGTCATCGGCCTCGCCCTCGGGCGTGTTGGCGGTCGCGAACCAGTACGTCCGCGACCCGATGTCGACGAGCCCGAACCGCTCACCGGCGCCCCACGATTCGCTGAGGTGACCCGGCTCGAGCGTGACGGGCGAGACGCCGCGCCAGGCGGGCCGCGGAATGGCCCCAGCGACCGTCGATGACGATCGTCTGAGGGAACGGTGCTGGTCGTCCCTATGGCGCGGCGGCGAGGAGCTGTCGCAGCTCGCCGACAGCGCTGACAGCCGTGTCCGGATCGGCGGCGCACGGGATCACGTTGAAGACCGAGCAGCCGGCTTCGATGTATCCGCGGAGGAAGTCGGCGACGGCCTCGGGGGTCCCGTAGGGCGAGTAGCGCTCGAACGGCTCGAAGGGCATCTGATAGAAGCTCTGCATTCCTGCGGCGAGCGGTGCGCGGGCGGCGGCCGGGGTAGCGCCGAAGCCGCACCAGACGTTGATCGCGTGCTCGAAGCCGGCTGGGTCCCGTCCGGCTTCGTCGGCAACGTGCGCGATCTGCTCGACGACGGAGGCGAATCGTCGCTGCGAGATCCAGATGCCCAGCCAGCCGTCGCCGAGCCTCCCGGCGCGCCGCGCCGCGGCCTCCGATCGCCCGCCGACGATCAGTGGGATCGGTGGCGACGGTGCCGGAACGATCAGGGCGTCTGTGAATGAGAAGAATTCGCCGTCGAAGGTGGTTGGCTGGCCGCTGGACAGTGCGCGGAGGATCCGAAGGCACTCGTCCATTCGGCGCCCGCGCGTGCGCGGGTCGACACCGCAGATCTCGAGCTCGTGGCGGTCCTCGCCGCCGATCCCGACGCCGAGCGTCAGCCTTCCGGGAGCGAACTCGGCGATGCTGGCGAGCTGCCGCGCGACCGGTACCGGGTGGCGGAGCGGAAGCAGGTAGAGGCCCACGTAGCACGGCAGCTCCGCGTAGTGCGTGAGGAGCGAGGTGGCGTTGATCAGGGCGTCAGCGCCGGCGCCGACGATGAAGCTGACGTGGTCGCCGACGCACACGTGGTCGATGCCGGAGTGGGCGATCCGCTCCAGCGTCGCGCGGCGCTGTTCCGAACCACCGGCGAACGGCCCGAAGGGGGCGAACATGCCGACGCGGACACGGGTCACGCCGCCATCCTCTCGTTCCTCTGGTACGTCGCACGCCCGCTCATCAACGGCCGGACGATCGGTGGCATTGCGCGCCACGACGCTTCGCGTGCGTCCACCTGAAACCCGCACGCGCGCATCAGTTCGACGGTTGCGCGGTTGCAGCGGCATCCGCACGCGAACCGTCGCCACGGCTCGAGCAGCCGGTCCTGAGCGTGGGCGAGGGTCGGAGACTCTGCGCGCACATGCTCGATGAACAGCAGCCGGCCGCCCGGGCGAAGCACTCGCCCGATTTCTGCCAGCGCCTTGTCCGGAGCCGGGACGGTGCACAACACCAGCGTGCACGCCACCGTGTCAAACGACGCGTCGGCGAACGGTAGGCGCTCGGCGTCAGCGTCGACCACGACTGCGTGACGCCCGACGCGCCGAAGCCGGCTCGCCAGCCGCTGACGCATCGCCGCGTCCGGCTCGAGCAGCACGAGCTCGTCGAGCTCGTCGGGGTAGTGCGCCACGTTCAAGCCGGTGCCCGCGCCAAGTTCCAGGACCCGCCCGCGCGCCTGCGCGAGCAGCACCTTGCGCCGGCCGCGCATCCCGGCGAGCTCGCCCACCCACACGAATGGGTCATAGGCAAGCGCAGCGACCCGAGCCCATCCGACCGGGGAACGCGCTGGCGGTTGTTCTGTGCTCAGAGTCTGCATCGCGACGACGACCATACGTCCGACCGGTGCGCTCGCGCATCGCCCACTCGGGCCATTCGCCGTGAATGGCCCGTTCGGGTGATCGGAGTTCATAGTAGGCCGAGTCGCGCGGCCTCCGCCACCGCCGCCGTGCGTGAGCCACGCCCCAGCTTGTTGCGAATGTTCGCGACATGGCGATGGACGGTGTGCGGGCTGACCACCAGCTGCTCAGCGATCTCGCGCTCGCTGAGACCCCGGGCCACGAGCGCCAGCACCTCTCGCTCGCGCCGGGAGAGCAGCACGGCCGGAGGCTCCTCCACGCTCGCAGCCCGCGCCGGCTCGCGATCAAGCACCGCGCGCACAGCGCGCACGACCGAGTCCGCGTCTCCCATCCATGGAAGATGGGCGCTCCCCTCCAGCGGAACGAGCGCAGCTGCGGGGATCCCGGCCGCCAGCTCGCGCCCCAGCTCGTATGGGATCGCACGGTCCGAGCGGCGGTGGACCACGAGCGTCGGTGCCTGCACGTGCTCCAGCTCGCCGCGAACGTCGGTCCGGTACGTCAGCTCCAACAACCCGGCGGCGGTCTCGGCACCGGCCGCGGCCCGCTGGTAGCGCGCGAACTGCTCGTGCTCGGCGCGGCCGGCCTGTCCGATAAACACATCGGCCAACACCCGCGACCCCAGCCCCCAGTGCGAGCGCACCGCTCCCAGGATCGCCGAGCGCACGTGCGGCGGCGCGATCGAGCTGCCCTCCGCGTACGCGCCGTACAGCAACAGCCGCTCCACCCGCTCCGGAAACCGCGCCGCAAACGCGATCGCGGTGCATCCGCCCGCAGAGCCACCGATCAACGCGACACGCTCCCAGCCGAGTTCATCGAGGACCGCTCGGAGCATCGCGACCTCGTTCTCCGGCGTCAGATCGTCCGGCTCGAGCTCGCGATCCGATAACCCCACGCCCAGCCGGTCATAGCGCGCGAGCGTGTACCCCCGCCCGACTGACTCCCAAAAGCGACGAGTCCCGGGATCACGCCAGTCGAGCGCCAGATGGCTGACCCACCACGCCGCCGCGACCAGCGGCGGCCCCTCCCCCCTGAGCTCGTAGGCAACCCGGCGACCCGCGAACGGAACGAAGCGGACCCCTCCGGTGCTCATCACGAAAACCAGCCTACGGCGTCCTCCGCTGCCCTTCCAGAGATGCCGCGCTCGACAGCCCCGAAGGCGCGGACTTAACCTGGCTGTCTCGGTCAGCCCGCGACGCCTAGCGAATCGTGGCGCCCTGTGCGTCAACGACGTACCACCGGCCGCCGTACTCCGCCACGGCCTGACACAGGACCTCGCCGGGACTCCGATCCCCGACGTAGTAGTACAGCGGATGGCCTGCATACGTGAGTTGCAGACGGCCATCGTGCCGCCGGACGCTGCCGAGCAGCCCGTCGTGAGCGCCGGCGCCTGCGGCGATCATGCGCGTGGCGAGGATGTACGGTGGCCATGCGGCCGCACATGCGCCGTAGCACGTACTCGTCGCAGACCGGTCGCTGGTGAAGCGGTACAGCGCGAATCCCCGACGATCAACGAGCGCCTGGCCGTATGCGGTGCGTGTGACGTGGGCTGCCGCGACCGCCGCGACGGCCGGACCGTGGCGCCTCGCGTGGTCGGTGGCCCGCACCGGTGCGGCGGATGACGCAGCACGCGTCGCGGTCGGTTGCACATCGCTACTGCTGCTGGCGCCGGCACCACAACCGGCCAGGGAGACGAGCGATGCAAGGAAAGTGGCAAGGGCGGGGCGTCTCATAGCCCTTTGGTCTGCGGACGGCTGCGATCGTTACCGTATGCCCCGCGCGTCGGCGCGCGCCCGTGAGCGGCCGAGGCGCCCCAGCGCGATCTCGGGAGCGGTCAGCCGTCCGCCTCGGTGGCCTCCGCGAGACGGAGCCCACCGAGATGTGACGAGCCGACGGCCGGGCGCTTGATCGTTCCCGCTCGACGGGTCGACAGCCACGCGATCAGCGCGCCCAGCCCGGGCACCCAGATCGCGATCGCGTGATAGACGAGCACTGCGCCGACCGAGGCCGTGGCCGGAAGTCCGTAGAGCACCAGTGCCCCCGCCAGGCCGGAATCGAGCACTCCAAGTCCAGCCGGCATCGGGACGGCCGTCGCCAGGTAGCCGATGCAGTAGGCGATCAAGACCGCAAGGAAACCGAGCCGGTGTCCGGTCGCCGCGCATGCAGCCCACAGCGCGGCCATGTCGAGGCACATGAACCCGGCCGCGCCGAGCAGCCGCCAACTCGGATTCCTCACCGCCGCCCAGGCGCCCTCAAGTCCGGCCGCGACCCCGCGAACAGCGCGCGGTGTGCGCTCGCCAAAGCGACGACTCGCCAACACGACGAGCGCGGCCACCGACAGCACGACGATGGACACGACGATCGGTATCCCGGCATGACTCGCATCGAGCGGCCCGTCCGGCACCCCTGCGAGCAACAGCGCGCCGGCAGCCCCGTTCACAGCGAAGCCGAACGCAATGAGCAGGCACAGCAGCGAGGCGCAACGTCCTGCCAACCGCCGGGTGCTCGCATCGTCGTGACGGAGCAGCAGGCCTGTGGCCGCAGCCGAAGAGATGTTGCCGCCGGGCAGCACCGCTCCGGCACCCATCGCAATCCATGCGACCCGGCGGCTGGTCCGGCGCGGCGTCTCGGGGAAGAAGTAGCGAAAGACGATCACGTAGCTCAGGCACGATCCGAGCTCGAGTGCGACCGCCACCATCGCCCACGCCGGGCTCATCCGCCCGATCTGCTCGTACACCCTCGCCGGCGGCGCCACCCAGAGGAGCAGCCCGATCGAGATCACGCCGACGGTCGCCGTCGCCAGCCCCCGCGCGCCACGCGAAAGCCTCCATCGATTCGCCACTGCGCCACCGCGGTCACCCGACATGAGAGACGAGATCTTCGCGCATCCCGTGTAGCAAAGGCGTCAGGCGCCCGGCAAAGGCGAGCGGAAACCGCCGCCGTGTCGGATCGTGACTCGACGAGGGCTTGCAGCGCGATGAGAATGTGCGTCGCGTTTCTTGACTCGATGTCCGCCCACAGTCTGAGTTCGGTGAGCTCGCGCCCGCGGACTTCGTCTTGTGCGTAGCCGGTGTGGGGCGAGGCACCACTCGCGCTCCGCTCAAATCAGACCGAGCGAGTGGTGCCCCTCCCGACACGCTAGGAAAGCGTCGTGCCGGCCAGGACCGACACGTTCTCGATCTGCGGCTCGGCCGCGAGCAGCGGTCCACCCTCGGACAGGATCAGCGTCGCGGCCGGTCCGCTGAAGTGCGCGGAGCGCGCGTCCTCGCTCTCGAGGGCGTGGGCGAGCACGAACGTTGCCGGGTCTTCCTCGGAGCGGCTGACGAACCAGCTGTTCGTCGTCGGGTCATCGAGGATGTGGGGCAGAGCGCGCTGGACGATTGCCGCGAAATCGTCGGCGGATTCCGGCTTGGCGGTGAAGCGGATGATGTGGGCGGCCTGAGCCATCGGTGGAGTTCCTTTCGGTCTGTTGGCACGTCCTCCGTCCGCCGCGAACTGGTGCCCGGGCGTTCGAAGCGATGGACAGACCGTGGCCCGAGCGGTTGGCTGGTCGTTGGCTGAGCGTTGGTCGCGGCTACGCCGGATTGCCGGGGTCGGCCATCGTTGCCATGTCGAGCAGGTCGGCGTCGCTGGCGTCGCGTGCAACCGCAGGGTGGTTGGCCCGGAGGTGCTCGCGTGCCCTGGCGATGAGCGCCGCCTCGGAGTCGCCGCGGATCATGTACCCGCACTCGCATGTGATGATCAGGCTCATGGCCTCAGCGTCAGCTCCCATATCGGTTGACATTGTGACCGACGTCTGGGCTGCCCCGGCGGGATCGTCGAATGCGGCGGGCTGTGGCTAGCGTGATCGCCGGGGATCGCATCCAGCTCTGCGGCGAGTTCGCGGTTCTGCTTGACGGCCGGCAACGGGCCCCGGAGCTGCGTGGCTTGCAGGCACGCGCACTGCTGGCGTTGCTCGTGTTCGAGCGGCACCGCTCGGTGGATCGGTTCGACGCCATCGAGGCGCTCTGGGGTGAGCGCCCGCCGGCCGCCGCGGCGGAGGCGCTGCGTGCTCTGTTGTCGAACCTCCGTCGCGCGCTTGGGAGTGAGCGGCTCGTCGGGCGCGACGCGCTCCGGCTCCGCCTGCCGGACGCGATCTGGGTTGATGTCGAGGTCGCGGCGCGCGCCGTCCACGACGCCGAGTCAGCCGTGGCCCTGGAGCAGTGGCAGCGTGCGTGGATCGGCGCCCACGTCGCGATGAACATTGCCGGCCGGCCGCTGCTGCCCCGATGGAGCGGGTCGTGGATCGAGGAGCGGCGCGTCGATCTGGAGCAGACGCGCCTGCGAGCGCTCGAAGCGCTCGCAGCGAGCGGGGTTGGCCTCGCAGGAACGGAGCTGAGCACCACGAGACGGGCGGCGCAGACGCTGATCGAGGCCGACCCCTACCGCGAGAGCGGTTACCGGTTCATGATGCAGGCGCTCGCGCTCGAAGGAAACACGGCCCAGGCGCTGCTCGTCTACGACCGCCTCCGGGCCCGCCTCCGAGACGACCTTGGGATCGCCCCCTCAGCGGAGACGCTCCGACTGCACAGCGACTTGCTCCAAGCCGCCGGCCCGCCGGGATGACCGCGGCGCCAACGCTGCGCTCACGTTCAGCCAATGCGTACCGGCATCGTAGGCTGCGATATGGGCCACAACGAACTCAGCAATCAGCGACCGCTTGCCGGGGTCCCGGCCCCTCGGGATGGTGTCGTCGGCACGACCTTGCTGATCGTCTCAGACCAGGATCGCGCTCGCGAGTTCTACGTCGACGTTCTCGGCGCGTCCGCGATCCGCGAACGCGATCCCGTCGTGCTTCGACTCGGCGGGATGTGGCTGGTCCTCAACGACGGTGGAGAGCCGACCCCGGACAAGCCCGACACCGTCGCCGCGCCTCCTGCCGACCGCTCACGCTTCAGTTCCGCGCTGAACCTCCGAGTTGCCGATGTTCGCTCCACCTGGCAGCAGCTCCGCAGTGCCGGCGCGGAATTCCTCACCGGTCCGATCGACCGCGGCCCGGAGATCCGGTGCTACCTGCACGACCCGGACGGCCACCTGATCGAGATCGGGCAAACGCACGCGACAAGCGAGCGACAGGGCCAGGCGGTGCAGATCGACCGGGAGACGACAGACGGACGCGAACAGACAGGCCGGCGAGGCGACGACGCCCGGCGGATCACCGTCTCCTGGACCGACCCGTCGATCCTCAGGACCCGGGGCCTTGCCACCGCCGGCCTCCCATTCCTCGAAGCGATCCAAGACGGGGCCCTGCCGCCCGCTCCGATCCAGGATCTGCTCGACTTCCAACTGGTCGACGTGGCCGTCGGACGGGCGTCATTCTCCGCACGCCCCGGGGAGCAGCACTACAACCCGATCGGCGTCGTCCATGGAGGGTTCGCGGCCACACTGCTGGACAGCGCGATGGGCGCCGCCGTCCACAGCACGCTCCCTGTCGGATCCGGCTACACGACCCTGGAGACGAAGTTCAACCTCGTGCGCGCGATGACCGTCGAGACCGGACCGATCATCTGCACCGGGCAGGTCGTGCATCGCGGCGCGCGCATCTGCACCGCCGAGGCACGACTGACGTCCGCGGGCGGCGAGACGCTGCTCGCCCATGGCACCTCGACGTGCCTGGTCGCGTGAGGTCGTCGGGAGCGTCTGGCTGCGGTGGTGGAGCGCGCCGCGGACGCGTAGCGGTTCAGCGCACGACGAGCACGGGACAGCTCGCCGCGAGGGACACGCGTTCGCTGATGCTCGCGCGCGCGATCGCGCCGCGGAGATGACGACTGCCCACAATCAGCAGCCTGGCTGAATGAGAAGCATCGGCGAGCGCGTCGGCGGCCGTCCGGGGATCCTCGGTGACACGCAACTCGGGACCGAGATCGTCGCGCGACCAGCCGGCCGCCGGCGCGGTCGGCTCGCCAGTCGCGACGAGCACCCGCAAATCCAGCGAGAGTCGCTCGGAGAGCTCGCGGCCGACCGCGAACGCGCGGTGGGCGCCGCCTGAACCGTCGAACCCGACGACCAGCTCACCATCGGTCGATCTGGGCGAGCCGCCCGTGTCGTGCGCGATCAGAACCGAGCAGGGCGCCTCGTGCAGCATTGCCGTCGCGATGCTGCCGAGCGTAGCCTCGGCGGCCCGATCGTCGCGGTGGCTGCCGATCGCGACGAGCGTCGCCCGGACGGACACGAGCTCCTCCATCAGGCGCCGGATTCGCGGCCCCTCGCGCAGATGCAGCTCCGAGCTGTGAAATGCGTCGATCTCACGTTGCACGTCGTCGAGCGCAGCGCTGGCGTCACGAGCGAGCATCCGGTCGAGCGCGGTGCCGCGCCCGGCGTCCCCGCCGCTGACGATCGTGCACAAGGTCAACTGGGCGGCGGACGGCATCAGCTGCGCCGCCTCGCGGGCGGCCTGGAGACTCGCCGGTGTCAGGTCGATCCCGCAGACGACACGATCCCAGACCGCTGAATGAAGACTGGTGTTGGAGAGAGTCATCAGCTTGCGCTCGTGGGCAATCTTGCCCGCTCGCATGGGTGTGGCGCATCAGGGCAAATCCCGATCCCGCGGCCGTGATATCCCGCGAGGGCAGTCGCGTCGTTGTGTAGCTGTCGACGTCCTACTACGATCTTTCTACTTATTTACTACCGTACAGTTGTGTAAACGTAAGAGCCTGCCGGGGACGCGAACGGACGTGCATCCCGTGCTTAAGGTGCCGCGGCGCGCGCCGATCACGAGGAGGTATTGGTCTGCGGTTTTGTCCGAGGAGGGGTCCGGGATGAGTTGGTTCAAAAACATGTCGCTGGCGAAGAAGCTGTACGGGGTTGTCGGCGTGTTGCTTCTGTCCCTCGTGCTGATGGGCGTGATGGCGCTCTCGAGCCTGTCGTCGGTCGACAGCAAGGGTTCGAGCATGTACTCGAACAATGCGATTTCGCTGACTCGCGTCGGGAACGCGAACACGGCGTTCACCGACGGGCAGCGACTGGTGCTCCGCGGCATCGTCTATGTCAATGCACCGGCGGTGCAACAGCAGGTCGATGCGGGGATCGCAGCGGACCAGGCGACGTTCCAGCGGAACCTCAACCAGTACGCCAACAGCGGCCTGGCGCCCGCGGAGAGCAGCGTGATGGCGACGCTCAAGCCCGCCCTCGCCGCATATGTGCCGCTGCGAGACAAGGTTCGCGCGCTGACCAAGGCCGGCAACGCGACCGCGGCGGCCGAGCTCAACAAGCAGACGGTTGAGGAGTTCAACGTCGTCCAGTCGTCGCTGTTGAAGCTGACGGCGTTCAATCAGGCGGACGCGGCGAAGGCCGCGACCGGGATCTCCAACACGTACGGCGCCGGCCGGACGCGGACGATCGTGCTGATGGTCGCTGCCCTGTTGCTCGGGCTCGGGATCGCCGTGTTCACCGTTCGTCAGCTGGTCCGCAGCGTCAAGGGAGTGATCGACCGGATGGCGGCGGTCGAGACGGCGATGAAGGAGAACCTGACGAGCGGGATGCAGGCGCTGGCCGCGGGCGATCTGACGGTGAGGTTGGAGGCGAAGACGAAGCCGGCGAGCGAGTTCTCGGGGGACGAGTTCGGGCGGATCATGCGCCAGATCGAGTCGATGCGCGGCGCGATCGTTGAGACCTACGGCGCGTACAACCTGACCGTCGACACGCTCAACTCGCTGATCGGCGAGGTGAGCAGCACCGCCGGTTCTGTCGGGGCGGCGTCGAAGCAGATGTCGTCGACCTCCGAGGAGGCGGGGCGGGCGACCGGCGAGATCGCTCAGGCGATCAGTGAGGTTGCCGAGGGCGCCGAGCGCCAGGTCCAGCTGCTCGAAGCGGCCAAGCAGGCGGCCGACGAAGTGTCCGCCGCGGTTCAGCAGACCGCGCAGCAGGCGCAGCAGACGGCGGAGGTCGCCACCCAGGCGCGTGAGGCCGCCAAGCACGGCGTGAGTGCGGCCGAGCAAGCGGACGGCGCGATGAGGTCTGTCAGCGAGTCAACAGACGAGGTGACCGAGGCGATCCGCGAGCTCGCCGGCAAGTCCGAGCAGATCGGCGCGATCGTGGCGACAATCACGGGCATCGCCGAGCAGACCAACCTGCTCGCGCTCAACGCCGCGATCGAAGCAGCGCGCGCGGGTGAGCAGGGTCGCGGCTTCGCGGTCGTCGCGGATGAGGTTCGCAAGCTCGCCGAGGAGTCCCAGCAGGCCGCGCATGAGATCTCCCAGTTGATCGACGCGATCCAAGCGGAGACCGGCAAGGTCGTGACCGTCGTCGAGGATGGCGCTCGTCGTACCAAGGACGGCGCCAGCGTCGTCCAGCAGACGCGCGAGGCGTTCCTGACGATCGGCCACGCCGTGGACGACATCACCGAGCGGATCGAGCAGATCGCCGCTGCCGCCCAGCAGGTGACCGCGACCGCCGCCACGATGCAGCAGAGCATGGGCGAGGTCGCCGCGGTGGCCGAGGGGTCATCGGCCTCGACCGAGCAGGTCTCGGCCTCCACCCAGGAGACCTCCGCTTCCTCGCAGGAGATCGCAGCCTCCGCACACGAGCTGGCGAGCAACGCCGAGCAGCTCAATCAGCTCGTCGGACGCTTCCACATCAGCGATAGCGGCGAAACCTCTGCGGCGGATGTCTTTCGCGCCGCGCGAGAGGCCCACGAGGCGTGGCGGGGACGTCTGCGCGAGGCGATCTCGACAGGCACGAGCGCCGTGTCGGTCGAGGATGCCGGCAAGGACGACATGTGCGGCTTCGGCAAGTGGATCCACGGCCCGGGCATGCTGCGCGACCGAGCACCCGAACGCTGGCAGCTCCTGCACGACCTGCACGAGCAATTCCATCGCAACGCCGCCGAGGTGCTCGCACTCGCGACGTCCGGTCGAAAAGCCGACGCCCAAGCACTGATTCAAAGTGCGCGCTTCACCGATGTCGAGCGTCGGCTACAGGACGCGCTCAGGACTCCGGTGGCGGCATAAGACACATCCGCACCGTCAGCTTGGGTATTCGTCCTTCCGGTAATTGTGCGGCTCGTTCCGCGGCTGCTTCGGCGTCCGGTCGAGGAGGAAGTTGAAGTACGGCGCGACGAACGGGTCAGGCGCCGACACCGTATAGGTGTGGTAGACGCTCCCGTTCTCCTTTGCGAACGCGATGTAGCTCGGATTCTCGCGGAGGCCGTCCCTGAGTTCAGCGCCGATCTGTGACGCCCAGAACGCAAGCCACGCCGGCGGGTTCTCGACCATCTGCCTCAGCTCGGGGATCTGCTCGGCCTGCTCCTCGGCCACCGCCAGCCCGAAGTCCCAAGGGAAGTCGGTGTCGTAGGTCGAGACATATGGGAACTCCCAGCCCATCCGCTTCTTGTAGGCCGTGAGCCGGTCGATCGGCGCGCGCGAGAAGCAGATCATCGTCACGTCGCGCTTGTTGAGATGAAGCAGCGTCGTCGCGTCAAAGCCGTCGGCGAGGTTCGTGCACCCGGGGCAGGCGCCGACCGTGTAGTCCGGCCCGTACATGATGTTGTATGCCAACAGCTGCGAGCGGCCGTCGAAAAGCTCCGCGAGCGTCCGCTTGCCCTCGTTGGTGTCGAACACGTAGTCCTTCTCGACCGGGACCCAGGGCAGCTCGCGTCGCTTCTGCTTGATCTCCTCGTTGCGCGCGGCCTGCTCGGCCTCGAGCTTCGCCAGCTCGTCGCGCGCGGCCCGCCACTGCTCCCGGGTTCCGACTGTCCGCTCAGGCATGGATCGCCCCTTCTCGTAGCACGTCCACCACACCTAAGCAGACCGGGCGGGCCGGCGAAACTCATCGCGGCCGAGACCGCCACGATGGTGGCTGCGCCCGATTACAGTTACACCATCCGGCCGCGAGCAGTGACAGCGATCACCGCGCTGGCGATAGCGGGCTGTGGCTCGAGCGTCGCCGCGAATCACGGGACCACACCAGCGCCGAGCACGAGCACTGCGGCGCCGGCGCAGACGACCGCGCGGGCACACCCGCAGGTGATCGAGCCGACCGCCGGTGTCGGCAGCCCAAAGCGATCGACGAGCGCGCCATCCGACCCCGCGTCGCCACCGGTTGATGCCTCGCATGCCCCCTCGCCGAGCCAGCCGGCGAGCGTCAGCGCGGCGCCAGCGAAGGGTGCTCCGACCGACGCCGAGGTGCGCGCCGCAGTCGCCAAGTTTCAAGCCGCCGTCGTGCAATACCACCTCGACCGCCTGAACCTCGCGGGGGCCCTGCTGAACCCTTCACTGCTCCCGCCCGGTGTCTACAACACGAGCATCGCGTCCGTCTTCACGGACTACGGGAAGCCGATCGCGTGCGGCGGGGTCCTCCACGTCCCGCAGCTCGGCGTCGCCCACAAGACGCTCCCCTGCGGGACGCGGGTCATTTTCGTCTACAACGGGCGGGCGATCGAGGTCCCGGTGATCGACCGCGGTCCGTACATCCCGGGACGCGATTGGGATCTCACGGGCGCCACGGCCGAGGCCCTGGGCTTCCCGGGCCTCGGGCCCATTCAGTGGCGCCTCGCCGGGTAGCTTCCAGGGAGAAACCTGGGGGGCAAATCGTCCGATCGCGACACATTCACGACGTCGTCATCCAACATCCGGTTTAATTCGGGGTGAGCGCGCGACTGTGTTCGCTGCGCCAGTTTCGCTGTTGGTCCGCGGTCGTACGGTCCGGTTGTAGGGACCGAGTCGGCTCGTCGGAGCGATGTACACGAAATCGTGCGATCGAGCGAGTCTTCAAACTTTCCTGCTACTGCGCGGGTCGGGGTG
Organism: Solirubrobacteraceae bacterium; assembly: GCA_035524415.1. Classification (GTDB taxonomy): domain Bacteria; phylum Actinomycetota; class Thermoleophilia; order Solirubrobacterales; family Solirubrobacteraceae; genus Palsa-465. The sequence goes on along the minus strand of DATKOY010000300.1, from coordinate 21,042 downwards.
AAGGCTGACGTGAGAGCGCTCACACGTCGGGCAGGAGTGTCACCGTGTACGTGGTGATGGTTGCGAGCGAGTGCGCTCCCGTCGCGCAGGCCGGTGGGCTCGGAGATGTCGTGTTCGGACTGAGCCGCGAGCTTGAGCTACGCGGGAACGCTGTCGAGATCGTGCTCCCGAAGTACGACTGCATGCGCTACGACCGGATCTACGGGTTGACCCTGGCATACAAGGATCTGTGGGTGCCGTGGTACAGCGGCGCGATCCATTGCTCGGTGTGGTTCGGCTTCGTCGACGGCCGCAAGTGCTTCTTCATCGATCCGCACTCGGACGACAGATTCTTCAACCGCGGGCACCTGTACGGCGCCTGGGACGACGTCGAGCGGTTCGCGTTCTTCAGCAAGGCGGCGCTCGAATTCATGTTCAAGGCCGGCAAGCGCCCGGAGGTCATCCACTGCCACGATTGGCAGACAGCGCTCGTCCCCGTGCTGCTGTACGAGATCTACCAGCGGGCCGGGATGCGGGATCAGCGCGTGTGCTTCACCGTGCACAACTTCAGCCACCAGGGCGTCACGGGCGAGTCGATTCTCTGGGCGACTGGGCTGTGCGATCCCGACCGATACTTCGTCGATCAACGACTGCGGCACGACTTCGATCCGCGGGCTCTGAACCTGCTGAAGGGCGGGATCGTCTACTCGAACTTCGTCACGACCGTCTCGCCCGGTCATGCGTGGGAGGTCTGCAACTCCGATGACGGACGCGGCCTCGGGCACACCCTGCACATACACCGGGGCAAGTTCGGCGGCGTGCTCAACGGCGTCGACTACGACACCTGGAATCCCGAGATCGACCCGCTGATCCCGCGGTGCTACGGACCCGACTCGGTTGAGGAGAAGTACGAGAACAAGCGCTTCCTGCGCGAGCGGTTCATGCTGCGCCACGAGCGCAAGCCGGTCGTCGCCTATGTCGGCCGGCTCGACCAACAGAAGGGCGTGGATCTGATTCACCACTCGATCTTCTATGCGCTCCAGCAGGGAGCGCAGTTCGTGCTGCTCGGATCGACGCCCGATCCCTCGATCGGTGGCCATTTCCGCCACCTCAAGCATCACTTCAACGACAATCCTGATGTCCATCTCGAGCTGCAGTTCTGCCCCGACCTCGCACATCTCGTGTACGCAGGGTCTGACCTGCTGGTGATGCCGAGCCTGTTCGAGCCGTGCGGCTTGGCTCAGCAGGTCGCGCTGAAGTACGGCACGGTGCCGATCGTGAGGAAATGCGGCGGCCTGGCGGACACGGTCGCCGATTGCGACTACGCGCCCGATCTCCCTGAGCAGCGGACCGGATACGTGTTCCAGCACCCCGATCACCAGGGACTGGAATCCGCGATGAGCCGCGCGATCAAGCACTGGAATGCACAGCCCCAACGGTTCCGCCACCTGATGCTCAACGGCATGCGAACCGATCGCTCTTGGGCACGGCCCGGCCAGGAGTACCTCAACATCTACGACTCGATCAGGCACCACTGACAACGGGCAAGCAATACCGACCGCTTCAGCGCGCAACCACGGTGAAGGTCAGGATCACGGGGCGGGAGGCGTTGCCGGCGAGGTCGCGCGCGACGATCTGGGCGAAGTAGCGGCCAGGCTTGAGAACGGCGCGGCCGGCGCGCCCGCTGAACGGAACGTTGTTCGCGCCCACACGCGTGTCGCCGCGCCTGAGCGTGAGCACCGTGAGCGTCCGCCTGCACGGGCGCCTCAAACCGCGTCGCGGCGCGACGCAGCGTGTGCCGCTGCGGCGTCCCTCGGCGTGCCGGGTGATCGCGATCGTCGTGCGCGCGGTCTCCGAGAGCGAGAAGAGGAAGCTCGTTCCCCGGGGTGCACGTGTGTGACGGGCGCCGTGGCGGGCGGCCGCGACGATCGCGGTGCGCGCCGTCGCCACCGAGAAGCGCGCAGGGCTGATGCGCGCGCGCGAGATCCGTGGCGGAGTTCTGTCCTTCGGGCCGCCGGTGCCGACGCCGGTGCCGACGCCGGTGCTGACGCCGGCGCCGCTGTCGCCGAAGCCCACCGCGCAGCGTGCCGACAATCCGCGCAGGAACACGTGGGTGAAATCCGAGCCGTAGCTCGGGCTGACGAGGTCGTCGGAGGACGAATCGAACGCGACACAGGCGCCGTTCGGGCTGAGGACCGACTCAGACCCACCGAAGCGGGCGACCCCGGTGCCGTCGCGGCGCGTCGACACGAGCGTCGTCGTGCCGGCGCTCAGATCGCGCACGTACACCTGCGGGATCAGCGGATTCCGATCGAAGTCGGTCGTGAAGGCCACGCGAGCGCCGTCGGCGCTCAGCGACGGCAGCTCGGCGTCATCGCCTGTGGCGCCACTCGGCAGGGCGCTCGCGAGCGTCGTCGTCGCCCCCGCGAGATCGCGCACGAAGACCTGACCGGACCCGGCCATCCCGAATCCGAACCGGGGGTCGAACTGGTCGAAGGCGACGCGCGTGCCGTCGCGGCTCAGCGAGGAATCGCCGGGATCGGCATGCGCCGGGTTCGTGTCCTGCGGAACCGATGCCCACGTAGTGGTGCCGCTGCCCAGATCGTGGACGTAGAGCTGCGCATTATCCGACGTCCCCGCGCCGAGGTCGGTCGCGACGCTGCTGAACGCAACCCGCGAGCCATCGCCGCTGATGTCGGGGTTGAACGACGGGCCGTCGGCGGGGGTGCCGTCGGTGGCGCGATCGGCGAGCGTCGTCGTGCCGTTGCCGAGGTCAACGACGTAGATGTGCTCGCTGCTGCTGTTGGCGGGCGTATCCGGCGCGTCGGGGCTATTCGATGCGTACACCACGTGCCGGCCGTCCGCGGAGATCTCGGCCTCGCTGACGCCATCGCGCAGCGGGGCGCCGGCCGCCGTTCGGTCGACGAGCGCCAGGGTGCCGCTGAGGAGGTCGCGCACGTACACATGGGTGCGTTCGGCGGGATTGGGATCGGTCACGAGGTTTGTGGCGCGGCTCGTGAACGCGACGTGCCGGCCGGTCGCGTCGAGCGATGCATCCGTTGCGTCGTCGTTCGCCGGAGAGCCGTCGGGAGCTGCGCTGACGAGCGTGTCCTGGCCAGAAACCAGATCGCGCACGAACGCCTGGGAGCGGAAGAGGCGTCCCCTGGTCGCAGGCACCGAGCCGAACACGGGGGCCTGAACGTCGAAGGCCACCACGCGTCCGTCGTCGCTGACCGCATGGCGGCTCCCGAGGAACGACGACCCGGCCTGCCTCGTGCGCGGAGCCGCGCCGGCCGGCTGGGAGACGATGACGTCGTTCCCGCTCTCGCGCACGTACACCTCGCCCGTGACGCCGTCCCCACCGGGCAGGCTCGCGGCGGCGCTCGCGAACGCGATCACCGTCCCGCCGGCGGCTCCTGCGGCGCCGTCGACGGGCCCGTTGGACTTGCCCGAGGTCTCGAGGTGCACGAATGCCCCATCGCCGGGGTGCGCAACCTCGGCCGCGTACAGGTCGACGTCCTGGTTCGTGTCGGCCGGATCGAGCGCAGCGCCCGAGCGGAAGTACAGCCGCGACGGGAACTGCCCGGTGCTCGACGTCGGCTCGAACGCCGGACTGCCGCCGCCGACGCCGGCGATGCCTGCGCGGCTGACGTCCATCTCCCGCGCGGGCGCGACGGATGGCAGGAGTCCGGCCATGAAGATCGCGCGGCCCAGGTCGCTTCCGACGCTGTTGAAGCCGTTCGACCACGCCACGAGCGAGCCGTCGCCGGAGATCGTCACCTCCGCCGCGGTGTCGGCTCCGGCCGTCTGGCCGGTCGTGAAGCTGACAAACCGGGTCGTCTCCGTCTGCGCGCCGATTCCCGTGCGGACATACGCGTCGTCGGTGTCGTCCTTGTCGTCCGCGCCGAGCCGTGCGCTGCTGATGAAGGCGACGCCATCGCCGGCGAAGTCGACGGCCGGCGCGGTGCGGTCGCTGACCCCTCCGACCTCCGTCGCCGGCCCGCTCACGCTCACCATGTGCGTCGTGCCCGCGTCGAGGTTGCGCACGTAGGCGTCGGTGGCGCCTTGGACGCCGTCGGCGTTGTCGGCGTGGAGCGCGCCCGTCGCGGTGAACGCGACGTGGCGCCCGTCGCCCGAGATCACGGCGTGCAGCGGGTCCGACGCGGCGGCCCCGTCGGCCCCTGTCGCCCGGCTCGCGAGGGTGACCGCACCGGTCTGCATGTCCTTGACGTAGACACCGCGGGCCGGCGCTATGCCGGGGACGAGGTTGCTCGCGTCCGACTGGAACTCGACGTAGCGGCCGTCGGCGCTGATCGAGGCGTCAGCGCTGAAGGAGCCGGCCACCGGCTGCCCACCCGCGGCGGCGACGTTGACCTGGGCGAGCGTCCCGGTCGAGCGATCGAGCCGGTACACGTTGGCCGCGCTGTTCTCGTCGCCGGCGAGGAGCACGTCGTTCGACGAGCTGAAGACGACGTAGCGGCCGTCCGCTGACAGCCCGTGGGTCCCGGTCGATGCGTCGCTGACGCCGTCGAACGGCAGCGCGCCGAAGCCGGTCGGGCGATCGACGAGCACGATCGATGACTGGGGTTCGGCCGCCCCGGCTGCGGGGAGCATCAGCGCCAGCGCCGACACGGCGCACAGCGTCGTCAGGATCCTGGCGCGTAGTGACATCAGGCATTCCTCTCAGTCGTCGTTGGATGTGTTCACCGGACGACGGCGAACGTCAGCGTGTGCGGCGCCGAGACGTTGCCGGCCCCGTCGATGGCACTGATCGCCGCGATGTAGGACCCGGGTGCAAGCGCATCACGTCCGATGCGGCCGCTGAACGCGATCGTCGTGGCGCCCGGGCCGGTGCCGGCGCGTACGAGCGTCCCGCGGGCGGCACTCCTGCGCCCGATCCGCTGGCGGATCCTGATCACGAGCGTGGCGCGCTCGCTCACCGTCAGCCGCAGACTGGTGCCAATCGGCGCGTTCACTTGCCGGCGCGTGCGGGCGCTCGCGATCTGAGCCGTTGCGTGCTTCGCGACGCGGAAGCGTGCGTGCGAGAAGCTGAGTCCGGTCACCACGGGCGGGGTCCGGTCGACGGGTACGGTCGCCGGCGCCACCGCGATCACCTGCGTCCGGGTGACGCTGTTGCCGACCGCGTCAGCCGCCGTGATCGTGACGGTCTTCGCCCCGGGCTCGTCGAAAACGTGGGAGACGCTGCTGCCGCTTGCCTGGGAGCCGTCGCCGAAGTCCCAGCTCACGGAGGTCGTCGTCAGGTTGTCGCCGGCGGCCGCGCTCATCGTCACCGGCTGGCCGACGGTTGCCGTCGCTGGGACGCTCAGCGCGGTCAGCGTCGGCGCAAGTGCGTCGAACTCACTCAGGTGCAGCCGCTCGTTCGCGCCTCCCGTGTGGTCGGCCCCGCCCCACAGCACGAGCGCCTCGCCGCCCGACGCAACCGCGGCAGCCGGATTTTGGAACGCCTCGCGATTGACGTCCTGAAGGCCCGAGACATCCTGAGGCGTTGCGAAGCCCGCGCCCGGCGAGCGCAGCGACGCAAGCACCTGGGCGGTGCCGTTGAAGGACGACGACACGCGGTCGGGCAGCAGCACGGCGGTGCCGTCGGAGGCGACGGCGAGGGCGTCGAGCTGTCGGCCGATCCCAGCCGGCGTGATGCGGACCGGCGCGGGCGCGGTGGCGGTCCCGGCTGGAACGATCGCGACGCTGACCGCCTCGTTGTTGCTGCCGGGCGGCTCGGACTGGCCCGCGACGAACAGCGTCCCGGATTCGTCGGCGGCGACGAGCGGATCGCGGAAGAAGGCGTCGGTCGGGATCGACAACCTCGTTCCCATCGCGGCGACGTCCTCGTAGTTGACAGGCTTGTTGTCGCTGGGTCGCAGCCATACCACGTAGACGTGGCCGCCACCCGCGGCGATCCGCGGCGAGAGTCTCGGCGCGAAGACACTGGTGCCCTGAACCGTGTCGAGCGGCGCCGGCGCTCCGAACTGACCACTGAGTGCATCCGTTGCGAATCTCACCGTGGCGGCGCCGTTGGAGATCGGGAAGCCGTTGTCGTTGAACTGGCCTTCGTTCTCCTGCAGCCAGCTCACGTACGCGTGCCCGTGGTCGACGGCGAGCGCGGAGTGATCGACGAACACCTCGGGCTGGCCGCTGGCGAAGCTCCGGTGGTCGATCGCGCCCCCGGCGGCGGTCCCGGGGACGATCTCGAGCGCGTCACCGGCCGCCGGCAGGCGGGCGGCCCAAATGCTCGACGGTCCCTGCTGGACAAACGAGTCGAACGACACGACCGCATCGCTACCGACAAACGCGAGGTGGAGGTTGGACGGCGTCTCCCCACCCGGGACCGTCAGCGGCGTCGCCTCGACGAAGCTCGCCTGTCCCGGCGTCAGCCGGGCGATGTGCACCGTGTGCGCCGAGAAGTCGACCCACGCGAGCGCGACCGTCCCGTCCGGCGCGACGGCGAGCTGGGGGCCGTCGACGCGACCGACGAACGTCTGGATCTGTCCGAAGTCGCCGCCGGGCGGTGCGACGCGCACCGAGATGTTCTCGACCGTGAAGCCGTCTGCGAGGTTCTGGACCCACGCGATCACGCGGCCGCCGCTCGGCGTGATGATCACCTGCGGCTCGGTCGCGACCCGATCGGGCGGCGACAGCGGACCGCTCGCGACCCATCCGGCGCCCTGCGCGGCCGGCGCGCAGAGCAGCGCGACCGCGATCGTCATGATCCGTACCAGCGTTTGCGACATCAGGGTCACCTCGCGACGACCGTGAACGACACGGCCTTGGGTTGGGAGCGGTTGCCGGCGGCGTCGATCGCCACCACGGTCGCGGAGTAGGACCCGGGCAGCAGCCGGGTGCCATCGAGGCGCCCGGTGAACGGAATCGAGACGGCGCCCGGGCCGCGACCGACCCGCACGAGCGTCCCCGGCGAAACGCGGACCGCGCACGGCCGGCCGCGCCTGGCGCCGGCGACGCAATGCGTCCCCGCGCGGCGACCGGCGATCCTTCCGGCCAACGAGATGACGAGCGTCGAGCGCTCGTTGACGCTCAGCGTGAACGTCGTGCCGAACGGGGCCTTCGAGCGGCCGGCCGCGATGTCCGCGGTCGAGCCGGTGGCGGCGCGGAAGCGGGCATGAAGCGTGTGCAGCTGTGTGATCACCGGAGCGGCCGAGTCCGATGGGACGCCGACGGTGATCGTGCGCGTCTGGACGGCGACGTTCCCGGCAGCATCGCGCGCGCTGACGGTGACCGTGTAGGCGCCCGGGGCGAGGTACGTGTGGTGAACAGAGGTCCCGCGTGCCCCCGCGCCGTCACCGAAGCTCCACTCGATCGAGGCCGGCGAAAGCGTGTCGGTGGCGGCGGCGGAGAAGACGGTGGGGCTCCCGACGACGGCGCTTTCGGGGATCGCGAGCGAACCGATCGCCGGGGGCGTCGCGTCCCGCTGGCTCACGAAAATGCGCTCGTTCGTGACGCCGGAACCGTCATCCGCCGACCACGCCGCGACGGCGGTCCCGTCGGCCCCGAGCGCGGCGGCCGCGCCGTCGGACGCGGCGACACCCGTTCGATCCTGGACTCCGGAGACCTCTTCGAGGCTTCCGAACGCTACGCCTGGGGCGCGGAAGGCGGCCTGCACCTGCTCATCGCCCTGGCTGAAGGACTCGTCGTTGAGGCGGTCGGGGAGCGCAAGCGCACTGCCGTCGGGCCCGACGACGAAATCGTCGAGGTTGCGGTTGGCGTTCGGCGGGGTCAGCCGCTGAATCGCGCCGGCGGGACCTCCGCCCGGAGCGATGAGCGTCGTGAACACCGACTCGGTGCCATCGTTCGTGAATTGCTGCCACCCGAGCACGAGCGCGCCGGCCCGATCGATGCCGGCGTGCAGGTTCCCGGCGAAGCCGCTCACGGTCAGGTTCTGCTGCCCGGCGCCCGCCGTCAGCTCCTGGGAGGCGATCTGCCCCTGCTCGGCGCGAGTCCAGACCGCGTCGACGCGACCTGACCGAGACACGATCAGGGGCGTTGCATCCTCCGCGCGGAAGAACGACGTCTGGAACGTGTCGAGCGGGATGGGGGCGCTGAAGGTTCCGTCGAGCGGGGCCGTGCTGCGCCGCACGAATGTGAACGCGTTCGGGTTGCCGCCGCGCGCGTTCTCCAGGTCCTCCCAGATGACGTGGACCGTTGCGCCCTCGACGGCGATGTGCGCGCCCGTGACCGTCGATTCGGGCTGGTTGTCCGAGTCGTAGGTCGCCTGGTCGAGGTTCAATCCAGCGGGACCCGCGACCGGCTCGACTTGGTTCGCCCCCGCACGGAGGCGAACCACGCGGATCGCGGTCTTGATGAGGCTCCCCTGCTCGTCGGTCGAGTCGAGTGCGGCGTATACGTCACCGCCCTGCACCGTCACCTGCGGCGCGTCGCGAAGCCTCGAGCCAAGCGGTGCCGGAGTCATCTCGGTGAAGCTCGCGTCTCCGGGCGCCAGCCGCGCGACGTGCAAGGTCGCCTCATGCTGAGAGGTCGTATCGCTCCAGACGAGCGCGGCCGTCCCGTCGGCACCCACCCCCAGAGACAGATCCTCGTCGTTCGCGTTCGTGAACAGTTGCGCGGGACCGAAGTCGCCGCCCGGCGGCGCAACCCGCACGGCGACATCCTGCACGTCGAACGTGCCGTTCTGAAGCTCCTCCCAGGCGACGATCCGCGCGCCGCTCGGCGTCACCGCGACCTTCGGCGCGAGCGCCACCACGCCCGCGGGGGACACGGGCGGACCCGTCACCCAGCCGGTGGCCCCGGCCGAGGCCGGCACCGCGAGCGCGAGCGCCGCGACGGCGATGCGGAGCAGGGATGTCGATGTTCTTCCGGGCATGATCACGCTGACCTATCGCCGCGCCGAAGCGGGCGGCCGGAACCACGAGGATGAGCGGCGGGGCCGCCTCGCCCGCGTCTCGCCGTGTAGCTGGCGCGCACGCGCGCGGAGGAGAACGACGAGGTCGGCGGTGCGATGAAACGGATCGGCGACGACCGTCCCGTCGACGACGGAGAGCGCGGCCAGGAGCTGGCCGCCGACCTCGGCGAGCAGAATCGGCTGCTGCGGAGGCGCAGCGCTGTCGAGCTGGGCCACGCGCCTGAGCGCGTCCTCGTCAGCGGCGCCGGCGAACCGAAGCGTCACGCTCCGTATGTCCGTCCGGGCGGGCTCGGGCCGGTGCTGGGACAGCGTGCGATTGCGAGCAGCCCCCGCGCGGCGGAGCTCGTCGACCCTTGCGTGCGAGAACGCGTGATGGAGGTGGGAGGACATGATCTGCGTGTTCCTTCTTCGATCGCTCGTACTCATTGGCATTCATCAGATGTCTGATGACATCGTCTCTGCCATATAGGACACCACCGACCAGCGATCCTTCCATCGCCCGGGCGCCGGGGGAGAGCATTGCGTTTGGGTCGAGAGCCGCCTGCCCCTCTCAGCTCGACACCGGCGGATTACTCGGACGGTCGATGTGGCCGATCACTGATGTTCGAGCCGGTGTCGGGACGTAGGGTCATGCAAGGCGTCCACTGCGAGAAGTTGCATGGCCGTCGAGATGCAGCTCCGACGCGTGCGCGCCCGACAGCAGCGCAATCGGGCCACCTGTGTTGCGTGCGGCGTTCGGAAAGGAGAGAACGTGTCCACAGTCCCCAACCCCAGTCCCTCTCGGGGTCGCGCGCATATCGTGCTGATCCCGGGGTTTGCTGGATTCGACGCGCTCGGACAGATTGAGTACTACGCGGGCACGACCGACAGCTATCAGCGCTGGCGCAACGCTGGAGGCTCCCCTGACCGCGACGTTGTCCTTCATTACTTCGACAACCTGCCGACGGCGGGGGTGCAGACACGGGCCGAGCGGCTCCGGGGCTACCTTGCGAAGCGCATCGCCCGCGGGGAGATCCAGGACGGCGACACGATCGCCCTGGTCGGCCACTCGACCGGCGGCCTCGATATCCGGCGGATGCTGTCTGCGCCAGCCCCGGACCCACTGCCTCTCGACGGTGGCGGCGCGACCGATCGGTCGAAAGCGACAGTGGTCAACGTCCACCAGTCCGAGATCCTCGACAGGGTGAGTCGCGTCGTGTTCGTATCGGTGCCGCAGTTCGGCACGAACATCGCGGACTGGGTTCGCGGCCACACGCTCCTTCGGCGGAGCGTCATCGAAGGGCTGTATCGGGGTGTGCAGGGAGCGGTGATCCCACCATTGGAGAAGGCGATCTCCGGTCTTCTTGCCGATCTCGGGAAGCTGGCCAAGCGGCCGGATCTCATCAAGGCCGCACAAGATGCCCTCAGCGAGACGATCGCGTCACGCGTCGACCCTTGGCAGCGGGCAAATGCTCAGGAGGCCGCGTCTCAGCTGCGACTTTGGCTGCGGCACGCCGCGGACGACTTCGCTGCAATCGACGATCTGGCGAGTTTCACAAAGCCTCCGCTGAACTCAAGGAGCCCGGCCCACTATTCGGATGATGAGCGTCAAGCCGAGTGTTTTCAGTGGAGGCACAACGGGATCAGGACGATGTCGATCGCGACGATCGGCCGGCGCGCTTTCACCTTTGATCCCGGCAAGCCGGCGGAGCCGTTCGACTTCCTCAAGGAATCCACGTGGCCGACCAACGAGCAGGCCAGCGACGCCGACCAGATGGACATCTCCTACCTGTGCGCGTACCGCGCATGCGCCGGCGGCTGGTTTGAGGTTCCGCCATCACTAGCCACGGTCTGCCGCGACATCGCCACGCTCAACACCTCCCTGTTCGACCTGACGAAGCTCGGACCGCACGGACCGAAACCAGGCGAGGGACTCGCCGTCTGGGACAACGACGGGATCGTGAACACGGCCTCGATGCTGTGGCCCAACCGAGAGGACACCCTGCTGGTGGCCGCCGATCACCTCGACATCGTCGGCCACTACGTAGCTCGCAAAACCGTGCCATCCCCTGACGCCTCTGGGCGACACTACGCCTCGTATGACGGACTGAAGTCGCACACCTCGTTCACCCAGGACGAGTTCGATCACGTCTGGAACGGCATCTTCGACTTTTGCGTGCGCTGATCTGTGCCGCCACCCTGCGCACCGCGCACCCGGGTGCTGCCTACTCGCCGCCGTTGCGCTCGACCCGGCGCGGGTGACTTTGAAAGTCTGGCAGCCACGGACTGCGCCGAACTCGCGCATCGCAGCCCGGCTGGCGCGGCGCCAGGACCGGACGCGAGCCGCGCTTCCCGTGCACTGCGAGACTCCCGGCGGGGGCGCCAAGCCCCCGTGCGGCTACGGATGCAGGCCGGCCGTCGCGGGCGCCGTCGGTCACGTGCTGCTGCCTCGGAGGAGAGGCAGGTATCGCCGCGCACGATCCGCGAGGGTCGCTTGCGCGCCAGCTTGGCCACCAAGCGTCGGCACAGGATCGCGTACTCCTCAGCTCCCAACGATCTGCCATCGCCGACTCAGCGCGGCCGCACCCGCGGTCGAAGCCGCCACCGACGCGACCCGTGCTGGCCGGTTCCCGACGCGATGCTCGGCCCCGGGCGGATGCGATCGTCCGGCATCCGCGCCAAGGAACGAAGCCGTGCGCCCAGGGAGTTTGCTCGTTGGGGGTCAAAGCGGGGCGCTCGTGCCAATCCCGCGGTTCTCAGCGCGAGCCTCGAACCGGCGCCGTGGCTCGCCCAGAATCAGGATCGGTGCGCTTCTAGAGCATCGGCGCGCCTGATCCCGGCCGTCGGCCTGGTGGAGTCTACGTCGATCTCGTGGGGTTGGCGCGACGGCGGTTTCTGATCAATTCGCTGGCGATCACGAGCTGTTGGATCTGGCTGGTGCCTTCGTAGATCCGAAACAGGCGCGCGTCGCGGTAAAAGCGCTCGACCGCAATGCCGCGCATGTAGCCCATGCCACCGTGAATCTGGACCGCGCGGTCAGCGACACGTCCGACCATCTCGCTTGCGAACAGCTTCGCGCATGCCGGGCCGAGCCTCGTGTCGCTGCCTGCGTCGAAGGCGCGCGCGGTTTCGAGCACCAGCGCGCGGCCGGCCAACAGGTCGGTCTGGGAGTCGGCGAGCATCGCGGCGACGAGTTGATGCTCGGCGATCGGCCGCCCACCTTGGCGGCGGGCGATCGCGCGAGCCAGTGACTCCTCGACCAGTCGCGCGGCGAGGCCGACGCAGAGCGCCGCGATGTGCAGCCGCCCGTGAGCGAGGCAGGCAAGGGCTGTGCGATAGCCTCTCCCCTCGATCCCGCCGATCAGTGCATCCGTACCGACGCGGACACCGTCGAGGATCACGTCGGCAGTCCATGCGCCGGCTTGTCCCATCTTGTGATCGCGTGGGCCGACGGTCAGCCCCGGCGTGTCCGCGGGGACCGCGAACGCGGAGATCCCGTCAGCCGAGCCGGTCTCGCCGGAGCTTCGCGCAAACACCATGAACAAGCCCGCCGTCGGCGCGTTGGTGATGAAGCGCTTGGTGCCGTCCAGCACCCACTCGCCGGCATCGCCATCGCGGCGCGCGGTGGTTGTCAGATCGGCGGGGCTTGAACCGGCCTCCGGCTCGGTCAGCGCGAACGCGGCCGTCACCTCACCCGAGGCCAGGCGTGGAAGCATCCGCCGTTGCTGCTCCGGGGTTCCGCCGAGCACAAGCACCTGACCCGCGATCCCGTTGTTCGTCCCGATCATCGACCGCAACGCCGGCGTTGTCCAGCCAAGCTCAAAAACGAGCTGCACCTCCTGCTCCGCCGTCAACCCGATCCCGCCGTGCTGCGCCGGCAGCGCGAACCCGTACAGGCCAAGCTCAGCCGCCTGCGCGCGGATCCTCCCGGGAATCTCATCGCTCTCATCGATCTGCGCCTCGAGCGGCACGACCTCGCTGCGCACGAACCGGCGAACCTCCCGCACCATCACGGCAAACATCTCAGCGCTGGGTGCCGCGGCAGCGCCCGCACCTCCCGTCATTGATGACCCCCATCCGTCTCGTCCACCGCCGGTCCCTCCAACAAGAGATCCTCCCACCGTCGACGCGCCCGCCGCTCCACGACACTAACAAGACGTCGAGTATGCACGCCGACCGTCGCCCTGCGCCGACTCCTCGCACCCGGCTCGGGCCAGGTGGGATTCGGGCACGGAAAACCGTGACCGAGCCCGCCTGCACCGCGGAACGCGCGCGTACGGCTCAGACCGCGAGCCGGAGCCGCTCGCGTCTGCCCGGAGTCGCCTCGTCTCGAGGTCTTCGGCTTGGGGACCGAGCCCGGTTTTCACGCCGCGACCAGCACCTCGAGTACGTCGCCGAATAAGCGCAGCATGCAGGACACGAGCGAAGCGCCCACCGCCGTGGGACTAAACACGGGATCGTAATAGCCAATCAGCAGACGCAGGTGGACACGTCCAGCGCATCGACTGCATCCTTCCGAACCAGCCACCTTGGGACGGGCGGCCGTCAGCCCACCTCACCTCCGAGTTCGTCATCCAGCACCGCGCGACGTCGCCGCTTACAAATGCGCTGTCCTGGTCATGGCTCTGGCTCGGGTTTGTGCTGCTCACAAGACGGTGGACGGGGAGCCAATCCCACGCCTCAGTCAGCGCTCGGATGAACGCGTCGTGGTGCTCACCGATCGGTCGTACTCGCTCCAATATGCAGCGCTGATGCACGGGTTACGGCTCGCGCTTCCTCCAACGCCTGGGCGGCCGCATCGAACGCGACCAGTCGCAACGCAAGCTCGTCAATCGGAAGCTCCCAGTCGTCCGTGACGACTTGAGCCGCTCGCCCTTGCGGAACCTGGTCGCAACAGCGGTACCACCGTACGGCCGCCAGCGGCTCAAAGCGTCGATCGGTCCAGGTGCTCATCGTCGCCAATGAGGAGGACGCGCGTAACGCGTCACGAGCCGCTACTCCTCGGTTGTGCCTGGACATCCGAATTCCACCCCGGCCGTCTGGCTGCGAGTGCGAAGTTTTTGCACTGCGTCGCCTCCGCGACCTATAGTAGGACGGCTGCGGGTGTATTAGCCGCAGGACTCGCGAACGACACGAGAGGGGGATGAGCTCATGAGTCCAGAGCGCACGCCACGGCGCCGTACGTGCGCCCAAATGATCGTTCACGAATGGCTCGCGGAGACTCAGCCGGATTATCGTGACGATCGGCTCGCGGCAGAGGCTGACACGCGGGAACGGCTTGAGTCTGGTGAGGCTCGGATGCTGGCAGCCGAGGTAACCACGATTCCCGTGGTTGTGCACGTCGTTTACAAGACCGATGAGGAGAACATCTCGGACGCCCAGGTCCACAGCCAGATCGACGCGTTGAACCGCGACTACCGGGCTCAGAACGCGGACAAGTCCGCGGTTCCTCCGACCTGGGCATCACTCGTGGCCGATCCCAACATCGAGTTCGCGCTCGCTACCACCGACCCCGACGGCAATACCACGACCGCAATCAGCCGCACAGCTACCACCGCGGACTCGTTCGGGCCGGACAACGGGGTCAAGGCGCAGGCCACTGGGGGCACCGAGCCTTGGCCGACGGACCGCTACCTGAACATCTGGGTCTGCAATCTCGCACAATCGCTGCTCGGATACGCCCAATTCCCGGGCGGACCTGCGGCAACCGACGGCGTTGTCATCTTGTACAGCGCATTCGGTACGACGGGCAACGTCTCGCCGCCTTTCGACAAGGGCCGGACGACCACGCACGAGGTCGGTCACTTCTTCGGCCTAAGGCACATCTGGGGGGACAAGACCGACTGTACGGGTGATGATCTCGTGGCCGATACCCCCAAGGCGCAGCGCCCCAATTTCGGCAAGCCGTCATTTCCACACATCACATGCGACAACGGCCCCAACGGGGACATGTTCATGAACTACATGGACTACGTCGATGACGACGCGATGTTCATGTTCACGACAGGGCAGGTCGATCGGATGAATGCGACCCTTGCTGGACCGCGGCACGCGCTTGCAACGGCGCTGTCCACCCCGCACTGACCGTGACTCGCGCGGATTGTCTCCAAGGGCGCTGGGTGCACTCTCACGAGGAGGACACCGCCGACGAGATGATATTCCGTCGTCCTGACCGGCCGTTTCCGCCCTCACGCGGGCGCGCGTCGATCGACCTCGCGCCCGACGGATCCTACCGCGAGAGCTCACCAGGCCCGGTCGACGTGCCCGAGGAACACGCTGGCTCGTGGACGCTCGAAGGGGACAGGCTGGTCTTGGGGGGAGACGCTGCGCACCCCAGGCATGCGTGGACGATCGCGACAGTTGAGCCGCACCGGCTGGTGGTCAGAAAGTAGCCCGCTGAGCGAGCTGCGGTGGCTCCTCGATTCAGCGCAATCGCTTTGTCGTGCCGCCTTCCATGAACCGCGCCATCGTAATGGCGACGGCCAGCAGGACGTCCGACGTCCTTAGCCCGAGCGTCCGCTGAGGCCTTGACCTATCGAGACGTCGCGTCAGGCCGGCGCCGATGTCCGGCGCGATGTCGGAACGCTTCGCTCAGCGATCGGCATCGAGGCGTTCTTGAGGATCGAAGCCGACCCCTGCTCCGTTTCGATCATTGCGGAAGGGCGGCTGCGGCGGTGGGGGGCTGCCTCATCTGGCATTGACCTCGCTGTCGTGGGTCACGAGCCGGGGCGTCGATCGTCGCTTCCTTCCACGTCGAACTCGGGATGAGCGACAACAACCATGGTCGACTTGACCAGGCGGTGCGTGGTGTGTGGGCAGAATGCACGGTGCTCGACCGGCGTCGCGTAGCGCACGCCGCAGTTTCTCGCAGCACATGGTCGTCGTCCCGGATCGCTGCGTCTGAGTACCGACGCTTCGCGGTGCACCGCAACTTCGGGGTGGGGGGATGTGTTTGCGCGTCTTGGATCGGCGTTCCGATCCCGGGGGCACGGGGATACGGAGCGCGGCTCTGGGAGCGAACGGCCATCGGATCGCTCGGCTCGAGTCTCCTTTTCTGGGATGGGGCGGCTCTAGTCGCGGGCGGGTGTCCCGATCGCTCGGAAACCGATCAGAGGAGTTCTGTTGTGAATCGATTTAGATCGCTTGTTGTTTCTTCGAGCGTCGCAGCTGCGTGTGTCGTCGGGCTGGCCGGCGGAGTCACCGCTGCGAGCGCCGCGTCCACGCTGCCGACGCTCAACATCGCGCTCAACGGCACGACCGGCGTGTCCGTGTCCGGCAGCGAGGTGTCCGGCGCAGTCAACGTCGTCTCCACGTTCACGGGCACGGCCCCGAGCGGCCCCAACGCCAACGGACCCACCTGGGGTCTCGTACGCCTGAACCCGGGCGTGACGGTCGCGCAGGCCGTCGCTGCGGTCCAGAGCGCCCACGGCGACACCAACGCACTCACGCCCTACGGATCGCTGTTCGCCGACGACTCTGCGCCGGGCACTGCGCAGACCGTTCTGACACCCGGCAACTGGGTCGCCCTCAACCTCACGGGGAACGGAAACCCTGGATTGGCCCCATTCACCGTCACCCAGTCCTCGTCGCCCGCCGCGCTGCCAAACGCGGCCGCGACCCAGACGGCCATCGAGTTCGGCTTCCGCGGGCCCGCGGTGCTGCACGACGGCACGATCGTGCGCGCCCAGAATGGCGGCTACCTGGTGCACATGGTCATCGCGATGGGCGTCAAGAACGCCGCCACCGGACGGCAGGTCATGGCCCTGCTGCGCGCCGGCAAAGACGGAAAGGCGCAGAAGCTGTCCAACGGCCAGTTCCTCGGCCTGGCTGGCCCGATCTCTCCCGGGGGCATGCAGCAGGCAGTGCTCAACGCGAAGCCCGGCTACTACGTGGAGGCCTGCTTCATGGACACCCAGGACGGTCGCGAGCACACCCAGCTCGGGATGGAGCGCCTGATCCGAGTCGTCAAGTAAGGTCGCGGTGGCGGTCGCGGCGGTCCTACGCCGCCGCGCCCGCCCCAGTCACTCGCGCCTTTCTCAACTCATCGCCGCACCGGTATGGGCAGTTCAAGCACGCAGCCTGGACTTGCCCCGCTTGCCGCGATCGAGCGAGCACTGGCTCTCCCTCGCCCGGGAGGGGAGGCGAGTCGCCGCGGCGCCCGACGAGAGTGTCGAAGGTCGTCAAGAGCATCAGGCCAGCTCGGGGTCGGTCGAGTGGCGCTTGGCGATCAGCCGCGGTCGGCCTTCTCGAACATCGCGAGCACCTGCAGCCGTTCGGTGTCTGGCAACGACATCATCCGGGCGATGGCCTCGTCTGGCGTGTGGACGTCGGCGAACTTGGCGAACGGGGTCGGCGACGCGGCGAGCCGTTGCCGGTCGGCATCGGTGAGCTCCTGGAGGAACGCGAGCGCGTCGTCGATGTTGTCGATCCGAGCGATGCGGACGAGGAGATCATCGACCGAGTGGTCGACCTGTACGGGAGCGACACTCGCCGGGAGGGCTGCGACGATTGCAAGCACGTCGCGCACGCGTTGCGAGACCTCGTCTGGGGTGGCGAACGGCTCGCGGCAGATCGAGAGGAAGGTGGTGTCGTGGGCGATGAACGCCCAGTCGTCGCGGGCGGCGATCCGTTGCTGCATCTCCGGCGTCACGACACCCTCGGCTAGAGGGCCCATCCCGACGACGCGGTAGGTGGCATCGAACGACGAGTTCCCCGTCGGGAGCTCCGGGCCGGCGATACTGTTGTGACGGCCGCGAGGCTCAATGCCGGCGATCATGAGGGCCGTCGAGAGCTCGACGCCGACGGCCGCCACTCCCTCGACGCGTCTGCCGCCGGCGACCACCGCCTCAACAGGACTCCACGCGTTGGCGACGGTGACGGCCCGGCCGTCCTCCGTCGCTCGGTAGGCATCGTGGTAGTTCGTGTGCGCGGTTTCCACGCCCTGAATGCCGCCCGTGCCTCGGAAGGCGCCGTGCAGGGTCCGGAGGACGCCATGAATCAGGTCCGTCAGCTCGGGATCGAACGGTTCATCGCCGGCCGGTTCCCATCCCCACGAGGAGGCGGCCTCGGCGAGCCCCTCGACGCGGGTGGAATGCCCCAAGCCTTCGGCGAAGCGGCGGAAGAATCCCATTTGCGTCTCCTTCGGCCTTGCTCGAGGCAGGCCCTGATGATCGTGAGGACGATGTGCAGTCTCTCGCCCTCAACCAAGATCTGTCAACACGCCGCGAGACGATCACTGGCGACGCGGAAATGGTCACCTGTCGCGCTCGGGCGCGATGCACACCGTGGTCGAGGGAGCAAGGGGGCGACGTCGCCGCGCCTGTGCAAGCCAACGGCCATCAGCGGTGCACGCGCCTGCCCTGCAGTCGGTTCTTGACCGCATCGTTCTCGGGCGTAGACTCGCTGGCGATGGGGGCGAATTCTCGAGGCCTCCGTTCAGGCTGACGAACCTGCGGAGGCGAATGATGAGAGTCCGTTTTGTGGTTGCCATTTGCGCATCGGTTGGTGCGTTGACAGCGGTGCCGGCGGCCGCCAGCGCTTGCCCGTCGCTGGCCGGCGTTAAGGCGTTCCAGGGGCACACCCAGTTGATGCAGTTCAGCGCGCACGCCAGCGGGCCTGACGAGCCGGGGCAACCGCAGTACGGGACCGAGTCCGTGAAGCTCGCGCGCGGCCTCACGAGCGTAAACATCAAGCTGAACCACAAGATGGTCACTCGCCTGGGGGTGGTCTTCTTCACCGGTAAGGCCAGCGGCGGCAACGTCACGGTCAACGACACGTTCGATGACTCCCGCGAAAGCACCGCCCACAGCGAGTACAACTACCAACACTCGCTGAGCAACAAGCTGCCGAACTTCGGGTCGGCGACGCTGTTGCTCGATCCGAAGAAGTGCAAGTACGAGCTGACCGTCGGCTTCTCCATTACAGCCAAGTTCAGCGGCGAGATCCAGGGCTCTGACACGGTGGCGGGGGCCGCTTACAGCGACCGCGAACACATCCCGGCTTCGCTGAAACTCGACGGCGCCGTCGCGCCCCATGCCTACCACGGCGGGTGTTCGGACTCGCTCTTTTCAGGGACGCCGTGCTACGACTTCAGCGGCGGCTTTGCAAACGACTTCATGACGCTGTTCGACTGCCACTCGGCGCAGGCGGTGAGCTGCAGCTCAAGCGATGGGCCGGTGGGCATCGCGCATTTCGCGTGGGCGCTCAAGCCGTCGTAGTTCCACCCCGCAAGAGAAAGCAGCAATGAGCCCGCACGCTTCTTGCTGGAACAGCGGCGCCCAACAACAGCAGCACTTCCGCTCAGCCGCCAACGCGAGCACGTCGACGAGCTTGAAGGTCCTGATCGCGTTGGACGCAGCGGAGAGGCGGTGGTCCGCTCGCTTCTGCGGCGGATGTGCATATGCATGACGCCGCCGGTGGGGACCGCGAGCCCGACCAAACTGACGCTTTGCAACAGCCGAATAGGAGCAGCCCGACGCTGGGCGGGGCTGCTCCATTTGGGTCCTTCGCGCTCTGGATGATCCCGATGCTGAGCCGCGGTCCGACGATGCTGCTCAGCGGGGTGTTCGATGATGACGAAACGCGCCACCGGAGAACCAGAACTGCGCGTGAGTCGTCCCGGCCGATTGGTTGCCGTCGGGATCCCTGCGGGTCGCGTCGCTATTCGGCTAGCGTCTCGCCGGAGCCGCCCAGTTCCTCGGGGAAGTCCTTGAGCTTGGGCAGGCCATCCTTCATCGGCAGCACCGTCGACTCGTAGTTGACGTGCACTCCAGGTGTAAATGGAAGCGAGGGAATCGTCGCTGCGTAGACGTCGACCAGATCCCACTGCGGGTGCCTTGTCAGCAAATGGCCGCCGCAGACCTTGCACCACTGGCGATAGCTCCGCTCGTTTTTGTGGTACTCGCCGATTTGGTCCTCTCCCTGAGTCACCTTGACCGCCTCGGGCTTCCAGAGCGTGAACGCATTGACCGGGCCGGCGGACCAGCTCCTGCAGGAGGCGCAGTGGCAGTAGCCGGCGCCCACCGGATCGCCCGTAACGACAATCTTGACGGCACCGCAGTAGCACTGCCCGTCGAAGGTCTTCTCATCCTGGCTCATAAGTCTCTCCCTCTCGAATCTGGCGACGTCCGATGCCGCGGTTGCCCGGCTCGCGATGCCGTACGCGAGACCCTACCACCCACGAGGAATGCAAATTGCCGCGTCGGCGGTGTCCAGCTGATGCGGATCGCATCGGGTATGTCGTGCAGTACCACCTGATCCCCGCGGACGAGGGGGCGGATGCCCCCGCGGTCGTCGTTCACGAGTCCGGTCCGGGCGAGCCGGCGCGGGCCTGGCCCACCGGGTGAGTGCCTGAGGTGCGCGAATGAAGGCTGTGACGGTCCAGGAGTTCTGTGACCCGGGCGGGCGAGATGCTCCTCTCGCCGCGGCGAACCCCAGGCGTTCGCCTGGTCCGACGTCGACCTGGCGCGCGGCCTGATCCGCGTCGAGCGGTCGTGGGATCAGAAGCAGGGATTCGTCGAGCCCAAGTCCGCCGCCGGTCGCCGGCTCGTCCCGATCGCTGCGGTGCTGCGCGACTACCTCGTCCGCCACCGTCTGAGCCACCCGGACGCGGAGCGCGTCTTCGGCCATGATGGTGACACGCCCTTCAGCCGGTCGACCGTGAGCCAGCGGGCGGAGCGCGCGTGGGACGAACAGGGCCTCAACGCGGTGACGCTTCACGAGTGCCGCCCACACGTTCGCGACGCTGATGATCGCCGCCGGGGTCAACGCGAAGACGTTGCAGACGTTCATGGGCCACTCGTCGATCATGGTCACGCTCGATCGTTACGGACACCTGTTTCCGGGCTCTGGGCAAGAGCTGCCGACCTCCTCGATGCGTATCTCGCCGACTCAGCAGAGAAGGCCCGGGCGGCCGAGATCGAGGCCTGTGGGAAAACTGTGGGAAAACTGCGCCCGCAAGAAGCGGTTCCGAACGGCCTTAGACGGCCCCAAGCGGCACCGCCCTGCACGTCAACAGGGCCAGGAAAGGCCATGCAAATCGAGGCCTAAAGGTAAGCGTTCAGTCGTCGGGGCCAGTGGCAGGGATTCCTCGTTTGTGCAGCGAATCTTGCAGGCGTGGAACGTGCTGAGGCGGAGGCGATGTACGACGCGGGGCGCGAGGCGTGTGCAGTTCATTCTCGATCTTGCTGCGC
>DATKOY010000299.1:0-13341 GCA_035524415.1 Solirubrobacteraceae bacterium | reverse complement strand
ACAGCACATAACGCTTCGGAACGAATCGAACTGGCGCGCCGGTGATCGGCTGTTGGCGATTGCCTGGCGCGCGGCGTTCAGATGCAGCAGTCGTTGTGGCAGGTGTCGTGTGGTTCGCCGGGGATCGGTGTGGCGGCGCAGCACCCTTCGCCGCGCCAGGTCTCGCGACCTTCGTGGAGCGCGATCGCGGCGATGCCGAGCGCGACGGCGGGGTCGGTCCACCAGACGCCGAAGGCGGCGTTGAGCACGAGGCTCGTGAGGACGCCGGCGGCGAGGTAGGCGCAGAGCATGTTCTGCGTGCCCTCGCCGGCGGTCGCGCCTGAGCCCAGGCGCCGGCCGATCCGGTGTTTGGCTGTGCCGAGCAGCGGCATGACGATGATGCTCGAGATCGATAGGCCGATGCCGAGCCAGCTGGTGTGGGGATGTTCGCCGTTTGCGAGTGTGCGGATCGCGTCCTGGGCGATGTAGGGGGCGAGCAGAAAGAATGTGATCGCGACGAGTCGCTGTGCGCGTTGCTCGGCGTTTTCGGACAGTCGGCGGGTGCCGGTGAAGCGCCAGATGACGATCACCGACGCGAGTGCCTCGATCGCGGAGTCAAGGCCGAAGCCGAGTAGCGCGACGGAGCCGGCGAGGGTCGCGGCGGTGATCGCGATCGTGCCCTCGGCGCTCATGTAGGCGAGTGAGAGCCAGGACAGCGCTTTCGCGCGGCGGATCAGCTGGTCGCGCTCGGCCGGCCCGAGCACGCTCTGCGGCGGCGTCGTGGCCGGCGGCGCGGTGAGGGTGGGAAGCTCGAGTGCCGGGGGGTTCACTGCCTGACCTCGGCGAGCGCGAGGTGCGCGTCGAGCAGTCGGCGGCCTGGTTCGGTGAGGGCGTAGAAGACGATCTTGTGCTCGCGCCGCGAGCTCGCCAGGCCAGCGGTGCGTAGCGTGCGCAGGTGGTGACCGACGAGGTTCTCGGCACGTCCGGTGATCCATGCCAGGTCGCAGACGCACAGCTCCGCGCCTTCGCGTAACGCCACAGCGATCGTCAGTCGCGTGGGGTCACCCAGCGCTTTGGCTCGTGCGGCCGCGTCGACGATCGCCGCCTCGTTGAGGTGCTGGCGGATGTCCTCCGCGCGAGGGAGGTCGAGACAGAGCAGGTCGCAGCGCTCATCGGACATGCGCTCATCCTAACGCGCGTTGCGCCGAGAGGTCTGTCTGGAGCGGGCTGAGCCGCGCGGCCGACAGCAGGCGTTCATCGCCGACCGGCAGTTTCGTTAGATTGACAAGAATTATTAGGCATGCCATAATTCTTATCGCATGTCAGCGGAACATTTTCTTTCGGCGTCGGTGCAGGACTATGCGAAGGCGGTGTATGCGCTCGAGACTCGCGGCGGCTCGCCGGTTTCGACGAATGATCTCGCTGCACGTCTTGGGGTGACGCCCGCTTCGGTGTCGGGGATGGTGCGCAAGCTGACGGAGGTCGGGATCGTCGAGCACGAGCCCTATCACGGCGTGCGGTTGACCGACGAGGGGCGGCGTGTGGCGCTGGAGGTGCTGCGCCATCACCGCCTGCTCGAGCTGTTTCTCGCCCAGGAGCTCGGGATGTCCTGGGATCGGGTGCATGCGGAGGCCGAGGTGCTCGAGCACGTGCTCTCCGAGGAGCTGGAGCAGCTGATCGCGGCGCGCCTGGGCGATCCGGCGGTCGACCCGCACGGCGATCCGATCCCCACACCCGAGTTTGAGATCGACGAGCGCCCGACATGCAGCCTGGACGAGTTGCCGGTGGGTGCCGCGGGACGTTTCGTGCGCGTGTCGGACTCCGACCCGGAGATGCTGCGCTACCTCGCTGAGCGTGGGATCACGCTCGACACGCCTCTCGAAGTGGTCGATCGTCAGCCGTTCGGTGGGCCGGTGTTCGTGCGCTTCGGCGAGCGCGAGCACCCGATCGGCGGCGAGCTCGCACGCGCGATGCGGATCGAGACCGAAAGGGACGAGCGGTGACCCCACGTCCGGGCCCGCCGATTCCCGCGCTCGAAGGCGCCGCGGGCGGCCAGACGCTGCCGCTGGGCGAGGTACTCGAGGAAAGCGCGCTCGAGCGTCTGCTCGCGCGCGGCCGGGTGCGCGCGACGCTGGCGATGCTCGGCCCCGCGTTCGTGGCCTCAATCGCGTACGTGGATCCCGGGAATTTCGCGACCAACGTGCAGGGCGGCGCGCAGTTCGGCTACCTGCTCTTGTGGGTCGTGCTCGCGGCGAACCTGATGGCGATGCTGATCCAGTACCTCTCGGCCAAGCTCGGGATCGTCACCGACCACAACCTGCCTGAGGTGGTCCGCCAGCGGTTCCCGCGCGCGGTCACATGGGGCATGTGGATCCAGGCCGAACTGATGGCGATGTCGACCGACATCGCCGAGTTCCTCGGCGCCGCGCTCGGGCTGAACCTGCTGTTCGGCGTGCCGCTGCTGCCCGCCGGTCTGATCACCGGCGTGATCGCATTCGCGATCCTCGAGCTACAGAGGCGCGGCTTCCGCCGCTTTGAGCTCGCGATCAGCGCGCTGCTCGGGATCATCTTCGCCGGCTTTCTGTACGAGACGCTGCGGATCGGACCCTCCGTGCACAAATCCGTGGGGGGCCTCCTGCCGGGCCTGAACGGCACAAGCTCGCTGTACCTCGCGGTTGGGATCATCGGCGCGACCGTGATGCCGCACGCGATCTACCTGCACTCCGCGCTGACCAACGGTCGGATGCCGTGCCGTAACGACCACGAGCGCCGCCGCGTGTTGCGCTTCGAGCGACTCGACGTGATCATCGCCCTCGGGCTTGCAGGCCTGGTCAACATGGCGATGCTCGCCGTCGCCGCCAAACTGTTTCACACCCCAGCGCTCTCCGGGCTGAGCACGATCCAGGACGCCCACACCCAGTTCGGCCACCTCGTCGGCGGCGGCGCCGCGCTCGCGTTCGCGGTCGCGCTGCTCGCCTCCGGCGCCTCCTCCTCCAGCGTCGGCACCTACGCCGGGCAGGTCGTGATGGCCGGCTTCATCAACGTCCGCATCGGGGTTCTCGTGCGCCGTGCGATCACGATGATCCCCGCGATCGCCGTCCTCGCAGCGGGCGTCAACCCCACCAGCGCGCTCGTCCTCAGCCAAGTAGTGCTCTCGTTCGGCATCCCATTCGCGCTGGTGCCGCTCGTGATGCTCACCAGCCGCCGCGACGTCATGGGCGTCCACGTCAACCGCCGCGCCACCACGATCATCGCCTGGACGCTCGCGGCCATCATCAGCGCGCTCAACGTCTTCCTCCTCTACCAGCAATTCTTCATCAGCTGAGCGAACGCACGGCGCACCGACAGCGTCACCGCGGCCAGACCACGAAAGCAGCCCGGGTACGAAGCCAATGCGCCCCGAAACCGGTCCAGGCCGAGGCCTCGCTGAGCGACAGACGTCTCCACGTCGGCGTGCTGAGTAGCAGGAGGCGTGCTCGCCGAACACGCCCCCGGATTGCCAACGGGGTGCAACAGTCCGCGCCGCCGTCACACACATCGTCGCCGCCGACGAGCAGCGCGGTCCCACACGGCTGCGACGGACCGCCGCTCCCCCGACGGGAATTCCGCCAGCGCTCAGGCACATCGCTGTGAGGAAGAGGGATCCTGTTGACCCGGACCGTCGAGCCGGGCCGGACCGCGCTGCTGGTCGCCGTCGCAATTCGACACTGTCGTCGACGCCAACGAGCGCTTCTCGATTGACCGGTCGGTCGACGCAGGAGCCCCGCGAGTCGCGGACGGGGCTGCTTGAGCCGGGTTCCGTCGCGAGCCGTGCCGCGGGGCTCAGGCAGCTGGGAGTCTCGCTCGTCGCCGGCAGCGAGAAGCTCAGGGGGGATTGGCGCGGACGGTGGTCAGTTCGCCTCGTGCGGCCCGTGGGCTGAGCGAACGCGGCTTCGTGAGCCGTGGCCCTGTCAGCTGGCTTGTGCGTAACCCTTCAGTCCTCCGAAGTCGAGCAGCACGCAGGACTTGTCGCCGACGATCCAAGCATCGTGGCCGGGGGGCATGTGGAAGACGTCGCCGGGACCGAACTCACGCTCGGTTCCGTCGTCCATCTTCAGCGCCATGCGGCCCTCGATGACGTATCCGATGTGCTCGACCTGGCAGGAGTCGGTTCCGGCGATCGGTTTGACGTTCTGCGACCAGCGCCAGCCGGGTTCGAACGTTCCGAGGCCGACCGCGTGACCGTTGAGGTCCACCAGCTCGACGCGGCCCTTGCCGTCGGTGAACTCCCGGACCTCGTCGGGATTCTCAAATCGCTTACCAGCGAGCTTTGCCATCGTAATCCTCCTGTTGTCGGTACGGCGTCGCTTGCGCGGTCGCTATGCCGGCTTGATGTTCTGGTTGAGGTGGAAGAGGTTCGTGGGGTCATAGCGGGCCTTCAGGTTCGCCAGACGCGTGAACGTTTGCGCGTCGTACGCTGAACGGACGCCTGCCTCGCCCTCATCGGCGAGGAAGTTCACGTAGCGGGCGCCGGTGCTGTGGGGGGCGATCGCGTCGGATGCTTCGCGCACCCAGGCGATGTTGGCGTCATCCTCGGCCGGGTCGAGCCACAGCCCGATGTAGTTCATGAGGAACCCGGCGTCACGGTTGCCGAACGCCGTCGCTCCAGCGGGCACGCGGCTCATCGCCCCGCCCATCTGGTGGACGTGAAGCTGTCCGAGTGGCGCGGGGACTCCGTCGGAGGCGGCGAGGATCGCCTCGATCGCCTCGTCGCTGAGCGTGTTCACGTAGCCCGAGCGCCAGTAGTTGCGCGACCCGCGCGGTACGCCGGCGTCGAACATGCCCTGAATCGCTGCATAGGGCATCGGCCCAAGGACATCGACGGCGGGCTCGAGGTTCCGCAGCGGCCGCAGGTCGTCTTCGGCCGTGCCCTCGGGATCGAGGTGGCAGCACGCGATGGCGAAGATCGGCGCTCCCACCACTTTGGGTGGGACGAACGGCTCGGGCGGCGCGTACAGAAAGGCAGCCATCGTGCACAGGTCCTCAGGCGTGTGGCGGACCCAGTCGCGCCAGAAGCGCAGCACGTCCCCCGCCGCCTGCGCCGGCCACGCCACGAGCCCGCCCAGGACCTGCGAGACAGGGTGCAGACGGTACTCGAACTCGGTGACAACGCCGAAGTTGCCGCCGCCTCCTCGCAGCCCCCAGAGGAGCTCCGCATTCTCTGTTTCGCTCACGGTCTCCGTCTGCCCGTCGGCTGTGACCAGGTCGGCGGAGATCAAGTTGTCGCAGGCCAGCCCGTGTTTGCGCATCATCCACCCGATGCCGCCGCCGAGTGTGAAGCCGGCGATCCCGGTTGTGGTCACGAGCCCGCCTGTCGTCGCGAGACCGAAAGACTGTGTCTCCTTGTCGAGCTCGCCCCACGTGAGGCCTCCCTGCGCGCGGACCGTGCGGGCGTCGGCATCGACCCGTATGCCCTTCATCGGCGAGAGATCGATCACGAGGCCGCCGTCGCAGGTCGCGTTTCCTGCCACGTTGTGCCCGCCGCCACGCACGGCCACCGTCAGGCCTTCGCTGCGGGCGAAACCGACCGCGGCGATCACGTCGCTCGTGCCGGTGCAGCGAGCGATCATCTCCGGGCGCCGATCGATCATCCCGTTCCAGACACTGCGGGCCTCGTCGTAGGCAACGTCGCCCGGCAGGACGAGCTCGCCCCGCAATGCGTCTCGCAGGTCCCGCACCGTCGCCTCGCCCAATGCGGGCGGCTGTCTAAGGTGGCCACTGGTCATCCCGTCTCCTGTCGCTCAGGTCGGCTTGGTGTCGTGAAACTACGGGCGAGGCGTTATTCGGGCGTTAGCGCCACGTTTGTCGTTGCGCGCAGCAACTCCTCGCAGTGGGCGACGCCGGCATGGTCGCCTATGTGCGTGAGGATCTCGATCGCTTGGCGGAGCCGTCCCGGCACCTGCTCGGTTTCGCCGAGCGCGGCGTCGAGCTGGGCCAACTCGAGGAGGATCGGCGGGCACCAGCCGGTGTTGGGCGCGAACGCCTTCCATAGCGCGAGCGCGCGCTCCTGCAACTCTCGGGCGTCGCGCGGCCGGCCGGCGTCGGCGGTCAGGTATCCCAGCTGCATCACGGCCGCCGCGCGGCCGGGGCCGTCGTCGCCGCGATCGAACAACTCGAGCGCGCGCTGGGCGGTTGCAAAGGCCCGCTCTGGCTCCGCGCCGTGGGCGGCGGCCACCGAGATCGCGAGCATGGACAGGCCGATCCCGCGGGCGTCGTTCGCGGCCTCGCGCACGGCCAGGCTCTCCTCATGCAGCTCCCTTGCCAGCTCGTGCTCGCCCTCGGCGGACAGCAGGTTTCCGAGCTGGGCCAACGCCTGCGCCGCGCCCAGCTCGTCCCCAAGCTGGCGAAACCGTGCCAGGCTCTCTTCAGCCAGCGCTCGCGAGGCGCCCACCTCGCCCGCGTCCCGCGCAAGCGCCGCGAGATCGCACAGAGCGTAGGCGACGGCGCCTGCCGCCTGGACCCGGCGAGCGGTCACGAATGTCTGCTCCAGGAACAGGCGTGGTACTGCGCCATCGACGCCCGGCACGCGACCGTAGCCTCGCGCGACGGGCACGAGGAGCGGCTCACGGTTGCTCGGCAGCGCACGCAGCAGCTCGATGCTGTGCGCGATCAGCTCGCGGCCGGTCGCCGTGTTGTTGCGCGAGGCTGCGATCACCCCCAGCGTGTGGATGACCGACGCGACGCTCGCAGGCTCGTCTGCATCCTCGGCCACCGCCGTGCTTTCTTCGCACCAGCGCTCGGCTCCGTCGTAGTCCGAGAAGACCCACTTCACGGTGGCGAGGTGATGGAGCTCATCAGCCAGCGCCCGTCGGTCGCTCGATGTCCGGAAGAAGGCGACCGCCTCCCCGGCCGTTTTCAGCGCCCGGTCGTGGTCGCCGATGCGCAGGACCAGCACCGAGAGCCCGTGCAGCACGTTGGCGCGCAGGGCCGATGGCTTAGGCGACGCGCTCAGCGCGGCCTTGAGCCAGCGAGCGCCCTCCGTCCGATCACCACGGTCATGCCAGAACCTCCAGAGCGCGGCGGCGAGCCGCAGCGCGGCGTTGGGCTCTGCGCTCAATGCCGTGCGTAGGGCCCAACGCAACTCGTCGGCCTCGCACGTCAGCCGCCGGCGGGCCTCCGGACCGTCTATGGCCCGCTCGAGCGCCTCGGCGAGGCCCAGATAGTGCGCGCGATGACGCGCCTGGAGCGCTTGCCGCTCGCCCGCCTCCGCCAAGCGCTCGAGCGCGTAATGGCGGATGG
Organism: Solirubrobacteraceae bacterium; assembly: GCA_035524415.1. Lineage (GTDB taxonomy): Bacteria > Actinomycetota > Thermoleophilia > Solirubrobacterales > Solirubrobacteraceae > Palsa-465. The sequence goes on along the minus strand of DATKOY010000299.1, from coordinate 6,084 downwards.
TGTCGAGCAGGCGGTAGCGGGCGGTGGCGTCCTGCTCCTCGACCACGACGAGCGACTTGTCGACGAGCTGTGCGAGTACGTCCAGCTCGCCCCCGCAGACGGTCTCCACCGCGGCGAGGTCAAAGCTACCCGCGAACGCGCCGAGGCGACGGAAGAGGGTGCGTTCCACGTCGTCGAGGAGCTGGTGGCTCCAGTCGAGCGTGGCGCTGAGCGTCTGCTGGCGCGTCAGGGCGGTACGCCGACCCGCCGCGAGCACGCCAACCGAATCGCGCAGCCGCTCGGCGATTTGCGCCGGCGCGAGGACGCCGACACGTGCGGCCGCAAGCTCAATCGCCAGCGGGATCCCGTCGACCCGCCGGCAGACCTCCGTTACCGCGTCGGCGTTCTCCTCGGAGAGGACGAAGCGCGAGGAGACCGCGGTGGCGCGATCGGTGAACAGCTGTGTCGCCTCGCGCGGCTCAAGCGAGGGCACGCGCCAGTCGACCTCGCCCGCGATGTGCAGCGGCTCGCGACTCGTGGCGAGGATCCTGAGATTCGGGCAATGGGTGAGAAGACCCTCGGCGAGACGGGCACATGCACCGACGAGGTGCTCGCAGTTGTCGAGCACGACGAGCATCTGCGCGTCGGCCACGTGCGCGGCGACCGCCTGCTCCGATGAGCGGGTTGAGCGGCTCTCGACGCCCAGTACCGCTCCCACCGCAGGCGCCACCAACGCCCCGTCGGAGAGGCCGGCGAGCTCGACCAGCCACACACCGTCGCCGGCGTCGCGTAGCAGGCTGGCGGCTGCCTCGAGCCCGAGCCGGGTCTTACCGCATCCGCCGGGTCCCGTCAGTGTCAGCAACCGATGCCGGCGGGCGAGCCCGAGCACCTCTCCGAGCTCGCGCTCACGCCCGACGAAGCTCGTCAGCTGGAGTGGAAGGTTGCCCGCCCGGCGTGGTGCTGGGTCCGCGCAGCGAGCAGCCGGCGATTGCTCGGATGAGTCGCCGGCGCCCCTCCTTGTCAGGATGTCCCGGTAAAGGCAGCGGGTCTGCTCATCAGGCTCATCCTCGAACTCCCGCCGCAGCGATTCGCGGAGCAGATGGAACTGCGCCAGCGCGCGCTGGCGGCGCCCCGTGAGCGCGTAGATCCGCATCAGCTCGCGGTGCGCGCGCTCGTGAAGTGGCTCGTCAACGAGCGCCCGCTGAAGGGCCACGAGTGCCGCGGCGGGGTCGCCAGCCTCCTCGTGCACGCGGGCGAGATCGACGAGCAGGGTGAGGTGGCGCTCGCTCAGCGCCTGCCTTCGCGCCGCCGCCCACTCGTCGAAGCGATCCTCGGGGAGCAGCTCGCCGGCGTACAAGTCGATGGCCTGTCGACATCGCTCGACGCTCGGCGCGCGCTCGGCTTCCGCCGCAGCCGCCTCGAACTCCTCGATGTCGATCCGGAGCCGCTCACCGGTGAGGGCGAAGACATCGTGAATGAGCGCGATCCGCGCGGCGCCATCCTCTCCACACGAGTCCAGAGCGCGGCGCGCGACGAAAACCACCTGCCGCAGGTTGTTGGACGCGGCCGTCGAATCCCGATCGGGCCACAGCGCCTCGATCACGCGCTCGCGATGCAGCGTGTGCCCGGGCGTGAGCGCGAGCAGCTTGACGAAGCTGCGCGCCTTCCGCAGCCGCCAAGCCGCGTCATCCACCACCTTCCCATTCGCGGCGACGCGAAAGCCGCCGAGAAGGTCGATCCGGAGCTCCGATCCCAATCGCCCTGACATACCCCAGTCGCGACACCCTACGGCGCCGGCAACGCTACGGCAAGCGGCCCTGAATGCGAATCTCGCTTGACGGCTGTGCCTTGGATCGCGTGCCTGATCAGAGGGTGTCCGCGCGGCATCGTGAACCGCTCGGCGGCTTCGATGTGAAAGTCTGCGGCTTGGATCGCTGCGTGGGTGTCGCGGTTGAGGTTGCAGCCCTCGGCGAGCCGGCGCTGCAGCGGCGTGAGCCGGTCTTGCCATCGGCCGAGGCGTCCTGTGCCGCGAACGTGTTCGAGGAAGGCGAGTGAGCCGCCGGGGCGCAGCACGCGGTGGATCTCGGCGAGCGTGGCTTGAGGATCTGCGACCGAGCACAGGCAGATCGATGTGACGACGCGATCGAAGCTGTGGTCGGCGAACGGGAGCGTCTCGGCGCGCGCATCGACTACCTCGGCCGGGACCTGCGCGTAGTGCGCTCGCGCTTGCAAGCGACGGCGGTAGCGGGGGTCAGGCTCGATCGCGACCACGCGCGCTACGCGCCGGTAGCGGGGCAGATTGAACCCGGTGCCGGCGCCGACCTCGAGCACGTCTCCCGCGAGCGAGCCCACGAGCCGGTCGCGTCGCTCGCCGAAGCCCTTGCGGTCAAGCGCACCGTTGAGGCGGTCATAGAAACGTTCCTTCATACCCGCGCCGTCAACGCGGGAGAAACGTGCGGTCCCGGCGTCGGAGCGCTCTCGCCGGCAAGTTCGACTATCGCGTCTGCGGCCGCGCCTGGTCCATCGGCGGCAGCGAAGATCCGCTGAACGCGGCGCGCATTCTCCCGGTAGCGGCCGTCGGCGAGCATCTTGCCTGCGGTGTGTGCAAGGACCGCGCTCCCGGCATCGCGCTGCGGCACGAGGCATGCCGCACCCTGGCGCTCGGCGAGCGCGACGTTGAGGTCCTGCTCGGGCTGGAGCGGGATGCCGATCAGCGGCACACCTGACGCGAGCGCGGTCTGAACGCTGCCCTGACCGCCGGCGGTAACCGCGAGCGCGACGCGGGCCATGACCTCGTGGCTGGGCAGCACCCCCTCGACGACCACCTGTTCGTCCTCGAGGTCGCGAAGCTCGTGCACGGTCGCCGCCACGAGGACGCGCACGTCGAGCGCACGAAGCACCTGCACGACCCCGCGAATCAACTCGGGTGGGCTCGAGGTGATCGCAACGTACACGATCGGGTCAGAGCCGGCGAGCAACCGTTTCACCCGCTCCGGCACGGGACCGGCGAGCTTCGCGTAGATCGGCCCGACGTAGCGCAGACGCGTCCCCGGGCGATAGCTGCGCGAATCACGCGGCATCCAGGACTCGAGCTGCGCGCGCGGGATGCCGAGCACCTCCGGCACATCAGTCACGAGCGTGAGATCGCCAAGCAGGAGCGCCGGGAAACTCGGGATGCCCACGACGCTGAGCTCTTCGGCGACGCGATTGAACCCAGCGGTGTACAGCTTCAAGCGGGGCGCGCCGGCATTGAACAGGCGCCGCTGGATCGCTTTCGGCAGCCACCGCCCATGGGGCATCGTGAACGTGCTCGGAAGCGGCAACAGCCCCCACTCGAACGCAGGAGGCACCCAAGAACCTGCGTGCTCGGTGACGAGCGGGATCCCGGCAAGCCGGGTCGAAAGCAGCGTCGTGAGCGTCCACCCAGTGACCGCAACACGAACGCCGTGGTCACGGAAATAGGCGGCCTCTGCTTCCACGTACATGCGCAGCTCCTCGTCCGTCCACATGCTCTGATCGGGCGGCCCGATGCCCGGCAGCGAACGGATGAACGCGGCGCACCGCTCCGGCGTCACGGACGGGCCGAGGACGTCGTAAGGCACCCCAGCGGAGCGCAGCTCGCGCTCATGCGGCCCGCCATGCGTCGCGACCCGCACCGGCGCGCCGCGGGCGCGCAACGCTCGGTAGATCTCGAGCATCCGCGAGGTCTCAGACAAGAAGCAACAGTTGGGAAGCAGGCAGATCATCGACAGCGTCGGCCGCGTCGCCGAAATACTAGGTAATATATTGCTTATGTCAACGCCACCGCGTCTCTCGAATCTCGGTCTGCCAGACCACGAGGCGGCGGCGCTCGGTGACGACGGCGCGACCCGGATCCGCCTCTTCAGGATCATTCTGCTGCTCGCACAAGAGCTGCGCACCTTGATGGACCAGCTGCTTCGCGAGGACCGGCTGACCACGCAGCAAGCAGCCCTCATAACGATCGTCGACACGCTCGATCAACCGTCGATGAAGCAAGCCGCGGCAGGCCTCGGTACAACCCACCAAAACATCAAGCAGCTCGCCAGCTCGCTCGCACGTAAAGGCTTCATCCGCTTCCTCGAAGACCCGACCGACGCGCGCGTGCGACGGCTAGCGACCACCGCCAAGAGCCACTCCACCTGGCAACGGCGCAGCGCCGACGATCAAGAACGCGTGCTCGAATGGTTCTCAGAGCTCTCAACAGCAGAAGCCCAGACCCTCTTCGAGCTCCTGCTCAAACTCCAGACGGGTCTGCACGCGACGCTGCCGTCGCCACGCGAAGCAAGCACCACCTCGCAGTCATAGCCAAGCTCCACGAACGGTGGCGCGTGTCGGCGCGATCAGCCACACGTCGACGGTCTCATCCGTGCTGCAACGCACCACAGAAGAAGTTCGGCTTCGCTTCTACGGCCTATTCGGTGCTGCTCGCCGACGCGGGGACGCCGCCCCGAGCCATCACGCTGCCGCTGCGCCCCGGGATGCAGCCGGCGATGCCGACCTCACCGTCACGCCTCTACTGCCCCAGCTCCGGCACACCCGCCGGCGACTCGCGTGCCTCCCGCCTCGACGGGCCAACGGAGAAGTGGGAGTCGACGTCGACGATTCGTCGACACTCTCCGAGTCAGACGATCAGGGAGAGCCTCGCGACGGCGGGCGGGGGCCCGGTAGTTGCGAACAAGTCGTCCAACCGAGAAGCGCCGCCGCGGAGCGCGAGCACTGCTCGGCCCGTTGACGCAGGAGCTGGACGGACGCAGAACCTGCTACTCCCGTTCCGATACACGAGCCTGACCACCTCGAATTGACCTGGAACCTCCTCCTTTGGCGGATCGCAGCAGCCAACCGAGCACCTGCGCGGGCTGTCGGGTCCTCGGCCCATGCGGTGGCGAACCGCGCCTCGGTCGCGACGCCTGGTTTCTAGCGTCAAGGCCGCAACCCGCGTCGATCAGCGAGGGCTCGCCACTCGACGCTCGAGGAACTCGATCGTTGCCTGCACGGCGGCCAGGGTAATCAGGTGCCCGGTGTTCGGCAGCACCGCTAGCTCGCCGTCTTGCAGCGCGCGGTAGGCGGTCACGCCTTCCTCAACCGAACAGAACTGATCCCTGTTGCCGACGAGGACGAGCGTCGGTGCGGTGACCGTGCGCAGGTCCTCGAAGGCGTAACCCGGGGATTGCGTGATGCGCTCGAAGGTCTCGGCGATCACCTTCTCCCAGTGACCCGGTCCCTGCGTGCTGTCGTGGTCTAACCTCATCATCTCGAACATCGAGCGCAGCTCCGGCGACTGCTCGCAGATGCGTGCGATGGCCTCCGAGCCCGCCGTGGTCGCGTCCGGGCTGCCCCCGAGCATCTGCCGCGTCATCGCGATGCTGGGCGCCTGCGGGTTGAACAAGTCATAGCCCGCGTGGTTCACGATCGCCCGCACCGACCCTGGACTCCGGATGCCAACGATCGTCGCCGTCTGGCCACCATCGCTGAAGCCACAGATCAGCGGCTGCTCCAGATCGAGCGCATCGATCAGCGCCACGACGTCGTCGGCCAGCAGCGTGTAGGTGATCGGGCCGCCGGAGTGGACGGTCTTGCCAGACCCTCGCGTGTCCGGTGCGATCACGCGGAAGTGCTCCGCGAGCGCGTCCATGTGGGAGCCGTAGGCAAAGGGATGACGACCCCAGACGGGATTGGTGGACACCATTGCGTTGTTGAGCAACAACAGCGGCCAGCCGTGTCCCGCCTCGACGAAGTGAACGTCGATGCCGTTCGCGCTGACGTACTGGCCTTCGTGCCGAGCCGGGGATGCCTCGACTGTCATCTGCGTCTCCTCCTTCGCGGGCGGTGTGCCCAACGTACGTCCAAGGCGGGGCCGTGTCATCGGGCGTTCGCCCGATCTTTAGACGGAAGTTTTTGAGGGTCTGAGGCCCGATCGCCCGCCTTTACGGGGATCGGGCCTTCTCGCGGCAGCTAGATGTAGCCAAAGTGGTTCCTTGATTCCGTCTGGCCTTACCGCTATATTCGAGGTTGTGCCTCGACGTGGCGGCCAGGCTCACGTAGCCAAGATCGAGACGAAGGGCAAGGGCGGGACGGTGTACACGT
>DATKOY010000298.1:0-2554 GCA_035524415.1 Solirubrobacteraceae bacterium | reverse complement strand
GAAGCGGTGTTAGAGCACAGAGCAGGCAGCGACGGCGAGTTCGTCGCAACGCTGGTTGTAGCGCTCTGCCTCGCTGTAAGCATGGCCAGGCAGGTTGGCGTGCCCCTTCACCTTCTTGAAGTTGGCCCTGTGACCGCCGTTCTCGACGGCGTCGAGCAAGTCCTCCCAGAGCTGACGGTTGGCGACCTGCTTCTTGGACGAGTTGAGCCAACCGTTGCGGCGCCATCTGTCGAACCAGCGCTGATTCATGCAGCTGACGACGTAGGCGGAGTCCGAATAGACGGTCACGTTGCAAGGCTTCTTCAAGGCCCTCAAGCCTTCAATGACAGCCCGGATCTCCATCCGCTGGTTGGTCGCCGGGCGCTCCGCGCCGGAGAGCTCCTTCGCCTGGTCGGCGTCGTCACACACGAGGACGGCTGCCCAGCCGCCGCGTGACTGCGTGGTGCCGTTCGCCGAGCAGGCGCCGTCGGTGTAGATCGTGACCTTCGGCTTCGCGGGCTTCGGCATCGGCATTGGCTCAGAGTAGTGCCCGGACGTGAGCGTCAGTCAGGATCCCCTCGAATGTCTCTGCCGGGGTGCAGCCCACGGTTCATGAGGCGATAACCGACGTTCACAAACCAGACGCCGGGATGCGGATCAAGCCAAGCTGCAACGACTGGAAGCGTCAGTACGACTAACGCCACCCAAATGACCGTCGCTCCACCGAGCCATATGTGGCCCGTCTCGAGTTGGCGTAGACAGATGAATTCCGCCCATACGCTCAGCGTCCAAGTCATCAGGACTACCAGGGTCCGTACCGATCCATGAATCGCTGCCCGTTCTCGGGCGGCCTCTTCACTGACGGCTTCCAGTCTGACGCTTCGCCCGACTACGTTTGTGAGCGCCAAGACAGGGATTACGGCGGATGACGCAAGAAAGAAGTTCGTATTGTCCATGGCCTTATGGTCGCGTGAGCAGCGGACGGGCCTGGTCGTGGCTGAATGACGCTCCCCGTTCCCGGGTCTGACCCCGTTCCCAGACCCCGTTCCCAACCGGCCCCTGCCCTAGGATTTCGAGAGGTAGGCGGCGAAGTTCGCGTCGTACGCGTCCACGCTGAGTCCGAATGCACTCTGGAACGCCGCCGGCCAGTCGGTGCCGTTTCCGAGCGCGTTGTAGTACGCGGTCAGCGCCGGCAGCCCTCCCGGCGCGACACCGACGAGGTGGTCGGCGGCGACATGGCCGAACGAATACGGATTCGGGATGGCGTTGAACTGGTCGTAGGTCTGCACCGCGCTCAACGGCTGGCCGACCTGCTTGGCGCTGGCGATCTGCTTGGCCAGCATGGTGGGGTACGACAACAGGCCCCGGTCGGACGCGACGTGGTAGCCGATCATCTCGGCCGCGCCCTCGTCCAGCCACACCGGGCCGCTCGCACGGACATGGTTCGAAGGCGTCACCTGGTTCCGCGCACCGAGCTTGTCGAGTTGGTTCTGAAAGACGTGAAAGAGCTCGTGCGCGATGATCTTCTGCGTCTCACCGGCGCCGGCCTGCCAGCTCGGGCTTGCCCAGTTCAGCAAGAGACCGCCCGTGCCGGCGTCCGCGGTCGCGTTGCCACTCGCAAAGTGGGCCTGGACGCTCTGGCGGCAGCCGTCGTTGTCGAAGCCGAAGAAACGACACTCCTGGTCGGCGAGCCAGCTCGGGCTCGTCGAGACAAAGATGCTGACCGAGGAGATCGCGGTTCCGAGCAGCTGTGCCTCATCCCTCAGGGCGAAGTCGACGTCGTCTCGAATCTCGCTCTGGTCCGCCGTCGAGATTCCGGTGTCGAAGACGAACGTCTGCTGCGTCGCCACGGGCGGGGGCGGCGGTGGCGTGGCCGGGGTCGTCGGCGCAGCCGGGGTCGTGGCCGGCGGCGGCACGACGCATGCCGCGGCCTTCCGGAGGGCCGCCAGCTTCGCCTGCTGGCTCTTGACGAAGCTCTGTCGGTCGGCTGCGCGCTTGTGGGTTTTGAAGAACGCCGTGCGGGCGGCAGGCATCTGCTTCGCGAACGCCGCCGCGACCTGCGTGCGCTGCGCCTTCTCCGCAGCGGAGCACGATGCCCTGTCGACACTCGAGAACCCCGATGCCGCGATTCCGCCGACGCACAACAGAACCACCAAGACCGCCCGCCGCATCTGCACAGCCTAAACGGCCCGTTGACTTTTCTCAGCCCGCTAGTGCGCCCCGGCCTTGGTGAACCTCCACGACGCGGAGCCCGACCAGGCGGGCGGCACCGGCGCTCCGCCTGAAGCGGCGGTCACTGCGGCCGAGATCGTTAGCTAGCGCGGCCGCGACGAGCATCGGACGAGGCACGGCGAATAGTCTCGCACAGCCCGCTCGCTCGAACGGCTACCCGGTGGAGAAGTCGAGGTCTGCGTTCGAGCAGACGGTGACGCCGGCGGCGGCCCACGCCGAGAGTTCGCGCCCGAGCAGTCGGAGCGAGGTCGGCCCGCTCTTGTCGATCACCTTGATCGGATCAGCGCCTGCCTGCATCTGCTTCAGCTCGCCCTCGACGATGGCGAGCCCCTGTGCGTGGAGG
>DATKOY010000297.1:0-4940 GCA_035524415.1 Solirubrobacteraceae bacterium | reverse complement strand
AGACACCATATGGACACGTCAGCCGACCATCCTAGGCGCAAGAGCCTCCGTGCTCTTCCAGGTTTACCCTGCAAAATCGGTATTCGCGAGAATCCTTGGGGACCATCAAGCTCCGTCTCACGGTGGCGACCTACATTGGTTGACGATCAGCGAGGTGCCGCATGCGACGAGCACAGCGCCGTGCGCCCGCGTGGCGTCCCCGAAGCGGCCAGGCCAGGAATCGGCGCTCCTGGCAACGGCAGACAGGCTTGCGGCACCTCGGTGCGGTGCTCGAATCTCGGGACACAACGGGGACACATGCGGTTTGTCACGAGGCCTGTTTTCCCCTGCTAATCACGTAGAGGCGACGACCGGAATCGAACCGGTGTAGACGGCTTTGCAGGCCGCTGCGTAGCCACTCCGCCACGTCGCCGGGGGTCCAAGGGTAGCGCCGGGCCGTCCGGCTCGCCGGTCACGGGAAGTTCACGCCGCGCTCACAGCTTCGCCACCTACCGGCCCCGAGCCGATTCATACGGTGGCGCCCGCAACCACGAGAAGGAGTGCGCGAGATGCGGCGGCGGTTCAGCGGGCGAGCCACGGCCGCTGCTGATGGCCTCGCCCACGTACCGCTCGGGCCGGATGCTGATCGTCGTCACGTTTGACGAGGCGAGCTCGGACGACGGCACGGCATGCTGCGGTGAGACCCCGGGGCCGGACAACCCGACCCCCCGGCTTCTCGCCGCTGCTCCTGCCGATCTTCCAGCCGTTCCACCTTCCGATCCCCAACCCCGCCGACGGCGGCGGGCTGATCGGGGCGGTGTTGCTCGACCCGCGCTACATCACCCCCGGGAGCGTCGACGACACAGGATTCTACAACCACTCCTCGGCGCTGCGCAGCTATGAAGATCTGCTCGGGCTCACGCGTGGCGGCACCGACGGCGAGGGTCACCTCGGCTTCGCCGCGGCGACCGGCCTCGAGCCGTTCGGCCGGGACGTGTTCAACCGCTGGTGGTGGTCCCGACGGGACCACTAAATCCACATTCCGGAGCCCGCAGGCGCTCCTCGGTAGCGTGTAGGCCATGCCTGAAGATCCAAATCGACTCGGACGCGAGCTGTTCGGCCAGGAGCATGTGCGCGCGTACCGCGAGACGGACGGTGAGCAGGGGTACCGGTGGCGCGGCGGGACGACGATCCTGCTGCTGAGCACGACCGGCCGAAGCTCCGGCGCAGAGCGTACGACCCCGCTGATCTTTCGCCCCGACGAGGACCGTTGGGTCGTCGTCGCGTCGAAGGGCGGCTCGCCCGATCATCCCGACTGGTACAAGAACCTCGAGGCGAACCCCAACGTCCTCATCCAGGTCAAGAGCGAGCGCGTCCCGGTCCGCGCGCGCACCGCGCACGGCGACGAGCGCGCGCGCCTATGGGAGCTGATGGCCGAGAGCTGGCCCGCGTACCGGGAGTATCAGCGCAGGACCGATCGGGAGATTCCGGTCGTCGTGCTCGAGCGCCGCTGAGCAGGCGCCGGCGTCGCTCAGCGAGCGCGCAGCAGCACGCCGTTGCCCGACGGGTCGCGGATCAGGCTGCCTGATCCGTGAGCCGCAACCGCGATCCCCGCGGCGCGCACCCGTGCGAGCACCGCATCGAGCGCCTCGTCGGAGGGGAGAGCGATCTCGAACGAGCGCAGCCCGACGGCGGCGGGAGATGGGGGACGGGAACCCGCGCTGTGCCAGGTGTTCAAGCCGATGTGATGGTGATAGCCGCCAGCCGAGACGAACAGCGCCCCCGGGTAGCCGCGCACGACGACGTCGAAGCCGAGCACGCCGCTGTAGAACGCCTCCGCCTCGGCGAGGTCGGCCACTTGGAGGTGGACGTGGCCGATCCGCGTCCCGGCCGGCGCATGCACCTGGAAGCGCTCAGCCTGCGAGAGCTCGCGCACCAGCCCGTTCAGGTCGAGCGGCAGCGTCGCCATCTCGAGTTGGCCGGCATTGCGGCGCCACTCCTCGCGCGGGCGATCGCGGTAGATCTCGATCCCGTTGCCGTCGGGGTCGGAGAGATACAGCGCTTCGCTGACGAGGTGATCGGAGGCGCCGTCGAGCGGCCACTGTGACTCCGCGAGGCGTGCCATCGCGAGCGCCAGATCGAGCCGCGTCGGCACGAGGATCGCGAGGTGATACAGACCGGTGAGGCGGCGGTTCAGCGGCGGCGCCGAGCTGTCGCCGCGGAGCTCGATCAGCGGCTGCCCGCCGCCGGCGCCGAGCACGAGCGACCCATCGTCGCGATCGGATGCGATGAGTCCGAGCGCCTGCTCGTAGAACGAGCGTGAGCGCGACACGTCGGAGAGGGTCAGGCGGACTGTTCCGAGATCCGTGCCGGGATCGATCGACGGCGCGACCGGGGTCGTGATCGGGTCAGTTGCCACGGACATCGGAGCTTACGCCGCCTCGAGCTGGACGTGGTCGTGGGCGACGAGCCCGGCGACGATCTCCGACAGCCGCTCGCCGGTCTCGGGGTCCGTCAGCTCGCCGTCGGGGCTGAATCGATTCTGCGCCTTGCCGACGGGCAGCTCGGCGTCGAGGACACGGCTCCCGGCGATCCCGAGCGCCTTGCGAAGATGGTCCTGCGCCCACAGGGCGCCGTAGTCGGTGACGCTCGCGCCGATGACCGCGACGGGCTTGCCCCACAGCGAGGAGTCCTGACCGTACGGGCGCGAGGCCCAGTCGACGGCATGCTTGAGCTGGCCGGGGACGGTGCCGTTGTATTCGGGGGTCGAGATCAGGACGGCGTCGGCGTCCGCGATCGCGTGCCGAAGCCGGGCGACTTCGAACGGCGGATCGTCGGTGTCGCGATCCTCGTTGTAGGGCGGAAGGAGGTCGAGCCCTTGATAGAGCTCGACCTCGACGCCCTCGGGAGCCAGCGCGGCGGCGGCCCGCAGCAGCGCCGTGTTGTGCGAGGCAGCGCGAAGGCTGCCGGAAACCGCGAGGACGCGCATGGCTACGCCGCCTTCACTGCCGAGACGCTGACGAGCAGCTTGACCTCGTTGGACACGAGGAGGTTGCCGTTCGGCAGGGTCTGGTTCCACTTCAGGTCGAAGTCGCGGCGGTCGATCACGCCCTCGACCTCGAATCCGACGCGCTGGTTGCCCCACGGGTCCTCGCCGCCCTCGGCGACGGTGCCGATGAGCTCGATCGGCTTCGAGATGCCCTTGAGCGAGATCTCGCCCTTGAGGGTGATCGCGCCATGCCCGGCCTGCTCGGTCGCGGTCGAGTGGAAGGTGATCTGAGGATGCTGCTCGGCGTCGAAGAAGTCGGGCGCAGTGAGGTGGGCGTCACGCTGCTGGTCGTTGGTGTCGATGCTCGCGACCTCGACAGCGCCGCTCAGCACCGGGGCGTCGCCGGTCGCGTCGAGCGTGCCCTGGAAGCTGTGGAAGGTGCCGCGGACGGTCGCGATCCCCATGTGGCGAACTTCAAAGCCGACGTTCGAGTGCGACGGGTCGACGTTGTAGGTGCCGGCGGGGATCTGAGCGGTGGTCGTGACTGACATTCAAGCTCCTGATTTCGAGGTTATTGAGCGAGCAACCATCGTAGCAGGAATGCTTGTGATGTCAAGTATTGACCCCTCAAGCGGCGGTCGAGGGTCGGGGCGCAGCGCGGGCGCCTCAACGAAAGCGAACTCCCGCACCTTGCGGAGAGCGCCCCGCGAGAAGGCGAGGGCGGTCGGTCCTACTCGGCGGTGCAGGCGCCGCCCCGGCTCGCGCCCGGGAGGCGGCCGAGGAGCGATGCGAGCTGCTCGATCTCGTCCTCGGTGTAGTGCTCGAGGAACATCCGGCGAATGCCGGCGACGTGCGTGCACCCGCACTCGCGCAGCTTCTCGTAGCCGGCGTCGGTGAGCTGCGCGTAGGAGACCCGCGCGTCGCTCCGGCAGGACACCCGTTCGATCAGCCCGGCGGCGACGAGCCCGTCGATCAGGCGCGTGATCCCGGAACGCGTCAACATCGTCGACTCCGCGAGCGCGGACATCGGCAGCTTGCGGTCATCGGCCTGCGACAGGTAGAGGAGCACCTCGTAGTCGCGCGTCGTGATGCCCTGCTCCGCGACGAGCTCCGCGTCGAGCTCGCGAAGAATCGATGCGTGGCTTTGCAGGTAGCTGCGCCACGCCTCGAGCGCGACCCCACCGAGCGCATTCCCCGCAACGGCATCCATAGGCCACAGTCTAGTTGACGGGTCAAGCACAGACTGCGATGTTGATCACGGCCCATCGCGCCTCCGAGGAGGGATACGCTTGCGCGTGTGCAGGAGATCACGCCTGGGCTGTGGCACTGGACCGCCCGCCACGAGCACATTCACATCGAGGTCAGCTCGTACTACCTGGCCCCCGAACGCGTGCTGATCGACCCGATGATCCCGCCGGAGGGACTCGGCTGGTTCGAGCCGCACGGCACCCCCGAGCACATCGTGCTGTCCAACCGCCATCACGACCGACATTCCTGGCGGCTGCAGGAGGCGTTCGGCTGCGCGGTGCACTGCATCTCTAACGGCGTGTACGAGATCGAGGGGCGCGGAGAGATCACGCCGTTCGAGTTCGGGGACGAGCTCCCCGGCGGGATCGTCGTTCACGAGGTCGACGCGATCTGCCCCGACGAGACAGCGCTGCACATCCCCGCGCACGGTGCGCTCGCGTGCGCCGACGGGGTGGTGCGCTGGCCCGGCGCCGGCGATCAGCTCATGTTCGTCCCCGACCATCTGATGGACGATCCCGAGCAGACCAAGCGCGGTCTCTGCGAAGCGTACCGCGGACTGCTCGCGCTCGACTTCGACGTGCTGCTGCTCGCACACGGCGGCCCGGTGGCCGGCGGCAAGGACGCGCTCCGGGCGTTTGCCGCGGGGGCGTAGCCCGCGCCACCGCGCGTCACGGCCGCACGGAGCGAAGCGCGCCGAGCGCGATCAGCGAGCAGGCCGGCATCG
>DATKOY010000296.1:0-45194 GCA_035524415.1 Solirubrobacteraceae bacterium | reverse complement strand
GATTGGTTCTACCACGCCGTGCGGTGGACCTGGCACGACCCCGACGGCTACAACTTCATCAGCGGCCCGCTCGCGGACATCACCCTGCTCGGCGGCGCCTACGCGATCGCCCGCCGCCACAACTGCCACGCCAAGGGCTGCTGGCGGATCGGGCGCCACAAGGTGCCGGGGACCGACTACATCGTCTGCCGCAAGCACCATCCGCACGACACGCCCAGCGCTGAGCAGATCCTCGCCGAGCACCGCGCCTTCGAGCTCGGCGCAGACCCGCCGTCGCCGCCGGCCGATGCGACGCTACCGGCCGAGCACGGTCCATAGCTGGCGGACCAGCTCTTCGGCGTCGACGTTGTGGGCGAGGCTCGTGCCGAACCGCGGCAGACCCACCTCGACGACCGTGCCGCGGCCGTCTTTGAAGCCGACGATGCTCGTCGTGGAGGTGCTCGTGCCCGCCGTTGAGTACAGGCCCCCGGAGACCGCCTGCGAGGGGATCGCGGTCGGCTGGAACGAGTTGTACCCCGGGAACGTCTGGGACGTCGTCGTGAAGATCCCGAGCCCGTCATGGATCGTGAGGATCAGCTGACCGCCGCGCGGCACGACCGCGCCCACGCGCGCACCGAAGATGTCGGTCGCGCTCGGCGGGGTCGGCGACAGCGCGGTGGCGCCCGACAGCGACACCGTCCGCCGCAGCGAGTCGATCCCGAGCGACAGGACGTTGCCGCCGTTCTGCACGAACGCGCGCACGAGCGCGCTCAACGAACCCGGGAGCCAGCGCTCGTCGCCGGCGAACACGACCGCCTTGTGGCCGCCGAGCTGCGGCGCGGTGCCCCTCGCGAGCGCGACGTCGGTCGTCAGGTCGTAGGGCAGATGCGCACGGTCGAGGTAGGCGAGGAACGCCGCCACGTCGGGGAAGTCGGATGGCAGCCCGTTCGTGAACGGGCGCGAGAGGCGGATCGGGGAGCCGGCATCGAGCGTGTTCGGGATCCCGTCGCCATCGTCGTCGACCGGGTTCTGGCCCTGCCACGTGAGCATCGGCAGCACGACGAGGAGCTTCGCCCGAGCTCCGGCACCCGCCGCCGCTGCGGCCAGCGGGACCGCGGTCCGATGGGCGCCGGACCGCAGCGAGAGGACATACAGCCCTGCGCCGCCGGAGCCCGGGAGCAGCACGTGCAGCAGCGGCGACGAGGCGGTGCCGTGCGCGACCGCCTTGCGCGTGCCGGCCCGTCGCAGCGCCCACGCGTACGGCTGCCCCCGCGAGTCGACGAGCACGAACGCGCGCGAGCCGGCCGGATGCGGCGAGATCGTCGGCTCGGCGGCGAGGTAACGGATCGTGACGCCGGCGTGGGCGGTCGTGCCGGGCGCGGGCGGGAGCCGCGCCGGGAACTGGCCGGTGTTGCACGCGCGATCGACCACGGCGTAGCCGACCAGATACGTGCCGGGCGGCGCCGGCCGCCCCCGGATCTTGCCATCCCAGATCGCCGAGCTGCCGTTCCACGAGGTGCGAAATGTCTTGACCGGCCCGCGCAGCCACCATTGCGGGACATCCGTGCGGTAGATCTGGACGAATCCGCTGCGGCGTTCGGTGCCGGTGTAGGAGATCGTGACGTCGCGACCCGGCGCGACCACCGACGGCGAGACGTTCGTGACGACGGGGCGCGGCACCGCGGACTTGACCTCAATCGGGAGCCCCGTCTCGTCGATCGTGCGGCCCTGCCCGAGCAGTGCGATGCGGATGTAGTACGTGCCGTCAGGTGCGACCTTGCCGCTGTCCTCGCGTCCGTTCCACGGGAAGTATTTGCGCACCGGATGCGCGCCGCCGCGCATGTGCTCTCCGGCGGCGAGCGTCCGCACGATGTTCCCGCTGTCGTCGATCACGTAGACCGACACGTCGTCGGAGCGGTGCTGGAGATAGAACGTGACTGTCGCGATCCGATGGTCGATCGTCCCGCACACGCCTCCGTGCAGCGGCGAGATCGCGGCGGGACGCCGGCCCACGCCGGTGAACAGTGGCGTCTTCACCTTGATGTGCTGCGTGACGAAGAACGCCCCAACGGTGGCGACCACGAGCGCGCCGAACGCCGCAAACGGCAACCGGCTCATGCCGGCACCACGGCAACGTTCGGCACCGTGAAGTCGTGAAACGCGCCGAGCCCGCGAGGATCGCGCGTGCACAGGAGCACGCGAATCGAGCCGCCGTGGCAGACGACGAGCGCCGGCAACCCGGCGTCGCGGTGAATGTCTTGCAGCGCCGCGAGGACCCGGTCCTGCTGTTCCTGGAGCGACTCGCCACCGGGGAACCGGAAGTCCGCCCCCGCCCGCGTCCACGCCGCATACCGCTCGGGCTCCTCCCGCTCGACATCGATGAACAACCGTCCCTCCCAATCGCCGCGGCTCGCCTCCCGCAACCGCGGATCGAGTCGCGCCTGCAGGCCGATCCGGTCGCCGACGATCCGCGCCGTCTCGCTCGCGCGGACGAGATCGGAGGACCACAGCGACGCGATCCCGTCGCCCGCGACGCGCTCGGCAAGCTCGGCCGCCTGGCGGCGGCCCGTCTCGTTCAGCGGCGTGTCGCGGAACCCCTGGAAGCGCAGCGGCCGGCGGTTGTCATCCGTTTCGCCGTGACGCGCGAGCAGGATGCCGTTCAGATGCTCACTCATCGGCGGTCGCGGCTGCGACCGCGCCGCCGCCCGCGGTGTCGGAACGGAGCCCGAGCCGGATCGTCTCGAGCGACAGAACGTCCTCCGGCGGGATGTTGCCGAGGTTGACGTTGGCGCCGAAGCGGCGCACGAACCACACCTGCTGATCCTTGCGCGGCGCCTCGAACAGGATCTTGCCGGGGTCAATCGCGTGCACGATCTCGTCGATCAGTCCCATCCGCACCTCGCCGTCGTGGCGGAAGATCCCGACGTTGCCGCTCTCGCGGGCTTCGGCGATCACCTTCCACGCCCCCGCCGCGAGCTCGGCCTGGATCAGCTCGACCCACCGGTACGGCGCCATGATCCTCGTGTCGTCCTTGGAGCCGACCTCGGAGAGGACGGTGAACTCCCGTGAGAGCCGCTCGATCAGCTCGAGTTTGTGGTCATGGGGCAGCGTGATCGTGCCGTCGGAGATCTCGATGTGCTCGAGTCCGAGCCGGCGCAGCCAGGCGATCAGCTGCTCGAGCCGGTCCTGAGCGATCGCCAGCTCGGTCAAGGTCCCGCCGAGGACGACCGGCAGCCCGTGGTGGCGGTACCGCTCGAGCTTCGGTTCCAGGTTGCCGGTCGCGACGGCCGTTCCCCACCCCAGCTTGACGAGGTCGACGTACCCGCCGGCGACCTCGACGAGACCGTCGACGTCGGCCACCGACAGGCCACGATCGAGCACGTGTGTGACGCCCTCCTGCCTGGGCTTGGCGCTCCGTTGCGGGAGGTCGAGCAGATCCTGCATCGGCTTCGGCGGCGTTACTGGATGTTCGCCAGGTCGGCGCCGGCAGTGACTACGACGGTCGCCACGCACGGGCTTCCGGACGGGCAGACGACCTGCTGCGTCGCCGGATCGATCGCCTGCACCGATGCGGGACCGAGGTTGAGTGATGCCGCGACCTTGGTCGCATCGCGCTTGTGTCCCGGCATGTAGGCAACGATCGTCGACGTGTGGGTCTGGTCGGCGGCGGTCTTGACGGCGCCCTGCTTGTAGCCGTCACCGTCGAGCTTGAGCGACACGCGATGCGCGAGCTGGTTGGTCGCGGTGCCGTTCAGCACGGCGACGGTCACCGACGCGGGGCTGAACGCGGCCGGCTGCGCCTTGTGCTTGTGCCTGGACGTGGCCGCCGCGTTGGTCGCCGTCGTCGAGCGCCCGGCCGTCGTGCTGGTCGACGAGCTGCCCTTCGTGAGGATCAGGAGCGCGCCGACGACGACTGCGATCGCGACGAGGACGAGCAGCACGGCGACGATCCTCCGCGCGCGCGAGCGCGGCGGGCTGACCTGGCTGCGCGGAGGCGTCGCCGAGCGGCGAGGGCCGGCGGCCGCGGCTGCGCCCGCAGCGCCCGCACCCGAGCCACGGATCTGGATCCTCGGGGGCGGCGGGCCCGCGGCCCGCGTCGGCGGTGGCGTGAGGGCCGGATCGGCCGCATGGCCGTTGGCTGCACCGGCGACCGTCGCCGGTGCCGGCGACTCGATCGCCGTGAGGTCGAGCGGCTCAGCCGGCACGTGCAGCGCGGTCGCGGCGGCGGTGTCCGGCGCGGGCGGCACCACGGTCGGGATCAGCTTCGTCGCGGCAGTCAGCGCGGGCGCGGCGACTCCGGCCGGCGCGCCCGTCGGCGGGCCCGCCGCGACCCCGGCAAACGCGGGCACCGAGACGCCGGTTCGCGCCGGCGCGCCCGGAGCTCTGCTCGCGGCGAGCGCACCCGCGAGCGCAGCCGGAGCGGGCGCCGGCTGGGGCGCGACCTGCTGCTGGCGGGTCAGCTGGGCGACCCGCGCCTCGAGCTGCTGCACGCGCTGAGCCCATTCATAGGCCTGCTCGCGCAGCGACGACGTCTCGCGCGCCTGCGCGAAATAGAGCAGCACAAGGATCGCCAGGCCGATGATCGCGGCAAAGCCGGCGTCCGCGCCCACCGAGTTGATGAAGTGGTGGACAGAGAAGGCGAAGGGAATGTGCCCCATGCTCGATTCGCAGTCTACGTGGCGACCCGGGCGCCTGACTCGCTCGGGAGCTCGCGAAGGCTCGCCAGCTGCGAGACATGTTCGGCAAGCACCGCGGCATCGCCTTCCAGAACGAGCAGGTTGATCTTCGAAAATGTGTCCTCGACCCAGGCGGGATCGAGGACATCGCGATCGGCCCGCAGGATTTTTTGCGCCGGAGTCCGTTGCGGGCGCTCGTACGGGTTAAACAGATCCTCATGGAATTTCTCGCCCGGACGCGCCCCGACGATCTCGATTGCGATGTCGCGTTCGGGCTCCAGGCCCGAGAGACGGATCATTGTCTCGGCGAGATCGATGATCTTGATCGGCTCGCCCATGTCGAGCACGAACACCTGGCCGCTGCCCTCGCTCAGCGACCCTGCGCGGATGATCAACTGCACCGCCTCGGGGATCGTCATGAAGTAGCGGCTCATCCGCGGATCGGTGACCGTCACCGGTCCGCCCGCGGCGATCTGGCGCCGGAAGATCGGCACGACCGAGCCGGACGACGCGAGCACGTTGCCGAACCGGACGGTCGCGTACTGCGTGTGTGGGTGCTTGGCGGCAGCCGCCTCGACCGCCCACTCCGCGAGCGCCTTGGAGGCGCCCATCACGGTGGCGGGCTTGACGGCCTTGTCGGTCGACACGAGTACGAACGTGCCGACGCCGGTCTCGCCGGCGATCCGCGCCACGAGCCTCGTCGCGAGCGCGTTGTTGCGGACCGCCTCGACGGGATTGAGCTCCATCATCGTCACGTGCTTGTAGGCGGCGGCGTGGAAGACGACGGCGGGCCGGTGCTCGGAGAAGACCTCTCGCATCCTCTCTTCCTCCTTGCAGTCAGCGAGCACCGGCACCGCCGTGCGGACGTGCCTCTCCTCCTGAAGCTCCCGAACGATTTCGAACAGGTTGTCCTCGGCGTGGTCGACCAGGACGAGGCGGCGCGGCCCGACCCGGGCGATCTGGCGGGAGAGCTCGCCGCCGATCGAGCCGCCGGCGCCGGTGACGAGCACCGTCTGCCCGGCGAGATAGGCGCCGACCCGCTCGAGCTCGATCCGCAGCTCGTCGCGACCGAGCATGTCCTCGACCTTCACCTCACGCAGCTGGCGGGTGACGCGCAGCTGCCCCGATCCGTCCTGCAGCAACTCGAACACCGTCGGCATCGTCCGGACCGGAATCCCGCGGTCGCGGCACGCGGCCACGACCCGGGCGCGGAGCGTCCCGGGCGCTGAGGGGATCGCGATCACGACCTCCTCGGGCTCGGCCTCGTCGAGCACCCGCGTGAGATCCTCCTCGGAGGTCGTCCCGAGCACCTTCAGCCCGTGCTCGTCCTTGAATCCCTGCTTGCGCGGATCGTCGTCGACGAACCCGACCGGCCGGAGCCGCAGCTCGGGGTTGCGCACGAGCTCGCGCACGACGAGCCTGCCGCCGTCGCCACCGCCGACGATCAGCACGTCGCGGGCGCCCTTGCCGACCTTGAAGCTGCGGACCCGCCCCTCGGTGACGAGGTGGACGAGGAAGCGAGCGCCGACCAGCAGCGCGACCGCGAGCAGCAGGAACAGCGCGATCACGCCGACCGGGAGCGTCACCGGGCTCGAGAAGTGCCGCAGCCGGGGTCCCGTGAGGTTCTGCACGGGATGCAGGAGCGCGATTGCGCCGACGATCACGAACGTCGCGACGATCACGGCTTTGACGACGTTCTCGTAGTCGCGCTGGCTGACGTAGGTCCACAGGCGCTGGTAGAGCCCGAACGCGGCGAGCACGATCACCGTCGTCGGCACGACCCACCAGATCGTCGCGTCGAGCAGATGCTCGTAGCGCGTCGGGACAGCGTCGTCGAACCTCAGCCGGAAGGCGAGGACATAAGCGAGCGCGACCAACGAGCCGTCCACCAGCAGCTGGGGCAACGAATGGCGGTGAACGGGAAAGGCCGCGGATCGAATCCTGCGGCGCATGTAGCCCGAAATTCTAGTCGCGAAACCCCCAAAACGCCGACCAAGAGCGTGTTATGCGGGCGCTCAGCCCGCGCGGACCGTCGCGGACTGGCTGAGCGCATGCCCGGCGGCGTCGAGCGCTTGGACCGCGACGAACTGCTGGCTCGGGACCGTGATCGCCGTCTCGAACCCCCGCTTGCGAGCCGTCGCGATCGGGCGCAGCGCCGCTGGCGTCGTGCCTCCGAGCACTCGCCAGGCCGCGATCGATGTCGCGCCGTTCCAGCTCGCGTATACGGTCGTCGTGCGCTTGGTGGTCGAGGCGGCGAGCGCCGGCGGGGTCGCCGGCTGGCCCGTCCACGAGAATCGATACGCCCGATAGCTCGCGTTGCCGCCGACGAAGCGGCCGTCGAACAGCAACGTGCCCGCCGGGCTGAACTCGGTGAAGTACGGCTCCTGGCCCCACCCGAGGAAATCGTCGCCGCCCGGCAGCTGCTGGAGGTTGCCCTCGTAATTGGCCGACAGCGAGGGGGCGTGCACGTACTGCGTGACGAGCGTCGCCGTCATGCGCCTGGTGTCGAGCAACAGCTTGATCCCGCGTGATTGCGCGTGGACCGTCGGCGGCCCCGCGCTGTCATCGAACAGCGTCACGTACCGGTCGTCGTTCGCCCGCACCCGGACATCGTGCTGGAACGCCCAGTACACGCCGGGAGCCAGCTTGAAGCTCGACCGCTTCCCGCCCAGTCGCCAGATGACCGCGCCCGTCAGGGGGCTGATCTTGTAGGCCGCCCAGGTGTTGCGCGCGGACAGGATCAGGTTGCCGTCGTTGTCGAGCTCGATCGAGTTGAGGTGGAAGTAGTCAAACGGCGAGGTCGTGTGCGCCGGCGGCGGCGCATAGCTCTCGGTGACGGGGACGTGATCGAGGCTGTCCCACTGGAACAGCAGGAGCCCCGTGGCGATGTCGATCTCCTGCACCACCGAGTCGAACACGATCTCGCGGCGCGAGCCGTGGACGGACGACGTGTCCCAGATGACGGGATAGGCGGCGGCGATCAATCCGGTTCCGCGCGGAGTCAGCTCGAACTCGTGCAGGTCGGCGTGGATGCCCCCGACGGCCTGCACGGTCGCGATCACGCGATACGACGAGTCCGCGATCACGTCCTGCCCGACTCCGACGCCGGCGGTCACGTAGCCCTGCCACCACGTCAGGACCGGCTGGCCGCGGAAGGTCTGCACCCGAAGATCGCTCGCCGAGCCCACGCCCTGCATCGGGTCAAACCAGATGAGGCTCCCGTTCGAATCGACGATCATCGGCCCCGTCTGCACCGGCCCGAACTGCGGCGCGAGAAAGATGTCGCCGGGCGCAGTCCGCGACAAGCGCTTGGAGATCGCGACCGTCGGCGGCACCAGGTCGGGGCGCGAGTGAAATCGCTGCACGTCGCCGCGCGCCCGGGTGGCGACAGGCCAGTGCAGCGGCGGGATCCCGCCCGCGGGGGTCGCGATCGTGAAGCGCCAGCTGCCGTACGAGCCGCCGACCACATTGAGCGAGGTGCTCACGGTGACGGTCTCACCGGCGGTGAAGGGCGTCGAGGGCAGGAAGCTGCCGCCGAGCCCGTCGGAGTCCGCCCGTACGACGCCGCTGTGCAGCCCGCTCCTGGAACCGGTGACGGTGATCGCACCGAGTTGCCCGACCGGCAGCCCGCGGACGACGATCTGGCTCCTCGGTGAGGCGACGTGGCTGCCCGGGATCGGAAACACGATCACCGGTTGGGCGGATGCCCTGACCTCGCGCGGCGTCGAGGCGGCAGCGCACACGCACAGCGCCACGCCGCCGACCACGATCACGGCGACGCGCCGCCGCATCCGGGTGACTCTGAGCCGTCTCGCCACGGTCCTCAGCAGGGCGGGTAGAAGCAGACCTTTGGAGTGCCTGCGCCGCCGCCCGAACGAACGGATGCGAACTGGCGAGACGTTCCCAACGTTCGACCCTTGCCGTCGAGCGCTTGGATCGTGAACACGCGGTAGGTCTTCTTCAGTCGGATCGCGGTCTCGAAGCCCGAACGGGCGCGGACGGCGACGCTCGTCAGGTGCGTGCTGTCCGCGCCGGCCAGCACACGCCAGGAGACGACCGACGTCGCCCCGTCCCAACTGGCATAGACGGTGTCCCGGCCGCCCGACCTGCGGGCGGCACCGGCGGGAGGCACCGACGGCGTGGCTGTCCATGTCGAACTGAACGCGCGGTAGCTGACGTCCGGCCCCGGAAGCACGCCGTCGAACAGCAGCTGACCGTTCTTGCTGAATTCCGAGAAGTTCGGCTTCGACCCCCAGCCGACCAGCACGTTGCCGTTCGCAAGCAGCTGCGTGTTACCGAGGAACGCTGCGTTGAAGCCCGCCCCGTGCGTGTACTCGTGGATGACCGTCCCCGTGTGGGCACTCGTGTTCAACGCGAGCACAAGTCCGCGGCTGGGGCCGAGCGGCGGCCCGAAGCCCGTGGCCGTGATGTTGCAGCAGGCGTCGTCGAACATGCTGATCTCATTGCCGCCGTGCAGCTCGACGTCGTGCTGCCAGGCGAACTGCGCGGTCGCCGGCAGCGTGAACGTGCTCGCCTTCCCGCCGAGCGTCCACTCGACGCCGTTCGTCGCCGTATTGACCATGTACGCCGCCCACGTGTTGCGCATCGACGTGAGGAACCGCGTGCTCCCGATCAGCTGGATCGAGTTGACGTGGTAGGCGTCCCATGCGACCGTGGGCAGCGGCGGCGCGTGAGTCTCGGAGTCGGCGAGCGAGACGTGATCCTTGATGTCCCACGTGTACAGCAGTCGCCCCGTCCTCAGGCTGTACTCCTGTACGGCCGAGTCGAGCAGGAAGCCCTGCGCCGACCCGCCGAACGCGCTCAGGTTCATCGGGCCCACGACCTTGTACGCGGTCACCCACGCGTTCGAGCCGTTGATCAGGAACTCGTGAGGGCTGAGCACCCAGCCGCCGGTGCCGTTCAGCGTCGCGACGACTTTGTAGTGCTGATCGACGACGATGTTCGTGCCGGATGTGGTCGCGCCCGTGTTCGTGATCGTGCCCTGCCACCACGTGAGCACCGGCTTGCCGTGGTAGGTCTGCGTCCGCAGATTCGTCGCGCTGAGGTTCGAGGCGACGGGGTGAAACCACACCGGCGCAAGCGTGCTGTCGAGGATCAGCGGACCCCCCTGGCCGACCTGTGGAGCGGTCAGCGTGGCGTTCTTGAAGTTCGCGATCAGGAAATAGCCCGGCGCCAGCCCGCGCGCTCCCGCCGGCCCCGCGTTGCGCAGCCGCGGCGGATGGAGGTTCGGCTCCGAGGTGAAGGTCCAGGCGCCGGTGGTCGTGTAGCTCGCTGCCTGGACCGATGCCGCGGCGACCAGGCCGACCGCGATCGTGCACGCGATCGCTGGGATCGCGAGCCGGAGATGTCTGTTGCCCTGCATCACAGCCCCTTCCTCACGTGCGGACGCGGTTCTTATGAAGTCGCTCATCTGACGCTAACACGATGACACCGTCATCGATGCGCCGGAGCGAGCAGCAATTCGGCCAGCACTGCCGGATCGCGCCGGACCCGATCGGTCGCGTCCGCGGCCTCCCGCTTGGCGACGACGACGTCCTCGGCGCCGCGCAGTCGCCGCAGCCGCCCCTCGGCGATCAGGCGCTCGTCCACCGCGCCGAGCCTTCCTTCGAACACGGTGAAGACCGGCGTGCCGAGCGCGACGGCCTCTCGGTTCATCGTGCCGCCCGCCGAGACGACGACGTCCGCATACGCGATCAGCGACTGCGCGTCGACGGCATGCGCCGGAACGATGAAGCCTCCGGCACGCTCGAGTTCGGCTCGCTGCTCGGCAGTCCGCGGCAGCACGATCGTCTGGACACCCCGCAGCCGGTCGAGCACGGCGGCGAACAGATCGTTCTCGAAGCGGTGATACAGCGATACCGCCGGAGGGGTACGCACGACCGCGATCGGGCGAGACGGGTCGAGTCGGAGCTCGGCGAGCACGGCCGGGTCGGGCTCGAAGTCCGCCAGGTAGTACTCCTCCTTGAGCCCGGGGTACGCCCGAATCTTGCCGCGCGCCCCGTAGCGGTAGAGCCGCTCAGGGGGGATCGCGTCGGGGACGACGACCGCCTGCGACAGCGAGCAGTTGACCGTGTGCTGCACGGTCGCCCACTCGTAGTCGAACATCGTCGAGCGCGGAATCCGCAGCAGCGCGGCCGCGACCGTGACGTCGTTGGACCCGTGTCCGAGCGCCAGGTCGAACCGGCGTCCCCGGGCCCAGCGCGTCAGCGCCAGCGAGCGCGACGCGAGCCCGCGCGCCTTCGCGGTGAGATGCCCGCCGCGGTGGCGACCGACCGCCGTGTGCGCAATCTCGAAGCGCCGGCACAGCTCGAGCGTCTGCGCGAAGTCGCGAGCCGTGACCTCCACCTCGTGCCCGCGGGCGCGCAGCTCGGCGATCACCGGTCGCATCACGAGCACGTGCGGGGAGTTCGTGAGATCGATCCAGACTCTCAAAAAAAGAAGATCCTCATTCGCAGCTTCCGGCGCACAACCCTATCCGCGGGTGCTTGCGGGCCTTGTGCCGCTACGCTTGGCCGCCGTGCTGCTCGCGGCATCCGTCACCGACTCGCTCGTCAACCTGGCGACGCACATCATCCGGGACCTCGGCCTTGCCGGGGTGTCGCTGTTGACGATCACCTCCGGCGTAATCGGCGTGCCCGGCACGGAGCCGACGATGCTGTTTGCCGGCTTCAACGTGTACGACGGGAAGCTGACGTTGCTCGGGATCATTGTGGCCGGAGTGATCGGCGATGTGATCGGGGCGTCGATCGCGTACGGCATCGGCTATTTCGGGCGGATGGAGCTGATCGAACGGCACGGCAACAAGTTGCACGTCAGCCGCCGGCGGCTCGATCTCGCACACCGGTGGTTCGAGCGCTACGGCTCGCCGGTCGTGTTCTTCTCGCGAATGATCCCGTTCATCCGCGCGATCTTCCCGTACGCCGCCGGCGTCGCCGAGATGCCGTACTGGCGCTTCATCACGTTCGCCACGCTCGGCTCGATCGTGTGGATCGGAGGCCTTGGCGCGCTCGGGCGCGCTGTCGGCAGCAACTGGCAGCACTGGCGCCACAACCTCGAGTACGTCGACTACGCAGCGTTGGCGCTGGTGGTCGCGGCGCTCGTCTACCTGATCGTGCGGCGCGTTCGTCGCGGCAGCGGCGGCCCGCCGGCCGCTGCGGACGTCGTTTCTGAGTAGTGGCCGAGTCGCCCGCGCTGTCGCTCGGACAGGCGATCGCGCTGGGAGCGCTCCACGGCCCGGCGGAGTTGCTCCCGATTTCGTCCTCGGGCCACGTCGCGCTTGTGCCCTGGCTGCTGCGCTGGGACTACGACCAACTCGACGACGAGCTTCGCAAGTCGTTCGAGGTCGTGCTGCACGCCGGCACCGCCGCCGCCCTGCTGATCACGCTACGCGGCGAGGTCGGCGATGCCCTGCGCGGGCTCGATGGACGGCGGATCGCGCTGATCGCGCTGTCGTTCGCGCCGCCGGCAGTCGCCGGCTACACGCTCGAGCGCCAGATCGAGGCCCGTCTCGGCACGCCGCCGACGATCGCGGCCGGCCTGATCGGCGGCGCGCTCGTGATGGCATGGGCCGACCGCTCGCCGCAGACCAGACGCCACGAGGACGCAGGGGCCCGTGACGCGCTCGCGCTCGGCCTCGCCCAGGCGCTGGCGCTCATCCCGGGGGTCTCGCGCAACGGCGCCACCCTGGCCGCGGCGCGGCTGCGCCGGTTCACGCGCGAGGACGCCAACCGGCTCTCACGCCATGTCGCGCTCCCCGTGATCGCCGGCGCGACCGCGCTCAAGGGCGTCCGGCTGGGGCGCCGCGGGCTGCCGCCGGGCGCGGCCCTGCCGTTCGCCGCCGGGGCGACGGCGTCGTTTGTCTCCACGCTCGGCTCGACCTGGCTGATCACGCAGGTGGAGCGGGATCGCTCGCTCCTACCGTACGCGCTCTACCGCGTCGCGCTCGCGGCGCTCGTGCTCGGGCGGCTGCGCCGGGGCTGATTGCGGGTGGCCGGCCCGCGGTAGAGAATGTCAACCAGGACAGTGGGCGGGTAGCGCAAAATAGTGGGGACTCGATGAGCACGATCCTCGGCACGACCCTCAGCGGGCGCTACCGATTGGAGGCCCGGATCGGCGCGGGTGGCATGTCGACCGTCTATCGCGCGCTCGACGAGACGCTACAGCGCCCCGTGGCGATCAAGCTGATGAATCGCGAGGTCGCGACCGACTCCGACCAACTCGAGCGCTTCCGGCGCGAGGCGCGCGCGGTCGCGCAGCTCTCCCACCCGCACATCGTCGGCGTGATCGACGCCGGCGATGATTTGGATCCCGCCCGCCCACGCCCCTACATCGTGTTCGAGTATGTCGAGGGCGAGACGCTCAAGGAGCGGATCCGGCGGATGGGGCGTCTGCCGATCAACGAGGCGGTCGCGTACGCGATCGAGATTGCGCGCGCGCTCGGGGCGGCTCACGCCCGCCATATCGTCCACCGCGACGTCAAGCCGCAGAACGTGCTGATCGACGAGGAGGGCTCCGCCAAGGTCACCGATTTCGGGATCGCTCGCACACTCGACGAGGAGGGCCTGACCGCGGACGGGCGCGTGCTCGGTACGACCGACTACGTCTCCCCTGAGCAAGCACTCGGGCAGCCCGTCACCGGTCAATCAGACCTGTACTCGCTCGGCGTCGTGCTCTACGAGATGCTGACCGGCGAGGTGCCGTTCCGCGGCGAGAACCAGGTGGCGGTGGCGATGAAGCACGTCCGCGAGCAACTGCCCGACGTCCAGGTCAAGCGACCCGAGGTGTCGGCGGCGCTCGCCGCCGTCGTCGACAATGCGACGGCCAAGGATCCCAAGGATCGCTACGCCAACGACGCCGAGCTGATCGCCGACCTCGAGGACGTGCTGGCGATCGAGACCGCGCGCGCCGGCAGCGCGACCGGCGAGGTGACGAGCGTGCTGCGGACGTTGCCCTCGGCCGCGCAGCGGCGGGTACCCTTCCGCCTGCGCCACCGGATCGCCGCCGTCTGCGTGCTGCTGGTCGTGCTCGCGGGCGTTGCCGGCGTCGTGATCTGGCTGACGAGCCGCGTGCACCATGGCACCGGAAAGCTGCCGCAGCCGGCACCGCGTTCGGCGCCGCAACAGGTTCAGCTGTGCCAGTCCTGCGCGCACGACTTCGACCCGCTCGGCGACAACAAGGTCGAGGACCCAACCCGCGTGGGCCTCGCGATCGACTCCCAGCTCGACACCAAGTGGACGACCGAGACGTACTACTCCGGCACGCTCGGCAAGGCCGGTGTCGGTTTGTACGTGACGACGAATCCAGCGACGAGTGCCCGCACGATCCGGATCGTCACCGACACTCCTGGATTCGCGGTGCAGATCTACGGCCGCACGACCAAGCCCCCGCTCGTGTGGCCGAACGCCGGGTGGCGCCTGATCGGCGGCGCGTCCCACGTGAAGCACCGGCAGGACATCCCGCTGACGTCCGGAACGAGCAGGTACGGCTACTTCCTCGTGTGGATCACGAACCTCAACCGGATCGACCAGGTCGCGATCAACGAGCTCGCGCTGTACCGCTGATCAGTGGCTGTAGGCCCGTTCGGCCTCGTGGCGTTCGATCCCGAGCCGCACGAGCCGGTCGAGCAGATCCGGATACGGGATCCCACTCGCTTCGAACAGCGACCCGAAGACGCTCGTCTGCGTGAAGCCAGGGATCGTGTTGAGCTCGTTGACGAGCACGTCCTCGCCGTCGACGAAGAAGTCGACGCGCGCGAGTCCGCAGCATCCGGATGCGAGAAACGTCTCCACCGCCAGGTCGCGCACGCGCTCGCGCGCCCGCTCGGAGATCCGCGCGGGGACGATCAGCTCCATCCCGCCGGGCGTGTACTTCGCCTCATAGTCGTACCAGCCGGCCTCGCCGGCCGCGAGCAGGATCTCGCCCGGCTGCGAGGCGACCGGCTCGCTGTTGCCGAGCACCGAGCATTCGACCTCGAGTCCGCTCGCCGCGGCCTCGACGATCACGAGCGGGTCATGGGCGAACGCCGACTCGAGCGCGGCCGGAAGCTCCTCCGCGGACCGCACCCGAGCGATCCCGACCGAGGATCCGAGCCGTGCCGGCTTGACGAACACCGGCAGCCCCAGCGCCGTCAGCTCCGCGAGCGCCCGCGCCGGGTCGGACCGGTACTCGTCGATCCGCAACGCTCCGTAGGGGACCTGCGGAAGTCCGGCCCGCGCCATCAGCTCCTTGAACACCACCTTGTCCATGCACAGCGCGGACGCAAGGACACCGGCGCCGACGTAGGGGACGTCCAGGCACTCGAGCAGGCCCTGCACGGTGCCGTCCTCCCCGAACGGCCCATGGAGCACCGGGAACACGACGTCGATGCCGTCCAAGCCGCGGCCGGGTGAGAGCAGGACGTCCTCGCCACGCTCGCGCCAGACACCGTCGCGCCCGATCTCGATGCGCCGGACGTCGTGGCCGGCGCGCTCGAGGCCCTCGGCCACGGACGCGGCTGACGCCAGCGAGACGTCGTGCTCGGAGGAGCGTCCGCCCCCGAGGACGGCAACACACAGAGAGCTCATTTCGTCGTCGTCGTGCTCGTGGTCGACGTCGGCGAGGACGTGGTGGTCGTTGTCGTGGTCGTCGGCGCCTTGTAGTGGCCGACGACGATCGTGACGCCACTGCCCTTCGTCTGGCTGGAGCCCGCGCTCGGGTTCTGGCTGATCACGATCCCGCCCTGCGCGGGGTTCGTGACGTCCTGGCTCTGTTGGGACACCGTGAAGCCGGCGCCGGTCAACGTGCTTGTCGCCGCACTGGCCTTCTTGCCGACAACGTTGGGGACGTTCACCTTCGGCGGCGCCTGCGCGACGACGATCGTCACGGTCGAGCCCGACGCCACGCTCGACCCGCCGGCCGGGTTCTGGCTGATGACCGTCCCCGGCGTGACGGTCGTCGAGGTCTGCGTGCTCGTCGCGACCCTGAACCCGGCGGACGAGAGGTTCGCCGTCGCGGTGCTCTCTGTCTCATTCGTCACGTCGGGCACGGTGACGTTCGGTTTGCCGGACGACAAGAACAGCGTCACTGCGGAACCGACGGGCAGCGATTGCCCCGCCTGCGGGTCGGTGCGTGTCGCCTCTCCCGAGGGGACGGAGTCCGACGTCTCCGACTGGGTACGCGCGATCTGTAGGCCAGACTGCTTGAGTTCCTGCTTGGCCGCTTTCAGCGAGAGCCCGATCACGGACGGGACGGTCGTGTTGCCCGGGCCCTGAGAGACCGTCAGCGTCACCGTCGAGTTCTTGTCGACCTTCTGCCCGCCGAGCGGGTTCTGCGCGATCACGGTCCCGGCCCGGTGCGAGTCGGCACGGGAAATCAGGCTCGGGACGAGGCCGGCGTTCTGGATGTTCGTCTGCGCCACGCTGACCTGCTCGAGCACGACCGTCGGGACGGCGACCTTCTGCGGCCGGGTGAGGAAGTACGCCGCCGCCCCGCCGCCGAGCAGGAGCAGCACGAGGACCCCGGCCAGGACCCACGGCCACCAGCGGCGCCGGCCCTCCTCGGGCTGCTGGGTGATCTCGCCGGTGCCGTCGCCGTAGTAGTAGGCCGAAACCGGCGCGGAGGTGTCGGAGATCGCGGTCGGCGGCACCGTCCCGGACTGTGCGCTCTCGTACGCGGCCGCGGCGGCGACCGCCGCGAAGCTCGCGGTGCGCTGCCCCCCGGTGCCGGCCAGGATCACCTGCTTGACCTGCTCGAGTGCCTCGATCAGCTGCTCGGCATCCTGCGGGCGGTCAGCTGGATTCTTGTTGAGGGCCCATAGGATCACCTGCTCGAGTTCCGGCGGGATGTTCGGGTTGATCGCGCGCGGCGCGACGGGTGCCTCGGAGACATGCTTGATCGCGATCGTGACCGCCGCTTCCGCGTCGAACGGCACCCGGCCGGTGACGAGCTCGTACAGGATGACGCCGACCGAATAGAGGTCCGAGCCGGCGCTGACCGCGTGGCCTTGTGCCTGCTCGGGTGAGAGGTACTGGGCGGTGCCCATGATCGACCCGGTCTCGGTCATGTCCGATGCGCCCGCGCGGGCGATCCCGAAGTCGGTGACCTTCGCGTGGTCGGTGTCGTCGACGATCACGTTGTGGGGCTTGAGATCGCGGTGGATCACGCCCCGTCGATGGGCGAACCGGGCCGCTTTCAGGATCTGGATCGTGAGGTCGATCGCGCGGACGGGATCGAGCGGGGCGTCCTGGCGGATGAGTTGCTTGAGCGTGCGCCCCGGCAGGTACTCCATCGCGATGTAGTACGTGTCGTCGTACGTACCGCGGTCGTAGACGCTGACGACGTTCGGGTGCTGGAGCCCGGCGGCAGCCTGCGCCTCACGGCGGAAGCGCTCGACGAACGCGGGATCCTCGGCGAACCTCCGGTGCAGGAGCTTGAGCGCGACCTTGCGGCCGAGTTGCTGGTCCTCGGCGAGATACACGTCGGCCATACCGCCGGCGCCGAGTCGCGACAGCACCTTGTAGCGGCCGTCGATCACCGTCCCGGCGGTCGTGTCAGCCATCGATCAGCGCCCCCTCACGATCATTGGCCCTCCGCGAGCAGCGTCTGGATCACCGCTCTGGCGATCGGCGCGGCGACCGTGCCACCGAACCCGCCCTGGGAGCGCTCGACCGTCACGGCGACGGCGACCTTGGGGTGCTCGACCGGCGCGAACCCGATGAACCACGGCTGCGTGAGGTTGGACCCGACGACGCCGACCTGCGCGGTCCCCGTCTTCCCTGCGACGGAGATCCCGCCGAGTTGCGCAGCCGTCCCGGTGCCCTCGTCGACCACGCGCTGCATCATCTGCGTCAGGGCCTGCGCTGTCGAGGGCTTCATCACCTGGCTGTACACGGTCGGCTTGATCGTCTCCACCGTTTGTCCATCCTGGTTAACGACCCGGTCCGTCAGCCGCGGCGCCATCAGCGTGCCGCCGTTGGCGACCGCCGAGGCGACCATCGCCATCTGCAGCGGCGTGACCGCCAGGCCACCCTGGCCGATCCCGATCCGGCCGATGTCCTCGTTCGGACTGGCGGGGACGTACGGCCGGCCCGTCGGCGAGTACGGGCGGCTCGCGGTCATCTCCCCGGGTGGGTAATCGAGTGGCGGCTTCGCGAAGAAGCCGAAACGCTTCATGTACTTGGTCATCGTGCCGCGCCCCACGTGCTCGGCGACCTGCGCCCACACCGTGTTCACGGAGTACGTGAGCGCGGCCGTCAGATCGATCTGCCCAAACGGCTGGTTGTTGTCGTTTGCGAGCGGGACGCCCGAGACCGTGATCGGCGACTTGCCGTCGACCGTGGAGTTCGGCGTGTATTCGCCGCTGTCGATCGCGGCGGTGGCGGTCACCACCTTGAACGTCGATCCGGGGGGGTAGAACGCGTAGACCGAACGGTTGATCTTGCACCCGGCCTGCTGGCACGGCGCGTCGGGGTGATTGTTGTCGTAGCCAGGGAGCGCGACCATCACCTTGACCGCGCCGGTGCGCGGGTCGAGCGCGACGACCGATCCCGCCTGCCCGCCGAGCTGGTCCAGCGCGACACGCTGAGCCTTCGGGTCGAGCGTCGTATAGACGTCGTCGCCGACCCGATGCGGGCTCAGCTGCCCGAAGATCGAGTTCAGCCCCGTCTGAAGGCCGCGCAGGGCGGGGCCGCGGGAGCGCTCGAGCCCGGCCGCGCGGCCCTCGGCGGCGATCAGGTACCCGACGGGCTGTGCGAACAGATTCGAGGTCGGGTAGGAGCGCGCCCACGTGCCACCGCCCGCCGGCACCGAGCGCGCGAGCACGGTGCCGTCGTCCGCGACGATCCGCCCCCGCTTGATCTTCAGATCGGAGATCAGCGCGAGCTTGTTGAGCGGGTTCGTGTTCAGCGAGCCGGCCTCGAACACGGTCCAGCGCGAGGTCCAGGCAATCAGCAGCGCGAACAGCACGACGATCACGCCGAACAGGCGAACGATCGGAGCGCTCACCGCAGGTCCCTCCGCGCGCGGTCGGAGATCAGCAGCAGCAGCGCGAGCAGCACGAAGTTGGCGACGATCGAGGAGCCGCCGTAGGAGATGAACGGGAGCGTCACGCCGGTGAGCGGGATCACGCGCGTGACGCCGCCGACGATCACGAACACCTGGAGCGCGAACACTGAGCTGAGCCCGACCGCGAGCAGCGTCGAGAACGAGTCGCGTGCGAGCAGCGCCGTCTTGAAGCCGCGCGCGACGAACAGCAGGTACGTGAGCAGCACCGCGCACGCGCCGAACAGCCCGAGCTCGTTGGTGATGACCGCATAGATCATGTCGGTCTGCGGCGCGGGCAACAGGTAATGCGGGGTCTTGAATCCCGGGATCGTCAGCGTCGCCTCGCCGAAGCCCTGACCGAACATGCCGCCGGCGGCTTGTGCGAACTGCGCGTTCGCCTGCTGGTAGCTTCCGCCGATCTTGGCGTACAGGTGCGGGTCGAATGGATGAAGCCAGGCCTCGACGCGGTCGTGGATGTGCGGGATGTGCGTGCCGGCATACCAGGCGCCGATCGCGAACGCGAATAGCCCCACCACGACGAACGACAGCCGCCCGGTCGCCACGTACAGCATCGCCAGCAGGCTCCCGTAGAACATCAGCGACGAGCCGATGTCGTGCAGGAGGAACATGATCACCATCGCGATCCCCCAGATGACGAGCACCGGTCCGAAGTGCTTGATCGGCGGGATCGTGATCCCAAGGAATCTGCGCGCGCCCATCACCATCACCTGGCGGGTGTCGCGCAGGTAGCTCGCCAGGAAGATGACGAGGCCGATCTTCGCGAACTCCGCGGGCTGGAACACGAACAGGCCAGGGATTCGCACGCCCAGGTACGCGCCGTTGGCCTGGTAGCCGATGCCGGGCAGGCGCGGGAGGACCAGCAGCACGAGCGAGCCGAACACGATCAGGTAGCGGTAGTGCTCGAGCTTGCGGTAGTCGCGGAATACGACGATCGTCGCCGCAAACAGCACGAGCCCGAGCACGAACCACTGCGCCTGCTGGCGCGCGTCGGTCGTCGAGATCCGGTAGATCATCACGATCCCGAAGCTCGCCAGCACGGCGACGAGCGGGAACATGTACGGGTCGGCGTGTGGGAGCGTGATCCGCACGAAGATGTGGCCCGCGACGCACAGCGCCAGGAAGATCGCACCGTAGGTCAGCGTCAGGTTCGGGATCTTGCTCGAGCGCTGGATGAAGACGCCGGCGAAGCCTGCCGTCAGCAGCAGCGACGCCGGGATCAGCGCGATCAGCTCACGGTTCCGTGCTCTCATTGGGTGAGCTGCCCCAGTTCCACGGACCGCATCAGCTTCTCCGCGTCCGACTGGGAGCGCAGGCGGTGGTTGAGCAGCGTGCTGCGGCGATCCGCGGGGAGCGCGGACGCCGGGACACCGGAGACGTAGAACGTCTCGTACAGGTGCAGGCCGCCGGGGAGGTCGTACGGGAGGCCGCGGTAGATCGTGACGATCCCCTGGTTGTCGGTGCCGATGAAGTACAGCTCGCGGGTCGCGAGGTATCCGGCGGCGCCGATCAGCACGAGCACGATCAGCGTCGCGAGCAGCGCCGCGAGCGGCTTGATGTACCGCCGTTCCCGTGGCCGGCCGTTGGCCGCCGCGGCGGCGGGCCGGCCCTGGGTGCGCGCGAGCGGCACACGGACCGCGGATCGCGATCGCTCGGTCGAGTCCTCGGCGGACAGGTCGGGGGCCGGCGCGACGGGCGGGACCGCTGTGTCGGCGTCCCGTGCAGCCGTGCTGCCGGGCTCGGCGACCATCGTCGGCGCGTCGACGGGTGCATCTCCGCCGACGTCCTCGAGGCGGAACAGAACGACCGTGATGTTGTCGCGGCCACCCGCCTCGTTGGCGTCGACGATCAACCGGTCCGCTTTGTGGTCCAGGGGATCCCCGGTCCCGAGAATCTCGGCGATCCGCTCTTCGGACACCATCGACGTGAGACCGTCGCTGCACAGCAGGAGCACGTCATCGGCGCGCACGGCGTACGTCCACGTGTCGACGTCGACGGTCGGCTCCGGTCCCAGCGCACGGGTGATGATCGAACGCTGCGGATGCTCCTCGGCCTGTTCCTCGGTGAGCTTGCCCTGTCGGACGAGCTCGCCGACGAGCGAGTGGTCCTTCGTCAGGCGCTGAAGCGTGCCGTCGCGGAACAGATATGCGCGGCTGTCGCCGACGTGGGCGATCGCGACGTGGGCGTCGTCGAGCAGTGCCGCGGTGAGCGTCGTCCCCATCCCGGCGCGCTCGTGTTCGGACCGGGACACCTCGTAGATGCGCTTGTTTGCCTCCTGCACGCGCACGGCGAGACGCTCCTCGGGCGTGCCGTCATCCGGCAGCCCCTGGGCAAACGCCTCGACCGCGATCTGCGAGGCGACCTCGCCCGCCTGCGCGCCCCCCATCCCATCCGCGACGACGAACACCGGCGGATGCGCCAGCGAGGAATCCTCGTTTCCGCGGCGTTGTCGGCCCGTGTCGGTCCTCTGAATCGTTTCGGCGGCGCGGAGCATGGTCGGGTCAGCAGGAGCGGTGGGTCATTGCAGGTAGGAGAACTCGGAATCCCCGATCCGGATCCGGTCTCCCGGGTGCAGTGGCTGGGGTCCGGTGAGCGGCTCCTCGTTCAGATAGGTGCCGTTGGTGGAGCCGAGATCTTCGATCACGACCACGTGCCCCTGCCGCGTTATCCGTGCGTGACGGGAGGACGCAAACGGGTCATCGAGCT
Source organism: Solirubrobacteraceae bacterium (assembly GCA_035524415.1). Taxonomy (GTDB): domain Bacteria; phylum Actinomycetota; class Thermoleophilia; order Solirubrobacterales; family Solirubrobacteraceae; genus Palsa-465. Next base: position 23,775 of record DATKOY010000296.1, on the reverse strand, counting down.
GAATCTCGACATCTCCGCGGCCGAGGGTAGCGCCCCCCATCAAGTCATAGGCAATGCCCGACTCGTGTCCGGCCGCGCGCTCGACCAGCAGGCGCGGCTCGAACCCGTCATCGACCCCGCTCAGACCGTTACCGGCGGAGTACATGCCGGTCGCGTTGTCCGGAGCGTGCTGGGACTGGGGGGCGGCTGCGCCGCCTCCCCGCCGGAGATCCTTCAGCGCGCTCCGGGCGACCCACAGGAGGAACAGATACAGGACCGCGAGGAAGCCGAACTTGAGTCCTACCGAGACGGGCTCGAGCACCGCGCCTACTCCAGTTCGAAGCGGATCACCGAGGTGCCGAGCTCGATCTCGTCCCCCGGTTTGATGACCTCGGGACCGTCGATCCGCCTACCGTTCAGGCAGGAACCGTTGGTGGAGCCGAGATCCGACAGGACCCAGGAGCCGCCACGTGGACGGATTTCGGCGTGTTGGCGCGACACGTTCGGGTCGTCGAGCACGACGTCGCACTGGCGGCTGCGTCCGAGCGTCACGCCGGCCGGGCCGACGACCATGCGCTTGCCGTCGAGGAGGAGCAGGGCGCTCTCGACGCGGGTGCGCGCGCGCTCCTCGAGGGGCTCGGCGACCCGTCCGGCGGTGCTGTAGATCATTGTGCGGCCCGACTCATCGTGACGCGCCGGCTGTTGGCGTTCGTGTTCCGGCTGGACGACGCGCGTCTGGATGCCGAACTCCCCGAGTCCGAGCCGGTCATCGGTCTCGAACTCGATCACCGGGCGCGACAGCAGCGCCAGCCGCTCCCGGCGGGCGTGCTCGAGCAGATACCCGGCGAGCTCGGTCGCAAGCGCCTCCTCGTAGGAGGCAAATCGCTCGCGATCACGCGGAGACAGATAGACGCGGTACTCGTTGGGGACGATCGTGCGGGAAACCGAGAAGGACTTGTGCTCCTCCATCTCCCGCGCGAGCCTGCGGGCGATCTCGACTGGGCGCACCTCGGATCGGAAGGCACGGCTGAAGGTCCCTTCGACGAGGGTCGCGATCTTGCTTTCGATACTTCTGAGAACGCTCATGGGCGGGCGCTGACGCCTGTCCCATGCTACGGAAGTTCGGCGTGAGGATTCCCCCACTGTTGGCGCACATGCCATGCGTGGAGCAGGGTCGGACCGAGCGCCACGAGCCCGGCGACGACCGCGCCCGCGATCGCCGTCGGCGGGCTGTTGACGCCGGTGCCGGGATGTACGAGCGCGATCACCGTCTCGGTTGCGGACACCGTCGTGGCGGCCCAGACGGCGCTCAGCACGAGGTCGAGCGGCAGCGACCGGCCCCTGATCAGCCAGGGCAGCACGAGCGCGGCGAGCGCCCAGACGAGCGCGCCGGCGAGGACCCCGGAAGTGACGATCGGCACAAGCACGTCGTGGAGTGCGACCCCCAGCGAGCTGGTCCACACGTGCGCATCGGGGGTCCCGGGCGCTCTGCGGGTGTAGAGGTCGGTGTTTGCTAGTGGGCTCGCAAGCACGAGCCACACGTATCCCGCGAAGCCGAGGGCCGCGCGACGCCACGGCTTGGTGGTGGCGCGGCCGGCCACGGCCGGCCAGGCGCCCGCGAGCCCGATCATGCCGAGCGCCGGCGCGCCGGCCGGCAGCGGCCATGCGGTCGCGCTGCGCGGCATCAACACAACCGGCACGAACGCGCCGAGCAGCACGACCACGGCGCCGGCGGAGTTTCCCTGTACGGCGGCGGTAGTTGCGAGGGCGATCGACAGGCTGATCCAGCCGATCCGCGGCAGCAGCAGGACGAGAAGCCATGCGATCATGCCGACGGCCGCCGGCGCGAGCACCACCGGCGCAAGCAGGTGTGCGGCCAGCCAGCCGGCGAACACCGCGGCGGCACTGGCCGCGAGGGCGCGCCTTGGCCATGGGACCGGCGCCGGTGCCACTTGGCTGTGCGGCGGCGCATCCTGTGGGGGCGCGTCGCACGGGGCCGCGTCGTGCGGGGCCGCGTCGTGCGGGGCCGGTTCGTCCTGCCGGGGACCGCCGTTCGAGCGTTGCGCATGCGCGGTCGCCGAGCGGGGCCACCGGGGCACGACGACGCCCGGCGTGTCACCGACACGCGCGATCGAGAGCTCGAGTCCTGCGCGGAGGTCGTCGATCGTGCCGCGCTCCCGCGCCCGGGGCCGCAGCGCCTGATCGATCGCGGCGCCGAGCTCGCGCGGGAGCTCGCGGCGCTGACGTCGCAGCGGCGGCAGGTGTGCGCCGAGGCGGCGCGCGCGCGTCGCCGGCGTCGTCGTGCGCACGGGGTTGACCCCGGTCAGCGCTTCGTAGACCACGAGCGCGAGCGCGTACACATCCGCGAGCGCGGTGACCTCGCGCCCCTCCGCCTGCTCGGGGGCCATGTACGCCGCCGTCCCGACGACGTCGCCGGTCAGCGTCAGCGAGTCGCCGCCGATCACCCGGGCGACACCGAAGTCGGTCAGCTTCGCCGGCGCCGCCGGGCTGCTCGGTCGTGCCGGGATCAGGATGTTCGACGGCTTGACGTCGCGGTGCACGACGCTCTGGGCGTGCGCGTATGCAAGGGCATCGGTGAGTGCGATCGCGATCGCCAGGATGTCACGGTCCGACAGGCGGCCCTGCGCGAGCACCCGTGCGAGCGTCGGGCCGCGCACGAGCTCGGAGACGAGGTACGCGCCGTCGTCATCGGTCGCAGCCTCGTACAGGGTCACGATGCCCGGATGCGACAGCCGCGCCGCCGTGCGCGCCTCCCGCTCGAAGCGCCCGGGAACGATGCGCTCCCGCGGCACGATCTTGACCGCCACCTCTCGCTCGAGACGCTCGTCGCGCGCCATCCAGACGGTGCCGAAGGCGCCGGCGCCGAGACGGCGCTGGAGGCGGTATCGCCCGAGCACGAGCGGCACCTCGACGGTGCGCGGTGGGGCGGGGGCGGGGGCGGCTCCCGCGGCCGTCGCACCCCCGGTCAACGGGGGTGCGCCGGCCGTCGTGACAGCGGTCGCGGCTCGCCGAACGGTGGGCAGCTGACTCGGGTTCACGACGCCGCTTTTCAACGGCGCGCGTCAGGTCCCTTCCGCGGGTAGCTTGCACGTACCCTTGCGAGTTTGTAAATACCGCCGCCCCGCCGTTCATACTGACCTTTTCCGATTCCCGCAAGGAGCGAGAAAGCTTGTCGTTCTTCGACGAGGCTGATGAGCCTCTCGCAGAGCCGCGAACAGCCCCGCGTCGCCGCCGCCCGTCAGGGACCGGCGGACGCCCGCCGAGCGATCAGCAGTCGATCTTGGTCCGCCGCGTCGTCGCGGTGGTCGCGATCATCGTCGTCCTCGTTCTGATCGTCGTCGGGGTGCACAGCTGCCAGGTGAGCGCGCGCAACACCTCGCTCAAGGACTACGCGAACAACATCTCCAACCTCAATCAGGAGTCGGTGTCAAGCGTCGGCAACGCCGTCTTCCGGGCGCTCACCGCGCCGGGCGCGACGAGCAACCCGCAGGCGCTCCAGACCTCGCTCACCGAGTCGGCGGTGACGGCGAACATGCAGCTCAGCCGCGCGAAGGGACTCGACGTGCCCGACGAGATGAAGACCGCGCAGCAGCAGTTCGTGCTGACGATGGCAATGCGCCATGACGGCGTCGCCGACATCGCCGCGAGCATCCAGCGCGCCCTCGGAAAGACGACGAACAAGGACGCGATCAACGAGATCGCGACGGACATGGCGCGGTTCTACTCCTCCGATCTGATCTACAAGGAGTACGCCACCCACCAGGTCGTCAATGCCCTGCACAACGCCGGCCTGGCCGTCGGTGCCCCCAACGGTGTCCAGCTCGACGGCAGCCAATTCCTGCCCGACATCGCCTGGTTGAGCCCCACCGGCATCGCGGCGAAGCTCGGCTCCTCACTGCCGTCCTCAAGCGGCGGCACGATCAAGCCCGGAACGCACGGCCACTCGCTCGATTCGGTCAGCGTCGGCGGCACGACCCTGCAGACGGGCTCGACCAACACCATCCCGCGCAGCCCGCCACCGCAGTTCACCCTCAGCTTCACCAACGGCGGCCAGAACACCGAGAACAACGTCGTGTGCAAGGTCAGCGTCAGCTCGACGAAGATCAGCGGCCAGACCGTCGTCCCACAGACGACCCCCGGGGAGAGCACGACCTGCAAGGTGACGCTGACCTCCTCGCCGCCGGCCGGGAACGACACCGTCACCGCGACGATCCAGCCGGTCCCGGGCGAGAAGAACGCGTCGAACAACACCCTGACGTTCCCGGTCACGTTCCAGTAAGCGGCCCTCGCGCATTCGCGCACCGCGCACTCCCGCACCGCGCACGCCCCCCCGCGCACTCCCGCACCGCGTACGCGCTCCGACGACCCCCCGCCGCGCAGCGATCTGCCTATTCTTAGCCGGGTGCACGACCTGACCAGCACGGCGGGGATCGTTGCGATCGCGGCTGGTGCGGTCGCAGTGGTCGCGCTCATCACCGCGATCGTGCTCGCGGTCAAGGTCCGCCGTCTGCGGGCCGATCAGCGCGCCGTGCTCGGCGACCGGAGCGAGGATCTCGTCGCCCATGCCGCCTCGCTGCAGGCGCAGTTCGCGGCGCTGACCGAATACGTGCAGGACGCCGCCGATCGGCTCGACGCGCGCATGCACCTTGCCGAGCGCCGGATCGACCAGGCCGTCGCCTACCGTGCTCTCGTCCGCTACGACGCCTACGGCGAGATGTCGGGCCGGCAGTCCACGTCGATCGCGCTGCTCGACGCGACCCGGTCCGGCGTCGTCCTGTCCTCGATCCACCACCGTGACTCGGCGCGTCTGTACGCCAAGCAGGTCTACGAGGGCCGCGGCGAACTCGAGCTCTCCCCCGAAGAGGACGAGGCGATCAGATTGGCGCTCGAGGGTGGCGGAGCCCAGCCGACCGGCACATAGCGGCCCCTCCCCGGACGTCGTCACGCCTGTGGTCGTCGGATATCTCGGACCTCGAGGGACGTTCAGCGAAGAGGCGCTGATCGAAGCGACGGGTGGCGCCGATCGGGCCGGGCTCGAGCTCGTCCCGCTGCCGACGATCTACGAGACGGTCATGGCCGTCCACGAAGGCATCGTCGAGCGCGCGCTCGTCCCGATCGAGAACTCGCTCGGCGGCTCCGTCAACGCCACCCTCGACGCGTTGGCAATCGAGACCGAGGACGTCGCGATCCTCGGCGAGGTGGTCCACCCGATCCGCAACTGCCTGATCGCGCGGGCGGAGCTTGAGCTGTCCGAGATCGAGGCCGTCGTCTCGCACCCTCAGGCCAATGCACAGTGCGCGCGCTTCATCCGGACGCGCCTGCCGCAGGCCCAGGTGCTCTCGGGCGACTCGACCGCCGAGGCCGTGCGAATCGTCGCCGACCATAACGGCCCCTGGGCGGCGCTGGGCAACCGCCTGGCGGCAAAGCTGTACGGCTGCGTCGTGCTGCGTTCAGGCATCGACGACGTCGCCGACAACGAGACCCGCTTCGTCTGGATCGGCCCGGTCGGCGCCCCTCCCGGGACGCCCGGTGACCCCGAACCGCCGCGGGGGCCGTGGAAGACCGCGATCGTCTTCTGGGGTCTCGGCGCCGATGCGCCCGGGTGGCTCGTACGCTGCCTGTCGGAGTTCGCCAGCCGCGACGTCAACCTCACGCGGATCGAGTCGCGCCCGCGCAAACAGGGGCTCGGGCGCTACATGTTCTTCGCCGATCTCGAGGGCCGCGATGCCGAGCCACACGTTGCCGAGGCGCTCGAAGCGCTGCGCGAACACGTCGAGGTCCTGCGCGTGCTGGGATCCTTCCCGGCCGCCTGATCAAGGGGATCCGCGGGCACGGCCCGCTACACTCGCGCCCAGCCATGGCCTCCTCAGTACCAGCGCCACTGGGGTCCGCGTCGCTTCCCGAGCACCAGCGACGCGGGCGTGAGAGCGGCCGGGTGCTCGTCTTGAACGCGACGTACGAGCCGATCAACGTCTGCACGGTTCGCCGGGCCGTCGTGCTCCTCCTCAAGGACAAGGCGGAGATGATCGAGCGCGCCGAGCGCGAGCTACATTCCGCCTCGACCACGATGGCCCGGCCGGTCGTGATTCGCCTCGTCAGCTACGTCCGCATCCCGCGCGACACCCACCGGCGCAAGATCACCCGCCGCGCCGTGTTCGCCCGCGACGACTGGACCTGCCAGTACTGCGGCTCCCGCTCCAACCTCACCGTCGACCACGTCGTGCCTCGGTCCAAGGGCGGTGGCTCGAGCTGGGACAACATCGTCGCCTCCTGCGCTCCCTGCAACCGCCGCAAGGGCAACGCTCTGCCACGGCAGGTCGGCATGCGCCTGCTCAAGCAGCCCCGCACGCCGAGCCCGCACGTGTTCATCCAGGTCGCGAGTCCGTCGATTCCGGCGGCCTGGCAACAGTACCTGCTGTCCGCCTGACCGGCCCGCGCTTGCCGGGCACGGCGGGCCGCTCCCTGAACCAGGGTCCCGCGGCCCCCTCAACCCGCAGCCCCCGACCCGCAGCCCCCTCATCCCGCAGCCCCCGACCCGCGGCCACCGACCCGCGGCCACCGACACCCCCCACCCCGACTCGGCCACCCCCAACCCGGGTGCCGGGAGGCCCGTCGGCCCGGCCTAACGTGAAAAGATTCGGCTTCGGGCCGGAGTTTGTGCACATAAGCACCGTGGCGGTGCTTATGTGGCAAGTCGTTGAGCGCGGTGCGGACTTTCTCACGTTATGCCGCGCCGGGTCCGGGTCAGCCAGGTCGGGACGGGCCGCCGGCGTCGGGACGGGCCGCCGGCGTGGCGGCGGGCAGCCCCACTCACTCATTGTCCGACCGGCTCAGGATCACGGACGCGAGGGCGCCGAGGTCGCCGATCAGCCAGGCCTCGACGTGCCACTCGTGCGGGTAGCCGTCATACGGCCATGGGGCGTCTGCGAGCCGCTGCCCCCGGGCGATCAGCTCGTTTACGTCGCACGGCCCGTCGCCCCCTCCGGGGCCGTCGCCGCGCGCAGCCAGATCCCGATCGAACACCATGTGCGCCCCAATTCGGAGGCGAATGCTCTCGTTCCATGATCGCACCGGGATCGCGGCGCCGCAAACGTCCGCCGCGGGTGGGGCGCGGAGACCGGGTGGACCGCGCACCGGCCGGTCAAGCCCGCCGGGACCGGGTGCCGTCACACAGGCGGGCGCGTGGGCGGCGCCTACGCGGCGTAGCGCTGTGCGGCGCGGGCGCGCGCCTTGGCGGCCTCGACCTCGCGGTTCTTCGGCGGCGCGTTCGTCTGGAGAGTGCGCAGGAGATCGGCCGAGATCGCCGCGACGGCGTCGACTGCCTCCGCGAATGCCTGCTCGTTTGCCCGCGAGGGCTTCGTGAACCCGCTGATCTTGCGGACGTATTGGAGCGCGGCGCCGCGAATCTCCTCGTCGGTCGCCGGCGGATCGAAGTTATGGAGCGTTCGGATGTTTCGGCACATGTCCGCAAGCGTAGTGGCGCGGACAACCGGCATCGCGGCGCGGGCGGGCCGCGTCGCCCGGCTCACGGTGGCGGGCCGCGTCGTGCGGCTCACGGTGAGGAGGGCACATCTCGGAAACGCGCCCGATCAGCGCACGGGACACGGGCGCTGCACGCCCCGGACATGCGAAGGGCGCCGTCGACATCGGCGCCCCTCGCACAACTGCTGGCTGCCTGGCAACGCAGCGGGGTTGACCAGTGCCGGTGGGACTAACTCCGGCACCCACTGCGACGGCGTCACGGGTGGACTCCGCTAAGCGGGGTCAGCCTCCGACCTAGCGGCCGGACACCTCCAGGGTCCCGCAATGACTTTCAGACAGGCGGACCACCTCCTTTCTCTGGTAGCGCTCAGATTAGCGAACCGGGCGGGCGTCACCAAGCCCAGAGGGAACGTTCTCAGCACCGGGCCCGCGTCGCCGAGCGCGCGGTGGCGCGCCGACCGCCTGGCGTCAGTCCTCGTCGTCCGGCGTCAGGGCTCGTCCTCGGGAGCGGGGATCTCATCGTCGCTGCCTGGATCGGTGCCCTCGAGGTCGTCGACGGTCTGCGGGAGGTCGTCGTCGATGACGGGCGCCGCCGTGGATGCCTCCGACTCGACCACGAGAGCGACCGCGCTCACCTGGTCGTCGTCGCGGATGTTCATCACGCGCACGCCCTGCGATGCACGGCCGTACCGGTTGATGCCCCGAACCGAGGTCCGCTGCACCATCCCGTTCTGGGAGATGAACACGAGCTCCTGGTGCTCGCGCACGACGAGCGCGCCGGCGAGCTGGCCCTTGTTCTCGGTCAGCGTGATCGTCTTCACGCCCATCGTTCCGCGACCCTTGACGGGGTAGTCCGAGATCGGGGTGCGCTTGCCGTAGCCGTTCTCGGTGACGACGAGGAGCTCCTGATCGTCGCGCGCGACGTCCATCGCGAGCACGGCATTGCCCTTCTGCGCGACGTTCATCCCGCGCACGCCCGTCGTGTCGCGGCCCATTGACCGCACCTGGCCCTCGCTGAAGCGCGCCGCCTGGCCGGACCGGGACACCATGATGATGTCGTCGTGACCGCTCGTGCGCCGCACCGCAATCAGCTCGTCGTCCTCGAGGATCTTGATCGCGATGATGCCGTCCGCCTTGATCGGGGTGTTGTACGCGGCGAACTCCGTCTTCTTGACAGTGCCGTTCCGCGTCGCAAACACGAGATAACGGCCTTCCGAGAAGTCGCGCGTTGACAGCACCGACTGCACCCGTTCCCCCTCGCGCAGCGGCAACAGGTTGACAAGCGCCCGGCCTTTCGCGGTGCGCGAGGCCTCGGGCAGCTCATACACCTTGAGCCGATACACCTTCCCGCGATTGGTGAAGAACAGCAGGTAATCGTGGGTCGAGCTGACAAACAGATGCTCGATGTAGTCATCCTCTTTCATGTCCATGCCGGTGACACCCACCCCGCCTCGACGCTGTTGCCGGTATGTCGACAGCGGCAGTGACTTGATGTAACCGGAGTGGGTGATCGAAATCACCATCTGCTGATCTGCGATCAGGTCCTCGATGTCGATCTCGCCTTCCGCATGCGTGATCTCGGTGCGCCGTTCGTCTCCGTACGCGTCGGCGATCTCAGCGAGCTCGTCCTTGATGAGGCCGTAGATCCTGTCCTCGTCGCCGAGAATGTCCCGCAATTCCTTGATTCTCTCGACGAGGTCGGCGTGCTCCTGCTTGATCTTGTCTGCCTCGAGCGCAGTCAGCCGGCTCAGGGTCAACTGGAGGATTGCCTGCGCCTGGACGGTCGTCAGCTCGAACTGCGCAACAAGCTCGGTGCGGGCGCTCTCGGGGTCGCGCGATCCCCGGATCAGCGCGATCACCTCGTCGAGGTTCGCAAGCGCAATCAGCAAGCCCTCGAGGACATGTGCGCGCTCCTCGGCGCGCCGCAGCTCGTACTTCGTCCGCCGGACGATGACCTCGCGCTGGTGGTCAACGTAGTGACCGATCACCTCGCGCAGTGACAGCGTGCGCGGCACGTTGTCAACAAGCGCAACCATGTTGACCCCGAAGGTCGTCTGCAGGGGTGTGTGCTTGTAGAGCTTGTTGAGAACGACCTTGGGGATCGCGTCGCGCTTGAGCTCGATCACGATCCGCATCCCGTGACGATCGGATTCGTTTCGCAGGTCGCTGATCTCGGGCAGCTTCTTCTGCTCGTGCAACTCCTTGATCTTCAGGATCAGGCCACCCTCACCATCCCGGCGCACCTGATAGGGCAGCTCAGTGATGATGATCGCTTCCTTGCCCTGACCGATCGGCTCAATGTGGGCCTTGCCCTGGACCCGCACGCGGCCGCGGCCGGTGGCGTATGCGTCCCGGATCCCGTCGCGGCCGAGGATGATGCCCGCCGTCGGGAAGTCCGGGCCCTTGATGTGACGCATCAGGCCGTCGAGGTCGATGTTCGGATCGTCGATGTAGGCGATCGTCGCGTTGATGACCTCGCGCAGGTTGTGCGGGGGGATGTTCGTCGCCATCCCCACGGCAATCCCGGAGCCGCCGTTGACCAGCAGGTTCGGGAAGCGCGAGGGAAGCACGACGGGCTCCTGCCGGCTGCCGTCATACGTCGGGACGAAGTCGACCGTCTCGGCGTCGATGTCCCGGAGCATCTCGGTCGCGAGGCGGTCGAGACGGGCCTCCGTGTAGCGCATCGCCGCGGCCGAGTAGCCGTCGATGTTTCCGAAGTTCCCGTGGCCGTCGACGAGCGGGTAGCGCATCGAGAAGTCCTGCGCCAGGCGCACGAGCGTGTCGTAAATCGCGCTGTCGCCGTGGGGGTGGTACTTACCCATGACCTCCCCGACGATCTGGGCGCACTTGACGTGCTTGCGGTTCGGCTGCAAGCCGAGCTCGTTCATCACGTAGAGGACGCGGCGATGAACGGGCTTCAGACCGTCCCGCACGTCGGGCAGCGCACGCCCGACGATGACCGACATCGCGTAGTCGAGATACGCGGAGCGCATCTCCTCCTCGAGCCCACGCGGCTCGATGTTGCCTCCACCGATGGTGTCGATCGCAGACATCCGAGTCCTCCTACACGTCGAGGTTGGTCACGAGCCGCGCGTTCTCCTCGATGAACGCTCGCCGCGGCTCCACCTGGTCTCCCATCAACATCGCGAACACGAGATCGGCGGACGCTGCGTCCTCCATCGTGACCTGCACGAGTGTGCGCGTCGCGGGATCCATCGTCGTCTCGCGCAGTTCCTCCGCGTCCATCTCGCCAAGACCCTTGAACCGGTAGTAGTCGATACCGCGCTGAGCGATTGCCAGGATCGAGCTGCGCAACTCGTTGAACGTGAGCGCGTCCTTGCGGTTCTCGCCGAGCCGGACATCGAACGGCGGGGTTCCCACGAGGGCCGCCAGCTCCCGGTGGACGTCAGCGAGGCGGTGATACTCGTGTGCCTCGAGCGAGGCACGGGGGATCCGATGGGTTGTCGCCAGACCGGTTTTCGCCTCGATCGTCCGGACCACGACTTCGTGCGCGTCCTCGGACACGAGCTTGACCTCGTATGCATCTCCGTTCTGACGGTCCTTCGAGACGTAGCGCACGAGGGCGGCCGCATCGTCGACCTGCTCGTCCAGCAAGCGGGCCTGCTGGAGGAACTCGACGATCCCGTGGCCGTGGGCGGCGCGCAGCGCCGCTGCCCACCCTTCGTACTGCTTGAGCAGGCGCGTGAACCGCTTCCACCGCGTGTCGGTCAGCTTGAACGGCTTGTTGTACCGGTCGTAGACCTCGATCTTCTCGAACTTGTCCCCGAGCAGGATGTCCTCGAGCTCGGACTCGCGCTCGAGGTAGCGGTGCTTCTGCCCGCGCGTGAGGCGGTACAGCGGCGGCTTGGCGATGTAGACGTACCCGGCCTCGATGAGCGGCTGCATCTCGCGAAACAGCAGCGTCAGCGCCAGGGTGCGGATATGCGCGCCGTCGACGTCGGCGTCGGTCAGCAGCACGATCTTGTGGTACCTGGCCTTGGTGATGTCGAACTCATCGCGGACCCCGGTCCCGATCGCAGTGATCAGCGCCTGGATCTCGGTGTTCGCGAGCACCTTGTCGATCCGGCTCTTCTCGACGTTGAGGATCTTGCCGCGCAGCGGCAGAATCGCCTGGGTGTTGCGGTCGCGCGCGCTGACGGCCGAGCCGCCGGCGGAGTCGCCCTCGACGACGAACAGCTCCGCAAGCGCGGGGTCCTTCACCGAGCAGTCGGCGAGCTTGCCCGGCAACGTCGAGTTCTCGAGCGCCGACTTGCGCCGAGTCAGATCGCGGGCCTTGCGCGCGGCGGCGCGCGCTTGCGCTGCCGAGACCGCTTTGCGGATCACCGCACGCGCATCCTGCGGGTTCTCCTCGAGGAACTCCGAGAGGCGCCCGTTGACGATCGAGTGGACGAAGCCCTGCATGCCGGGGTTACCCAGCTTGGTCTTCGTCTGACCCTCGAACTGCGGGTCCGACAGCTTTGCCGAGATGACCGCAGTCAGTCCTTCGCGGACGTCCTCGCCGGTCAGGTTCTCGTCCTTCTCCTTCAGCTCGCCCTTTTCCCGCGCGTATTTGTTGAGCGCGCTCGTCAGAGCCGAGCGGAAGCCTGACAGGTGGGATCCGCCTTCGTGGGTGTGGATGTTGTTCGCGAACGAGAACACCGACTCTTGGTAGGAGGAGTTCCACTGCATCGCGACCTCGACCGCGCCCTCCTCGCTCTCGCCGTCGAACGAGATGACCTTCTTGTGGATCGGCTCCTTCTTCTCGTTCAGGTAGCTGACGAAGTCGACGATCCCGCCCTCGTACCGGAACTCGGCGCGGTGACCGCCGCCCCGCTCGTCGACGATCGCGAGGCGCAGGCCTCGGGTCAGGAACGCCGTTTCGCGCATCCGCTCCTCGAGCATCGTGAAGTCGAAGTCGAGTGTTTCGAAGACATCACCGTCCGGAAGGAACGTGATCGTCGTGCCCGTCTCCTTCGTCGGCTCGCCGCGCCTGAGGTCGTACAGCGGCTTGCCGCGCTCATACTCCTGCTTCCAGTGGTAGCCGTCACGGCGGACCACGACTTCGAGGTGCTCGGAGAGCGCGTTGACGACGGACACGCCGACGCCGTGCAGACCGCCGGAGACCTTGTAGCCGCCGTCGCCGAACTTGCCGCCCGCGTGCAGAACGGTGAGCACGACCTCCACCGCCGGTCGCTTCTCCTTCTTCATGGTGGCGACTGGGATCCCGCGACCGTTGTCGTCGACGGTTACGGAGTTGTCGGGATGGATCGTGACCGTGACGTCATCGCAGTAGCCGGCGAGGGCTTCATCAACAGAGTTGTCAACAACCTCATAGACAAGGTGGTGCAGGCCGCGGGCTCCCGTCGACCCGATGTACATGCCCGGCCGCTTGCGGACCGCCTCGAGACCTTCGAGAACGGTGATCTGCTCAGCGTCGTAGCGTTGTTCTTGCTTGGGGCGCCCGGCGGCGCCATCGTCGTTCGCCAACGATCCTCCGATGACGTTGAGACGCCCCGGAGCCGCGCCATTTGCGGCGCGCCGGGGCGTCGAAGGCTGGTGTACAAAAGAATAGCACAAAGACCCTCGGAAACGACCCCCAGAGCTCGGCCGATTTGCCTGCAAATCGCCAGAAAATGTTACGCCTCTGTGCCAGGTCGGGAGCCCTTTATCAGCCTCCGCCTCGAGCCCGGACGGATACCCGCAACATCGCGCCCCGCGGGGCGGGCTCAGCCGCGCGAGAAGTCGTTCGGCGTGGCGGCGACGCAGCGCAGACGGTCCACGCGCGCGCCGCCGAGGAGCGTGTTGAGACGGTCCACGATCGTCGGGGACATGAGATCCAGTTCCTGCGCCCAGACCGATGCCGAGCAGGAGATCGTCACGACGCCGCCGCGCTCGCCGGTTGGCCGCGCCTCGCCCGCGATGACGTCGCCGACCGCCTCGCTCCACACGCGCTGGACCTCGGCGAGCAGCGTCTCCGGTTCCCACTGGGACCGCGCCTGGTCGAGCGCAATCCCGATCGGTCGCGGACTGCGCCGGAACCTCGTCACGGCCGTTCTCCCCGCGCTCGCCACGGCGGATCCAGGGCCGGCCCGCTCACGCCGCCAGTGCGTCCTGAAGCACGTGCCCCGAGGCGATCTCGAGCCGCGCGACCTCGGGCTCCCGCGCGCCGGGGACGTGACCCAGATCGGTCGTCGTGATCACCGACTGGCCGGGCCCCGCCCGGAGCAGTTCGACCAGCGCTTCACGGCGAGTGCCATCGAGCTCGCTCATCACATCGTCCAAGAGCAGCACCGGTGGCGCGTCGCGCGTCGACGCGATCGCCGCACGCTCTGAGAGCAGCAGCGCGAGCAGCCCCAACCGCTGCTGACCCTGGGAACCGTACGTGCGCACTTCGCGACCTTCACGGACGATCGAAAGATCGTCCCGATGCGGGCCGTGCGCGGTGAACCCCCGCTCGAGATCACTGTCGATCCGCTCGCCGAGCTCGGCTGCGAGCTCGGCCGCGCTCCCCGCGCTCGAGCGCGGCCGATAGGCGACGGTCACATCCGCGCCGAGCCCCAGGTCGGAGCTCAGGGTCGCAAACGACCGCTGCAACGCCGCGATCGCGCTGCCGCGATCGCACATCAGCTCGACGCCGTAGCGGGCAAGCTGCTCGTCCCACGCCGTCAACGACGCGCGAGACCCGGCGCCGGCGCGGATCCGGCTGATCAGCGCATTACGTTGGGCAAGCGCCTGCGCATAGGCGCGGCGCGTCCCGGCCCGGGCCGGCCAGAGCGCCGCGACGAACTGGTCGAGATGGGCGCGGCGCAGCGACGGCGCTCCCTTGATCAACTCCAGCCGGTCGGGCAGGAAGACGCTCACGAGCGGGCGATTGGAGACGTCGAGTAGCCGTTCGACAGGCGCGCCGTCGACTCGCATCCGCTTTGGCTCTCCGGGCACGAACCCGACGGACAGCTCGTGCGGCCCGTCCTCGGCGACAGCGCTGAGGACGACGCGGGCAGCGCCCGCGCCGAACCGCACGAGCTCGCGCTCGTTGGTCGTTCGACACGACCTTCCGGTGCAGCCAAAGTACAGCGCCTCCAACAGATTCGTCTTGCCGGCACCGTTTGGTCCCCAGACGACGGTCAGACCATCGCCCAGCGCTGCTTCGGCGCTGTCGTAGCCGCGAAAGTCGCGCAGGCTGACGGCGACGAGGCGCATCGCGGTCGCTACACGTTCAGGCGTATCGGCATGATCAGGTACTGGAAGCGGCTCTCGTCCGCGGCCTCGATCAGTCCCGGGCGCAACGGGCTGATCAGCTTGAGCAGAACGTCACCCTCCTCGATCGCCTCGAGTCCGGCGCGCAGGAACTCAGGGTTGAAGCCGATCTCGAGCGGCTCGCCCTGAAACGCAACCGGGAGCGACTCGAGCGCTTCACCGACGTCGGGAGTCTGCGCCGAGATCGTCAACTCGCCGGGCTTGAACGACAGCCTGAGGGGGGCATTCTTCTGCGCCAATAGGCTGATCCGGCGCACGACGTCAGTCAGCTCGGCGCCGGCGATCCGTAGCTCGTGCTCGAAGCTCTCCGGAAGCAGCTGACGGTAGTTCGGGAACTGGCCGTCGATCAGACGTGAGGAGAGGATCACGCGCCCGATCACGAACAGCACCTGATTCTTCCGAACGCTCACGCTCAGCTGCTCGTCTTCGCCGTGACCGGCGATCCGAGCGAGCTCCTGGAGCGCGCGCGCCGGCACATTGACCTCGAAGCTGGAGGTCAGTGCAGTCTCGAGTGTGGTCTCCTTGACGCTGAGCCGGTAGGAGTCCGTCGCGACCATCCGCAGCTCCCGGTCGGCCGCGGACACGAGGATCCCGGTGAGAACCGGCCGCGTCTCATCGCGGGAGGCAGAGCCGGCGACCTTCAGCGCCGTCGAGACGAACGCCGCCGCCGGCAGCGACACGGCTGAGTCGGGTTCGGGTTCAGGGAACGGCGGAAAGTCCTCGGTCCGAAGCGTCCGGATGTGGAACGTCGCGTTTCCGGAGACAAGCTCGACGTCCTGCTCGGCCGCACGCAGTTCAAGCGAGAGCGTGGGGGAAGGGAGCGACCGCACGACGTCCACGATCAGGCGAGCCGGGAGCACGACGACACCCTCGCGCGTGACGTCCGCCTCGAGCGGGACCCGCAAGCCGACGTCCATATCTGTCGCGCGCAGCTCGCACAGCTCAGCGGAAGCCACAAGCTGGACACCCGACAGCGCCTGGATCGCGCTGCGCGTGGAGGCGACGCGGCTGGCTGTCTGTAGTTGCCCGAGAAGGAGGTCTCGCTCGAGGGAAATCTTCACGATGAATACCTCGGAAGGAAGGTAGAAGTCATAGGGCGCGTAGAAGCTGTGGATAAGTGCGCAATCGTGCGCAACGAGCGGTGAAGTTGTCGCTCGAGAAGGACAGACAAGTGTGTCAGTAGTCGCGGTCGGCTTTGGTGGCGGAGATGAGGTCGGCGAGCTCGCGGACATCGGCGGCCACATCGGTGCTCTCTGCGAGTCGCTCGGAGACACGCCGGCACGCGTGTACAACGGTGGCGTGGTTGCGATCGAAGGCGTCGCCAATCGATTGCAGGGAGGAGTCCGTGAGCTCCCGCGCGAGGTGGATCGCGACCTGGCGAGGCCAGGCGATGCGGGCGGCCCGACTCGGCGAGATGAGCTCGGGAACAGAGATGTCGTAGTAGCTCGCGACCGCCGCTTGGATGTCCCCGATTGCGAGTGCGGAGGATGGCCGACGGGGGTGCATGCCATCGAGGACCTCGGAGGCCAGTGCAAGGTCGAGCGGCCGGCCGGTCAGCGAGTGGTGCGCGACGATCCGGATGAGAGCTCCCTCGAGCGAGCGGATGTTGTCGGTGACGCGCTCGGCGATCGCGTCGAGCACCGCATCGTTGGCGATGCGGACACCGTCGAGCGAGGCGCGTTTACGGAGGATCGCGACACGGGTGGCGAAATCCGGGGGCCGGATGTCGGCAACGAGGCCGGATTCGAAGCGTTCGCGGAGCCGTTCCTCGACGGCCATGAGCTGCCTGGGAAGGCGATCGCACGTGAGCACGAGTTGCCGGCCGGTCTCATGGAGGGCGTTGAATGTATGGAAGAACTCCTCCTCGGTCTTGGCCTTGCTCGCGAGGAACTGAACGTCATCAATAAGCAGGACGTCCGCGTGTCGGTAGGCGTGCTTGAACGTGTCGAGCGAGCGCGAGCTGAGCGCGCGGATGAAGTGGTTGGTGAAGGCCTCGACGGTCGTATAGCGGACGGTTGCGCCGGCGCCGAACGCGAGGATGTAGTTACCGATGGCATGGAGTAGGTGTGTCTTGCCCAAACCAGGCGGCGCGTGGAGGAAGAGGGGGTTGTACGCCTGCCCCGGGAGCTCCGCGACGGCGAGCGATGCGGCGTGCGCGAGGTGATTGCCGTCGCCGATGATGAATTGGTTGAAGCTGTAGCGGGGGTTGAAATCCGACTCGGCGTGATGATCTGGGGAAGGTGGGGATCCGGGCCTGGTGTCAGCGTTGCCCGCAAAGGAGACCTGGACGGCGGCCCCGAGAACGGCCCCGGCGCAGGTCTGGAGGATGCGGCCGAACCGTTTCGCGACCCATGCCTGCGTGTCAGGTGGCGCCTGGAGGACAAGCCCCGCGGCATCCCATACCTTGACCTCGAGCGGCTCAAGCCAGAGCTGATAGGTCGACTCGCCGACCGCGCGGCGAAGCTCGGCGCGGAGGTCACGCCACGCAGACGTGGGCTCAAGATGCGCGGGCACCGCCAAGCGACTCCTCCCAGGAGCGTGTACGGGGAAACGATTCGGCAGGGCGAGCCAGTGGCTCGGAGCGGGCGAATATACCAGCGGAGCGTGGGCCGAAATCGGCGTTGCTCGGGGGCTTGGCGCAAAGCGCGGGAAAAAGCGATAGCGCCGCGTGCGGCGATTTCACGCGGGTCGCAGGCGACGGTCTGCGTATACTGGCTCGCTATCCGCCTTTGGGCACGTGAACCATGAAACGCACCTACCAGCCGAAGAAGCGCAAGCGAGCGAGGACACACGGTTTCCGCGCGCGGATGAGCACGCGAGCTGGCCGCCTGACCCTCAAGCGCCGTCGCGCGAAGGGTCGCAAACGCTTGACCGTGTGATGCGCCGATCTGCTGGGACCCGGCCGCGCCCGGGCCGCGGCAGGCTCTCGCGCAGCGCTGACTTCGATCGCGTGTTCCGCAACGGCCGCTCGCACGCGGGCCGAGAGTTCGTGCTCTACGTATTTCCGCGCGGGGAAGGAGGACCGCCACGGCTGGGATTGTCGGTCTCACGGAAGGTGGGGGGTGCAGTCGATCGCAACCGGGTCAAGCGACTGCTGCGCGAGGCCTTCGTGCTCGAGTCGCCACGACTTCCCGACGGGACGGATGCTGTCGTCGTCGCGCGGACCGATGCTCGGGGTCTGGCTGAACGTGAGGGTTTGGCAGGAATCCGCCGTGCGCTGGGAGATTTGATCGCGCGGTCGGGTGGTAGCGGACCGCCCGAAGATGCCGTGGAGGGGGACGCGCTGTGACCCTCTTTCGGAGAGTTATTGTTGCCCCGATCAGGCTGTATCAGCGCCTGATCTCGCCAATGTTCGGCTCACGCTGCAAGTACTACCCGTCGTGCTCGGAATACGCCGCGCAGGCGATCTCGCGATTCGGCATACTGCGCGGGCTCGTCCTTGCCGGCTGGCGGCTGCTGCGCTGCAACCCCTGGAGCCATGGGGGCTTCGATCCCGTTGAAGATCAGCGGCTGTTCGGACCTCCGCGATCGGCGTCGAGCGCCTGATCATGTTCCTTCTCACCGCCAACATCTTCCAGCCGCTGATCGATGTCTTTGAGTCGATTCTGAAGGCGATCCATTCCGCTATCGGCGGCTCGTGGGGTTGGTCGATCGTGCTGCTGACGATCCTCGTTCGCGCGGTCCTACTTCCCCTCACCGTGAAGCAGTTCCACTCGATGCAGCGCCTCCAGCGCCTGCAGCCGGAGCTCAAGGCGATTCAGGCGAAGTACAAGGACGACAAGCAGCGCCAGCAACAGGAGCTGATGAAGTTCTACAAGGAGAACCAGGTCAACCCGCTGGGGTCGTGCCTGCCGCTCGTCGCGCAGCTTCCGGTCTTCATTTCGCTCTTCTACATGCTGCGGACGAGCCTGCGGATCGATATCTGCCCGCAGGTTCAGCCGCACCCCTTGACCACTGCGCACACGGTGCCGTGCGGGCCGAACAACGGCGCCGGCTTCCTGTTCATCCCCGACCTGACGAACAAGGCAACGGGTGCCGTGCTCGTCGTCCTGATCATTCTTTACGTCGGTACCCAACTCGCTTCGAGCTTGATGATGTCGACCCCGACGATGGACAAGACGCAGCGCCAGATCATGCTGGTGATGCCGCTGTTCTTCGTCATCTTCATCATCAACTTCCCCGCCGGCGTGATCGTGTACTGGATCACGACGAATACGTGGACGATCGGGCAGCAATACGTGATCCGAAGACGGCTCGGACCAATGGGGCCACCGGTCGCGGCGACGGCCGGCGACGGCGCCGTCGCGCCCGGCGGTGGATCCACGGGTGGTGCGCGCTCAAAGGATGCCGAGGGGCCGGAGCGCAACGGTGCCGGCGCCACCGCCACCGCCACCGCCGCAGGGGGTCTCGGGGCGAGTCTCGGCGGGCTGCTGCGCGGCCGGTCGAAGACCGAGGAGAAGGCGTCCGTGGGCTCGGGCGGCGGGCAGCGCACGACTCCGCCGCCGCGCCCGCCGCGCAAGAAGAAGAAGCGCTCCGGACGCCGGAGATAAGGGGAGGAAGGCAATGAGCGATGCTGCGGCTCGCGTTCGCGAGTTGATGGAGAGGTTGGTCGAGGAGTTCGGCGTCGACGCGACCGTCGATGTGCACGAGGACGGCGACGGTGTGGTCGGGGAGTTCCACGGGGACGACCTCGGCCTCGTGATCGGCCATCACGGACAGACGATCGACGCGATCCAGCACCTCGCGTACCGGATCGCGTTCCGCGGCGATCAGGCCCGCAAGCGCGTTGTCGTCGATGCCGCCGGCTATCGAGAGCGGCGCGCCGTCGCGCTCCGCGCGGCGGCCGACCAAGCGGCCGAGACCGCCATCCACGATCGCCGGCCGGTCGCGCTCGAGGCGATGAGCGCGCTCGAGCGGAAGGTCGTCCACGAGCACCTCAAGTCGCGTCACGACGTCGAGACGTACAGCGAGGGCCAGGAGCCCTCGCGGCGCCTGGTCGTGGCGCCGCTCGTGCATTAGCCGGCTGGCTCTCCCGGGGCGCGCCAGCCGGAGACGGCTGGATGCGGTCGTCTCCGCACCCACATACATCGCCAAAGGTCGTCCACAGACAGGGCCGGCCGGCGACGGCCGCCCGGCCACCCGCCTCCGACCGTTTCACGTTTTTCTTGACGGTGAAACAGCCGACACGCTACAAACCCTCCTGTGAGCGCGCTCTCGGACTTCGATCGTGGCGTCGTCGTCGGCCTACTTATCGGCGAAGGGTCATTCGGCGGCGACGGCAAGCAGCCACAAGTCACGCTGCGGATGCACACCCGCCACGAGGCGGTGTTCAACTGGCTGCTCGAACGATTTCCCGACTCCCGGCTGTACGGCCCGTATCACCATGGCGGCCGCTCGTACTTCCAGTGGATGGCTCGGGGCCGGACGCTCGTCCGCGATGTCTTGCCGCTGCTCGAGCGCGAACTCCACGTCGGCCTTGACGGGTACGCGGCGGAACGGCTTACCCTGATGCTGGAGCGATACGCCGGCTTCATCGATCGCGAGCGGGCTCGGGAGAGCGACTAGTCGAGATGGCGGGCGAGCGAGTGTGGCCTGCGATTGAGGTTTGCTCACGAGCGAGCGCGCTCGGGACGGCGATGTGCGCGTGATGAGCCCCGTCCCAGACACCGGACGGGTCGACGCCGGCCGCCTGCGCCCCCTGCTCGAGCGCTACGGACTGTCGGAGGGGACCGGCGACCGCCTCTGGCGGCTCGTGGAGCTCGTCGCTGGGGACCCGCTCGCGCCGACGACCGTCCGCGAACCCGCGCGAGTCCTCAACGACCACCTGGCGGATTCCCTTGTCGCACTCGAACTGACCGAGATCCAGGCGGCCAGCTCGATTGCCGATCTCGGATCCGGCGCCGGCTTCCCAGGGCTCCCGCTGGCGATCGCACTCCCGGGTGCCGAGGTCGCGCTCGTCGACAGCAGCACGCGGAAATGCGCGTTCATTGACCGCGCGATCGTCCTCACCGGCGCGCGCAACGCTCGGACGTTTCATGCCCGCGCCGAGAGCTGGGCGGACGGGCTCCGGAGCTTCGAGGTCGTGACGGCTCGCGCGCTTGCGTCGCTCGACGTCGTCGCGGAGTATGCGGCGCCGCTCCTGCGCATCGGCGGAACGCTCGTGGTGTGGCGCGGCCGACGGGATCCAGCGGTCGAGGCGGCCGCGGCGGCGGCCGCGGCGCAGTTGGGGCTCGAGGTGCACGAACCGATCCCGGTCGTGCCGTACCGCGGAGCCCACCACCGACACCTCCACCTCATGTCGAAGGTGATGGAAACACCCGAGCGGTTCCCGCGCCGGCCCGGCATGGCACGCAAGCGGCCGCTTGGCGCCGAGGTCACCGCGTCTGACCGCGCACGTCGCTAGCTTCCTGGCGGACATGGGAACCGTCTATGCGATCGCCAATCAGAAGGGTGGAGTCGGCAAGACGACCACGGCCGTGAACCTCGCGGCATGTGTGGCGGAGGCAGGCTACGACACGCTGCTCGTCGATATCGACCCGCAGTGCAACGCCACCCTAGGCCTCGGCATCGCCAAGGATCGCCCGCAGACGGTCTATGACGTCCTCAGCGGTTCGACGACGCTCGACGACGTGATCGTTGTCAGCGCGATCGAGCACCTGTGGGTCGCTCCCGCCGGCCCCGATCTGGCGGGCGCCACCGTCGAATTGCCGCGCGTCGCCGGATCGGAGACCAGTCTGCGGGACGCGCTCGAGCCGGTCCGCGAGCGCTACGCCTTCACCCTGCTCGACTGCCCCCCCTCGCTCGGTCCTCTGACCGTCAATGCGCTCGTTGCGGCCGATCGCGTCATCGTCCCAGTGCAGGCTGAGTACTTCGCGCTGGAGGGCCTCGCGGGCCTGCTCGACACGCTCTCGCTGATCCAGCGGGAGCTGAATCCGCGCCTCACGATCGCCGGGATGTTGCTGACGATGCACGACGGCCGCACGCGCCTGGCCCAGGATGTCGAACGGGAGGTCCGCGAGCATTTCCCAGAGCTGGTGTTCGACACCGTCATCCCGCGGAACGTCCGGATCGGCGAGTCGCCGAGCTTCGGCAAGCCCGTGATTCACCACGACCCGCACTGCGCCGGCGCGGATGCCTACTTCGAACTCGCTAAGGAGGTGGCCGCTCGTGGCTGAGCGACAGAAAGGGATGGGACGCGGCCTGGCCGCAATTCTCTCGGTGGCACCCAAGGACGAGACCCAAGAGTTCCGACAGGTGCCTATAGACCTCATTTCGGCTAATCAGCACCAGCCTCGCCGGACGTTCGACGAGGAGACGCTGCTCGGGCTGGCCGAGTCGATCAAAGCGCGCGGAGTTCTACAACCGGTACTCGTGCGCCCTGTCGTGGGCGGGCGCTATGAGCTGATCGCCGGCGAGCGCCGCTGGCGTGCCGCAGGCCTCGCGGAACTCGA
Organism: Solirubrobacteraceae bacterium; assembly: GCA_035524415.1. Taxonomy (GTDB): domain Bacteria; phylum Actinomycetota; class Thermoleophilia; order Solirubrobacterales; family Solirubrobacteraceae; genus Palsa-465. The sequence goes on along the minus strand of DATKOY010000296.1, from coordinate 1,585 downwards.
GACGATTCCCGCCATCGTCCGCAGCCACGACGACGCGACCTCGCTCGAGGTGGCGCTGATCGAGAACATGGCCCGCGAGGACCTCAATCCCGTCGAGGAGGCCCGGGCCTGCGCGGCGCTCGTCGAGGAACTGTCGCTGACGCGGGAGGAGGTCGGCGTGCGCATCGGCCGTGGCCGGGTCGCTGTCTCAAACCTGATTCGGCTCCTCGACCTGCCCGACGAGGCGCTCGAGTTGATCGAACGGGGCGAGCTGAGCGAGGGCCACGGCCGGGCCTTGCTCCTGAACGAGGATCACGCGATCCGCCGCAACCTCGCACGTGATGCGGCCGCCGCCGGGTGGTCCGTCCGGGAGCTCGAGGCTCGCGCCCGCGTGGCCGGCGAGCAACAGTCCAAGCGCCCCGCCCGCCGCCGCCGGCGCGCCAAGGTTCATCCCGACCAGGAGGCCGCGCTGACCCAGATCGCCGACGCCCTTGGCGAGGCGCTGGGGTGCGACATTGACGTCAACGTCGCCGGCAGCGGCTACCGCGCCCAGATCAGCTTCGATTCGCTCGACGACGCACTCGATCTCGCCCGCCGCCTGCGCGTCCGCGCCGCCGCTTAGGTCACGCGAGGCTAGAATCCGTTGCTCGGAGCGAGAGGCTCTGCCGCGGTTGGTCGTGGCGGGCGGACGGCTCCGGTCAGCATGGGCGATTAGCTCAGTCGGTTAGAGCGCTTCTCTGATAAGGAAGAGGTCCCAGGTTCGAGTCCTGGATCGCCCACTCGCAGGAAGTCCCTGGAAATCACCAGGTTTCTGGGGGGCAGCGAGTCCGAGCAGGGTCGTGAGAGGGAGCGTTTTGGGTGCATTTTGGGTGCACCAGGATCCGGGCGGCGCTCCTGGGCCTCACGCTCCCGCGTTTGTCGACGAGCCGGCGACCACCCCGGTAGAAGCTCACAGCTCGCGGCTGCATGGGCGCGGCGAAACGCTCCGAACGGGCACCGTGAGGACCCTGCGGGACGGCGAGCATGAGCGACCGCTGCTCGTGGCTCGACGAGTGGTGCCCAGAGTGCCGGGTCGCTCCGGGAACGCGGTGTCGGCGGTACCGCTGGGACACCGGTGGGCAGCCGACAACGCACCTGCACATCGCGCGCGGCTGGCGCGAGCGCAGCTGCCCGACGTGCCGAGCATCACCGGGTGAGCCGTGCCGGACTCCGAGCGGCCGGGAGGCCTCCCGGGTTCACACCGCGCGGCTCCGGCGGTCGCGTGCAGAGCTGCTCTGGGGCACGGAGGTCTGGGAGGAGCTTGAGCGACGCGGCGCAACGATAGCCGTCGTGCCGTTCTCCGGTCACGCGGGTCGGGGCGGGAGTACGGCGACCATCGTGCTGTCCCGAGTGGTTGGCCGGCAGCTGGTCGACGTCGAGCGGTGGACCTCGCGCGACGAGCTGGCATACGCGCTGGAGGCGCCGGTGTGGGATCGGTTCGGGTCGTTCGCCGGTCAGCCGTTCGTACGGGGCGAGGTGATCTGGTCGGGCGAGGACCGCACGGTCGTGATCGCCGGTACGCGCGGCGATCGGCCGTTCGAGGAGAACGTCACGTGAGTGGCCCATG
>DATKOY010000295.1:0-2549 GCA_035524415.1 Solirubrobacteraceae bacterium | reverse complement strand
AGGAAGCCGTTCGCGAGAAATATTCACAGGCCGCTCTTCGCGTCGGCTCCGGCTGCTGCGGCAATACGGCCGTCGTAGGCACCAGCCCCATTACGTCGAACCTCTACGGCGTCGAGGAGAAGGGCGAACTGCCGGAAGCCGCGGTGCTCGCGTCGCTCGGCTGCGGCAACCCCACCGCGCTGGCTGAGCTGAAGGCGGGCGAAACCGTGCTCGATCTCGGCTCCGGCGGCGGCATCGACGTGATCCTCTCGGCCAAGCGTGTCGGGCCGACGGGTCTCGTTTTCGGCCTGGACATGACCGACGAGATGCTCGCGCTCGCTCGGCGGAACGCGGCCGAGGCCGGGATCGAGAACGCCGTCTTTCTCAAGGGCTACATCGAGGAGATCCCGCTGCCGGCGGACTCGATCGACGTCGTGATCTCGAACTGCGTGATCAACCTCTCGACCGACAAGCCAGCCGTGCTCGTGGAGATCGCCAGAGTGCTCCGGCCCGGCGGACGAGTCGGGGTGAGCGATGTCGTCGCCGAGGATCACCTGACGGAGGAAGACCAGGCGGAGCGTGGCTCCTATGTCGGCTGTATCGCCGGGGCGCTCTCGAGGGCGGAATACATCGCCGGTCTGGAAGAGGCCGGCTTCGAGCAGGTCGAGGTGACCTTCACCCATCGGGTCGCCGACGGCATGCACGCGGCGATCGTCAGGGCAGTCAAGACCGGAGGATGCTGATCGTGTCCGAGACACTCGACCCCGTCACCCGCCATCACGTCCATCAGGCTGCGGAGGCGCTGAAGGAGGAGTTCGCCGGGATCTTCTCCGTCGAGACGATCGAGCGCTACATCGCCGACTCCGTCGATCGCCTCGGCAACTCGCGAGTCACGGTCTTCGTGCCGGTGCTCGCGCATCGCTTCGCGCGAGAACGGCTGCTGGCGCTCGCCCAGGCGCAAGATCTCGTGCGCGCCGATCAGCCCGAGGTCCTGTTCGTCTGCGTTCACAACGCCGGCCGGTCGCAGATGGCCGCCGGGCTGTTGAAGCTCCGCTCGAACGGCCGGATCCACGTCCGCTCGGCCGGCAGCGCGCCCGGTGAGGAGATCAACCCGGCGGTGGTGACGGCGATGGAGGAGGTCGGGGTCGACATGAGCCAGGAGTTCCCGAAGCCGCTCACCGACGAGTTCGTCCAGGCCGCGGATGTCGTGATCACGATGGGCTGCGGGGATGCCTGCCCGATCTTCCCCGGCAAGCGCTACGAGGACTGGGAGCTGGACGACCCGGCAGGGCAGGACGTGGAGTCCGTGCGGGCGATCCGCGACCAGATCGACGCGCGGGTGCAGCAGCTCATGGCCGAGCTTCTTCCCACCGAGGAGTGAGCATCGAGACTCTCCGCGCGCTGGTCGCCGAGGCGATCGGCACGTTCGCGCTCGTCTTCGCCGGATGCGGCGCGATCATGGTCGACGCCAAGACGCATGCGCTCGGCCACGTCGGCGTGGCGATCACCTTCGGCCTGGTGATCATGTTCGGGATCTACGCGGTCGGCCACATCTCCGGCGCGCACTTCAACCCGAGCGTCACCTTCGCCTTCGCCCTCAGCCGTCATTTCCCGTGGACCCGAGCGGTCGGGTACTGGGGAGCGCAGCTCGTCGGCGCGATCGCGGCTGCCGCGGTCCTGCGCGGCTCGCTCGGCAACATCGCCGATGTCGGCGCGACGCTGCCGTCGGGCTCGCAGGGCCAGTCCTTCCTCTGGGAGCTGGTCATGACCTTCTTCCTGATGTTCGTGATCATGGCCGTCGCCACCGATACCCGGGCGGTCGGCGAGGCGGCGGCGATTGCGGTCGGCGGCACCGTGGGGCTCGACGCGATGTTCGGCGGCCCGATCAGCGGCGCCTCGATGAACCCCGCCCGCTCGATCGGCCCGGCCCTCGTGTCGGGAAACCTGCACGCCCTGTGGCTCTACATCGTCGCTCCGATTTGCGGCGCATCGCTCGCGGCGCTCGCCTACCAGTTCGTCCGCGGCGAGCAGACATGCCCGGCGCCGGTCGGAGAGCCCTAGTCGGCGGCAGCCAGAACAGCGCCCTCGTACACCGGATCCGGCGTGAAGCGCTCGAGCTCGTCGGAGAGGACGTCGCTCGGCGTGGGCGGATCGCCCGGCGGCAGCGGCACAGACTCGCCGTCGAGCGTCACTCCCAGGAGCTTCTCTGCGGGATCGTGCTCGAGCGCGATGTCGTCCCGCCCGAGCCGCGAGCGCAGCCAGCCGCAGAGGAGCCACGCCTGCGCGGCCGTCCCGTGCACGCCGAGCGTCCCCACGTCGGCGATTCCGGGCCACAGCGTCGCGAGATGAGAGCGCCATCGCGACGTCCGAGCCCACGCGATGTCGGAGGCGGCGCAGCGCGGGAAGAGCTCGGTCAGCTGCGCATACGGGGTGGGAACGTCGTCCCACTCGGTCGAGTCGACGATGAGCCTATCGGTGAGGTCGACGAGCTGCTCGAGCTCCGCCGAGCCCCACGAGGGCTCGCCCCGCCAGCGGACGAAGACCGGCAGGTCCGAAATGAGGAGCGGCTC
>DATKOY010000294.1:0-84562 GCA_035524415.1 Solirubrobacteraceae bacterium | reverse complement strand
TCGTGCCAGGGTGGAGCTTCGCCTCGAGCTTCTCGACCTTCGCGTGAATCGCTTCCTTGTCGTGCTCGCGTCGCTCGCGCAGCTTCGGAGACGACCGCCAGGAGGCCCGTGCGGCCCAGCCGCACCGAGCTCGAGATCTGCCCGAGCGCGGCGTCGGTCGACCTGACCGTCGTCGCTGCGGGCTGCCACCCCTCGACGGTCAGCGCGTCCCGAGATGATTTCTCAGTCGTGGCCGCGGCACCACCAGCACCGGACACGCGGCGCCGTCCAGAACGGTTGCTCCGGTGCGTCCGAGTTGGACCCGTCCTGGAGCATCCGCATGGCTTGATCCGATGACGAGCAGGTCAACGTGCTCGCTCAGCGCCTTCAGGGCCTCATCGGGACGGCCGGACGCGACCTCGGCGTGGGTCCGTGGAGCGTTGACTCCGGTCACGGCGGCGGCCTCCTCGTCCAGCAGCGAGACGAGTTGCTCGCGGACGATCACGTCGCCGCCGAGCACGTTGTCCTCCAGCCTCATCCCGCCGGCGGCTCGATCCTCGACGACTCCGAGGACATGAAGCTCGCCCGCGGCCGCCGAGGCGATTGAACAGGCGAGGCTGAGGGCGGCGCGCGACTCGGGGTCGCCCGTGAAGCCGAGTCCGATTCTGCTTAGGCGCGGGGCTGCGCCGGCATGCATGCCGCTCGGCGCAACGGCGAGCGGACACTCGAGATGGCCGAAGAGCTCACGCGCCGTCTTCCCGAGCCGGACCCGCCCTGGCGCGGCGTCGTGGGCCGATCCGACGACGAGCAGGTCGCGGTGCTCGAGGCGCACGACGTGGCGCAGCCCCCGCCACACGAGCACGTCCGGGTGGACCGCGAGCCGCGCCTCGGGCGCCAGCGACTCGCGCGTGTCGGCCAGCATCGCCCGCGCTCGGCGCTCGAGTGTCGCCCAGTTCATTCCTTTCGGCAGGACCATCGGGTACAGCGGCTCTTGGTGGATGGCGATCATCATCAGCTCGGCCCTGGTCGGCCGTGCGAGCAGCGAGGCGAGCACGACCGCGTCCCGCCCGGACGGCGTGCCGTCGACGCCGACGCCGATGAGCGTCGGGGCCGTCCACCCGGCTCGTCCTGGCGCACCGGAGCCGCGACTGCTCGGCTCGGCCGGTTTGGAGGTGGGGGTATGCAAAGGGCTCATGCTCCACAGCCTGATCGGCGACCGGGTGAACCGTCGTCACACAGTTCGAGTGATTCGGGCCGCGCGCCCGTTGCCGCACCGCATCGCCCTGCGCGCAATCACGCAAATCGCGTGATGACCGCTCACCCGGAGCGCGCTCACGCTGTAGCACACGGACGCTGAAACTGGTGATCCGGACTGCAAAGCGAGCGGAAGGGATCTGGCAATGCCGAAAGCGGTGGGAATCGATCTTGGAACGACAAATTCAGTCGTGGCTGCCGTGATGGAGGCCGGACGGGCGGAGGTGATCCCGAACGCCGAGGGCGGCCGAACGACACCATCGGTGGTCGCATTCACCGATGACGGACAGCGGCTCGTGGGCCAGGTGGCCAAGCGCCAAGCGATCCTCAATCCGCAGGCGACGATCTACTCGGCCAAGCGATTCATCGGTCGTAAGTGGGGGGAGGTCGACGAGGAGTCGAAGATCGTTTCCTACAAGGTCGTCCGCGGGCAGAACGACGCGGTGCGCTTCGACGTGCGCGGCCGTGAGTACGCGCCAGAGGAGATCTCGGCGCAGGTGCTGCGCAAGCTGGCTGAGGACGCGGGCAAATTCATCGGTGAGCGCGTGACCGAGGCGGTCATCACCGTACCGGCGTACTTCAACGACTCCCAGCGCCAGGCGACGAAGGATGCCGGCAAGATCGCGGGGCTGGAAGTGCTGCGGATCATCAACGAGCCGACGGCGGCGGCGCTCGCCTACGGGCTGGACAAGAAGGGCGCCGAGACCGTGCTCGTGTTCGACCTCGGCGGCGGCACCTTCGATGTGTCGATCCTCGACGTCGGCGACGGCGTCGTCGAGGTCCGGGCCACCAGCGGTGACGGGCATCTCGGCGGTGACGACTTCGACAAACGGGTCGTCGACTGGATCGCCGAGGAGTTCAAGCGCGAGCAGGGGATCGATCTCCGTAGCGATCCGCAGGCCCTGCAGCGCCTCTACGAGGCGGGCGAGCGCGCGAAGGTGGAGCTGTCGACGACGACGACGGCACCGATCAACCTCCCGTTCATCACCGCCGACGCATCCGGGCCCAAGCACCTGAACGTGACGCTGTCGCGCTCGAAGTTCGACCAGCTCACGGCCGATCTGGTCGAGCGGTGCCGCGGCCCGGTCCAGCAGGCCCTGTCTGACGCAAAGCTCACCGCGAACGACATCGACGAGGTGATCCTGGTCGGCGGCTCGACGCGTACTCCTGCCGTACAGGAGCTGGTGCGCCGGCTCACGGGAGGCAAGGAGCCGAACATGACCGTCAATCCCGACGAGGTCGTGGCGGTCGGCGCCGCGCTGCAGGCGGGCGTGCTCAAGGGCGATGTCGAGAACGTCGTGCTGCTCGACGTGACGCCGCTGTCGCTGGGGATCGAGACGCTGGGTGGCGTCACGACGAGAGTGATCGAGCGTAACACGACGATCCCCGCTCGGCGAACGGAGACGTTCTCGACCGCGGAGGACAACCAGACGGCGGTCGATGTGGTTGTGCTCCAGGGCGAGCGCGAGCTCGCGGCCGACAACCGCCAGTTGGCGCGCTTTCGCCTCGAGGGGATCCGCCCGGCGGCGCGCGGCACGCCGCAGATCGAGGTGACCTATGACATCGACGCCAACGGGATCCTGAACGTCACCGCGCGCGACAAGGACACGGGCGCCCAGCAGCAGGTGACGATCTCGGAGTCGACCAATCTCCAGCAGTCGGAGATCGACCGGATGGTCCGCGAGGCCGATCAGCACGCGGGCGAGGACAAGCGCCGGCGCGAGGAGGTCGACGCGCGCAACGAGCTCGACACGCTCGCGTACCGCGCCGAGCAGCTCGTCTCCCAGCTGCAGGGACAGCTACCGGTGCACGAGAAGGCGCGCGCCGAGCAGCTGATCGCGGACGCCAAGCAGGCGGTCAAGGATGGCGCCGCTCTGGACCGTGTGCGCTCGCTGAGCGCGGACCTGCAGCAGATCATTCACGGGCTGCCGGCGACCGCCGCGGCGGCGCACGGAGCGGGGCCTGCTGCCGGCGATGGAGACGGCAAGCGCGCACCCGACGAGGAGGAAGTGGTCGATGCAGAGTTCACGCGGGAGTGAGTGGCCTCCGCCAGAGGCCCGCGCCACGACCGAACCCACGCCCCCGACGGAGGCCGAGGAGGCGCAGCAGTTGCGCGCCGACCTGGCGCGCATGGAGGATCGCTACAAGCGGGCGCTGGCCGACCTCGAGAACTACCGCAAACGCTCCGACCGGGAGACCGAGCGGCGGGTGCAGGAGGCACGGGCGCTCGTCATGCGCGAGTGGCTCCAGTCGCTCGACAGCGTCGAGCGCGCTCTGCGCACCCAGCCCGGGGATCTCGGGCTGCAGGCCGTGCTCGCGCAGATGGAGGCGATCCTGGCGCGAGAAGGCGTCACGCGAGTCGGCGCCGCCGGAGAGGTGTTCGACCCCGCGTACCACCACGCCGTTGCGGTGCGCAGCTCGGCGGCGGTGCCGGACCACACGATCATCGAGGTGACGCGGTCGGGCTTCGCGCTGGGGGACAAGGTGCTGCGGCCCGCCGAGGTCGTCGTCTCACAACGTCCGGGCGGCGAGTAACCGATGGCGGTCGGGTTCAAGGACTACTACGAGGTCCTGGGCGTTGCCCGCGACGCACGTGACGAGGAGATCCGCAGCGCGTATCGCAAGCTCGCGCGCACGTACCACCCCGATGTCAACAAGGATCCCGACGCGGAGGATCGCTTCAAGGAGATCTCCGAGGCCTACGAGGTCCTCCGCGACCCCGAGAAGCGGGAGCGCTACGACCGCCTGGGGGCGAACTGGCGCGCCGGGCAGGACGTCTCCGGAGCGCCCGGGTACGAGGATCTGTTCCGCCAGGGGGCGTTCGGCGACAGCGTGCGGGTGCAGTTCGGAGAAGAAAGCGGATTCTCGGACTTCTTCCAGAGCCTGTTCGGCGGGCGCGGTGCAGCGCGCGGCGGGAGCGGAGTCGACGGCTTCACCACTCGCGGCGCCGATCACGAGGCGGTCCTCGAGCTCTCGCTCGCCGAGGCGGCCGCGGGTGGCAAGCGGCGCCTATCCCTGGCTGACGGTCGCAGCTACGAAGTCACGATTCCAACCGGCGTCCGCGACGGGCAGCGGATCCGCCTGGCCGGCGAGGGCGGCCGCGGCCACGGCGGAGGCCCGAGTGGTGATCTGTTTCTGCGCGTGCGGATTCAGCCGGATCCGCGGTTCCGTCTCGAGGGGTACGACCTCCACCTCAATCTCCCAGTCAGCCCCTGGGAGGCGGCGCTCGGAGCGACGGTCCCCGTGCCGACGCTGACGGGCACGGCACGGGTGCGCGTTCCGGCGGGCTCCTCGAGCGGGCGGCGGCTGCGGCTGCGGGGCCAAGGGATGCCCGATGCGCAGGGTGGGCACGGCGATCTCTATGCCGCCGTGCAGATCATGGTTCCCAAGAAGCTTTCGCGCAAAGAGCACAAGCTCTTCGAACAGCTCGCCGATGCGTCGAAGTTCGACCCACGGGAGGTACGATCATGAGTGCCGGCCCAGCGCGAGCAACGGCGCTCCGGGTGGTGGCGCGTTCGGCGACACGGGGCGAGGAGCAGCTGGTGGAGCTGGAGGTTCTCGCCCACGAGGCCGGGCTTCATCCTGACCTGGTACGTCGGTTGATCGCGCTCGGCCTGCTCGACGCCGCTGACCAGCCCGCGGGCGCGCCGCTGTTCCGGCGTGATGCGGCCGCGCGCCTCGCTCGTGCCGCGCGGCTGCGACGCGATCTCGGTCTGAACTACGCCGGGGCGATCCTCGCATGCGAGCTCCTCGAGCGGATCGACGATCTCGAGGAGCGCCTGGCGCGCTACGAACACAGGAGATGAGCAGACCATGGATCCGAATCGCCTGACCCAGAAGACGCAGGAGGCGCTTCACGACGCACAGACCAAGGCACTTCGCTACGGACAGACGGAGGTCAGTCCCGAGCACCTGCTGCTCGCGCTGCTGGGGCAGCCCGACGGGCTCGTCGTGCGCCTGCTCGAGCGGGGCGACGTGGACGCCGGCGCGCTGCGATCGGCAACCGAGCACCAGCTGGAGCAACTGCCGCGCGTCAGCGGTCCGGGTGCAGCTCCAGGACAGCTCTACGTCTCCCGAGAGCTGAGCGAGCTGCTCGACCGCGCCGATCGCGAGGCGAGCCGGCTGAAGGATGAGTACGTGTCGGTCGAGCACGTGGTGCTGGCGATGATCGACAGCGGCGTGTCGAGCGGCGTCGGGCGGCTGCTGAAGGACCATGGGGTCACGCGGGAGCGCTTCCTCGAGGCGCTCACGCAGGTCCGCGGAAGCCAGCGGGTCACGAGCGCCACGCCGGAAAGCGCGTACGAGGCCCTGGAGAAGTACGGCCGCGATCTCGTGGCCGAGGCTCGGCTCGGCCACCTCGACCCGGTGATCGGCCGGGACACCGAGATCCGGCGGCTGATCCAGATCCTGTCCCGCAAGACCAAGAACAACCCGGTGCTGACGGGTGACCCCGGCGTCGGCAAGACCGCGATCGTCGAGGGCCTGGCGCAGCGAATCGTGCGCGGGGACGTTCCGGAGGGACTGAAGGACAAGTCGATCTTCGCGCTCGACATGGGGTCGCTCGTCGCCGGCGCGAAGTATCGAGGCGAGTTCGAGGAGCGGCTGAAGGCCGTGCTCCAGGAAATCAAGGCCGCGGAGGGACGGATCCTGCTGTTCATCGATGAGCTGCACACGGTCGTCGGCGCCGGCGCGGCGGAGGGCGCGATGGACGCCGGCAACATGCTCAAGCCGATGCTCGCGCGCGGCGAGCTTCACTGCATCGGCGCCACCACGCTCGACGAATACCGGAGGTACGTCGAGAAGGACGCCGCGCTTGAGCGCAGGTTCCAGCCGATGCTCGTCGACGAGCCGACGGTGCCGGACACGATCTCGATCCTGCGCGGGCTGCGGGAGCGCTTCGAGGTCTACCACGGCGTGAAGATCCAGGACGCTGCCCTGGTCGCCGCGGCGACGCTGTCGCACCGGTACATCACCGATCGCTTCCTGCCGGACAAGGCGATCGACCTCGTCGACGAAGCGTGTGCGGTGATTCGCACCGAGATCGACTCGATGCCCCAGGAGCTCGACGCGATCACCCGCCGCGTGATGCAGCTGGAGATCGAGGAGGCTGCGTTAAAGAAGGAGAGCGATGAGCCCTCTCAGCAGCGGCTCGAGGCGGTGCGCCGGGAGCTCGCCGAGCTGCGCGCGCAGGCCGACGCGATGACGGCGCAGTGGGAGTCAGAGCGCCAGGCGATCAAGAAGCTCCATGCGTTGCGCTCCGACATCGAGGGCGTCCGCCACGAGATCGAGGAGGCGGAACGCTCCTATGACCTCAACCGCGCGGCCGAGCTGCGCCACGGCACGCTGCCCGAGCTCGAGCGACGCCTGCGCTCCGAGGAGGAGCGCCTGAGCGAGAAGCAGGGCGCTCACCCGCTGTTGCGCGAGGAGGTGACCGAGGAGGAGATCGCCCAGGTGGTCGCTCGGTGGACGGGCATCCCCGTCGCCAGGTTGCTCGAGGGCGAGCGCCAGAAACTGCTGCACCTGGACGAGGCCCTGCACCAGCGGGTCGTCGGTCAGGACGAGGCGGTCGGGCTCGTCAGTGACGCCGTGATCCGCGCGCGCTCCGGGATCAAGGACCCGCGGCGACCGATCGGCTCGTTCATCTTTCTCGGGCCCACCGGCGTGGGGAAGACCGAGCTGTGCCGCGCGCTCGCCGAGGCGCTGTTCGATTCCGAGGACAACATGGTCCGGCTCGACATGTCCGAGTACCAGGAACGGCACACCGTCAGCCGTCTCGTCGGCGCACCTCCGGGCTACGTGGGCTACGAAGAGGGCGGGCAGCTGACCGAGGCGGTCAGGCGTAAGCCCTACTCGGTTGTGCTGTTCGACGAGATCGAGAAGGCCCACCAGGACGTGTTCAACACGCTGCTGCAGATTCTCGACGACGGCCGTCTCACGGACGCCCAAGGGCACACGGTCGACTTCCGCAACACCGTCGTGATCATGACCTCGAACATCGGCTCGCAGTATCTGATCGATGGCGTCAGCGCGGATGGAGAGATTCGCGAGGACGCGCGCGACCGGGTGATGGGCGAGCTCCGCGCGGACTTCCGGCCCGAGTTTCTCAACCGCGTCGACGACATCGTGCTGTTCAAGCCGCTCACGCTCAACGAGATCGAGCAGATCGTCGATCTGCAGATCGGCGATGTCCGCGGCCGGCTCGCGGACCGCCGGATCACGCTCGAGCTGACGGAGGCCGCCAGGCACCTGATCGCCACCGAGGGCTACGACCCCGTCTACGGAGCCCGGCCGCTGCGGCGGTACATCCAGCGCGAGGTGGAGACCCGAATCGGCCGAGCGCTGCTCGCCGGCGACATCGGCGACGGGTCGACGATCACCCTCGACGCGCACGACGGAGTGCTCGACGTTCACCTCGGAGCACCTCCCGAGCGCTCGGCACCGGTCGGCGCGGCCGCGTAGGGCTCGCCGCTGAGCACGGCTGGCACGTGGACTCTGAGCTGCGGCGCTGGCACCCGACGGCGGAGGATTGGGAGGACGCCGATAGCCGCTGCCGGATACCGAGGCGGCGATCCGTGTACGAGCATCGGCCGCCCAACCCGTTCGCGATCGTCGGCGGCATCGGCGGTTAGCCGCGTGCCCGCGCCACCGCGGCGCGGGCACGTGCAACCGCCGCGGTCTCGGCGCCATGATCGCGAGCGATCTGGTGCGCAAGGTCAGTCTCGGCCCCGATCACGCGCTTGGCTGTGCGGGGGTTCGGCCGTGAGCGCACGTAGTCGCGGAGCGACGAGCGAGACCCGGCGAGCGCGTCGAGCTCGGCCGGCGTGACGACCCCGATCTCGACCTCGGGCTCCATGAGCTCGCGCATCCACTCGCGCTCGACCGCCACGCTGTCGTCGTACACCCACGCGAACACGCCGATGAGTACGAAGGCGACGAGCGCCGGTACGAGCGAGAAGATGCTGTCGCCCGCGATCGCGGCACTCGCGTCCCACAGGCCGTGCATGAGCATCGCCGTCAGCATCAGGCCGGCTCCGAGCCCTCTGCGCGCCGGAACGTCCGGGCGGCCGATGAACCAGATCAACCCGGCGCCGAATATGGCGGTGTACATCCAGTGCGAGGGGATCGAGGCCAGCGTTCGCGCGATGATCGTCGACCACGTCTGGCCGACGTCGCCGAACGCGTTGGCGGCGCCGATCCAGGCATAGGCGATGTCCTCGCTGATCTGGAACCCGAGCCCGACGAACGCGCCGACGATCAGCCCGTCAAACGGACTGCGGATCAGGCGCGACGCGAGCGTCAGGAGCAGGAGGACACCCGCGCCTTTCGCGAGCTCCTCGTTGATCGGGGCAGTGAGCGCGGCGCCCCAGTCGAACGTGAAGCTCGCGCCGAAAGCCTTCGAGTACAGGCTCATCACAGCGTCGTTGCCGAGGAGGGCGAACGCGCCGGTCGCGGCGACGAACCCCCAGACGAAGCCGGCGGCTGCGAGGCTGCGCGGCACCGTCGTGTAGCGATCCTCGTAATGGATGAAGCAGAGGTAGGCGATACCAAGCAGGCCGAATGCGATGATGCCGCTGATGAGAGCGCCGCTGTAGGCCGCCGCGGCGATCGAGACTTGTCCCGACAGGACGACCGCGCCGCCCGCGACGAGCAGGCCGTACACCCAGAACGCAAGATTGTGCGGTTGGACGAGGTGAAAGTCCTCCGACCACCCGGACTGCTCGATCGCGCGATAACGCTGGGCGGACAGCGTGCTCATGGTCCCGTTCTGATGCTGCGGATCATCGCGACGATGTCGCCGCGCCGACGCAAGATCGAACCCTTCGGGCCGGAGACGACGATCTCGACGCCCTCGCGGGTCGCGTGTCCGGCCAGCCCCCTCGTCGCGCGCGCTGACGAGCTGATCACGAACGCCACGATCGAGCCCTGTCTGTCGACGCCGACGAAATCTCGTCCAATGCCGACGAGGCCCCGGCGGGTCGTCACGGGGTAACGGCGGGTCGCGGCGCCCCCGCCCCGGGCGTGGTGGAGCTTGGTGCTGAGCTGCTCGACCCGGCCCAGCAGCGCCGACGCCGTGCCGGCGAACGGCGCCGCCTGGACGTCGAAGTTCACGCTTCCGTCAACGAGCTCCGTCGTAGCGGTGACGCCGACGCCCGCGCGGGTGTGGCCGACGAGTGCGCCCGTGGCGAGATCCCATCCTGGTGATGGTGTCAGAGTGATCCCGGCGGCCAGCTCGGCGACGTCGCCGTGACGCACCGGGTTGCGATAGGAGGTACCGCTGTTGATCGAAGGCAGCACGACGCTCGTCAGCAGCGCAAACGCGAGGACCAGCAGCGCAGGCTTGACCGTACGTCGGTCGATCCACGCAGAACGATGCGCAGCGGAGGTCTCAGTCCTCGTCGCAGTCATCTGATCGCTGGTTCGTCTTCCTGACGCGGGTCAGGGGCTGATCGTGATCTGGTTGTCCACGGCAGACACACCGGGCGCCGCGAAAGCGGCGTCCTCTGCCGCCTCCTTCTCGTGGAACGAATGCACGTGCCCGTGCAGGTGGACCGTGCCGTCGTCGACGGTCGCCCAAATCGCCCGAGCATCCAGGTCCGCGCTCCGCCGGAGCGCCGCACCGACGCGCTGTTCCACGTCCACCGCGGTCGCCTTCGGCTTGAGGTCGATGCGATTGACCACGTCCTTGACCCCCCTCGTGTGCCGCGCAAGTCGCTCTGCCTCAGATCGCTGGTATCGCCAGCCGACCTCACCGGTCAGCGTGACCACCCCGTCGCGCACAACCGCCTGCACGCTCATCGGCAACTCGACGTGGTTGTCGAATGAGCGCTGGAGCGCTTCGCTGATCGCGCTGTCGCCCTTTGCATCGGTGTCCGGCAGGCGCACCTCGATCTCATCGGCGACCGCTTGAACGCCGTAGACGCGCTCGGCCGCGCTGACCGCCGCCCATCTCTCCGCATAGCTCGAGGTGAACCCCGATAGTGTCACCGCCCCGTCCTCAACGATCACGCTGATATGAGCAGGGTCAACTTTCGGGTCCCAATCCAGCTCGTTCCTCACATCTTCGGCCAACGTCTCGTCTCGCACGTCAATCCTCCTGGTGCCCGTCAAACAGCTATCTGCCGCTGCCAGCGTGAGCGCTTCACGGGTGAGTCGTCGTCACCAAATCTGCGTGATCGTGGGACGATGCCGGGCGGAGTATCGTGGCGCGTCAAGTCCGCGCATTGACTGCATCCGAAAGACGTGGCCGTGCATCCGAGAGAGTTCCGTGGCGAAGCGGCGGCCGAGGTGCCTGCGGCGCTCGAGGACTGCTATCGCCTGCTCGCGGCCGTCGACCGCTACCCGGACTGGTGCCCGGACGTCATCCGAGGAGTCGAGATCCTCGATCGCGGAGCCGGTGGTCAGCCGACGCGGGTTCGCATGACGATCCACATCGCCCGCGGAGCGCTCCAGAGGGAGTTCGGCCTGTTTCTCGCTGTCGACGTCGAATCGCCTCGACTCGTGAGGCTGACCCGGTTCACCGATCATGCGACCAACCAGGAGTTCAACGCGACCTGGCAACTGCGGCCCGCGCACAGCACCCGGATGTCGCTTCAGCTCGACGCGAAACTACGGGTGCCGTGGTACATCCGCGCGCGCGGGGCCGCGGATGCCATCGCCAACGGGTTCGTCGATGCGGCCTGCACGGCGCTCGCCGCCACGCCGCCGTAGTTCATCCGCACGGGATGCGTGTTATTGCGGATGTGCCGGGCCCCGCTCACGTCGTACCGTCAGCCCACGGCTCAAGCGGCGATCCAGGAGGATCACGTGGGGCATCCTGAAAAGAGCGGCGAGTCCGCAGTGCGGGTTCGGGGGCTTCGGAAGGCCTACGGTCCGGTCGAGGCGGTACGCGGACTGGATCTCGACATCCCGGTTGGCCAGATCTGCGCGCTGCTGGGTCCGAACGGTGCCGGGAAGACCACGACCGTCGAGATCCTCGAGGGCTACCGGTCGCGCGATGCCGGCGAAATCGAGGTTCTTGGTTGTGACCCGTCGTCCGAGCGTGCTCGTCTGAAGCCGCAGATCGGGATCGTCTTTCAGTCGACGGGCGTCGAACCGTACCTGACGGTTCGCGAGACGGTGACGATGTACGCCAGCCTGTATCCGCGACGCCGAGGGGTGGAGGAGGTGATCGAGCTCGTCGGGTTGGACGACAAGCGCGACGAGCGGGTCGTGCGTCTGTCCGGCGGACAGCAGCGGCGGTTGGAGATGGCCGTGGCGCTCGTCGGCGACCCGGACCTGCTGTTCCTCGACGAACCGACGACCGGGTTCGACCCGGCCGCCAGGCGAGAGGCGTGGGAGGTCGTCAGGAGTCTCGCAGGCCTCGGCAAGACGATCGTGCTGACGACGCACTACATGGACGAGGCGCAGTATCTCGCGGATCGGGTCGTCGTGATCTCCGCGGGCCGGGTCGTTGCGCAAGGCCCGCCCGCGACGCTCGGACTGCGCGAAAGCAGGGGCGTTCGTATCCGGTACCGGCCGACAGGCACTGCAGCGCCGCCGGGGCCGCTCGGCGGCGTGGCCAACCGCGACGGCTTCGTGGAAGTTCACGTCGATGATCCGGTCGTGGCGCTGCACGACCTCACCGGTTGGGCGATCGAGCGCGGACTGCCGCTCGAGGGGCTTGAGGTGACCAGGCCGTCACTGGAGGACGTCTACCTGGCGCTGACGCGCGAGACAGAGGACGGCGCAGAGAGATGAGCGTCGCGGCACTGACGCTGAGCCAGGCGCGCTATGTGAACAGGGCGTTCTGGCGCAACCCGGCACGAGCGTTCTTCACGTTTGCGTTCCCACTGATGTTCCTCGTCATCTTCACATCGTTACTGGGCAACGGCACCGTTCGCATCGGTGGGCTCGTGGTGAAGGAGTCGACGTACTACGTGGCGTCGATGGCGGCGTTCGGCGTAATCACTTCATGCTTCAACAACACGGCGATCAGCACGACGTTCAGCCGTGACGACGGGATCCTGAGGCGGATGGATGGAACTCCGTTGCCGCACGCGGTCTTCTTCACGAGCCGGATACTGCACGCGATGCTCGTTGCGATCCTGCTCGTCGGGATCACAACGGTATTTGGTCACTTCGCATACGGCGCGCACGTCCCGTCCGGCGCCACCCTGCTCCGCTTCCTCGTGATGCTGCTCGTCGGCTCTGCCGCGTTCTGCGCTCTCGGCTTTGCGATCACCGCAGCGATTCCCAACGCGGACGCAGCGGCGCCGATCGTCAACATCGCGATCCTCCCACTGCTCTTCCTGTCGGGGATCTTCATCCCATTTGGTAACAACGCCCCCGGGTGGATCGTGTGGGTGGCGCGGATCTTCCCCGTCCGTCACTTCGCCGTCGGTCTGCAGGCGGGATACCTGGGGACGCCGTTTCACTGGAGCGACGTGGCCGTAGTCGCCGGATGGGGACTGGCGGGGCTCCTGCTCTCGATGCGCTTCTTCACATGGGAGCCGCGCAGATGAACACAATCACGCAAACGATGTGATGACTCCTCACCCAGTCGGTGGCTGGAATACGTCCGCGGCCATTCCCGACGAAAGGAGCACACGATGTCGACCTCGGAGAAGATGAAGGAGATGACCGAGCAGGCGAGGGCAGCCGCCGCCAAGCAGAAGAAGCAATTGGAGGAGTCTGCCCATGAAGCCGAGGCGTCAGCCATGAAGCATGGCGCCGAACTGCGCGAGAAGATCTCCGAGGCGCGCCATCACGAGACGAACGGCAAGTAGTACCAGTCGGGCGCATGATGCGCGGGCGCGGGCACAGGCTCGGTCGTAGGCCCCGCAGCGCTCGCGGGTGGGGAC
Source organism: Solirubrobacteraceae bacterium (assembly GCA_035524415.1). GTDB lineage: Bacteria > Actinomycetota > Thermoleophilia > Solirubrobacterales > Solirubrobacteraceae > Palsa-465. The sequence continues at coordinate 71,489 of DATKOY010000294.1, read as the reverse complement.
TCGCGGACGCTGTGGAGCGCTACGTGATGCGCCGTTGGATACGCCGGCGAGGCGGGCCTGTGGACCGCATGTTCGTGACGCTCAGCAAGTGCGCTGAGCACTCCGTCCTGTGGCTGGTGCTCGCGGCCGGCGCAGCGTTATTCGGAGGCAGGCGCGGCAGGTGCGCGGCAGAGCGGGGGGTGCTCGCCATCGGGGGCGCGTCGGCAATGGCAAATGGTCTGAAGTTTCTGGCCGGCCGACGGCGGCCGGTGCCACGGTGGCATATCTACCGCATGCCGCGGACGCCGTCCTTCCCGTCCGGACACTCCGCCTCGGCGTTTGCGTTTGCGGTGGCTGCGAGCAGGGAGCTGCCTGAAGCCGCTCCGATCGTGCTGGCGCTCGCTGCTTCTGTGGCCTACTCGAGGGTCTACCTGGGAGTGCACTATCCGACCGACGTCCTCGCCGGCGGCGCGATCGGCACCGTGGCCGGGATCGCCGCGCGCCCCGTGGCAGAGCGGCTCGGCATCGGCGGCTGCGACACGCAGCGAACGTCACCCGTGCGGCACGCGCTCCCCGAGGCGGTCCTGGTGGTGAGCCCGAATGCCGGCAGAAGCCGCGGACTGGACTGCGCGCGCCGCGAGATCGACCGGCAGGGAATCGAGATCTCTGCAGAACTGAGCATCGACTCAATCGACCGCCTCCCAGAGCTGTTGCGGACGGCGGCTGGTGAACCGCGGCTGGTGATCGCGGCCGGCGGCGATGGCACGGTCGGGTCTGTTGCCAGTCGCCTCGCCGGCACCGACAGCGTGCTCGGCGTGTTGCCGCTCGGCACCGGAAACGACTTTGCGCGCGCACTCGAAATCCCGCTTCGACCGCGCCCCGCGGCGGAGCTGCTGGCCACGGGCGAGGTCCAGGACGTCGATCTCGGGCGCTTCACGAGCCCCAGTCGGGCGCCGCTCTACTTCGCGCACGCCGCCACCGCGGGGTTGAACGTCAACTTCTCGAAGCTGGCCACCCAAGCGTCGGTCCGGGCTCGCCTCGGCCGTCTCACCTATCTCGTGGCGGCCGTCTACGCGCTGCGGGAGAGACCCACGTTCAGGTGCACGCTTCGGCACGATGGTGGCGCAGAGGATCTGACGCTGTCTCAGCTGTCGGTGATCGTCGCGCCGGTCATCGGGGGATCGCTTGGGCTCACGCTGCGAAGCCCCTCCCCGGCGGACGGTCGGCTGGACGCGGTGGCGCTCGGGGACGTCCCGCCGCTGCGAGTGCTTTGGGCAGGGATGCGCGTGCTGATGGGCAACAAGCGAGCAGTCGATGGTGTCCGTGCGATGCGTGTCGAGAGTCTCGGCGTCGATTGCGAGCAGGCGCTTGCACTGACGCTTGACGGGGAGCTCGCCGCGACTCTGCCGGGCGAGTTCGACACGCTCCCGAGAGCGATCCGGGTGATCACGCCCCGACATGGCGAAATCACCAGAACTGGGTGAGGCGCGGTCAGCTTGTTGGGCATTGGCTTCGTTAGTCGTGGACGAGCTGCTCATTGGCTGCCATGGCCGACGCTAGGTTGACCCACGTTGCGAGTTCTGCCACCGGCAGGCTTTATAGGAGATACCGGGTGGGGCCAAGAGGGTCGTGCCCAATGGCCTGCGTGTGCCGATGGATGGGGCCGGCCGCCGGGTTTGGCGATCGGCCCGCATCCGTGTCCGGTTCTCAGGCGGCGGTCGGGGTGATTTGGACCTTTTCCTTCTGCTCCTTGGGGAGCGGGATCGTCACCTCGACGACTCCGTCGTGGGTCGTCGCCTTGATCGTCTTGGGGTCGACGCCGGGGGGCAGCGCCATCGAGCGCGAGAACGAGCCGGAGCGGCGTTCGCGGCGCATGTACTGCTTGTCCTTCTCTTCCTTGGTTTCCTCGTGCTTGCCGGAGACGGTGAGGATGTTGTCCTCGACTTCGATCTTGACTTCGTCGGGCTTGATCCCGGGGACGTCCGCGCGGACGATCAGTTCGTCATCCCTGCGCTCGACGTCGACCGCCGGGATCCACGCGCGTTCGCCGTCCCCGAAGAGCCCCCAGTCGCCGAGCACGCGATCCACGCGTGTTCGCAGCTCCGAGAGCTCTGTGAACGGATCCCAACGTGTTACTGCTGGTGGCATTGCTGTCCTCCTTTCGGGTGGCATTGGCTTGGGCGGAAACGATGGGTAGGTGCTAGCGGTGCCGCTGGCTGGTTGGGCGCTGGCCTTCGCCGCGCTCTGAACTCGGGGCTCATCGGCCGAGCTCTCCGGCGCTGTGCGACGGCGGCAACCTTGCCGCGGCGGTGTGCAACCGATCGCTGCACGAGACGCGGCCGTCGGAGTTGCGTACCCGTATCCGGTCAATTGCGTGGCCGGCGAGCTGTAGTTCATACACGGCCTGGGCCGGAGCCACGATGCCGATGTCGCGCAACGCAGGAACGGTCAGGGCGCCTGGATCGTCCTCTCGCAAGAGCGCGAGCAGCCGGTCGTGATCCCGATCACCGGTTCCCGGCGAAGGGTTGGTGGGGGGATCCATGTGCAGCCATCCAGCATCGGCGGCCGAAAGCGTCTCGGTCATCGCTGCGGCTCCTCGTAGAGGCCGGCGAACACTTCGGCGTACTTGTCGTACACGACGCTGCGCTTGACCTTGAGCGTCGGCGTCAGCTCGCCGGCGGCCTGGCTCAAGCCGTGGTCGAGGATCGCAAAGCGCTTGATCTGCTCGATCCGCGCGAACTGCGCGTTGACCGCATCGATGTCCCTCTGGAGCTCGGCGTGGACGCGGGGGTCGGCGGCAAGCGTCGTCAGGTCCGCGGGAACGCCGAGCCGCTCGGCGAGCCTGGCCATCTCCTTCTGGTCAAGCGTCAGCATCGCGACCACATAGGGACGACGCTCGGCGTAGACGACGGCTTCGTCGACGTAGGGGCTGTGTCGCAGCTGGCTTTCGATGTTCAGGGGCGCGATCTTCTTGCCGCTGGATGTGACGATGATCTCCTTCTTGCGGCCGGTGATCGTGACGAATCCCTCGCGGTCGATCGTGCCGATGTCGCCTGTGCAGAACCAGCCCTCAGGAGTGAGCGCCTCCGCGGTCGCCTCCGGTCGCTTGTGGTACCCCTTGAAGACCTGCGGGCCCCGCAGCAGGATCTCGCCATCGGACGCAAGCGAAACCTCCGTGCCCGGAAGCGGCTTGCCGACGGTGCCGAACCTGACTGCGTCGGGAACGTTCAGCGTTGCCGCTGCACACGTCTCGGTCAGCCCGTAGGCCTCGAGGATCAGCACGCCGCAGGCGTCGAAGAACTCCAGCAGGTCCTTGCCGACGGGAGCGGCGCCAACGAACGCGACCTGCAGGTTCGGGCCGAACATGGCCCGGACCTTGTCCAGCGCCAGCGGCTGCGCGATCCGGTACAGCAGATCGGTCAGCAGCGGGGGGAGTCGCCGCGTGCGCAGTGAGTCGCGCGTGCGCGCTCCCGTTGAGACCGCCCAGTCGAACAGTCGGCGCTGCGGGGCCGGACCGTCCTCGAGCTGTGATACGACCGCGCCGTGGATCTTCTCGAAGATCCGGGGCACCGACGGGAAGTGCGTCGGAGCGCTCTGGCCCACCTCGGCGAGCACCTTCGTGGGATCTCCGGTCCAGAAAACGACTCTGGCCCCCACGCTCAGCGCCTCGAACTGGATGATTCGCGCCATCACGTGCGCCAGCGGCAGGAACTGGTAGACCGAATTCCGCTCATCGACTCCCAGCGTCCGTACGTAGGCGTGCACCGCCGAGAGGAAGTTGCCGTGTGTGAGCATGCACCCCTTCGGCGGCCCGCTGGTGCCCGACGTGTACACCAGCGTCGCGACCTCGTCGGGAGGGATCTGCTCGAGGCGCTCCAGCACCACGTCAGGAGCCACGTCCTGACCGCGACGGCGCAGGTCATCGAGCGTCAGGGCGTCGGCGCCTGCCGCCGCGAACACCACGATCCGCTCCAGCGCGGGACATTGCCCCGATACCTGCTCGACCTTGGCGATCTGTTCCGCGTTCTCGCAGAACACGATCCGGGAGTCGGAGTCGGCGAGTACGTGAGCGCATTCGGCAGGCGAGTTCGTGTGGTAAATCGGTGTCACGACCGCCCCGGCGCACAGCGCTCCGCAATCGGCGAGCGTCCATGCGATCGACGTCGAGCCGAGGATCGCCACGCGATCGCCCGGCTGGATCCCCATGCTGATCAGCCCGCGCGCGAGCTCGCTCGCGGCCCGGCCAAGCTCGGGATAGGAGACGACCTCCGAGCCGTGGACGTCCTGAAGCGCAACGCCGCTGTGAAGCCTCGACGCGGCCAGGATCATCTCCCCGATCGTCCGTCCGCCGCGGCCTTCAGTGGCCGGTGCCGCGCCCGTCACCTCCGATTGCGACCTTCCGGCAACCGCACACATCTCTTCGTTCTCCTCGACCTCTCCGGGCGGGCTACCTAACGCGGCGGCTGACTCATCACACAGCGACCGCCAACCGGAAGACCATCCCACGCGAATGGGTGAAGCGTCGTCACCCGATCCGGGTGATTCCCGGGCGGCTGCGCCTCGGCTTCCAGAGCCGCGCGGCAAGCTTCAGGGCGCCAAGCCGTCGACTTCGCCCGTATCCTCGCCTCGTCAACTGGAGCGCGTTCGGCGAGATGTTCGTGAGCCTCGTCGTGATCATGGATCACTTGACCGTGACCCCGTGTGTCTCCAGAAGCCTCGTCAGGTCACGCAGCGCGTACTGCGCCTGACTGACCGCGAGTCCGTAGCCCGGGACGACGATGACCTGGTGCGCGTAGCTGAGCTGGATCGCGATCTCGGCCGCGCTCGTCGACATCATCGGCGCGTCTCCTCCGGCCGTGAGGAATCCGTGTCATGCCGGCGCGGCTTGAACATCTCGAGCATTCGATCGGTCACCAGGAAGCCACCGTCGACGTTGATGTTCCGAACCCGACAGCGATCGTCGCCAGCGCCTTGCTGAAGGGATCTGACGCCGCGCCGGTGGCGAGCAGAGTAATCCCGCCGAGGATCACGATCCCGTCGATCGCGTTGGTGCCTGACACCAACGGCGTGTGCAGCGTGTTCGGCGCCTTCGAGATCACGAGGTATCCGACGAACCCGGCGAGCAGGAGCGTCCCGAGATCAGTCGCGAGCGTCAATGGTGCCCTCAGCACGCCGCCGCCGGTTCCCGCATCAGCGCACGGACGCCGGGCAGCTCGCGGCCCTCGAGAAACTCGAGGGTGGCGCCGCCGCCGGTCGAGAGATGACTCACGCGGTCCTGCAACTGGAACGCGCGCATCGCCTCGACCGTCTCACCTCCTCCGACGACCGTCGTCGCCGGGGTCGAGGCGATCGCTTCGGCGATCGCTCGTGTGCCGGCCGCGAACGGTGCGAGTTCGAACCGGCCCATCGGGCCATTCCAGAACACGGTCGCGGCGGAGGAGATCTCGGCCGCGTAGCGCGCGGCCGTGTGTGAACCGATGTCGAGACCGGCCCATCCGTCGGGAACGTCGACCCCCGGGAGCGCGCGCGGCTGCCCGTCCGCATCCCCGGAGGCTGCCAGCACGAGATCCGACGGCAGCTCCAGCCGCCCGTGGGATCCGGACGCGGCCCGGAGCGCGCGCTGTGCCGTTTCGATGTCCTCCGGCGGGCACAGCGAGCCGCCTACGGAGTGCCCCTGGGCGGCAAGGAACGGGAATGCCATCGCGCCACCGACGCAGAGGACGTCGGCGAGCTCGAGGAACCGCTCGATCACACCGATCTTGTCACCCACCTTCGCGCCGCCGAGGACGGCGACGAGCGGACGCTTCGGATCATCGACGATCGCGCTCAGGGCGCTGATCTCTCGCTCCATCAGCCGCCCGGCCGCCGAAGGGAGGCGATGCGCCACGCCCTCGGTGCTCGCGTGCGCGCGATGAGCGGTTCCGAATGCATCGTTGACGTACGCATCGCCGAGCTCGGCCAGGGCGGTGACCAGCTTCGGATCGTTGCGCGTCTCCCCGGGCTCGTAGCGCACGTTCTCGAGCATCAGCATCTCGCCCGGCCGGAGCTGCTCGGTGAGCTGTCGCACCTCCGGGCCGACGACCTCGGGAGCGAGCAGCACGGTTGCTCCGAGGAGTTCAGCGAGACGCTCGGCCACCGGGCGCATCGAGAGCTCCGGTTCTCGATCCCTCGGCCGGCCCAGGTGCGAGACGAGGACGAGGCGCGCGCCGCGCTCGCGAAGTTCGCTGATCGTCGGCAGCGCGGCCCCGATGCGCATGTCGTCCGCCACCTCGACAGCACCGGATGCGTCCTGTCTCCGCGGGACGTTGAAGTCGGCGCGCACGAGGACTCGCCGGCCGTTCACCTGGAGATCGTCAATTGTCCTCAGCGCTTCGTGCATGCAAGATCACCTCCGCCTGCTTTCGTGCAGCTCGCGCAGCGACCTCATCGGTACGCAAGCGCGCTGCGGCCGGCGAAGCGCGCCTTCTCGCCGAGCTCCTCCTCGATCCGCAGTAGCTGGTTGTATTTAGCCACCCGGTCGGTGCGCGCCGGTGCGCCGCTCTTGATCTGCCCAACGCCCGTGGCGACGGCGAGGTCCGCGATCGTCGTGTCCTCGGTCTCGCCGGAGCGGTGCGAGATGACGGCCCGGTAGCCGAACGTCCCCGCCAGCGCGATCGTCTCGAGCGTCTCGGTGAGCGTCCCGATCTGGTTGGGCTTGATCAAGATCGCGTTGGCCACACCGGCCTCTACTCCTCGACGCAGGATCTCCGCGTTGGTGACGAAGATGTCATCGCCGACGAGCTCGATGCGATCGCCGAGTCGCTCGGTCAACGCCGCCCACCCGCCCCAGTCCTCCTCGGCCATGCCGTCCTCGAGCAGCACGATCGGGTAACGGTCGAGGAGCTGCTCCCAGTAGTCGACCATCGCGCGCGAGGCAAGCGTGTTGCCGTCACGGGCCAGGACATACTGGCCATCGCGGTAGAACTGGCTGCTGGCCGCGTCCATGGCAAGCGCGATGTCCGCCCCAGGCCGGTAGCCGGCTGCCTCGATCGCGCTCACGAGCAGATCCAGCGCCGCCGCGTTGGACGACAGCGCCGGCGCGAACCCACCCTCGTCGCCAAGTCCGGTCGCCAGGCCGCGCGTCCGTAACGTCGTCCTGAGCTGGTGGTAGGTCTCCGCGCCCATCCGCAGTGCCTCCGCGAACGAGGCGGCGCCGAGCGGGACGATCATGAACTCCTGAAAGTCAAGCCCGTTGTCGGCGTGGACGCCGCCGTTCAGCACGTTCATCATCGGCGTCGGGAGCAGATCGGCGCTCTCGCCGGCGAGGCTTCGCCACAGCGGCGCGTCGAGCTCCGCGGCGTGGGCCCGAGCGACGGCTAGCGAGACGCCGAGGATCGCGTTTGCGCCCAGCCGCTGCTTCGTGGGCGTTCCGTCGAGCTCGATCAGCGTCCGATCGAGCCCCGACTGATCGGCAGCTTCGTGTCCGCGGACGGCCGCCGCGATCTCGCCGCCGGCATGCTCGACGGCATGCATTACGCCCTTGCCGCCGAACGCCGGCCCGCCGTCTCGGAGCTCGACCGCCTCGTGCTCACCCGTGGAGGCTCCCGACGGAACGGCAGCTCGGCCGACGGCGCCCGACTCCAGCCGGACGTCGACTTCGACGGTCGGATTCCCCCTGCTGTCGAGGATCTGACGCGCGTGAACCGAATCGATCGCGCTCATGTCAACGGCCCTGCGCCGCGACTGCCCGCACAGACGCCGCGGCGGCTTCCGGGTCCAGGTAGCGGCCGCCGGGGTTTGTCACGCGAAAGTCGTGGTCGAGCTCGTAGACGAACGGGACGCCGGTCGGAAGGTTGAGCGCCGCGATCTCCTCGTCGCCGATGCCGTCGAGATGCTTCACCAGGGCCCGCAGCGAATTGCCGTGGGCGACGACGAGGACGGTCCTGCCCGCAACCAGATCGGCCACGATCGCGTCGTACCAATACGGCAGCATCCGCTCGAGCACGTCCTTGAGACACTCCGAGCGCGGGATGAGCTCGGGCGGGAGGGATGCGTAGCGAGGATCGGTGACCTGGGAGAGAGGGTCGTCATCGGCGATCGGCGGTGGCGGCACGTCGTAGGAGCGGCGCCAGAGCATGAACTGCTCCTCGCCGAACTCCTCGCGGGTCTGCGCCTTGTTCTTGCCCTGGAGCGCTCCGTAATGGCGCTCGTTCAGCCGCCAGGAGCGGCGCACGGGAAGCCACTGGAGATCCGCTACCTCGAGCGCGATGTTCGCGGTCTGGATCGCTCGCTTGAGCACCGACGTGTGCACGATGTCGACACGAATCTCCGCCTCTGCCAGCAGCCGCCCGCCGTGCTCAGCCTCACGGGCTCCTTTCTCCGAAAGGCCGACGTCCACCCAGCCGGTGAATTGGCCGGTGGCATTCCACTCGCTCTCGCCATGTCGCAGCAGCACCAACGTTCTCATGCCTGAGAGCGTCGCCCCGATTGGGGTGAGTTGTCTTCATACACTTTGGGTGATTGACGTGTCGTGATCCCCGCTCGGAACACCCACACCAGGAGCCGCTTCAGTCGTCGATGATCGCGTGTTCTCCGGTGACCGCGCCGAGCGTCTCGATGATCTCGTCGGCGAGCCTGCGGCGTCGAGGATCGCCTGCATGAGACGGACGGGAACGACAACGGCGGACGGGACGCCGTTGTTGGGGATCATGATCCTGTCCTCGCTGCGCGCGAGCGTGGTGTACATCAGCCCGAGCGAGCTCACCACACCCTCGGTACGCCGGCGAGCGCTCCGGCCTGGAGCCGTGTGCGCTCGCGGACGCGGAACGGCCATGCCGTCACGAGCACGAGGCCCGCGAACAGGTTGCCGAGCGTCTGCTGGGCTGCCAGGGCGAGCAGGATCGCGGTGAACGCGCTTCCGGCGATCAGTCCGGCGCGCTTCACGCCTGCGATGTCGAGCGCGATCAGCACGATGAACACCAACCCAGAGTGCGTGATCGTGGACCGTGCTTGCGCACTCGGGAGCAGCGTTCGCCTCCGGACGGCGCATCCGTTGCCGTACGTCCCGTCGGTCATTCCTACCGGGCCGTGAATCACGAGCCCGTCAGCGTCGAGATGTCGTTGACGAGTCCGACCGCGAACAGCACCAGGATCAGGAATGTTCCAATCGCACCCGCCTGCTCCATCACGTCGTACGGCACCTTGCGCCCGGTGATCCCCTCAACCAGCGCGAAGAAGATGTGACCCCCGTCGAGTGGCAGGAACGGGAACAGGTTGACGACGCCGAGCGAGAGCGAGATCAGCGCGAGCACCTGGAGCGCCAGCGCCGGCGACTCGGCGAATGATTTCTGGACCGCGGTGTAGCCGCCGACCACCCCATGCAGCTGCTTGCGCTCACGAGGCTCCCAGATCCGGACGATCGCTGAGACGGTGTCTTTCGTCACGGTCCACAACCCGCTGACGGCCAGCGACGCGGCGCGGCCGCCGCTCACCTTTCTCCGCGCTTCGGCGAACGCGAACCCGATCTCCATGCGGTCGTCGGCGGCGACGTAGGTCGGGCGGATCGCCAGAGTCAGGCGGCGAGCGCCCCGTTGAACGACGATGCGCGCCGGAGTCGTCGCACGGCAGCCTGGCCGCTGGCTCCCGGCGCAGCGGTGGCTTTCGATCTCCCTCTGCATCGCAGCAATGGGGTGGGTGACGCCATCCACCGACGCGACCTCGTCGCCGACCCTCAGCACCCCTGCCGCTGGCGTTCCGGCACTTACCGAGGCAACGCGTGTAGTGGCGACGGCCTCGCCGTGTGACAGGAACAGCGCCCACACGATCACGAACGCGATCAGGAGATTCACGATCGGACCCGCTGATACGACCACGATCCGTTTCCACACCGGCTGGTTGCAGTACGCGCGCGGCGCGACCTCAGGCGGCAACTTCTCCCGAGGATCCATCCCTGCGATCGTCGTGTAGCCGCCGAGCGGGACCGCTCCGATGCAGTACTCGGTGTCGCCGTGTCGGATCCTCGCGATCGTCGGCGGGAAGAACAGCGAGAAGCGTTCGACGTACATCCCGACGGCCTTGGCAGCCGTGAAGTGTCCCGCCTCGTGGAGGATGATCAGGGCGGCAAAGCCAAGGAAGGCGAGGAGGTACGACACCGAAATCCGCCTACGCGGCAGGCCCAGACATTGGAGCTGCAGAGTCGCCGGAAGCGACGTGAGCTGTCGTCACTCGTTTCGAGTGATTCGCGTGCGGTCCCGGCCGATCGTCCGCCGATCACTGCCATCGGAGACGAATCACGCAAACCACCGTGATGACGCTTCACCCCGCCGCGTTCCAGAAGCGCGCGCTCGGCTTCGCCTCTCCGTTCGCGCCCGCGGTGATCGTGCTGCTCGAGATGTTCATGGACCTCGGCGCCTCGGTCGCCTTCACCTCCGAGCCGAGCTCGCCGACCGTCATGCGCCGAAAGCCTCGCAATCGGCCGCACACTTCCTCGACCGCCACCGCAACCGCCCTGCCCGTCCCGCTCACACCTCTCGGGCACGAGCTCGGCCTCAAAGCCTCTCGACCTCGCGAACCTCGGCATCGCCGCCGGCACCGCCCTCGCCGGCGCCCTCGTCGCCGTCGCCGGCCGCCAGATCTTCGGGCTCTCGCAGAAGGCTCTGACCAGGCCGTCGCAATCACGCAGAACGTGTGACGCCGGCTCACCGTGAGCGGCGTCATGCTGATGCCATGGCGGACGATTTGATCAAACCAGACGAGACCGCGTTCACGCTGTACCTCACTGCACCTCAGCTGAAGGTCCTGTACACGGCGCTCAAGACCTATGGCGACGATCTCGGACACGAGGAGAGCGACATCGAGGACGTGGTGAAGGGGATCCTTGCCAAGCTGCCGAGCGAAGAGACGATCCGCGCCATCGACCTGAACCCGCACGCGTGATCGGGCGCAGCGGACGATGGGCCCAAGGTGAGCGTGAAACGTGCGTCTCGGCATCCTGACGGGCGGGTGGTGACTGCCCCCGGATTGAACGCGGTGATCCGGGCTGTCGTTCGTACCGCGGAGGGTGTCTATGGGGATACCGTGATCGGCTACCGCCACGGGCTGCACGGCGTCACCGATGGCCGTAGCCTGGAGCTGACGGGCGCCTCCACGCACGCGATCCTCGTGACGGGTGGGAACGATGCTCGGGACCTCGCGGTATCACCCGAGCGAGCATCCCGGCGCCACAGACCGCGCCCTGGATACGCTCAGTCGCGATCGCATCGCCGCGTTGCTCGTGGTCGGGGGGACGGGACGCTGGCGGAGGCGCGGCGCCTCGCGGGCCGCGGCGTGCGGGTCTTGGGCATCCCGAAGACGATCGACAACGATGTTCAGGGGACCGATCGGAGCGTCGGCTTTGATACCGCGCTGTGGATCGCGACCGAGGCGGTCGATCGGGTTAACAGGGCGCCGCGGCCGCCGCGGCGCCCTCGTCGACCCGGCCTCGCTTAGCGAGGTACGACCAGGACTGGACGGTCCGTGTGACACACGACGCGGAAGGCCGTGCTGTCGAGGCGCTTGGTGGTCGGGTGGTGGCCCATGGCGATGCAGCATGCGGCTGCGTCGGTGGCAAGATCGAGCAGCTCGGACCAGGCCTCGCCGGCGGCTTCCACGACCAGCGGCCGCGCAGCCAGGCCGCGGCTGGCGGCGAGGGCGACGCCCTCGCTCGGGCGCTGCGTGAGGAGCTCGGCTTCGCCAAGATCGAGTCGGGCGAGCCGGCGCTCCATCGTCGCCGGCGCGGGCCACGGCAATGACCGCTGTCGCAGGGCAATGTCGTCGACCGGTTCCAGAAACGATGCGACGATCGCCTCACCGCGAACGAGAAGGTCCGCGGCGGCCTCGATCGCACCGTGGGATTCGGCAGAGCCGTCGTAGCACACGAAGATCGGTCCACTCACGTCGAACGTCTCCGGGTCGTTCGGTGAACGCACGACCAGAACGGGGAGGTCCGTCCGCCCGAGCAACGAGCTTGACACGCTGCCAAGCGGTGATGACGGGAGACCGGTCATGCCCTGTGAGCCGACGACGATCAACGCGACACGATGCTCGTGTGCCGTCGCGAGGATCGCGGCACCGCTCGGCTCCCCGTCCACCTCGGCCGTTGAAACGGGGCCGAATTGGTGGCGCCGTGCCAGGTCAGCGCCGGACTGCGCCAGCGGCGCAGACGAGTGTCGGCCGCGGGCGTGGAACACGACCGCGGAGCTCGGCCCGAGCAGCGCTGCGGCGGAGCTGATCGCGTGTTGCGCGTCGTCGGAGCCGTCGTAGCACAGCAGAACGGACACCCCGCGCTGCCGCGCGCCCGCAGTAGCTTCGTCGCGCGGAGGATCTGAAGGGCCGGGGGTCATGGCGATGCCAACCTCAGGAGTTTGAGGCCGCCGATCAGCCGTCGATGCCAGCGGTGATGACGGTGATCTTGTTCGTGATCCTACCAACGCCGGGGATGTCGGACACGGCCACAAAGCCGCGTCGCTCTCGGACTGGTGTCGCACTGGAACTGCACCGCGCGCCGCTCACCGGTCGGCTGAATCACGCAAAGCGGATGATGACCACTCACCCGCGCGGGCCGGAGACTCAGAGGCCCACGTCCACTCGAGTCCAACAGGTCCAACTATGTTCACGAACAGCCGCATAGAAAACGATGTACGAGCGGCGTTAGGTCGCGATGGCCGGATCAAACACCCTGAGCTGATCGCAGTTTCGGCCGACGAAATCGGCACCGTCGTGCTCCGCGGCGCGGTCGGCACGCTTCCGGAGCGTCTCGCAGCTGCGCACGATGCGCGACAGGTGAGCGGTGTCTTCGAGGTCGTCATCGACGACCTAAACGTCCACCCGCCGATCCCGTCCCGGCGCGCCGACGACGAGATCAGGGTTGCGGCGCTGCAGCGGCTGACGGCGGACTCGAGGATTAGTTCGACGCACATCCACGTGAAGGTTTCCGGCGGGCACCTGACGCTGACGGGCTACGTCAGGGACGAGTCTGAGAGTGCTGCCGCGGTCGAGGACGTCACGAGCCTGGACGGCGTAGGCGAGGTCACCAATCGCATCGAGATCAGATAGCCGTTCCGGCCCGAGTGGCGAGAACGTGGCGTTCGAAAGGGTCGTTCAAAGGGGTCTCGACAGACCCCCTCCCCGCCGCTCACGCCGACGATCCTCTCTCGGCACGGTGGAACGCCGCGGCGTCACTTCTGATCGCCGCTTCCTGCGCGTCGGAGACCTGTCGGGCGAAGATCTGCTGGATCGTGATCGCACGTTGGGGGCGCCCGCGACCGAGGAACGCGACCGTCCAGTTGAAGAGCACGGCCAGACGGTTCTTGAAGCCGGTCAGCGCGAAGAGGTGCACGGCGAGCCACATCAGCCAGCCGATAAAGCCCGACACGCGCAGCTGCCCGACGCTGGCGATCGCGTCAAAGCGCGAGATCGTCGCCATCGTTCCCTTGTCGCGATAATGAAACCGCTGCTGCGACACGTCACCGTGTAGGCGGCGGACGATCGTGTCGGCGGCGTGGCGACCGGACTGAATCGCGACCTGCGCCACGCCCGGGAGATCGTCGAGACTCATCAGGTCGCCGATCACGAACACCTCCGGGTACCCCGGCAGCGTGCAATCCGGGTCGACCCGGACTCGCCCGGCGCGATCGACCTCGGCCCCGGCCGCCTCGGCGACCGTCCTCCCCAACCGAGATGCCTCGACACCCGCCGCCCAGATCTTCGTTGCGGCGTCGATCCGCCGCAGCCGCGGATGATCGGCGCTGGTGTCGATGCCACGCTCGTCCACGCCGCTGACCATCGCGCCGAGGTGGATCTCGACTCCCATGTGCTCCAAGTGGCGGGCGGTGCGCCGCTGCAGCGACTCGGGGAAGCCGCCGAGGATCCTCGGGGCGGCGTCGAGCAGCACGATCCGTGCCTCGCTCGGATCGATATGGCGAAAGTTGCGCTTCAGCGAGCGATGCGCGAGCTCCGCGATCTGCCCCGCCAGCTCGACGCCGGTCGGTCCGGCGCCGACGACGACGAACGTCAGCCAGATTCTCCGCAGCGCCGGATCAGGCTCACGCTCGGCCATCTCGAAGGCGCCGAAGATCCGTCCCCGCAACTCGAGCGCGTGGTCGATCGTCTTCATGCCCGGCGCGTGGCGCGCGAACTCGGGATGGCCGAAGTACGACTGGTCGGCACCCGTCGCGAGGATCAGGCTGTCGTACTCGACCGCGCTGTGCAATCCGACTGTGGTGACGGTGAGGCGGCGCGCGCGCAGGTCGATCTCCTCGACCTCTCCGAGCATCACGGTGGCGTTGCGCTGGCGCCGCAGCACGTCCCGCACGGGTGGGGCGATGTCGCCCTCGGCGAGGATGCCGGTCGCCATCTGGTAGAGCAGCGGTTGGAACAGGTGATGGTTGGTTCGGTCGATGACCGTCACCTGGACGTCCGCGCGGCGCAGCGCCTTGGCGGCGAATAGGCCGCCAAAGCCGGCGCCGACAATCACGACGCGGTGGCGGCCGCGTGCCAACCGTGCGCCGTCATGCGTTGACTCGCTCGCAGCCATGCCTGAAGGCTGCGATTCCGTCGGGTGAGTGCACATCACCACGTTTGCGTGATTCGCGCTCGCCGGCCCGCCTGCGTTCACGCGAATTGCGTGATGACTGCTCACCCTCCGGCCGCGCAGGATTGAGCTCACCGGAACATGCAAAGGAGACACCGATGAGCACCACCACTCCCAAACCCGTCGTCACGCGCGACGTCGAGGCGTCGCGCTGGCGGATCGATCCGACACGGTCGGCCGTCGAGTTCCGCGTCCCAACGCTGTGGGGCCTTGCGACCGTCAAGGGCCACTTCGATCGCTACGACGGCACACTCGCGCTGCGGCGCGAGCCGGCGATCGAGCTGACGATCGACGCGTCCAGCCTCGACACTGGCAACAAGTTCCGTGACAAGCACCTGCGCTCGTCTGATTTCTTCGACGCCGAGCGTCACCCGCAGGTCCGCTTCGTCTCTGACAGCGCCAAGCTCGACGGCGAGCGTCTGAAGGTCACCGGCCGGCTGTACGCCGCCGGCGACAGCATGCCGCTCGACCTGGAGGCGACGCTGCGCAAGGCCGGCGACGAACTCGAGGTCGAGGCTCGCACACACGCCGACCATCGCCGACTCGGTATGTCACGAGGCCTGCTCGGCATGATCCGCTCCGCGGGCGAGCTGATCGTCCACGGCCGCCTCGTTCGAGATCCTGAATGACCTGACACGCCTGGCCCGTGGTTGGTCTGCGTCGGGGCCGACGACCAGGTGGCGCGCTCCGCGGCAGCGATCGCCGCCGCACGGCGCGCCCTGCATGGAGAGCTGCGGGTGGATCCCGGCGTCGATCACTTCGACATGTACGACGGGCCGGAGCACGAGCTAGTGGAGCGACCGGCATTGTTTCCGGGTTTCCATAACAAGGTTTGAGTTCGTGGTTGGCGAAGTTCCTGCTCGGGATCGGTTTCTCGAGAGCCCGGCGGTCGCAGCTGGGCGCCGCGGTCGCTGATGTCAGCGGGGCGCGGGCCGCTTCGTCCAGTTCCTCGAGTTCTGCCGCTACATCCGCCCGCTCTACCCGCCCGAGATCCGCCTGCACTTCGTGCTTGACAACTTCATCCCGCACAAGGGCGAGGTCGTGCGCGAGTGGGCTGCGGCCAACAACGTCGAGCTCGCCTACACGCCGCACTACGCCTCGTGGCTGAACCGGATCGAGGCACAGTTCCGGGCGCTGCGCTACTTCACCTCGCCGGCATCGACCATCCCGACCACGCGACCCAGGCCAAGCTGATCCGGCGCTACATCGCCTGACGCAACCGCAACACCGACAACCACCGCCTCCGCGCGGCCTGGATGAGGCCGGCGCGTTCGCGCGCCGTCGTGGTCGAGCCGCGGCCTCGGTACGGCTTCGCTCACGTGACCACCAGCGGGTGAACACCGCGGCCGGTATTGACGATCAGCAGCGCAAACAGCATCGGTACGAGCAGGTACGCCGCCCGCAGCCCGACCGCATCGCTGATCAGCGCCAGCACGAGGGGCGCGACGCCGATGGCACAACCTGACGCGAGCGCCGCGCGAGCGCTGGCGTGGGTCGAGCTGGCGTCCGCCACGCGGACGTAGCGGGCGACGGTGATCGGGTAGAGCAGCGCGATGCCAAGACCGGTGCCAGCCAGTCCGATTGTCGCGACCCACGCCGCGCCGGCGGCCCAGAAGATCAGGAACCCAGTGAGCGCCACGATCACGGCAAGCTGGACTGTTGCCTCGATCGTCTTTGTCAGCCGAGCGATCGCGGCGACCGCGGCGCGTCCGAGGGCCATCCCCGCGAGAAACGCGCCGGCGAGAGCGGTCGCGGCGGCGCTCCGCAGCCCGAGGTCCTCGCGCAGGTAGCTCGCCGCCCAGAACACCATGCAGAACTCGACCGAGACGGAAAGCAGCAAGCTGAGCCACAACCGGACGGACGGCTGCTCCCCCGGAAGCACGGGCTGTCCACCCGGGTCCAGGCGCCCTGGCTTCGGGCGCGCGTCCGGAAGAGTTCGTCGGTGGAGCACGACGAGCAGCGCCAGCGTCGCAAGCACCGGCGCGAGCAGATAGCCCGTTTGCCAGCCCACGCCGACCGCGATCGCGCCGGCGAGCAGAAGCGGTGCTACCAGTCCGGCCGCGCTGGACAGCGCGTTGGCCCGCGACAGCAGCCCGGTCGCACTGGCGCCCTCCGTGTCGGTGCCCAGCGCAGGAGCGAGAGCCACGATCACAGCCGCGCCGATCCCCATCGCCAACGCGCCGAGCAACGACACCCCCGGCACGATGGATGTCGACAGAACGACTGCTCCCGCGGCCATCGCAAGCAATGCGAGCACGAACGCGTTGTGACGACGCCCCGGGCCGGCGAGGCTTGGCGCCACCAGCCCAACGCACACGAGGCCGATCGCGAAGGCGCTCGGATAGGCCGCCACCGCGCCACGCGATGTGTGCATGTCGCGCTGGAGCAGTGGAAGCACAGGACCGAGACCGTTGAGCCAGAACCCGACGCACCCCAGGGCCCCGACCAGTAGTCGTGAGACCTCAGTCTGTGATGCTTGGGGTCGGATCGCCCACCTCCGAAGCTACCCACAGATTTGTAAACTTACTGGACAAATCATACACGCTCGGTGCCGAAACACTCAAGCCTCAGCGGGCCGCCACTGGCCCGCGCCCTACAACTCGTTCATCAGCGTGGCGGCGTCTCCCGCGCGGATCTGACCCACGATCTGCGGCTGAGCCGAACTGCGGTCGGGGAGCTCGTCAGCGAGTTGGAGCAGCTTCGGCTCGTGCGCACGGGAGAGCCGGACCGCAGCCGTCGGCGCCCTGGTCGTCCATCCCCGATTGTCGCGATCGATCCCGCAGGTCCGGTCGCGTTGGCCGTCCAGGTGCACCAGAGTCGCCTGAGGTTGGCATGTGTCGGTCTCGGATCGCAGATCATCAGCCTCGAGCTGGCCGATGTCGATCCGAGCGACCTGGCTGCTGTCCGCGCGTGCGTGCGCCGCTGGATCCGGCGCGAGACGCGGAAGCAGGCGAGCCGCCCTGTCGCCGGCATCGGGGTTGCGGTCCCGGGGCTCGTACGCCGCGACGGGTTCGTGCACTCGGCTCCGTACCTGGGCTGGAAGTCGATCGATCTGCGCGCCTTGCTCGCCCGTGATGCCGGCCCCGGGATCACGATCGAGGTTGGAAACGATGCCAACCTCGCCACGCTTGGCGAGTATCGCCACGGCGCCGGCGCAGGCGCGACCACGTTCCTGTGCCTACTGGCCGAGGAGGTTGGCGTCGGGGGAGGTCTCGTACACGACGGAGAGCTGTTCACGGGCAGCGCCGGCTACGGGCTGGAGGCCGGACACCTCCAAGTCAATCCTCGCGGGCGCCGGTGCCCATGCGGAGCGCGTGGGTGCCTGCAGGTTCAATGCGACAGTCAAGCGCTGCTCCGCGCCGCCAGACGCCCGCTGCCGGCGACCAACCCGGCGGCCGCGGCGAGCCTCGTGCTCGAGGCCGCCCGCAGCGGGGACAAGCAGTGCGACAAGGCCGTCGACCAGGTGACCACATGGCTGGCGACCGGCCTCACGGGTCTCATCAACCTCCTCGACCCCGACCGCATCGCCCTGCTCGGCATCCACCGCGAACTCGTTCGCCAACGCGACGCCCAGCTCCTCGCCGAAACTCGCTCCAACGCGCTGGTCGCGCAAACGACCCAGATCGAACTGGTGCCCGGGGCGCTCGATGAGCCCGTACTGATCGGCGCCGCCGAGCGCGTCCTGGAACCGCTCCTCCGCAACCCGAGACTCGCCCGCGCCACTCGATAGCACGTTTGCCAGCGCGATGACTACCTCCTCTTCGGTCCCCGGCGCCACCGCCTGCGTCGATCATATGGCGGCGGATCGCCACGGACACAAGCCGCGCGATATCCGACGCCATGTCGGCACCAGCGCTCCGCGAAAACCGCGTTACACTGTATGACATGGCGGCTGCGCGGCAATTTTCTGCCCGTTTGGATGCGGACGTCGTCGATCGGCTGGAGCGGCGCGGGGCGCGTTCGGGGCTGAACAAGTCGCGGCTCGCGGAGCGGTACATCGATGAGGGGGTGCGGATGGATGACCATCCCGGGATCGTGTTCCGTGATGGGCCGACCGGCCGGCGGGCGGGGCTGGTGGCCGGTCCGGACGTGTGGGAGGTGATCGGCGCGCTGCGGTCGACCGGTCTGGAGGGCGACGGCGCGATCGAGGCGACGGCCGAGTTCTCGTCACTGACGGTCAGGCAGGTGCGTGACGCGGTTGGCTACTACAGCGAGTATCCCGACGAGATCGAGGAACGGATTCGCCGCAACCACGAGGCAGCGGACGAGGCCGAGCGGCGCTGGCGTGACCAGAGCCTCACGCGGTGAAGCTGCTCCTCGACGAGATGATCTCGGAGCTCGTCGCCGAGCAGCTCCGTGACCGCGGCAGCGACGTGGGGGCGGTCAGCGAGCGTCGCGAGCTTCGGGGACTGAGCGACGCAGACCTGTTCGAGTACGCGCAGACTGCTGAGCGCTCGATCGTGACCTACAACCGGGACGACTTCCTGGAGCTCGATCGACACTACCGCGCTCAGAACCGGCCGCACCGCGGGATCGTCATGCTCAACCCGCGGCGGTTCCCGCAGGCGCCGGCGTCGATCGGGCCGTTGGTCACGTCGCTTGACCGGTTGATCGCCGCCGGTCCGCTGTACGAGAGCTTCATTCATTGGCTTCGCTGACCCCGAGCGGTTTTGGCAGGGAATCGATCTCCCTGCCGAAACCCCGGGAATCGACCGCTATAACCGTGAGTGCTCGTGTGAGTCGAACACGGCAAACACGATCCCGGCTTCGACGAGCCTACGTAAGGTCGGGCGGGACGTTCCTGGAGCTTGGGTCCACTCAGGTGCGGGAGCAAAGCCGCCTGTGGGATGGGCGGTTTCGGTCATCGTCATTTGGTGTCCCGAATTGAGTATTTTGAGAAATTCAATCGAGTAGATCAAGTAGATCCAACTGGAAGCTCCGGACCGGAGGTCACCGGAATGAGCACCGCGTCGGTGCAAGAGGAATCCTTCGAGGTCGTCAGCCCCGAGGGGCACGCAAGCACGATCCTTCGAGGCTGCGGGGCTCCCGCCGAGCGCCCTGCGGCAGCTGCGCCAGCTGTTGG
Source organism: Solirubrobacteraceae bacterium (assembly GCA_035524415.1). GTDB lineage: Bacteria > Actinomycetota > Thermoleophilia > Solirubrobacterales > Solirubrobacteraceae > Palsa-465. Next base: position 51,819 of record DATKOY010000294.1, on the reverse strand, counting down.
GCAACGAAATCGGCACGCATAGTCAGCTGATTTGATCGACTTTTTCAAGAAACATGCTCGAGATGCCCACTCGTGGCGCTCAACTCCGATGTTCTTTCCCCGATTGATGGCGAGACCGTTGCCGCCGGCCGGTTGCGAATCAACGCTTGGCCTTGTGCCCGACGACTTGGGCAGGATCAGGCTCGCGCTGAGGCAGCGCCTTGAGCTGTGCCCGGGGGACGGCGCGCAGTGAGCGCGAGCAGCAGGCCGTCGAGCGCCAGCTCGAAGAGCCGGTTGGGGTCGTGACGCACTGCGGCACGCTGCACGCGCGCGAGCGCGGGGTAACGCTTCGCGGGCAGAGTCTCCTGCGCGTGGCGGTGCGCTTGCTCGCCGCCGTCGACCTCGCCGCCCGGGGGCCGGCCGGCTTCTGCAAGGGCGTGACCGACGATCATCCGACCGAGGCAGTCAAACCCGTCGGCGGCCTGTTCCTCGCTCAGGCCGGCCTCAAGCAGGATTGACGTAATCGCCTCCACGAGCGCGAACGCCGGCTGGGTGATCGGGGGTCGTGTGCCGAGCAGCGGGACGACGTATGGATGGGCGAGGACCGTCCTTCGCGCCGCGCGCGACCGCTCGAAGGTCCTCGGCCCAGTGCCCGGTGGGCGGGGGCACCTCGACCTCGGCGAGGACGAGCTCGATGAGATGACGCTTTCTGCGGACCAAACCCCGGCCGAGGGGTGGTCGGGCCGTCGGGTGAGGGCGGCGGTCTTGGCCGGTGCGCGGCATCGCGCGAGGGCGCTGCTCGATGCCGGAATCGAGGCCGTGACCGGCTCAGTGGGTGATGAGCTGCTCGATGAGGGTGGTGTGATCGAAAACGGAGATCGTTCCGCCGCGTCCTTTGCGCAGGGTTACCAGCCGGGTGTGGCCTGGCGCGACCGAGTAGGCCACTCGGGCGCGGCCCTCTCCCAGAGTGCCGATGCAGGGCCCCGTTTCGGCGCGATTGCACACGACCGTCACGGTGATTCCGTTGCGGCTGCGGATAGCGCTGGTGGCGCGTATGAAGTGTTGGGGCTCGGCGGTCCCGAAACCGTTGACCGCAGCGAACGCGACGGTCCTGAGCTGCGAGCCCGGCAGCGTGATGGCGCTGCGCCAGGGCCGCGCGGCGCGCGACCCGAGCCGCACGTACGGCGTCCCTCCGGTCGCGCGAACGTTGACGACGGCATGGCTCCCCCGGATGCGAACGATCGCCACCGTCCGGGGAGTTGCGAGCACGCCGTGGACCGGATGCAGCGCCGTGCCGCCGGCGCTCGGCCGTACGGTGGCGCCGGACACCAAGACGGACGAGATCGCGGCCGAGGAGCTGTATCGCTGAGCCGCACCCCGCTTCGAGTCCAACAACGGAGTGACCGTTAGGTCATGGACGCCGGGCGGGAGCGCGAGATCGACCGGGCGCTGGGAGTCCGTCAGCACGATCTGGTGATCGGGGAAGGTGAGCACCTGGACCAGCCCACGGACCTGTGCCTGCTCGAGCGTGAGTGCTCCCGGCACCTGCGTCGCGAGCGCGGCCGTCGCGTCGTGGGCGGCGCCGGCACTGCTCGGGTCGGCGGGGATGTTCAACTCGTCACCCGACGCCGTGCACCCGCCCGAATCGCCCGCCGGGATGGGTTTGCCGTCGGAGATCCACGCCTGCAGCCGCGCCTGGATCCCGGGGTCCTCCGTCTCCGCCATATGCCCGACGCCGCACTGAACGTAGATCGGCACCTGGGCTCCGAGGACGCTGTGGATGAATGTGTCGGCCTGCTGCTTCTGTGAGCTGAGCGGAACCGTCCCATCGCCATCGCCGGTCAAGGTCGACGCGCTCCAACCAAAGATCCCCTTCGTGAGGATCACTGTGTCGATGGTGAGTGTGCCGCCCGAGACAACCGCCCGGTAGTCGACCGCGGTCGCCGGGAAGCCGTCGATCTGGGCGTGGAGCGCTCGTGCGGCATTGATGAGGCTCCCCGAGGCGCCGAAGTTCGTCTGCAGGAAAGCCCCCAGCTGAGCCTGGCGGATCCACGACACGGAATGGCCGTCGGATCCCTCCACGCCGAGCCACGGCCACGGAAAGTTGTCGCTGGGCAGCAGCGAGTCGAGGCCGGACGATGTTGCCGCGAAGAGCTGGAATTCTCCGTTCTTGGCGAACGGGTCGATCTGGTACGCGCCGATGTCGGGTACCTCGTGGCCCTCCTCGATCGGGAAGATCGACTTCGGCGCGCCCCAGTACGGTGTGCCGAGCGTGATCGCGCGTGTCACCTTGGCGGCGTGGTCAGGGCTGGCGAGGAAGGCCCGGATGACGAGGCCGCCCATTGAGTGAGCGACGAGCACGACCTTTCCCACGTGCGCGGCCGCCCGCGCGTCGTCGACCGTCTGATTGAGACCGTCGGCATTAACGCTCGGCGACTTGCGCCAGTCGTAGTAGTAGGTGTACTCCGGCCGGCCGTTCGCCGGATCGCTCAGACCCTTCAGCCAGTCCTCCCCGGCGCCGTAGATGTCGATCGAGAGTGGGCCGAGATTGACCGACCGGACGAGGCCGGTCGCCGTCGCCGTTCGTGTGCACGAATCGCCGTCGGGGTAGGGCGAGAATCCGTCGTCGGCGAGCCTCATGTGCTTGAAATCGATCCAGTACCCGCCCGTCAGCTGCGGGAAGAGCACGTGGCCGGTGGCGCAGTCGATCTCCGAGCCGCCGAAGCCGGGGACGAAGATGATCGGCGGCAGATGCCACTGGAAGGTCCTCGTCGCACTGATCACCTGGCCGCTGTTGGTCACCCCGTAGACCGTGATCGTGTTCGGACCCTGCTTCAGGCGGTCAGCGATGTCCTTGTAGGGGATCGTCACGTGATGGGGCGAGGCGCCGGTCAGCGGGGTCTTGCAGATCGACGCGGGTGGAGGTGACACGGGACCGACCGTGTAGCACCACGAGTCAAAGTCGCTCCCGGTGATCGTTGCCTTCACGACCCCGGCCGAATCACCCGCCCCAGCGTGCTCGGCGGCGTCGGCGTCGACGATCGTGTCGGCGGCCGGAGAATCGATCGACACGCTGTCCACGGGCTGCCAGACCATGTTCCCCAGGGATACGTATGCCGAGGTCGACAGCACCGAGATCGTGTGGTCATCCGCCGGGTTGGTGTCATGGAGCCGATGCAGGACCAGATACTCGCCGTTGAACGGGGTGGCGCTGCTTTCGTCGAGCACGTGGATCGCGAGCTCGGTCCCGTCCGGGGAGTAGACCGCGGCTGCGACAAGGCTCTGCGGCAGGTCGTACTCGCTGTTGGAGACCCGGGTTGCGCTGCTCGAGCCGAGGGTGACCTCGAACAGCCGGTTCTCAGTACCGAAGCCGCTGAGCCGGCCGGCGTCGATGAGCGCGCGCGTGCCGTCCGGCGAGACGTCGTCGACCGTAAACGTGTCCACGGTTGCGGTCCAGTCGTTGTGGTCGGTCGGCGCGATGTCGGACGCCGTCGCGAGGGAGGCGGCTGTGCCGCTCGACACATCGATCGACACGAGCTCCTCGTATCCGTCGTATTCCGGGGTGGAGAGCTTGAGAAATGTCACGAGCCGCTTCGAATCCGGCGTCCAGGTTGGGTAATACGCGATCGCGCCGTTCCCGCTGTCCGGGACATAGGAGATCAGCTCGCGCGGCGCGCTCGAGCCGTCGGTCGGCGCGACGTACAGGCTGGCGGCGTGGCTGCCGATGATCGGAAGCAGCTCGAAGGCCACCCACGCCCCGTCCGGTGACAGCGCGACGTAGGCGTACCCGTATCCGGTGGGCCGGTCGGCGACGGTGATCGTCCGCTGGAGCACCCCGCCGACTCGGATCTCGATCCCGCTCGTTCCGTCGAAGTCGGTCTCGGCCGTCATGCCGCCTCCGTCGATCGAGAGATCGGGGCACGTCGAGAGCAGCTCGGTCGGGTGGCTGCCGTCAGGCTGGCGCTGGACGAAATGGCACGCGGTCCCCGACGTCATCTCGGGCTCGACGATCACGCCGTTGACGCCGGGCGGCGTCGCGTGAGCCGCGGGCGCGAGCAAGGTGAAAGCGGCGCAGATGACGACGGCCGCGGCGAAGCCCCGCGCGTGACCCGCCATCTGGGCTGCGACGCCGGTCGGCCGAGCGGTCGCGGCCGGTTCACCCATGATGGCGGCTGCGCCTCTTGACGAGCTGGATATGGATCCGCTTGGTCACCGTGACGACGCTGCCACCCTCCCGAATCGTGAGATGGAGGACGACCGTCACCTTGCCGCGCCGCTTCAGCTGCGCCTCACCGGCACGCGTCAGCTTGACAGGCACCTTCCGCTTGGCGCCGGCCTTGACGGTGACGCGGAACGGCTGGGCGAGCGCCGGGGCGCGTCGCTGCGCAAGAGTGGATGCGCGCTGCTCCGCCGCGGCACCGTCGGCGACGTCTCGGCTGCCGTTGGCGGAGCTGCCAAAGCTGCCGTTGATCGTGCAGTTGCCGCCCATCGGACAATCGATTCCGATCCAGCAAAGGATCAACGACCCGGTGGCGGTCTGGCCGAGGCACCCACCGGACGTGACCGTGATCCCCTCGGTAGACCACCAGCTCGGCGTGGGGTAGACCAGGATGGAGGCGGTTCCGGGGTAGCTCGCGCCGTCCGGGGTTCTGGCCACATACCCGAAGCTGTCGTTTCCGGCGTAGCCCCTGTCCGGGGTGTAGTCGACGTAGCCCCCCTTGATCGCCGACAGTGTGCCGTGTCGGGGCGAAGTGACGATCGAGAAGGTGAGCGGATAGCCGTCGGGGTTGGCACACGCCAGGAAGAGCGTCACCGGCATGTTGGCCTCCGTGGTGGCCCCTGTGCCGCACACCGGAGGGTGGAACACAACACTGATCTTGGCCTGGGCGATGGCCGAGGTCCGCGTTCCGTCGGACGCCTGATAGGTGAACGTGTCGGTGCCGGTGTAGCCCGCGCTCGGGGTGTAGAGAACCGACCGCGACGCCTGATCGACCGCGCCGAGCGAACCGTGGGCGGGCGCGCCGACGATCGCGATCGTGATCGGCAGGCCGGCCGCGTCGCTGCACGCCAGCCCGATCGACTCTGACCCGTTCCGAAGGACCTGCCCTGTCGTGTCCAAGCAGACCGGCGGCTGCCCGGGACTCGTCGGCGCGCCGGCGCTCGCCGACTCGACCGTCTGCACGTCCCCGTCCTGCGCGGTCCACAGGAGCGCCGGGACGCCACGCGCGGCAGCGGTGATCGCCGTCGCCTGCTCGCCCGCCGACGAAACCGTCTCGGCGGCGCCGAAGCCGCCACTGCCGAGCAGCGATGCCCGGACACTCGCGTCGGAATGGGCCCACGCCACGACGCCGGTCCCGTCGCCGCTCGCCGCCGCGGACACGCCCGGGGAAGAAAACGCGTCACTGTCAAGGGTCACCGGCGAGGACAGCGACGCAGCCGGGGAGGCCGCCGTCGCGGCCTCGATCTCATCGGTCGACGCGGTCGATTGCGCCCAGGCCAGGATCATCGAGCCGCTGCCCCGATCGACGCCAAGCGAATAGTGTGGCTCCACGTCCGTCGAGATCGTCGTCGGAGCCGACCAGACGCCGGAATGGAGCGTCGCGGCGATGAGCGAATCGCTCCCGGACGAGCCGTTGTTGGTCAGAAACGCGAGATACGCGTCGCCCGAATGCGTCACGCGCAGCTGAAGATCGAACGCGCTCGTCCCGGATGGCTCGGTCGCGACGGTCACCGGGGATCCGAAGGCCGAGCTGCTCGTCGAGCCGGCGGCGAGCGTTCGCGTGTCGATCAGCGTCGACCCCGAAGGGCCGGCGTCGGTGGTGACCATCACCGCGCTCCCGTCTGCGAGCACGTCGGCGGCCCCCTGGGCGCTCCCCGGATCGGCCAGGCAGACGAGGCCGGTGGGGTCCGCGAGGTTCGTCGTCAGGCAACCGCCGCCGACGAGCGCGGCCCGGTGGCCGCCCGGCTCGACGAGCACCCGCCCGGTGGCGTCGCCGGCATCTTGGGCGAGTGGCGCGGGCGCGGTCCAGTCGGCAGTCAGGGTCCTGGTCGCGAACACCGGGCGGTCGTTGCCGATCGGACGCCAGGCCAGGGTGGCGGTTCCGTCATCGGCCACGCCGATGCTCGGCGAGTCGCCGCCGCCTGTGGCCTGGTTCTTCGGATCCGGATCCTGGGTTTGCAGCGTCTCGGGCTGCGCGAACGCTCCCGACGCTGAGCGTTGCGTCGCCTCGATCGCCGTTCGGTCGGTATTCGTCCCCGAGCCGTCGTACGCGGTCCACGCCGCGAACGCGTCGCCAGCCGCGTCGACCTCCAGCACCGGAGCCGAGCGCAGCGTGCCCGACGACAGCAGCGCCGGACTCGACCAATCCGTCGCGGCACCCGCCACCGAAGCCCGCGCGAGGAGAACGAGGAGAACCACCGCGACCACACCCCAACACCAGAATGATGCTCGTAACCGCGCGTGCCCCACGAGCCTCGGCCCCAAAGCGAGTCCTTCCCTGGAAGAGTTGCTGGAACGGTTGGCCGGTAGCCCCGCCGAGAGCGATCATATTCGCCCACGGCAAGGGCCGTCAATACCGCAACTGGGCTACGACTCCAAGCGCCTCCCAGTTTCGCTGCACGCGTGTCAACGTGGAGCATGTGGTCGAACTGAAGCGAACTGAGGAGGCGGCCGGCTGTGCGCGCTGCGATCTTCAACGAACCCCGGAACATCACCGCCGGCGATCGGCCGGACGCTGCGATCAAGTCGCTCGTCCGGGTCGGGAGCCTCCAATGGTCGCGTGGACCGAGGACGAGCTCCGCCGGACGGGTCGTACGCGCGGGCGACGCCAACCACGCGCCACCACGCTCCGGCTGACGCCCCGGACATGACAGGCCGCACAACAGCAAAGCCGCCGCCTGACCCGCACCCGGGCCGCATTCAGTCAAGTCAATAGCGAAGGAGATGATCATGAGCGAAGTCGTCGTCGTCATCGGAGCCGGCTCGATCGGCCAAGCCATCGCCCGGCGGGTCAGCGCCGGCAAGCACATCGTGCTCGCGGACCTGCGCCAGGACAACGCCGACGCCGCCGCCGACGTGTTGAACAACGCCGGCTTCGAGGTGAGCACAACAACCGTCGACGTGTCCTCGCGCGAGTCAGTCCACGTACTCGTCGAAACCTCCGCAACGCTCGGCGGCATCACCGGCGTCATCCACGCGGCGGGGGTCTCACCCAGCCAGGCATCGCCGGACGCAATCCTCCGCGTGGACCTCTATGGAACAGCAGTGCTGCTCGAGGAGTTCGGGAACGTCATCACACGCGGCGGCGCCGGGGTGGTCATCGCATCCCAGTCCGGGCACCGTCTCGGAGCCCTGACCGCCGAGCAGGACGCCGCTCTGGCAACGACCCCAGCCGACGAACTGCTCGCGCTCCCGATACTCCAACCCGACCAGGTCACCGACTCTCTCCACGCCTACCAGCTCGCCAAGCGTGCGAACTCGCTGCGCGTGATGGCCGAGGCGGTCCGCTGGGGCAGACGCGGCGCGCGGATCAACACGATCAGCCCCGGCATCATCATCACCCCACTCGCGAACGACGAACTGACCGGCCCCCGCGGCGAGGGATACCGACGCATGATCGAGCTGTGCCCGGCGGGACGCGCCGGCACACCAGATGAGGTCGGGACCGTCGGCGCGCTCCTCATGGGCCCCGACGGCGCGTTCATCACCGGCAGCGACTTCCTCATGGACGGCGGCGTGACCGCCTCCTACTTCTACGGCGAGCTCGCCCCGCGCTGATCGGTCCTTTCGCGACGGACGAAACACAAGGCGGACCGAAGCCGACTCATCACCCCTTCGGCCGCCGGCGTGCACTCGCCCCTTGCGCGATTACGCGCAGGCGCGCGATCGCGGAGCATGTCACTGATCCGTGTGCGAGCGGCACGGGGCACCACCCGTTGACGTGGTATGTCCGTCGCGCGCGATTGCCTCTGGCGTCAGGCGGAAACGGCGCCGGCTTGCGCGAAGGTGACGAGGCGGCCGCGCTGCTCGTCCCAGAGCTTGAGCCTGACCGCGCGCAGTCCGTCCGACAGCGACAGTGTCGGCACGCTGGCGAAGATCGGGTTCTCGTCGTGTGCGCGTTGCAGGTTGTAGTTCGGGATCCGGACGCTGAGGTGGTGGATGTGGTGATAGCCGATGTTGCCGGTCGCGAACTGGAGCGGCTTTGCGAGCTTGAGAAACGAGCTGCCGCGCAGGGCGGCGTCGGCGTAGCTCCAGCGCTCTGAACGTTGCCAGTAGGCGTCCTCGAACTGGTGCTGGACGTAGAACAGCCAGATCCCGACGGCGCCGGCGAGCAGCGATGCCGGAGCCCACACGAGCAGGAAGTCGCCGATCCCGATCGCCCAGAACAGGGCGGTGGCGATCGCGGCCAGCGCGAGATCGGTCGCGAGCACGCTGTTGCGCATCCGCCCCGGCGCGTTGCGCGCGACGATCCGGGGGCCGATGATCATCGCGAAGACCGGGCCCAGGCCGAACATGACGAGCGGGCTGCGGATGATTCGGTAGCCGAGTCGACCGCGCCGCGAGCGCTGTTGGTATTCGGCGACGGTCAGTGTCGGGAGGTCACCGACGCCGCGTTTGTCGAGATCGCCGGACGTGGCGTGGTGGACGGCGTGGTCGTGGCGCCAGCGGACGAACGGCGAGAGGACCAGCAGGCCGCAGAAGGTCCCGAGCCACGCGTTGGCGCGTCGTGACGCGAGGAACGATCCATGCGAGCAGTCGTGGAAGATGATGTAGGTCCGCAGCAGGAAGACGGCGCTCGCGGGCGCGAGCGCGAGGGCGAGCGCCGGCGAGAGATCGAGCGCGAAGTAGATCGCGACGCTCATCGCGAAGTACGCGACCACGGAGGTGACCAGATCCACAGCGCTGCGCAGCGGGCGCGGCCTCGCATACGCGGACAGCGCGTCCTTCCAGGACCCGGGTGCCTGCGGCAGGTCGCACGCCGGCTCGCTTGCCTCGGCGAACGTCAGGGTCCCGGACGGAACGACTGCTTGATCGATCACGGCTGCGGCCCCTCTCGGCGGTCGAAGCCGATCCCAGCGATCCGCTCCAGTTAGCCGGAACATCCTAGCCGTCTCGAATGCCAATGCGCGTAAGTAGTCCCTAAGAGAATCCGGCTCGGATCGAACAGGTCGACGTCGGCCGCATAACGCCGCCGATCTCCGACCGGTGCTCACACGCCGACCCGAAGCTGATGAGCTTGCCCGACGAGCCGCCAGGCGGCACCCGATTGCATGGATCGTGGACGCCGATATCGGAGAGCGCATCGGACCCGGAGCCGGGGGGCCCGCACGGGTGGATCACCGCGCGGGCGGGCGGGTGCTGCCGGAACCTATGAGCGCCCGTGGCTGGATGACGGGAGCTATATGAGACGAACGTTCGCTGCCGCGGGGCCCTTTGGTCCATGTTCAGTGTCGTACGACACCTTTGCGCCTTCGGCGAGCGACCTGAAGCCGTTGCCGGTGATCGAGGAGTGATGAACGAACAGATCCTTGCCTCCATCATCGGGCGTGATGAAGCCGTAGCCCTTGTCGTCGCTGAACCACTTCACAGTTCCTGTTGCCATGCAGTCCCTCCAGGGAGATCGTGTGCTGCGAAACGCGGCGCTGCAAAAGCAACGACTACGAACGCTGGCACTACCTTGCCGGGCGACACTGCCCGGCACGAACCCAGAGTCTATCTGCGCGATCTCAGAGGGCGCCCGGTCGCCTCCTGGTAGGCAGCGCGCTCGGCGTGGTCGAACTGCTGTGCGATCTGGTCGCTGCCGAACGCCCGATGGACGACGCGCTTGATGGGGCGCGGCAGCGCGATCTCGAGGACACTCAGCGGTCGCAGCGATGCCGGGACATACACCTCGGGGCGACGACGGCGCAGCCCGTCGACGATCGCGTCGGCGACGTCCGCCGCTTCGAGCTTGTGCATGCCCCGCGCCGCGTGCATGCCCGAGCCGAGGCGGGTGTTCGCGAGGTTTGGCAGCACCGTCGTCACGCCGACCCCGGTGCCCTCGAGCTCGCAGCGTACGGACTCGCTGAGGCCGACGACGGCGTGCTTGGTGGCGACGTAGGTGGCCTCGCCGGGCAGAGCGATCCTGCCGGCCGCTGAGGCGAGGTTGACGACGTGCCCGCTGCCGCGGGCGAGCATCCGCGGCAGCGCGATCTTCATCCCAAGGATCACGCCATGGACGTTGATCTCAAACTGACGGTGCGCGACGTCATCGGGCTCCTCCAGAAACGGCCCGATCGGCATGATTCCGGCATTGTTGATCAGGACGTCGACAGGGCCCTGCGCTGCCTCGGCGGCGTCGAGGAAGGCCGTGAACGACTCGCGGTCGGTGACGTCAAGGGCCAGCCCGACCGCCCCCAGCCGCGCCGCTGTCGCCTCGACAGCCGTGACGTCGATGTCGCCCAACGTGATGCGTGCGCCGTCCCGGCGAAGGCGTTCAGCGGTCGCGGCGCCGATCCCGCGTGCGCCGCCGGTGATTGCGACGTGCACTCCTTGCAAGCGGATTGGATCGGTCATGTCGTGCTCCTCTCCTGGCGCTCAGCGGCGGGTTGGCGGCGGGGCTGGCGGAGGCTGGTGTCGTTGGCGGTTTTGCCGGTGTGCTTCGATGAAGCGTCCGTTGGCGAGCGCGGCGGCGATGGCGAGCTCGCCGCCGACGACGGTGGCCGCGACGATCTCGGCGAACTTCGGCGCGGCGCCCTCGCCGCGGCAGTCAAGCAGGGCGAGGCATTCGCGTTGCGTTGGCAGGTTGGTCCCACCGCCGACGGTCCCGACGACGAGGTTCGGGAGCCTCGCGAACACGTACAGGTCGTCCTCGCCGGCGAGCTCGGCGTCGCTGAACCCGATGCTGGCGTTGACCACCTGCGCGACGTCCTGGCCGCAGGCGATGAAGATCGCCGCGAGCCCGTGGCGAAATGCGCATTCATGCCCAGAGCACCAGCCTGCATCGCGCCGAGCCGGCCGGTGGCGATGAACTCGAGCAGGTCGCGGGCTGAGACGCCGAGGTACGTCTCGACGACGCCGCCCGGCAGCGTGAGGTCGATCGCCACCTCCTTGCCATAGGGGCGGAACAGGTTGATCGCGGCGGGCTTCTTATCGCTCGAGTAGTTGCAGCGTAGGTAGTAGCGCTCGCAGCCCGCCGTCCGGATCGCATAACGGCAGATCTGATCGACGGCGAGATTGACCATGTTCATCCCCATCGCATCGCCCGTCGTGAACACGAACCGGGCGAACAGCCGGCGCCCAAAGACGTGCGTGTGCAGTTCGACCAAGCGCCCGTGGGCGGTGCTCTCAGCCGCCACCTCCTTGAGCTCCTCCAGATGATCGCTCAGCCACCGGGAGAACACGATCGCATCCCGTGCGCTGGCGAGCATGAAGCACGGCGTGATATCGAGCGAGTCGCCGAGCAGGTGTGCGTTCGCGCCGCCCGCCTCGGTGATCGCGCGCATCCCGGCCTGGTAGGTCGAGACGAGCGTTCCGTCCGTGGTGGCGAACGGAACGTAATACGACCCCTGCGCATGGTCGCCGTTGACGCGAATCGGCCCCGCGATCCCGAGCGGCACATGCACCGCGCCGACCAGATTCTCGATCTTGCCGCGCACCTCCTCCGGCGCGAACGCGGCGTCGGCGGCCGCCTCGAGCGAGTGTCCGGTGTTGTGCTCGAGCCACGCGCGCCGCGTCTCCGGCTTGGCCCCGAGAATCTGCAATGTGGTCATGTTCGATCGGCTCCCGTGGATCGCGGTCGGCTATCCGGCCGCGCGTCGAGACGCCCGCGGCCTGTTGAGCTCGTCATTGGTGCTCTGAAACCGAGCTCGCCACTCCCGCGCGTCGAACCGGGCCGGCTCGGTCTGCTCAAGGAAGCGCTCGAGCACCGCGACAAACCGTGCCGGTGCCTCCAGCTGCGGGAGATGGCCGATGTCGTCGAAGATCTCAAGGCGGCTGCCGGCGATCGCCTGATGCGCGCGCTCGCCGTGGCTGGCTGGGATGATCGGATCGCGTGCGCCCCAGACGATCAGCACCGGCACCCCTGCAGCCAGGTACAGCCGATCGCTCGCATCGATCCGTTGACCACGCACACCGATCACCGAGCGCAGCGTCGCCAGGAACGCGGCTCGGCGATCGGGATCGACGAGCGACGCGTAGCCGCGGGCGACCTCGGCGGCGTCGGTCGTCGGCCGTAAGCCGACCGCCCCCAAGCCGCGCCCGACCGCCGCCCCCGCCCAGCGCGCCGTCCTCGCTGTCGCCGTGATCCACAGCTCCGAGCCGGGCAGCGCCGCGGCACGCAGAACCAGGCTCACCTCGGGACCGAGACCACCGCTTGAGACCAGCACCAAGCGCTCGGCAAGCTCCGGGAACTGATAGGCCAGGTGCATCGCGATCCCGCCGCCGAGCGAGTGCCCGACCAGCGTCGCGCGCTCGTGGCCAAGCGCGACCAGCAAATCGCGCAAGCCGACAGCGAGCGCCCCAATCGAATAGTCACCGTTCCCAGGCGCCGACGCGCCGTGCCCAGGCAGATCGGGCGCGACGACCGTGTAGCGGCTCGCCAGCGGCTCGATCACCTCTCGCCAATTCTCATAGCCGCCGCCCATCCCATGGACCAGCAGAAGCACCGGCCCAGCGCCCGCTTCCGCGTAGGTCACCACGCGGCCGTGCAGCATCGCCGTCGTGGACTGCATCAAGCTCATCACACACCCGCCTGGACGAGCCCGCCGGGCAGCGCCCGCGCCAGCCACGATGCCGAGGCGGCAGCGACCGTCATCGCCAACGTCAATCCCAGCCGCATCGGCTCACGTTAACAACGACGCTCGCGCACCACATCGGGGCAAACCCCTACGGCGAGTGCGGGAACTGCCGAGGCGCAACTGACAGCCAATACCACTGGGGCGCCGACGGTACGTCCTTGCCGTGCGCAAGGATTCCGCTCGTGATCGTTCTGCATGCCATCTGGTCGCACGACTCGGCGTTGTGCGTGTGGGGCGAGGACTCGGCGCTGCCGCCACGCGCGCGCGCTCGGCGTGGGAGGCCGCCGGTCAGGCCTCGTGCGCGTGCGCACCCTTTCTCGTGCTCGAGCGAGCACTTGAACGGAGTGCTCCGGCGGGTGTGCCCGACGCTCGAGTCAGGCGCGCTGATCGAGCGCGAGGTGGCTCTGTTGCTGCCCTCGTTCAAGGACGGTCCGCAGCCCTCGCCGCATCTGCTCCGCGCGGATGGCGGCGGCGCGACCTGCAGCCAGGCCGGCCGTCTGGATCCTTGGGTCGTTCGAGCGGTCAGCGCGCGTCCGGCCGATGCCCTCGATGTCCTGCTTCGCCTCCCGGGTGTCGAGGAGCCCGGGATCGCGGTCGGCGACTCGCCGCGCTTCCTGGCGGAGGCAGCCAAGCTGGCGCTGGAGCTTCTTGCGCGGGGGCGCGTGCTTCCGACACTCGCGTGGCGCGACGAGCGTTGGCTGGCACTCTGGCAGCCCGTTGCGACCGATGTCCACGATTCCGATCGGGTGCGGCTGCTGGCGGCGTCGATGCCTCCGCTGCTGCGCGCGGAGGTTGGGTTGTCTGAGGCTCGACGGCTTCCCGAGGCGGTTGTTGCCGAGGTGCTTGGCGGGGTCGTCGACGGGTGTGCGCGGCGGTTCCTCTCCGGCGGGCTGTTGGCGCGAGGGGGACGGCGCCGGTCGGGTTCGGCGGCGGAGGCCTGGCTCGCCGCGTTGACCGCGGCTGAGCCGGTCGCCAGTGCGGATCAGATGGCGCTCGCGGCGCTTGCCGAGCAGCTGGAGGAATGGCGCGAGTCATTGGAGCGGTACGCGGCACACCGAACGTTCCGGACCTGTTTTCGTCTGGTCGCACCCGAGGACCCTCCCGAGCAGATGGCAGACGGCACCGCGACCGAAGCCGATGGTGGCGCGCCGGCGCCGCCAAGCTGGCGCGTGGAGATCCTCTTGCAGGCCAAGGGCGACCCGAGCATGCTGGTCCCGGCGCAGGAGGTGTGGAGTTCGAACGGCGACGGGCTACGCGTGCTGGGCCGGCAGATCGACGATCCGCAAGAGCGGCTGCTCGGCGGGTTGGGGTACGCCTTGCGCCTGTGGCCCGAGCTCGAGTCGGCTCTGCATGCACCGGCGCCAACCGCCGTCGAGCTCGGACCGGACGCCGCGTTCCGGTTCCTTCGCGACGCGGTTCCCGCACTCGAGCAGGCCGGCTTTGGCGTGCTCGCCCCGGCTTGGTGGCGCAAGCCGCTGCGGCTCAAGTTGAAGGCTGAGCCGTCCAAGGACTGGGACGAGGGCAGCGGGCTGTTCGGCGTCGAAGGCCTGTGCGCCTATGAGTGGCGGATCGCCGTCGGGGACGTGTCGCTGTCGGTGTCGGAGCTGCGCGAGCTGGCGGCGCTGAAGCTGCCGCTGGTGATGTCGCGCGGCCAGTGGATCGTGCTGAAGCCCGAGGACGTCGAGGCCGCGCTGAGGTTCTTTCAGACCCGCGAGGAACGCGGCGAGGCGCCTGCGGCAGAGCTGCTCCGCGAGAGTCTCGCGCTGGATCCCGGCGGCGATGCGTTGCCTGAGACCGAGATCGAGAGCAGCGGCTGGCTGAGCGAGCTGCTGAGTACCAACGGCGACCGGAAGCTCGATGAGGTCCCGACGCCGGCCGCGTTCGAGGGGGAGCTTCGTCTCTACCAGCAGCGCGGGCTGGCGTGGCTGTCGTTTCTGTCGAGCCTTGGCCTCGGGGCGTGCCTGGCGGACGACATGGGACTCGGGAAGACGCCCCAGACGCTGGCGCTGTTGCTGGCCGAGCGCGAGCGGCGGGGATCTCGCAAGCGCCTGGATCCCACTCTGCTGATCTGTCCGATGTCGGTGGTCGGCAACTGGCAGCGGGAGGCGGGGCGGTTCGCGCCCAGCCTGCGCGTTCTGATTCATCACGGTCCCGAGCGACTGAGGCGCCAGAAGTTCGTGACCGCGGCACGGCGCGCCGACCTCGTGATCACGACGTACGCGCTGGCAGCCCGCGACCGCGAGACGCTCGCGGAGGTCAAGTGGGAGCGGGTCGCGCTCGACGAAGCGCAGAACATCAAGACCCGCGACGCCAAACAGACGCGCGCGATCCGTTCGCTGCCCGCCCGGCATCGGATTGCGCTGACTGGCACGCCGGTGGAGAACCGCCTGAGCGAGCTGCACTCGATCATGGACTTCCTCAACCCGGGCCTGCTTGGCTCGGCGGCGGCGTTCAAAAGCTGCTACGCGAATCCGATCGAGCGCTGGCGCGATCAGCGTGCGACTGAGCGGCTGCGCCGGGCCACCGGCCCGTTCATCCTGCGGCGCCTGAAGACCGACAAGGCGATCATCACCGATCTGCCCGACAAGATCGAGATGCGGGTCGACTGTCACCTGACCAAGGAGCAGGCGACGCTGTATCAGGCGGTCGTCGAGGAGATGCTTGAGAAGGTCGAGCGGGCAGAGGGGATCGAGCGCTCGGGCATCATCCTGGCGGCACTGATGAAGCTCAAGCAGGTGTGCAACCATCCTGCGCACCTCCTCAAGGACCATTCGGAGCTGGATGGTCGGTCCGGGAAGCTGGCACGGCTCGAGGAGATCCTCGCCGAAGCGCTCGTCGAGGGCGACAAAGCGCTGTGCTTCACGCAGTTCGCCGAGTTCGGTCACAGGCTCCGCGGCCACCTTCAAGAGCGGCTCGGGCACGAAGTGCTGTTCCTACACGGAGGGACGTCGAAGGCCTTGCGCGACGAGATGGTCGAGCGGTTCCAGTCCGAGGCCGGCCCGCCGCTGTTCGTGCTGTCGTTGAAGGCGGGCGGGACAGGGCTGAATCTGACCGCCGCCAGCCACGTCGTCCACTTCGATCGCTGGTGGAACCCGGCGGTCGAAGACCAGGCCACCGACCGGGCGTTCCGGATCGGCCAGCGCAAGAACGTGCAGGTGCGCAAGCTGACGTGCGTCGGCACGCTTGAGGAGCGAATCGACACGCTGATTGCGCAGAAGAAGGACCTCGCAGAACGGATCGTCGGCACGGGCGAGCGATGGATCACCGAACTCGATACCGCTCAGCTGCGCGAGCTCGTGACCCTCTCGCACGATGCGGCCGCGGAGTACGGATGAACGGCTGGCGCGATTGGGGGCCATCGCAGCCGCTGCCCGTTGAGGGCGGGATCGCCGCTCGCAGCAAGCGCGGAGCGATCGGCGAGGAGTGGTGGTCGCAGCGGTTCATCGAGTTGCTCGAGTCCTTCGGCGTCGGCTCGCGGCTCGCACGCGGACGCAACTACGCCCGCCGCGGTCAGGTGGTCGAGCTGGAGGTCGAGGCAGGCGTCGTGCTGGCGAAAGTGCAGGGCTCCCGCTTCACGCCCTACCGCGTGCGGATCCGCGCCAAGGCGTTGACCGAGCATCAGTGGCGGCGCGTCGAGAAGACGATGGCCGCCCAGGCGCTGCCGCTGGCCAAGCTGCTCGCCGGCGAGATGCCTCGCGACATCGAGGAAGTGTTCGCCTCCTCCAAACTGACGCTGTTCCCGGCCACCAGCGCAGAGCTCAAGGCCAGCTGCACATGCCCGGACTGGGAGAACCCGTGCAAGCACATCGCGGCCGCCTATTACATCCTCGCCGAGCGCTTCGACGAGGACCCGTTCCTGATCTTCTCCTGGCGCGGACGCGACAGAGACGAGCTGCTCGAGCGCCTCCGAGCGCGGCGGAGCGCCGGCAACGCACCCAGCTCGGCGGCCACTCAGCCGAAGCGATCCGCACCCGACCCGGTCCCGCTCACCGATCAGCTGGACTTCTTCTGGAGGAGCGGCGCCGAGCTCGCTCAGCTCCACACCAGCCCGCTTGCGGGCGAGGCCCCGGATGCGCTCGTTCGCCAGCTCGGCCCCGGTCCGGTTGAGCTCGCTGGTCAGAGCCTCATCGAGGTACTCGCGCCCGCGTACACGACGCTCGCCCAGAACGCAGAGCGGCGTGCGCTCGACTGACCAGCCAGGAGGTCGCGGCTTGCGGAGCGCTGCCGAGGTTCAGTCGGCTGCTGCAGACACGAGACAGCCTCGGCTCTCACCGGACGAGTCGACGTGATCCGGTCAGACCGCAGTGTCGAGCGCGCCTGGGGAGACCGCAGCCGGACGCACGAGGTCGTCGTCAGCTGTGTGGCGAGGGTTGAGCGGTAGGCGAATCGCGATCACAAGCCCGACCAGCGCAATGCCGGCGAGGACGATCATCGCCGCGACGTAGGTGCCGTTTCCGGAAGAGATGTTGGATACCAGGATCGTTCCGGCGATCGCGGTGCCGAACGACGAACCCAGGTTGGAGATGCTCCTCGACAGGCCGGATATCTCCCCCTGCTGGTCCTCGGGGAAGGCTGACTGCACGAGGTTCACCGAGGGGGTGAGCATCACGCCCAGCCCCAGGCCAATCAGCAGCAGCCCCGGCGCGAACGCCCAGGGGCTCGACGATGCCGCCTTGACGAAGCCGAGCAACAGCCCGATCCCAACTGCTGTCACGACGAACCCGGTGGCGATCAGAGTCCTCTGCAAAAACCGCTTGGCGAGCCGCTCCGCGGCAAGCGAGGAGACCAGGATCCCGAGCGTCGCCGCGGTGAAGACAACGCCCGTCTTGATCGCGCTGTAGTGGCGTTCGGTCTGCAGGAAGACGGAGACGACAAACGAGGTTCCCATCAGAAGCAGCCACTGGAGGTTCTGGGTGACCATGCCGAGATTCGATACGCGGTTGCGGAACAGGTCCGTCGATAACAGCGGCTCCTTGCCCGCTCGCTGCCGTGAGCGGATCGAGAAGAAGAACCCGACCAAGAAGGCGGCGCCGACGGCCAGGGAGATGACGAGCAGCGTGTTGTTGTGACCGGCCTGGAGGATCCCGAACACCAGAAAGAACATGCCGACACCGGACAGGATTGCCCCGACGGCGTCGAAGGGACGCTCGGGATCGGGCGGGACCGGATCGACGACGCGACGGCTGAGCAGGATGATCGCTCCCACGATCGCGGCTTGGAACACGAATGCGGCTCGCCAGCTGATGCCCGAGGTGATCACCCCGCCGATCAGCGGTCCGGCAGCGGCGCCGATGCCACCCATCCCGCTGATCACTCCGAAGGCCTTGGCGCGCGATTCCAGCGAAGTGAAGGCCATCGTTGTCAGGATGTAAACGGGCGGAATCAGAAACGCGGTGCCGACGCCCTGGAAGACAGAGTTGCCGAGGATCAGCACGCCGAGGCCGGGCGCGATCGCGCTCAGCACGGTCCCGATTCCGTACAACACCAGGCCCCCGATGAAGCAACGTTTGCGACCCCAACGGTCGGTCAACTTGCTGCAGGGGATCATCAGGACCGCCATGATCAGCAAGAACAGCGTGATCGTGGTCTGCACGCCCTTCACATCCGTATGCAGGTCGTGACTGATGTCGTTGATCATCACGTTCATGTTCGAGCCCGCGAAGCTGCAGATGAACTGGGCAAGCGCAAGCGGAGCGATGAACGCGCGCGCAGAGACCACCCAGCTTGCCGTCGCCAAGCCCTGCCGTCCAGGTGTTGCGCTCACGCCAGCTCGATTCCCGGCCAGTTCCGCGGAGAGAGAGCGGTCACGTCGCAGGGAACCCTAGCCTGCCGTGGCGTCCTCTGTCATCGACGGGGATGAGACGACGGACGTATCTATCGGGCACAGGTTGCGCGCTCACGGACACGCGTTGCGTACACCCGATGGCGACCTCGACCGTGGAGGGCGTTGGCACAATCGGCCTGTGATGAGCGACGGAACGCGTGCTAATCGCGATCGGGCGCCGGGATCGCTCCTGTCGGCGGGCGAGCTGAGCGCTCGGCGGGCTGCTTCGCGTCGCCGGCGAACTCGCCGGCGAGCGAGCGTGGTCGCGTTGCTCGCCGCCGGAGCGCTCGGGGTCGCGGTCGTCGCGCTCAACGCAGGCGGACCGAATCCCGATCGCGCGCACAGCGCGCCCACAGCCGGCAGCGCCGCGCCCGAGACGGTTGGCAGCGCCACACCTCAGCCGGTTGGCAGTGCGCCCGCGAGCGCTCCTCGCCACCCGCCGGCCGATCACGGCCGGCTCGTCGCAGAGAAGCGATCGGTCGAGCGGGTCTTGGGCTACACGTCCTACGTGCAGCTGGCCGGGAACCGCCGGCGCGAAGTCGCGCTGACGTTCGACGATGGGCCCAGCCAGTACACACCCCGGATTCTTGGTGTCCTGCGGCGGATGCACGCAGCCGCGACGTTCTTTGTGATCGGTCGCTCGGTGCACGCCTACCCGCGATTCGTCGGCGATGAAGCGCGAGCCGGATGCGAGGTCGGGGACCACACTGAGGCCCACCCACAGCTCGCCCTGCTCTCCCCGAGCGCACAGACCGCTCAGATCACGCAGGCGGCGCAGGACATCCGGCGCGCCGGCGCGCCGTCCCCGGTCCTGATGCGCCCGCCCTACGGGTCCTTTAGCCAGACCACGCTCGCGATCCTGCGCGCTGAGCGGATGCTGATGGTGCTCTGGAGCGCCGACACCAAGGACTACACGCGCCCGGGCGTGAGCAGAATCGTCTACACCGCGGTCAGCGGCGGGCGGCCCGGGGCGATCATCCTCATGCACGACGGCGGCGGCGACCGCTCCGAAACCGTCGCCGCCCTGCCACGAATCATCCTGCGCCTGCGCCAGCGCGGGTTCCGGCTCGTCACGATCTCCCAACTCATTGCCGACGACCCGCCTCCGGCCCACCAGCGACCGCCTCATCCGCTCTGATGAGCAGTGTGACCGCCTCCATATCGTTCTGAGCAACGCCAACCAGACGGCGATCGCCGGCCCGAGTGATTGCTCCGACGCCGCGCTGATCGCGGCGCCGGAGCCGCCGGCGTCAGCTCTTCGTGATCGACGCGGTGCTCGCCGGCGTGGAGCTGTCCTGCGATCCGGCGGCCGCGACGTGGCAGGCGACCTGCACCGATCCGAGCGGACTGAGCAGGGGCGTGACCTGCGCGCACTGCTCGATTGCGCGCGGACACCGCCAGCGGAAACGACAGCCCTCGTCCGGGTTGATCACCCGGGGCGGCTCGCCGGTGTCGGCTGAGATCGACTCGACCTTCTCGCGGGGGTCGCCCACCGCCGACAGGAGCAGTTGGGTGTAGGGATGCTTGGGATCGGCGAGGACCGTCTCCGTGGGGCCGGCCTCCACCTGGTGGCCGGCGTACATCACGATGATCCGGTCCGCGACGTACCGCGCGCTGGCGATGTCGTGAGTGATGTAGAGGATCGACACGCCCTCCCGGTCGCGCAGGCCGGCCATCATGTTCAGGACGCCGGCCCGAATTGAGACGTCGAGCATGGAGACCGGCTCGTCCGCCAGGATCAGCTTCGGTCGCACCGCGAGGGCCTGGGCGAAGCCGATCCGCTGGCGCTCGCCGCCGCTCATCTCGTACGGGAATCGCGTGAGCATCTGGCGGCCCAGGCCAACGCTCTCGCAGACGCGCTCAGCCTCGTGCTGGCGCTCGACGCGACTCAGCTCCGGCCGGTGCAGGATCAGGTTGCGCATGACCCCATGCGAGATTCGGTGCACCGGGTTGAAGGCGCTGAAGGGGTCCTGAAAGACCATCGCCACCTCCCCCCGATACCAGAACAGGGCCCTGCGGGAGCGCAGGCGATGGAGCGGCCGGCCTCGGTAGTAGATCTCACCGCGGGTGGGCGGATACACGCGGGCAAGGAGCCGGGCCACCGTGCTCTTGCCGCTCCCGCTTTCTCCCACGAGAGCGACGATCTCGCGCTCCTGGATAACGAAGTTGAAATCGTCGACGGCGTGCAGCACCTGCTTCGCCTCGAGCATTCCGCCAAGGCGGAAATGCCGAGTCAGGTCGACCGTGCGGAGGAGGGGTTCGTTGCTGCCCACCGTGCTGCCGTTCGAGTCGCGCGCCTCGGCCATGACTCAGACCGCCTTCTTCACGTCCTCAGCGTAAAGGAGGCAGCGCACCTCGGCATCGCCGACCGCAAATAGCTCAGGGGCGCGGGTCAGGCACGCCGGCATGACCTCCGAGCAGCGTGGAGCGAAGCGACAACCGCTCGGTGGTCGCGCCAGATCCGGGGGCGCTCCGGGGATCCCGACCAGTTCTCGGCGCGGACCCCTGACCGATGGGAAGGCGTTCAGCAAACCGCGGCTGTACGGGTGCAGGGGCCGCTCGAACATCGCGTCGGTCCGGGCTGCCTCCGCGATCTGGCCGGCATACATCACCAAGACCCGATCCGAGTAGCGACTCACCACCGACATGTCGTGAGTGACGAAGATGATGGCGAACCCGAGGTCTCGCTGGAGGTCCTTGATCTTGCTCATCAGCGATCGCTGCGCGACGACATCAAGCGCCGACGTCGGCTCGTCCATGATCACGAGCTGGGGCGTGTACAGCAGCGCCATCGCGATCATCGCCCGCTGGCGCATCCCGCCGCTCAACTGGTGGGGGTAGCTCTTGAGGTGTGCCGCGTCGATCCCCACCAAATTCAGAACCTCCACCGACCGTTGCCGGATCTCACCGGCCGACATGCTGCCGTGCGCCTCGAGGGTGTCCTTGAACTGCGCGCCGATGCTCTTCATCGGGTTCAGCGCGTTCATCGCGCTCTGCATCACCACCGAGTAATCGCGCCAGCGTATGTGGCGCAGCTCTTCGCGGCCCAGCCGCACCATGTCCTGGCCTCGGAAGACGACCTGCCCGCCGGTCACCTCGCCGGGGGGTGAGAGCAACTGGGCCACACCGAAGAGCAGCGTTGACTTGCCGCACCCGGACTCGCCAACGATCCCCAGGAACTCCCCGGGCCCGACCGTGAAGCTGACCCGATCCACGGCGCGCACATCAGCCGCGTCCGTCAGGTAGTCGACTGTCAGGTCGGCGACGTCAAGCAGAGGCTCGGGCACGCCGCCTCCTCTTCACGGGCCGCAGCGCCGGGTTCCCGATCTCGTCAAAGGCGTAGTTCAACAAGGCGAAGCCGGCGCCGAGCAGGGCGACCGCTGCGCCGGGCGCCAGAGCCCACCAGGGATTGCCCGCCTCGAGCGCGGCTGCCTGCTGCGCGTTGTAGAGCATCGTGCCCCACATCAGCTCGCCGCTGTTACCCAGCCCGAGGAACTGAAGGCTGGCGGCGAAACCGACGACATACACGGCGAGCCCCAGGAAGGAGGCAGCCAGCAGCGAGGTCATCGTGGGCACGATCTCGACCAGGATGATGTAGAGCGGCCGCTCCCCCCGCACCCGGGCCGCCACGAGAAAGTCGCGGTTGCGTATCGACAGACCCTGCGAGCGCAGCTGCCGGGCCTGGAACGCCCAGCTGGTGATGCACAGCACGATGATGAGCGAGCTGACCCCCGGCGGAAGGTAGGCCGCCAGCAGGATCAGCAGCGGAAGCACGGGGAGAATCAGGAACACGTCTATCACCAACGTCAGCACGCGATCGGTGATCCCCCCCGCGTACGCGGCGGTCACGCCGACGATCATCGAGAGGAAGGTGGCGATCACACTCACCACGAGCGTGACGACGAGCGTCAGGCGTGTGCTCCAGATGAGCTGGGAGAGAACATCCTGACCAATCTGTGTGGTGCCAAGCAGGTGGGCGGACGAGGGCAACAAGTTGGGGGGGAACCTCGTTGCCTGGGGGTCGTACGGCGCGATCAACCCCGGGAACGCCGCAACAAACACCATCACAAGCAGGATCACGGCCCCTGCCGTCGCCTTGCGATTGCGGAGAACCACCCGGAGGAAGCGCCCCGGCGGCCGCTTCACCTCGACGGTGCTGGTTCCGTCGGAGACGGAGATCTCGGACGCGGAGGCGTCAGTCGTCATCTCACGCCTCCCGCGTCCGAGGATCGAGCACCGCGGTGAGGAGGTCGGCGATCAGCACGCAGATCAGCACCGCAAGCGTGTAGACAAGGAAGAGGCCTTGCATGAGCGGCAGATCGTGCTCGGTGCTGGCCGTGTAGAAGAGATAGCCGAGCCCTGGGTAGGAGAACAGATACTCGATCACGATCGCGCCGCCCAGTACGTAGCCGAGCTGCATCGCGAATCCCGTCAGGTTGGGGAGGATCGCATTGCGTCCCGCGTAATCGAACATGATCCGCCGGTCCGCCAGCCCCTTCGCTCGACCCGTCTTGACGTAGTCCTCCGCGATCGTGGTGATCATGTTGTTGCGCATCGAATACACCCACAGACCCGCGGTGACGATCACGAGACTGAGCGCTGGCAGGAGAGCGTGCTTCAGCACGTCCCAGATGAACGAGATTGAGAAGGACGGGGTGGCTCCGATGCTGTAGTTGGAGCCCAGGGGCAGCCAGTCCAGCCTCACCGCAAAGACGTAGATCAGCAGCAATCCGACGAAGAAGACCGGGATCGACGAGACGATGAACAGGGTCGGCGGGAGGATCGCATCCATCCGGCCGCCTCGCCACCAGGCGCTGGCTACACCGGCCACGGTCCCGATCACGAATGCGATGACCGTCGTGACCCCCACCAGCCCCAGCGTCCAGGGCAGCTTCGACATGATTTCTGACATCACCGGCACGCCCTGAGCGGTGACCCCGAACTGGCCCGTCAGGCAGTTACGAAGGTACTCGAGGTAACTGACCAGTACGTTCTGATGAACGTTGACGCCGAACTGGATCTCGAGCGCGTGCAGCGCGGCCGGGTTGACATTGCGAAACGTTCCTAGTACCGCCGTCGCCTCGTTGCCCGGCATCACGCGGGGGATGATGAAGTTGACCGTGAGGGCGGCCCAGAGAGTCACCAGAAACAGGCCTATTCGCCGCGTGAGGTATCTCATCGCCAGGCCGCCCGAAGGTCAGTTGCGCCGACGCTGACCTCCTCATCCAGTCGGGCTTAGGTGCGTCAGCACCACGCCGTTATCGGGGAAGGAGTAGGGCGACGGTTGCGCAAACGGACTGGCTTCGGTGGGCCAGCCGCTGATGTGCGATGTGTCGTACTGGTACCAGTCGACGCCCTCCGTGGTGGGGATGAGCGGGATGTCGTCGACCATCACCTTCTGGATCTGGTGAATGATCTGGAGCTGCTGGGACTGGTTCGCCGCGGCGTACTGGTTGAACAGTGCATCGGTTGACGCTGACTTGTAGCGGGAGAAGTTCGTCGAACCGATGTTCCCGCTGAACAGGAGCCCTTTGAGCTCGTAGTACGGGCTGGGTCCGGGCGTCGCCGCGACACCGCCGCTCCCCGCGTACGCCAGCTGGAAGTGGCCGCCCTGGACGTCGGTGGTGTAGGTGCTGCTGTTCTCATCCTGGACGGTGGCAGCGATCCCCACCGCCTTCAGGTTCTGCACGATGATCTGCAGCGACGCATCCCAGTCCGAGTAACCGCTGATCGTCTTGATCGTGAACGACAGCGGTGTCCCGCTCTTGTCCTTGTAGATCCCATCCGAGCCCTTGGTGAAGCCGGCCGACTTGAGGATCTGCTCAGCCTTCGCCGGGTCATAGCTCGGCTGTGTGAGCGAGCTGTCATTCCAACTCTGGAATGTCGGCGTGACCACACCCGTCTGGTTGGCCGGCTGCTGGTAGCCGCTCTCACCAAGCCGCGAGACCGAGGACTTGTCGATCGCGTACGCGAGCGCCTGCCGCACCGGGAGCTGGCTGAGCAGTGAATTGGTCAAATTGGGGACGAGGGACACGTTCAGGATCGGCGGGAACCAGTAGTGGCGATGGGCAGGATCCTTCGAGACGTAGAACGACTGGATGTTGGGGATGTACTGCCCGCCCCACTGCGCCTGACCCTGGGCGAGGAAGAGGTTGCCCGGCGTGTTGCTGAGGAATGCCGGATAATCGACCTCGTTGATAGCCGGCACCGGATGGCCGGCCGTGCTCTGCCAGTAGTGGGGGTTGCGCAGGTACTTGATGTTCTGTGGCGCGCAGTTCGAGACCAGGTAGGGACCGGTGCCGACAGGCTTAGAGTCCGCATATGAGTGAAGCTTGCTCTGGTTCAGCGTCGACCAGATGTGCTGCGGAACGATCGGCGTCTGGTCCGCGACGAAATAGAAGTACGGCTGGGACGGCGCCTTGAAGGTGAACACGACCTGGTCCGTGCCCTTGACGGCCACGCTCGTCAGCGGACCGCCGTCGGCGGCCCACAGCGCGTTGAGGTCGATCGCCTTGTCGCTCTTCATCGCGTTGAACGTATATGCGATGTCTTGCGCGCTGAACGGTGTGCCGTCGCTCCAGGTCACTCCGCTGCGGATGGTGAAAGTGAGCGTTCGATAGTTGTCTGACCACTGCGAGGACGTCGCGAGCAACGGGGTCGGCGGATTGCCGCTCTGCAGGATGTTGACGAACTCCAGCGGCTCGTAGACGAGAGCAAACGTGATGCCAGGGCCGAGGACCGCCGAATTGAACGGGTTGAACTGGCAGGTCCAGGTGGATCCGCTCACGTTGTCGATGACCAGCTTGCCGCCCACCGTCGCTCCGGTCGTGCCTCCGGTCGCGGTCTTCGACGACGTGGAAGACGAGCTCCCGCCGCAGCCGGCCACCAGCACAGACACCGCGGCCACCACGATGACCCATTTGAAGCGTTTCATCGACATCCTCCCCTTCCGTTTTGGCGATCGCCAGCACTCCGCTGGCTGAGAATGTGAGCGGCCCGCGGCTCGCGCATCCGACGGAGCCGATGGCTCGCCGGCGGCGGCGCGGCCGGAGTTGGTTTCACGGGTCATCCCAACCTCCCGTCTCATTACGGGCTGAGTCGCGGGGGCGAGGCCCTCGATCGATTCTGCGACGACATGCTTGGCTCGCATCAGCGAACCTCCTCCACAAATCCCGGCTGAGCTCCGAGTGACCGAAGTCGCGCCGGGCAGTCAGTCCTCACGAAATGGTCGCGCGGGGCATCTCGAATGGCGAGCGTACTTCCCCGCATTCGAGCGTCGCGCAAGTACGAGACCGGTGCGAGATTCCGACCCCGTCCTCCTTGAGATCTAGCTATCAGCGGACCCCTTCCCGAAACGACGAGCTCACAAATCATTTGGGAAATACCTAAACAAAAGGAATATATCGCCTTTGCTGCCGAGCTTCAACCACAAAACAGATTGGAGGCTTCTTTTTCCAATTCGTCAAGAGGGAGAGTACGATCCCGGTTCGCTCGCCGACGGCGGTCTCCCGGTCGGACGGCTGATTCGATGGTTGGGGTCGAGGTCGGCGGAGGTGGGTGGGGCCGGTTGGGGTTGAGGTCGGCGGAGGTGGCTGGGGCCGGCTGACCGCGACCCTGGCCTGACCGCGAGCCTGGCTGACCGCGACCTCCGGGCCGTCTGCGACCACGGCCTACGGTGACCCCCGCCGGCATAACGTGAAAAGATCCGACTGCCGCGCAGACTTTTGCCACGTAAGCACCGTGGCGGTGCTTACGTGGCACATCTCGGAGCGCGGCGCGGACTTTTTCACGTTCTGCAGGCCGGTGCGCGCGGTGTGCCGACCCGATCCCGATCCCGATCCCGATGCCGATCCCCGTCTCCACGCGAGATCGGGATGGGAGCTGGGGACCGGCGGGCGGCGCGCTCCCTCACGGCGTCCTCGTTCGGGCACGCGCGCTGTCCTCGTTCGGGCACGCGCGGCGTCCTCGTTCGGGCACGCGCGGCATCCTCGTTCGGACTCGCGCCTGGAGGCGGGTGACCTCAGTGCGTCTTGCCGCGAGACCACCGAGCCATCCGCCTGACCTCGAACGTGCTGCGCGTTCGCCCGTACTACGAGCGGCTCCACTGCGCCATCGCGACCTGACCTTGAGGCGATTTGGCGGGGGCGCCTTGAGGGAGCATCATCGTGCGGGCTGTATGCAGGGACACGGCGATCGCTCCGAGCAGCGCAGCCCGCTCGCCGAGCAGGCTGGTCTCAATCCGCGCAGTGATCGGAACAAGTGCGGCCGCCGACCCCCGAACCGGACGCAGCAGGAGAGGATTCGCGCCGATTCCTCCGCCGAGCACGACCAACTCGGGATCGAGGATCGCGCAGACCGTCGCGATCGCTGCACCCAACAGGGAGCCGACATGGTCGACGACGGCACGCGCCGCGGCGTTGCCGGCGCCCGCCAGGTCGAACACCTCGTGGACCGACGACAGCTCGGGATCATCGGGACCGCGGCGCGCGTTGAACGCCGCGACGATCCCGGCCGCCCCGATCTCGTCCTCCAGCCCTCCGTGCAGCCGGTGCCGGGGGTTGAACGGGTCGCCGACGAGCGGCAGATAAGCGATTTCCCCCGCGGCACCGTGAGCGCCCCGGACGAGCTCGTCGTCGATGATGGTTCCCATGCCGATGCCCGCGCCGATCGCGATGAACACCATCGTCGCGACCCCCCGTGCGAGGCCGAACCACTTCTCGCCGACGGCGGCGAGGTTGACGTTGTTCTCGACGAGCACCGGCAGGTCGAACCGGTCGCGGATGACCTCGAGTGGGTCAAAGCCGCCCTCCGGCGCCACGTTGTACGCCAGTGAGGTGACCCGGCCGCTCGCCTGATCCACGATCCCGGGCGAGGAGATCCCCAGCGCCAGCGGCCGCCCGTGCACCCCGCTCGCCTGGTCGATCACCTCGCTGACCATCTCGAGGATCTGAACCCCGACGGCTCGGCTGCCGTCCTTGGTCGTCGGCCGCTTCAGATCGCAGATCGGCTCGCCGTACAGGTCGGCCGCGGCGACGCGAACGTTACTGCCGCCGATGTCGCCGCCGACGACGAACCCAGCACGGGAACTGACCACGTATGCGACCGGCTTGCGGCCGCGCTGGCCGCCGCGTCGGCCGGCCGCGCGAACGAGTCCGCCCTGCTCCAGCCGGCTGACGGCGGCCGAAACCGTCGGCTTCGACAGGTTGGTCGCCGCTGCGATCTCCGGCCGCGTGATCGGACCCTTGCGAAAGATCGTCTCGAGCACCGCCTGCTCGCCGAGTTCCCGCAACAGGCTGAGACGCGAGTCGGCTTCAGCTCGGCCCGGCCAGCCGGAGCCGCCATCTCTGCTGGGGCGAGGCATTGAGGTTAGGTCCTTTAACGAATACGATGGTGAATTGATGTATAAGAATAGGGCTCTTATCACCGATAAGGCAAGGTCCTTGCATAAGAGCAGGCGCTCTCCCTGGACGCAGGAGGCGGCGCTGTCCGGAGCGCGACTTGACGGCGGCCGGGCGGAGGTCCGCAGATGAAGCTGGCCGTGATCGGCGCGGGGTCGACGTACACGCCGGAGCTGGTCTCGGGGCTGATGCGCGAACGGGAGCGGATCGACATCAGCGAACTGGTGCTGCACGACATCGATCCCGATCGCAGAGAGGTCGTCGGAGGGCTCGCGAAGCGGATGCTCGAGCGCCAAGGCTTTTCCGGTGCGTTCGCGATCACCGGAGAGCTGGATCGGGCTCTCGACGGCGCCGCCGCCGTCCTCATCCAGATTCGGGTCGGCGGGCAGGCGGCGCGCTTGTGCGACGAGACGATCCCGGCGGCGTGCGGCTGCGTCGGCCAGGAGACGACCGGCGCCGGTGGGCTCGCCAAGGCGATGCGGACGGTGCCCGTGGTGCTCGAGATCGCGCAGCGGGCGCGCGAGCTCGCCTCGAGCGACGCCTGGATCGTCGATTTCACGAACCCGGTCGGGATTGTCACCCGTGCGCTCCTCGATGCCGGCCACCGCGCGATCGGCCTGTGCAACGTGGCAATCACGTTCCAGCGGCACATCGCGGCCCATCTCGGCGTGACTCCCGATCGGCTTGCCGTCGACCAGGTGGGGCTCAACCACCTCACGTGGATCCGGGCCATCTGGTTCGACGGTCGTGACATCCTGCCCGAGGTGCTCACCTCCTTCGGCGACGCGATCGCCCGGGAGATCGAGCTTCCGCGCCCGCTGCTCGACGCGCTGGGCGCGATCCCGTCCTACTACCTGCGCTACTTCTACGCCGAGCGCGAGGTGGTCCAGGAGCAGGAGGTGACGCCACCCCGTGCGCAGGTCGTGGCCGACATCGAACGCCGGCTGCTGGAGCTGTACCGCGACCCGTCGCTGGCTGAGAAGCCGGCCCTGCTCGAGCAGCGCGGAGGGGCGTTCTACAGTGAGGCGGCGACGCAGTTGGTCGCGTCGCTCACCGCCGACACCGGCGACGTACAGGTCGTGGACGTGCGCAACGACGGAACGCTGTCGGGTCTTGCCGACGACGACGTCGTCGAGGTCCCGGCCCGGATCGGGGCTGGCGGGGCGGTGCCGGTGGCGCAACAGCCTCTCGCGCCCGAGCTGCTCGGGCTCGTCCAGCACGTCGCGGCGTACGAGCGGATGGCGGCGTCGGCGGCGGCGAACGGCGACCATGACATCGCACGCCTGGCGCTGCTGGCACATCCGCTGGTGCGCGAGTACGAGCTGGCCGACAGCCTGACCGGACGGATGCTGGCGACGAACACGCCGGTGAGGGCCGCACCGGGTCTGTGACAACGGTGCGGATGGACGAACCCGGCCGCGACGGCCTCGTGCTGGCCGTCGATGGAGGGGGTGCCAAGACCGACCTCGCGCTGCTGGACTCGAGCGGTGGGCTGCTCTCAGTTGTCCGGGGAGGTGGAAGCTCGCCTCATTACCTGGGCGTCGAAGGCTGCGTCGCTCTGCTTGGGGGTTTGCTGGACCGCGCCGTCGCGCGCGCGGGCCTCGGCCATGGCGACGGCCCTCTCGCCGCGAGCGCATACATCCTTCTCGCCGGGGCAGATCTCCCGGAGGAGCGCACGACCCTTCGCACCAGGATCGCGCAGCTGGACTGGAGCAGGCGGCTGGTCGTCGACTGCGACACGGTCGCGCTGTTGCGCGCCGGCACGGACCGCGGGTGGGGCATCGCCGTCGTGTGCGGCGCCGGGATCAACTGCCTTGGGGTCGGCCCCGACGGACGTGAGGTCCGGTTCCCCGCGCTGGGACCGATCAGCGGCGACTGGGGCGGGGGCGGCGACGTCGGTCTGGCGGCGCTCGCCGCCGCCGCGCGCAGCGCCGACGGACGGGGCCCGCGCACCGTCCTGGAGACCGCCGTGCCGGCGTACTTCGGGCTCGGCGAGCCGTTCGAGGTGTCGCGTGCCCTTCACTTCAAGCAGATCGCACTGACGCGGCTCGGGGAGCTCGCTCGGGTCGTGTTCGCCGTCTGGGAGGAGGATCCCGTCGCGGCAGGCATCGTCCACCGCCTGGCGGATGAAGTGATCGCGTTCGCGGCGGCGACCCTCCGTCGTCTCGAGCTGACCGAAGCGGATCCGGACATAGTCCTTGGCGGGCGCCTGCTCAGGGTTCTCTCGCCGAACGTCGTGGAGACGATCGCCGACGGGGTGCATGGGGTGGCACCGGGCGCTCGCGTGCTCGTTGCCCCGAGCGACCCGATCGTCGGCGCCGCCTTGCTCGCGTTGGATGCGCTCTCGGCGGATGCGAATGCGATCGCTCGCGCGCGGGTCGCACTTGACGCGGCGGCGGAAACGTTGGCGCCGGACCCCGACGCTGAGACTGAACCCCGCGCTCGCTAGTGCACTAGGCCGCGGCAGCTTACGGCGGACCCGCGATCCACCGCCCGGCGACCATCGTCGCCTCGACAGCCAGCAGCTCGTCGAGCACCAGCAGGTCGGCGTCGAGGCCCACCGAAATCGCGCCCTTGTGCCGGTCAAGGCCCAGCAGCCGGGCGGAATTGGTCGACGAGATCAGCACGGCCTGCTCGATCGTGATCCCGAGGAAGCGGACCGCGTTCTGAACAGCGGTCTCCATGGTCAGTGTGCTTCCGGCGATCGCGTCGCCGCCGGCGAGCACCGCCCGCCCACCGGTGACCGTGACCGACCGGCCGCCCAGCCGGTAGTCGCCGTCCGGCATCCCGGCCGCCGCGATCGCGTCGGTGATGAGCCGGATTCCGAGCGCGCCCTTCGCTCGGAAGAACAGGCGCAGCGCCACCGGGTCGACGTGGACGCCGTCGCAGATCAGCTCGCAGCTGACCTCCTGGAGATCGAGGACGGCTCCCACCGGGCCCGGCCGGCGGTGGTGAAACGGTGGCATCGCATTGCAGAGGTGTGTCGCGGCGCTCGCGCCGGCGCGCGCGGCCTCCCGAACCTCCGCGTCGGTGGCGTTCGTATGGCCGATCGACGCGATGACCCCGGCGCGCCCGAGTTGCTGCACGAGCTCGAGCGCGCCGGGAAGCTCGGGCGCCAGGGTCATCAGCCTGATTGCACCCGCGCCCGCGGCAAGCAGCCGGTCGAGCTGGTCGAGATCGGGCTCGAGAAACGTGCCTCGGTCCATTGCGCCGGGCTGCTCGCGACTGAGGAACGGTCCTTCGAGATGGGCTCCGAGCAGAGTGGGCGCCTCGCATCGGACGATCGCGGCGACCGCGTCGCACAGCTGCTCCATCGGCGCCGCGACCGTCGTTGCGAGCAGGCCGGTGGTCCCATGGCGGGCGTGGAAGTGTGCGACCTCCGCGATCTCTTCCGCGTGCGAGGTGTTGCACTGGGCGCCGCCGCCGCCGTGGACGTGCACATCGATATAGCCGGGCACGAGCCAGCGATCACCGAGCTCGACGAGCTCGCCATCCCGGCGTGCCGCGCGTGCGCCCGCCCCGCTCGGCAGCGGAACGACTGAGGCGATCCGGCCATCGTCAACGACGACCTCGCCCGCCAGCGTTCCGTCCGGACAGACGATCCGCTCACTGCGCAGGCGCATGCTACGCGCCTCGCATCAGGTCGCGGTGACCTTGGTCAGGCCCTCCGGGTTGTCCGGGTCGTGGCCGAGCCGCAGCGCGAGTCCATGCGCAAGCTGTTGGCCGCGGACAACCGCGGCGATCGGCACGAGCGGCTCGGGAGCCTCGCCGGGCAGCGCGAGGTCGACCTCGTCGCCGGTCCCGACGACCAGCACGCTCGCCCCCCGCGCGCGCAGCTCGCCTACCAGCGACGCGGTGTCGGAGCACGCGGGGCCGCGGGCACACAGCGCGACCACGGGAAGACCTCTGGTAACGGCCGCGATCGGACCGTGCCGGAGATCTGCGGCCGAGTAGCCGTCGGCCAGCACCGCACATGTCTCCTTGATCTTGAGCGCGGTCTCCAGCGCGGCCGCATAGAGGTATCCGCGGGCCACGACGACCAGCTGCGATGTGCCGGCGAGGGCTTCACCGGCGGCCGTCATCGCGCCCGAGTCGTCGAGCACCGCTTGGACAGACTCCGGCACCGCGTCCAGATCGCCGCGGAGGAAGGGGACCCGCCCCGCGCGTCCCAAGGCCGACGCGATGATCGCGAACGCCATGAGCTGCCCGGTGACGGTCTTCGTCGCCGGCACGGCCCGCTCCTCGCCCATCTGGAGATCGAGCGCCTGTTCGGCTGCCCGCGCGAGCGCGCTGTCGGGATCGTTGGTGATCGCGAGGCCGCGTCCCCCGGCGCGCTGCAGCGCCTCCAGAGTCCGCACGATCTCAGGCGTGGCGCCCGACTGGCTGACCGCGATCACAAGCTGGCCGCTGTAGTCGACGTCGACCCCGTAGAGCGTGTGGAGGCTCGGGGCCGCGAGCGACACCGGCTTTCCGGTGGCCGCCTCCAGCAGATAGCGCCCGTAGACGGCCGCGTGGTCCGAGGAGCCCCGCGCGACGATCGTGATGCCGTTCAGCGGCACTGGCGCGACGATGCGGACAAGCCCTCCGATCGCGTCGAAGCGCCCGATCAGTTGCCGCAGCCGGGCGGGCTGCTCGGCCATCTCCCTGGCCATCTGGGCACCGTTCATGTGGCGCACTTTCTCATGGCGGGGGCCGTCGTGTTGTGAGCGCGTAGGCAGGCGCAGAGGCGTGGTCGACCCGATCACGAAGAGCGGATGCCCGAATAGCCGAAGCGCGGTGCGCCGGGTGAGTCCGTGCACACCCCGGCGCCCCACTGGAGTTGCCCCCCGGCAAACCCCGACGCACCGCGCGTCAAAGCTCACAAAAACCTGCCAGACATCACCAGATCGATCAACCCCAACATCCGTCCACGACACATCAGCGCGGTTGCATGTCAACTGATCCGGACTCGCATCGACTCACCGCGGCCGGCTCACACGCCCCGCGGCCGGCTCACGCGCCATGCGGAAGGTAGAGGATCCCGGTCATGACCAGGTTCGAAGGCTTCGCCCCGGAGGTGCGCACGTGGTTCGAGGGTCTCGAGGCGGATAACGGCAAGGCGTACCTCGCCGCGAGACGGGACTTCTTCGAGGAGTCGGTCCGAGGCCAGATGGAGGCGCTGCTGACCGAGCTGAGCACGAAGTTCGGCGGCCAGGTGAAGATGTTCCGGCAGAACCGTGACATCCGCTTCTCGGCCGACAAGTCCCCTTATAAGACCAATACCTACGGGTCATCTACGGCTCCGAGATTGCCGCCGAAGGGCTGTACGCCTCCATTTCGGCGAGCGGCCTTGTCGCCGGCAGTGGCTACCACATGATGGCCCGCGATCAGCTCGACCGCTACCGCGACCAGGTCGCGGACGAGACGCACAGCCCCGAACTGATCAAGCGCGTCGAGCGACGTTGCGGTCCGACGGCGGCATCGGCCGGGCCGATGCGCTCCGGTTCGTCACCAAGACCTGGCGCGCGGCGGCACCCGTGACAGGCTGGCTCGACGAGCACGTCGGAGCGAGCACGCTGCCCGCGGACCGGCCGCGCGGGCGACGCTGAGCGCAGCGCGGAGCACCGGTTGGCGGCTGGACCGTCGTCGGCGAAGCGGCCGACGGCGAGGGCGCGATCGAGGCCGCGATGACAGATGATGGGCCGCCGGCGCCCGAGCGGCCCGCTCGACAGTGAGACGATGACCCGCTCACCTACACCGCTGGTCGGCCGCGCTCAGCCCGGCGGTTGCAGAAGCGCAGAATCGCCTCGACGAACAGCTCGGGTGCCGTCTCCATCGCCACGTGCTGCTGCCCCGGCAGGACATGCAGCGTTGAGTGCGGCAACGCCGCACTCACGATCTCGGTCGCCGTGACCAGAAACGGAGGGCTGTCCCCGCCGTGGAGCAGCAACGTCGGCACCGTGAAGCGTCTCCAGCGTGCGGCGTCGAACCGGTACCGCTCATCCGCCTGAGTCTCTCGCACGACCGTGTGCGCGAGCGCGACGCGCGCGTCCCAGCCCGAGAGCGATCGGAACTGCTCCGCCTGGGCGCGGGGCATCCGAACGATCTCGGTCATGAACGTCATCAGGATGCCCTCGCGGTCATCCTCGGCGAGCATCTCCGCGAGCTGCTCGAGCGTCCCCGGCGCATAGATCTCGATCCCAACCGGGATCGGGGGCTCATACAGGATCAAGCGGGCGACGCTGCCGCTCAGCAGCGATGCCTCGAGCGCACAGATCGCGCCGTAGGAATGGCCGACGAGCGTGATCGGGCCGCCGATGTCGTCGAGCACGGCCGCGATGTCCTCGAACTCGCGCTCGATCGCGTACACCTCCTGGTCGCCGCTCGCGTCGCGCCCGCGCCGGTCGACGGCGTAGACGGTGAATGCAGCCTTGAGCGCCGGGACGACCCGGGCCCAGCGCCCGTGGTCGGCGCTCGTGCCGTGGACGAGCACGAGCGGATCGCCGCTGCCGCTGCGCCAGTACGCGATGCGCGTGCCGTCGGCCGACTGAACCGCACATTCAGTGGGAGCCCTCACCGCGCGGAACGCTACACCGGCGGGCGCGAGCGCCCGCCGGTGGGCGAGCGGGTCAGCGTGATCGTGAACGTCACGGGCTTCGGTGCCTTACCGCTCGCGTCGTGCTCCTCGCGGTGGCATCCTCCGAGGGATGACCCGGATTGAGCTCTCCGACCACGACGTCGTGGGCATCCGCGCCGCGAATCCCGGGCCGTTCACGCTGAGCGGCACGAACAGCTGGATCATCGGCCGCGAGCCCGCGTGGCTGGTTGACCCGGGGCCGGCACTGAGCGATCACGTCGAGGCCGTCAGCGCCGAGATCTCACAGCGTGGCGGCCTCGCCGGGATCGCGCTCACACACGATCACAGCGATCACACCGAGGCCGTGCCGGTGCTCCGCGCGCGGTTCCTGGACGCGCGACTCGCCGGCGCGCGCGGCGACGTCGACGTCGTGCTCGCGGAAGGTGACAGCTTCGGGCCGCTGAACGCGATCACGACGCCGGGCCATGCCCCCGACCATCTCGCGTTCGTGCTCGACGGCGTCGCGTTCACCGGCGACGCCGTGCTCGGCCAAGGCAGTGTGTTCATCGCGCCCGACCCAGGCGCGCTGGCGGGCTACCTGGCGGGCCTGGAGCGCCTACGGGGTCGCGGACTGAAGATCCTCGCGCCTGGGCACGGCCCGCCGGTGTACGACGTCGAGGGCAAGCTCGAGCAGTACATCGCCCACCGTCTGGACCGTGAGCGGCGGCTGCTCGCGGCGCTCGAGGCCGGCCGCCGAAGCGTCGAGGACCTGCTTGACGATGTCTGGGACGACGCACCCGCGCTGCTGCGGCCGGCGGCTGCGGTGACGCTTGCCGCTCACCTTGACAAGCTCGAGGACGAAGGCCGACTCCCCGACGGCGTCGAGCGGCCGGCCCGCGGCTGGTAGCTGCTCAGTCCCGGATGACCAGCCGCCGGCGGGCGAGCTCCATCGCCGCCGTCAGCGGCGTCGCGCCGCTCGCGTCCGCCGCGTCGTAGATCTGCCGCAGCGTGTCAGCGATGCCCTTCACACGCCGGCGCGCGACTGCGGAGTCGTAGCCCTCGATGTCCTGGGCGACGTTGATCAGCCCGCCGGCGTTGACGACGAAGTCCGGCGCCCAGAGGATCTCCCGCGCGGCGAGCAGGTCCGCGACCGATTCGCCCGCGAGCTGGTTGTTCGCCGCGCCGGCGACGACCCGGCAGCGCAGCCGCGGGACGGTCTCGTCGTCGAGCAAGCCGCCGAGCGCGCACGGCGCGAGCACATCGACATCCGCCTCGAACGCTCGCTCGGGCGTCACCCAGCGCGCCCCGAGTTGCTCCGCCAGCGCGCGCTTGTGCGCGTCGACGTCGGCGAGCAGGAGTCGCGCACCGGCGCGCGCACACAGCTTCGCGACGCGAGAGCCGACGTGGCCGACGCCGATCACGCAGATCGTGCGGCCGCGCAACGAATCCGAGCCGAAGCTTCGCTCACAGCTCGCGCGGATCGCGTGAACGATGCCAAGCGCGGTGAACGGGCTGGGATCGCCCGATCCGCCGCGACCACGGGGGAGGCCGGCGACGTGCTTGGTGCGTTGCGCGATCACGCTCATGTCGCGGCTGGACGTGCCGACGTCCTCGGCGGTGATGTAGCGACCGCCGAGCGCATCGACGGTTTCGGCAAAGTCGAGCAGAGCGTGATGGCGCCGCTCGGACGAGATATGGCGGCCGGTGGGGAGCATGATCACCCCCTTGCCGCCGCCGAGCGGAAGATCGGCCACGGCCGCCTTATACGTCATCGCGCGCGAGAGCCGCAGGGCATCGCGCAACGCGAGCCGCGCGTCGTCGTACTCCCACATGCGGCAGCCGCCCAAGGATGGGCCACGGATCGTGGAATGCACGGCGACGATCGTGAACAGGCCTGTGCGCCGGCCGCGCCGGACCAGGACCTCTTCGTGGTCGAGCCGTTCCAGGTAGCGGTCGATTGTGCGTCCGCCCTTCAGTCGAGTCCGACCGGGAGGTGACTCAATGGCCGGGGGCGGTAGAGCCGCTGCCGAGAACCGTGGTGCTCGAGCTGCTCGAACCCGCCGAGGTGCCCGTGCTCGTGGAGCCCGCCGAGGTCGCCGAGCCGGTGGCGGTCGTGGCGGAGCTCGATGCCGCACCTCCCGGGGTGCTGGCGGTGGCTCCAGATTGCGCGGGCCCCGTCGTCGCGCTCGACGATGACGTCGCGGCGCCGGTCGCGCCTGTCGAGGTGGCGGATGCCGTCGCGTTCGGGTCGGTCGTCGCGCCTGAACCCGTGGACGGCGTCGTCGTGGCCGACCCATCGCCCGTCGTCGAGCTCGCAGGGTCGGTGCTGCTCAGCTGGCTGGGCGCGCTCCCACCGGTGCTGGGCGTCGACGACGTCGAGTCGGACGTGGGGCGATTCGTCGCGGTCTTGGACAGCTGCGCACGCTTGGCGGCCGGTGTTGCCGGTGCCTTCGGCGAGGCCACCGGGACCGATGGGGCGACCCCCGGCTCGGAATCGGATGCTGCGCGCACGTTCATGACGACCTCAGCCGCTGGAATCGCGGCCGGAACGGGAGCCACGGCGGTGTGGGTGGCCGCCCGCGCGTGGTGGTGGGCGTGGTGCGTGATCGGCGGTGGCGTCGAGATCGAGTGCTGGATCTCGACCGCTCCGCCCACGGTCACGACAGCCGCCGCGAGGATCGCGGCGACATGCCCGGTCGCACCGGTCGCGAGCACACCGCCCGCGACGAACGCGCCCCCGGTGCTCATCGCGCCGCCGGCCGCTGCCGCGCCACCGCCGGCGGCGGCACCGCCGCCGGCCCCGCCGCCGACGCCGAGCAGATTCGCGAGCACGCCAATCGGCCCAAGGGTCGGGACGAGCGCTGCGAACTGGCGGCTGACGCCGCGCATGTCCGTGCGGAAATCGCGGCATGCCGCGCAGTCGCGCAGATGGCGCCGAGCCATCGCGTTCGGCCGAACGCGCCGGTCGTGCGCGGCGATCAGCTCGTCGCGAATCGTCGCGCAGGCGGTCTCTCGCGCCTCCGCTGCCTGCGCGAGCCCGACGCGCGCGCGGACGAGCAATGACTTGACCGCCGGGACGGAGATCCCCAGCGCGACGGCGAGCTCGGTGTAGCTCATCCCGCTGAGCTCGCGCATCAGCAGCGCCGAGCGCTGCTGCTCAGGAAGCCTGCGAACGTCAGCGATCAACCGCCGCAGCGACTCGCGCTGCTCGGCCTCCGCGATCGGGTCGTGAATCGGCGTCCGCACCAACTCGATCAGCTCCGGCACGGGTGCGGGCGGACGCCGCAGCTCGTCGATGCAGCGGTTGTGCGCGACGCGGTACAGCCACGCCCGCAGGGCGACCTCGCGATCATTGGCCCGCAGGCCCGAATACGCCCTGATGAACACGTCCTGGAGCGCGTCCTCGGCGTCCTGGCGCGACCCCGGCAGCATCTGGCGCGTGTACGCGAACAGCCGCTGCCGGTAGCGTTCGTAGATCAGGCGGAACGCGTCGTCGCTACCCGCCCGGAACAGCGACACGAGCTGCTCGTCGGACCGCAGCCTGAGAAGCGGTGCCCCGATCGAGACCCGGCTCCGGGCGACTCCTGCAGGTGCTTGGAGTGCGGAGGCTTCCACGTCAGTTCCCTAATGCCCACTCTAAACGAGCCGGCACCGGAAAAGTTCCTTGGGGACGCTTCAGGATAGCGAGACCATCACGTGCTTGACCTCGGTGTAGTCCTCAAGCGCATACATGCTGAGGTCCTTGCCGTAGCCGGACTGCTTGAAGCCGCCGTGCGGCATCTCGGAGGCGAGCGGGATGTGATCGTTGACCCAGACGCAGCCAAAGCGCAGCGCCTTGGAGACGCGCATCGCGCGCCCGACGTCCCGCGTCCACACCGAAGCGGCGAGGCCGTACGGCGTCCCGTTGGCCCACGCGATCGCCTGCTCCTCGTCGGAGAACGGTTGCACCGTGATCACGGGCCCGAAGATCTCCTGCTGGATCATCTCGTCGTCCTGGTGGAGGCCCGCCACGACCGTCGGCTCGAGGAAGAAGCCGGGGCGGTCGGGCTCGGCACCGCCGGTCGCGATCTCGGCGTGGTCCGGCCGCCGCTGCAGGAAACCCTCGACGCGATCCCGCTGGCGCGCGGAATTAAGCGGTCCGAGCGTCGTGTCGGCCGACCGCGTGTCGCCGAGCACAAGGCCGTTGGCCTGCTCCACGAGCGCACTGACGACATCGTCGTGCACCTTCGAGGACGCCAACACGCGCGTCGCGGCCGTGCAGTCCTGGCCGGCGTTGTAGTAGCCGGTTCCGGCGATCGTCTCCATCGCGGTGTCCATGTCGACGTCGTCGAAGACGACGACCGGTGCCTTGCCGCCGAGCTCGAGGTGGACGCGCTTGAGCGTTTCCGCGGCGTGCGCGGCGATCCACTTGCCGGTGCCGACGGAGCCGGTCAGCGAGACCATCTCGACGTCGGGATGAGTGACGAGCGCCGCGCCGGCGGGATCCCCGTGGCCGGTGATGACATTGAGCACTCCCTTCGGGAAGATCTCCGCGGCGTACTCGGCCAGCTTGAGCGTGGTCAGCGGAGTCGTCTCGGCCGGCTTGAGCACGATCGTGTTGCCGGCGGCGAGCGCCGGCCCGATCTTCCACACTGCCATCATCAGCGGGTAGTTCCACGGCGCGATCTGCCCGATCACGCCGACCGGCTCGCGCCGGATGATCGAGGTGTAGCCGCTCGTGTACTCGCCGGCCGCGCGGCCCTCGAGACAGCGCGCCGCGCCGGCGAAGAACCGCAGGTTGTCGACCATGAACGGGATCTCGTCGTCGTGGAACGCGTTGATCGGCTTGCCGGCATTGTCGGCCTCGAGCTCGGAGAGCTCGTCAGCGTGCTCCTCGATCGTGTCGGCGAGCTTGAGCAGCATGCCGGCCCGCTCGCCGGGAGTCGTCACCGACCACTCGTCGAAGGCGTCACGCGCCGCCTTCACGGCCTTGTCGACGTCGGCCGCGGTCGACAGCGGCGCGTGCGCGATCACCTCGCCCGTGGCTGGATTGAGGACCGGCTCAGTCTGGCCGTCGACGGGCGCCACGTATGACCCGTTGATGAAGTTCTGAAGCTCTGTGGAGGAAGTTGTCGCCATACCGAGCGAACCTACCACCGTT
This sequence comes from Solirubrobacteraceae bacterium, assembly GCA_035524415.1. Classification (GTDB taxonomy): domain Bacteria; phylum Actinomycetota; class Thermoleophilia; order Solirubrobacterales; family Solirubrobacteraceae; genus Palsa-465. The sequence goes on along the minus strand of DATKOY010000294.1, from coordinate 12,145 downwards.
ACGCTTGCGCGCCTACCTACCGAGAGGACAAGAATGACCGACGTCGTCATCACATCCGCCGCGCGCACGGCGATCGGCTCGTACGGCAAGAGCCTTGCCGGCGTGCCGCCGAGCGATCTCGGGGCGACTGCTGCGCGCGCCGCGATCGAGCGCTCGGGGATCGAGCCCTCGCAGGTCGACCACGTCGTGTTCGGCAACGTGATCCACACCGAGCCCGGCGACATGTACATGGCTCGGGTCGTGGGGATGAAGGCGGGCGTTCCGAAGGAGGTACCGGCGTACACCGTCAACCGGCTGTGTGGGACGGGCGTCCAGGCGATCGTGTCCGCATGCCAGTCGATCCAGACTGGTGAGGCCTCGGTCGCGCTGGCGGGCGGCGCGGAGTCGATGAGCCGCGGGCCGTACTGGATGGCGAGCGCGCGGTGGGGCGCGCGCATGGGGGACGCTGACCTGATCGACCCTGTCATGGGCGGTCTCACCGACCCGTTCCACTCGGTCCTGATGGGCGTGACGGCAGAGAACCTGGCCGAGCGGGGGTCGATTTCCCGCCAGCGCCAGGACGAGTTCGCGGTCGAATCCCACCGTCGTGCCGCGGCGGCCCGCGCCGAGGGCCGGTTCGACGATCAGATCGTGCCGGTGCCGGTGAAGGTCAAGCGGGACACCGTCGAGTTCGCGCGCGACGAGCACATCCGCGAGGACGCGTCCCCCGAGGCGATGGCGAAACTGAAGCCGGTGTTCAAGCCGGACGGGACCGTGACCGCCGGCAACGCGTCCGGGATGAACGACGCCGGCGCCGCCGTGGTGTTGATGAGCGAGTCGCGAGCGTCCGAGCTCGGTGCACCCGTCCGCGCGAGAGTGCTGGCGTACGCCAGCTGCGGCGTCGACCCGGCGATCATGGGGATCGGGCCGGTCCCCGCGGTGCGCAGGGTGCTGGAGCGCGCCGGCCGCTCGCTCGACGACGTGCAGGTGATCGAGCTCAACGAGGCGTTCGCCGCGCAGGCCCTCGCGGTGATCGACGAGCTCGGCCTGGACCAGGAGAAGGTCAACCCCAACGGCGGCGCGATCGCGCTCGGGCACCCGATCGGCGCGACCGGCGCCGCGATCACGGCGAAGATCCTCGACGAGATGGATCGGCGCGACCTCGAGCTCGGGCTGGTCACGCTGTGCATCGGCGGCGGCCAGGGAATCGCGCTGCTGCTCGGCCGATAGACGGTCTTTTTGTGGGTGGCATTTGCCACCCCCGATTGGACCCCGGCAGCGGTACTCTCAAGCAAGCAAGATGGACCCTGCATCGGGCATTGGGATACCGGTCGCGTTCGGCGCCGGGCTGATCTCGTTTCTGTCTCCGTGCGTGCTGCCGCTCGTACCGGGCTATATCTCGGCCGTTGCCGGGGTAGCGCCGTCCGACATCAGGGCACGTCGCGTGATCGGACCGAGCCTGGCGTTCGTCGGGAGCTTCTCCGTGATCTTCATCGCGCTTGGCCTACTCGGGCAGCAGGCGCTGCACGGCGCGTTGACAGGGCCTGCGGCCCTGAAGATCTCGGGCGCGGTGATCATCGCGATGGGCGTGCTGTTCGTGCTCGCGCCGTTCGTGCCGCGCCTGTCGCGTACGTGGCATGTCGACTCGCTGATGCAACGCGCCGGCCGCAGCGGCCCGGTGGTGACCGGCGCCGCGTTCGCGCTCGCGTGGACGCCGTGCACGGGACCGACGCTCGGGGCGATCGTGACCGCGGCTGGGACGTCGGGCTCGGCCGGCCACGGTGCGCTTCTGCTCGGCGTCTACTGCCTCGGGCTTGCGGTTCCGTTCCTGATCACGGGGCTTGCGTTCGGGACAGCGACGTCCGCGCTCGCCGTCGTCAAGCGGCACTACGGGATCGTGATCGGGGCCGGCGGCGTCGTCCTGATCGGCATGGGGCTGCTGATCTGGACGGGCGAGTTCACGCAGCTCAACATCACCGTGAACCACTGGCTGCAGGGCATCGGCCTTCCGGATTTCAACTCCGACACGTAATCCGGCGCACATCTCCGACCCCCGGACTTGGACTTAGGCTTGCCTAACATGCTAGGCTGCCCGCTCGCTCCATTAGGGTCCCCTAACTGTTCGTAAGCAACCTCCGTGTCGTTCGCCCAAACAGTCGTCCTCGGTGCCCTCGCCGGCTTCACGATCTACCTCGGACTGCCGGTCGGCAGGCTCCAGTTGCTCGGGAGCCGGCCGCGCGTGGCGCTGGCGATGTTCTCGGTCGGGGTGCTCGCGTTCATCTTCGTCGACGTGCTCTCCGGCGCGATCGAGATCGTCAACTCGACGCTCGATGGGGTCAAGCATCACCATCAATCGATGGCCTACCTCGTCTGGCTGGTCGTGCTGCTCGGCGGCGGGTTCGCGGCCGGCAGCGCCGGGCTCGCGATGATCGAGCGCCAGCTGCGACCGCTGGGGCGGCGCACGCCCCCGATCGCCGGCGCCGCGGATGCGACGGCGCTGAGCGTGTCGGAGGCGGATGCAATGGCGCTCGAACTCGATGCGGCGCGCCGGCGCGCGCTGCGCACCGGCCTCACGATCGCCGCCGCGATCGGCGTCCACAATTTCGCGGAGGGCCTCGCGATCGGGGTCTCTGCCCGCGCGGGCGCGATCAGCCTCGCGACGGTGTTGATCATCGGCTTCGCCCTGCACAACGCGACCGAGGGCTTCGGAATCGTCGGGCCGCTCGGTGATGTCAGGCCGTCATGGGGCTGGCTGGGATTGGCCGGCCTGATCGGCGGCGGTCCGACCTTCCTCGGCTCGATCGTCGGCTATGCCGTCACGAGCGATCCGCTCGAGCTCGCGTTCTACGCGGTCGCGGGCGGCGCGATCCTGTACGTGATCGGCGAAGTCTGGAACGGGATGCGCCGTTACGGCCATCGCGAACTCGGCCTGCTGATGGTCACCGCAGGCTTCATGATCGGCGTCATCACCGACCTGATCGTGACCTACGGCGGCGCCTGAGCGCCCCGAGTCGACCTCTACTTCTCGTCCGGGTGCTGCTCGTGCCAGCGCAGCGACGCCGCCTCGGCGCTTGCGGAATGCCGGTTGGGCACCTCGTCGTCGGGCTCCGGCACGTGCGAGGGTGCCGGATGCGCCGGATCGTCCTCGGGGTGCTGCTCCCCGTAGCGCGCCGCCGCGGCGTCCGCGCTGCGAGAGTGGAATTGCGCTGAGCGCTTCTCGTCCTCCATCGAATCCTCCCTGTCGGTGTCCCGACAGCCTAATACTTCCCGCAGCCCTGCCCGCCCTATCGGATCAGCCGCTCGGAGCGCGCCGTGTCGACCATCGCCTGCAAGGTCTCGCGCGCGCTGTACCGCGGGCGCCAGCGCAGCTCGCGGCGGGCCCTGCTCGTGTCCATCACGACGGGCGCGCGGAAGCTCTCGATCCACTGGGCCTCAGCCGGCACGAACGGCAACCGCGCCACGATCTCGGCCGCCGCATCGAGCGCGAGGTCCGGCAGCGGCACGCTGTACCAGCCGAGCGCGTCGGCGAGGTCGGACATCGTCAGCGTGCCCGGGCCGGCGATGTTGTAGACCCCGGGCGCGCCGCGGCCGAGGACGGCCGCGCGGAAGGCGGATGCCACGTCGTCGTGGTGGACGAGCTGGAACGCGACGCCGGGATCCGGCAGCACCGGCTTGAGCGCCGGCATCACCTCGAGCGCGCGCACGATCGCGTCTGGCATCCGCTCCGACAGCTGCACATAGGGGATGTTCTCGACGAGGAGGAGCGCGTCGGGTCCGGCGACGATGCACGGGCGCAGCACGTACGTGTCGGTGTCCGATCCGGCGAGGACCTCGGCCAGGACAGCCTCGAGATGCGCCTTCTGGGCCGAGTAGTAGTGACGCTCGGTGCCGCGTGGCGCGACGTCCTCGGTGAGCGGCGAGGGGTTGTCGGCATGAAACCCGTACGCCGCGACCGACGAGGCGTACACGAGCCGCCGCGCCCCGGCGCGTGCGGCCGCCTCGAACACGTTGCGCGACCCGACGAGGTTGACCTTCTCGGTCTGCTTACGACTGCCCATGATCACGAACGCGAGGTGGACGACGACATCGACGCCATCGACCAGTGCGTCGAGCGCGTCGCTGTCGAGCACGTCACCCTGGCGGTAGTCCGTTTTGCGCAGGCCCGCCGACCGCGGGTCGAACGGGCGACGCGCCATCGCCACGATCCGCTCGATCTCGCGGCTTCGGTCCAGCGACTGGAGCAGCGAGCGGCCGATGTCGCCTGTCGGCCCGGTCACCGCGATGGTGAGGCGCCGATCCTGCTCCTCGGCCATCAGCCCCGACGCGCCAGCTCCCGCTTGGCGATCCGACGGAACCGGCGGACTTTGGCGGCGTTGGCTCGCATCATCGCCATCCGCGAGCGCGGCAGCTCGAAGCCGCCGAGCACCTTATGGGGAATGAGCGCCCAGCCGTCCTCGACGAACACGAGATCGCCGCGGACCTGGAAGTTCTGCTGCCAGGTGAACGAGGGCCCGTGGACGTGCGCGGTCAGGCACGCGAGGCCCGGCTGCAGCGGGATCGCGTCGGGGGCGCCGTCGATCCTGATCCAGCGGCGCGCGCCGTCGACGCGGACCGGGACACGCACCGAGAACGGGAAGCCGTCCGGCGAGACGATCGACAACACCGCGGTCGGGTACTGGGTCCCGAGCTCCGTGATCCGCGGATCCCATGTGCTCGCGCCGCCACCGGGATCGGCGTGGAAGCGCTCGGGCTCCTCGGAGTGCCCAGAGCGGACCTCTTCCATGTGCGCGTCGTACAGCGCGGGTTCCTGAGCGATGTCGCCATCCGGCCAGACGTAGATGCGCTCGGGCCGCACATGGATGTAGATCCGGGTGTAGTACCAGCCGAAATACCGCTTGAGCGCGTCGGGCGGCTGGAGCTTGGCCGCGGCCGGGAGCTTGATCGCGGACTCCCGCGCGTAGCGCTCGCGGTTGGCCTCCAGGTCGCGATCGTCGACGTCCGCGGAGCCCTGGACGAGCACCATCGGCACATCGCTCAGTCCGCTGCCTGTCGGGTCAGAGAACAGCAGCGCGACGAGCGGGTTGGCGCGCGCGTCGTTCGCCTTCTTCGGGTATCCGAGTCCTGTCGTGACGTCGATGCACGGCGCGCCCGGTGAGTAGTACGGCGTGACGGGCCAGGTGACCGGCTGACCGCCGCCGTCGACGGTCGTGAGCTCCGTCGTGATGAACCGCTTGAACACCGACTGCACGTGCTGGGGAAGTGAGGCCGTCATCGCGCGCGAGTATATGGACGGGGACTGGACGGGGACCCCCGAGACGGACCTCAATCGTCGTAGCCGGGCTCCCCCGGCAACACGATGCGCGCGGTCTCACCCGAGAGGATCACCCGTGGCTGAACGGGGCGCACCTGGCGGCCGCGCGCATGCGCGAGCGCGGCGTCGGCGGAGGCGAAGCCCGACAGCTGCTCGAGGTGCTTGATCGTTGGGAACACCATGAACAGATCGCCGCGCCGATGCGCGTCGAGGGCGTCCCGTGGCCGGTACCAGCGGGCGTCGACGATCTCGCTGCCGTCGATGTCAGGATCCGCGGGCGGCGGTGCCGGCGCAAGATAGAACCACGTGTCGAACCGGATCGTGACCTGCGCGGGCGTGATCCAGCGCGAGAACAGCACAAGGCTGTCGGGTTCGGCGATCTCGATGCCTGCCTCCTCACCGACTTCGCGTACCGCCGCGGCTCGCAGCGCACCCTGGCCTTCCCCTTCGCTGCGGTCGACCGCACCACCGGGGAACACCCACGCGCCCCCCATGAACCGAGCCTGCGGGTTGCGCTGCACGAGCAGCACCTCCAGCGCGTCGGCACCGCCACGCAGCAGGATGACCGTGGCCGCGAGCCGCGGGACGGTCTCCTCGCCGCGATTGAGTTCCTCTCCCGCGGCCGGCCGGTCGATCTCCATGGGGCGACCCTAGCGGGTCGGGACCCGTCTCGACGTCCCCCGCTACGCTTGCGCCGGTGAGATGGATGTGTGAATCGTGTGGGTTCATCTACGACCCCGACGAAGGCGACCCCGACGGCGGGATTCCGCCCGGCACGCCGTTTGAGGACATCCCCGAGACGTGGTTCTGTCCGGTCTGCGGCGCGCGCAAGCGCGACTTCACGCCCTACGAGGAGTAGCGGAGCACAGGCCCTGACGATGTCGCGCGCGGTCCGCTTCGATCACTATGGCCCGGTCGATGTCCTCCAGGTCGTCGACGTCGAGGAGCCGCCGCCGGGGCCGGGAGAGGTGCGCGTCCGGGTCAAGGCCGCCGGGATCAACCCGGGCGAGGCGAAGATCCGCGAGGGCCTCGTGGACAGCCGCTGGCCCGCGACGTTTCCGTCTGGCCAGGGCAGCGACTTCGCCGGTGTGATCGAGCAGGTGGGCCCCGAGGTCAGCGGCTGGCACGTCGGCGACGAGGTGATCGGCTATACGGACGCGCGGGCCAGCCATGCCGAGCTCGTGCTCGCGCCGGCGGACCATCTGACGGCCCGTCCGCCCGCTGTCCCGTGGCCCGTGGCCGGCGCGCTGTTCGTGGCCGGTGCCACCGCGTACGCGGCGGTGCGTGCGGTCGGGGCCGGCCCGGGCGACGTGGTCGTCGTCGCCGGCGCGGCCGGCGGGGTCGGGTCGATCGCGGTGCAACTGGGGCGGCGCGCGGGAGCGACGGTGATCGGACTTGCGAGCGAGCGCAACCACGACTGGCTCCGCGGGCACGGCGTGATCGCGGTCGCGTATGGCGACGGGGTCGCGGAGCGGATCCGTGGGGCGGCCGGCGGCACGGTGGATGCGTTCATCGACACGGTCGGGGGTGACTATGTCCGCCTCGCGCTTTCACTCGGGGTGCAACCGGCGCGGATCGACACGATCGTCGATTTCCAGGCCGCGAGCGAGTACGGCGTCAAGGTCGAGGGCAACGCTGCGGGCGCGAGTGCCGCCGTGCTCGGCGAGCTGGCGGCGCTGGTCGCGGACGGCGAGCTCGAGATTCCGATTGCCGCCCGGTTCCCGCTCGAGCGCGTCCGGGACGCGTTCGCGGCGCTCGAGCAGCACCATGCCCCCGGCAAGATCGTGCTCGAGCCGTAGCCGCGCGGTCGACGTCGTGAGGTGGGTGCGGTTCCGTCGGCCAATGCCCCGACATTTGTCCAATTGAGCTGCCGAAGCTTCCGCCGGCCGCCGTTGCTGGCGTTGGGAAGCGTGAAACGTACGACACCTCCACGAGCGTGGCGGGGCTCCGGCAGCAGATCGCTCGGCACATGCGACCGCCAAGGACGGGATCGATGAAACGGCTAACCCTGGCAACGATGACCGCGCTGCTCGCATTCCCTGCCGGCGCGCTCGCCGCCCCCGGCACCGGCGTCGTGCTCTCAGTCGACGCGCCGCAGCGCACGATCGAGGTCGTGGACGCGCACCACGTCGTGCACGCGTACCACTACCGGGGACGTCTCCCGAAGCTCCACGCCGGCAGCCGGATCAGCTTCTCGGGCTCGAAGACGTCGATCCAGCGTGTGAAGGTCAGCGGGACAGGGTCGCGCACGGTCACGTTCCTCGGCAGGGTCGTGCGCTCGAGCAAGAAGGGGCTCGTCGTGCGGCTGGCCGACGGCAAGACCGTGAGCTTCACCGCCCGGCAGGTGCGGCGCTCCCGGAGCAAGGCCGGCCGCAAGGGCGTCCGCGCCGCGGCGGACGCGAGCGTCACGATCAACATCTCCGGGCTTGCGCCGGGCGTGACCGTGCTCATCACCGAGACCGTTGACGGGCGGGGCAACATCGCGATCTCGATCGCGTTCCCGGACAGCGCGACGCTGAGCGCCGAGCAGCAGGCGAGCGGCACGATCACCGAGGTCGACACCGACGCGTTCCTGCTGTCGACTGCCGACGGATCCGTGTTGCGACTGCACGTGGCGGCCGACACGCTCAACAACCTCGACTTGCAGGTGTGCGACACCGCGGAGGTCACCTATCACCAGGACGCCGGCATGCTCATCGCCGACACGGTCACGGACGCCGGCACATCGGACTCCGCCGCCTGCACCGGCGACGGTGAGTCCCAGGACGAGGTCGGCACGATCACCGCCGTGTCCGGCGACGGGCTGACGATCAGCACGCAGGACCAGGGCTCGATGACGTTCGTCGTCGACTCCCCCGACATCACCGACGGCTTCCAGGTGGGGGACGTCGTCGACGTCACCTACCTCGACAACGGCGACGGGACGCTGGACGCGGGCGACGTCGAGTACGTCGAACAGGATGCGACGGGCATCGTCACCGCCGTCAGCGACGGCGGCGTGACGGTCATGTCCGACGACTCCGGTGCGCCGCTGACGTTCACCGCCGATCCGAGCCAGGGTCTGTTCGACGGCGTGGCGGTCGGCGACCAGGTCGATGTCAACTACCACCAGTCAGGCAGCCAGTTCGTCGTCGACAGCGTCGACGATCAGAGCTGACCCCCAGTCCGCGCGGTTGCGCAAGCCGCGCTGACGCCCGATCCTTGAGGGCGAGCCGTTCCATCGTGCGCTCGTGCTCGAATGTCGCAAGCGTCGCGATCCGTCCCGCGCACGCGAGCGGATCGCCGGTGTGGCGCGGACACTCGACACGCTGCGCGCACTATGCGCCTGGGCTCCGTATGACTGCCTCGTCGAGCTCGCCCGGGCGCGGGGGATCGCTGTCGCGTTCAACTTCACCGCACCGGGGCCGCTGTGGGCGATGGCCCGGCCGGCGCCGAACGTGAAGGCGGCGAGCCACTATCGCGCGTCCCGGCGTGCACCGCCGACTCCCGATCGAGCTGACCGAGTACGGCTATGAGACGAATCCGCCGAACCCGCTTCGAGGCATCCCGCTCCCGCGTCAGGCGGCCTACCTCGACCAGGCTCAATACCTCGTGTGGCAGGACCCGCGCGTGGGATCGCTCGCGCAGTTCCTGCTGCTTGATGCCGCGCCCGATCGCGCCTGCCCCCGTGGCAGCCCCGGCTACTGGTCGACCTTCCAGACCGGGCTTGTCTTCCGCGACGGCGTCCACAAGCCGTCCTACGACGCCTACCGGCTCCCGATCTTCGTGCCCGATCCTGTGGCGATCGCGGAGACTTCGACGCTTGTCAGGGGAATGCTCCGGCCGGCGCCGAACGGCAGCACGCAGCACGCGTAGATTCAATGGCGACCACGGCACGGGGCGTACCGGGCGCTCGCCACCGTCACGACCAGCGACCCGACCGGCGCGCTCAGCGCCCGGGTCGCGATTCCCGGCTCAGGATCGGTCCGGATCGCCTGGACCTCGCCGACGGGGCAGGACTTCTACAGCCGCGCGGTGGCGATCCGAGCCGCACGACGATGCTCGGCTATGCCGAGCGCAGCCAGTCGACAAACCCTGCCCAGGCGCCGCCCACGCGGTAGGCCGCTTCGCCCCACGCGTGGCGCCAGCCCGCCAGCCACGCCGGGTCGGCGCCGCGCCGGCGCAGCACCCCGCCGAGCGCCACCGCGAGCGCGCCACATGCGGCAAGCAGCGCCATCAGCACGATCGGGAGCGGCACGCCCGCCGCCGTCGCGGCCGTCAGCGATCCGATCTGCAGCTCGCCCGTGAGCGCCTGACCGCTGCCGGGAGGCGCCGCCGGCGCCGCCGCATGTGCGGCCACGCACGCGCCGCCGGCGCGCGCCGTCAGCGCGCTCGTGATCGCGTCGGTGAAGTCGGCGAAGTACTGCGCCCCGTACGTGTCGACGCCGTTGAGCGCGCTCGCGAGCTCGGCGCTCGAGAACACGCACGGCGGGATCGTCCCGTTGCGCTCGTAGCTCTGGAGCACCTGGGAGTAGGCGCTCGCGCCGGCCGTCGAGACCGGCATCGCCAGCGCTGCGAGCAGAGCCGCGCCGAGTGTGCGGATCCTCGCCACGGTGCGGACGTTACCGCGCAAGCCAGCGTTCGAGCGGCAGCTGCCCGCCGGCGGACGCGAGCAGGCCGACATCCCCGCGCGCGATCGCCCGCAGACCCGACACGGACACCTCGCCGAGCCGGGCGATCGTCTCGCGATTGGAGCGCTCGATCTCGCTCGGGTGCTCGGGCCACGGCGTCAGGACGACGCCGGCGACCGCGAGGCCCGCGTGCCGGGCGGCCTCGAGCGTCAGCAGCGTGTGGTTGATCGTCCCGAGCCCCGGGCGGGCGGCGATTACGAGCGGAAGTCCGAGGTCGAGCGCGAACCGGCGGACGTCGTATGTGCCGGACAGCGGGACGAGCAGGCCGCCGACTCCCTCGACGATCGCCACCTCGCCCTCGGACGCGGCGGCGCGGGTGGCCGAGCGCAGTTGCACGGGATCAATCGGGCGCCCGGCGAGCTCCGCCGCCAGGTGCGGCGAGGCGGCGGGGCCGTACCCGATCAGCATCACGGCCTCGGCCGTGCAGCCGGCGGCGCGGGCGAGCAGCGCGTGGTCGGGCGGCCAGTCCGGATCGGGCGGGTCGTCGAGCCCGGTGATGACCGGCTTGAGCGCCCGCACGGCCGTGCCTCGCGCGCGCAGCGCGGCGATGATCGCAGCCGCGAGCACGCTCTTGCCGACGCCGGTGTCGGTCCCCGTGACGAACAGCCCGCGCACGCCGGCGCTTATGCGGCTCGCTTCTCCGGAGCCTCGAAGTCGTACACGCCGGCTCGCGGGGGAGGCGGCGCCGGTTCGTCGGCACGCGCGGGAGCCGTCCCCGCCGGGGCCCCGCCGGCCCGGCTCGCGCCGCCTGTGTCCGCGCTGACGGTGGCCGGACGGGCGCGCGGCTGGACGCCGGCGCCACGCGCGGCGGCGGCGAGGATCCGCGCCGCGGTGCGCAGTTCCTCCTCGCGATGAGACGCCATCACCGCGAGGCGCAGCCGCGAGGTCATCGGCGGGACGGTCGGAGGCCGGATCGCCTGGGCAAACACTCCGCGTGAGAGCGCCGCCTCGCAGATCTGCATCGCCAGATCTGCGTCGCCCAGGACGAGCGGCACGATGTGCGTCCGCGAGCCCGCGACGTCGAATCCCTCGTCGGCCAGCGCACCGCGCAGCGCCGCCGCATTGGCCGCGAGCTTGCTCACGCGCCGCGGCCGCTCCTGTAGGAGCTCGAGCGCAGCCTGAGCGCCGGCCACGGCGGGCGGCGGGAGGGCCGTCGAGAAGATGAAGGTGCGCGCGGCGTTGACGAGATAGCGGGCCATCGTGCGGTCGCATGCGACAAACGCCCCGTAGGAGCCGAGTGCCTTGCCGAGCGTCCCGACGATCACGTCGACCTCGTCCTCGACGCCGGCCTCCGCGACCGCTCCGCGCCCGTCTGGCCCGATGGTCCCGGTGCCGTGCGCTTCGTCGACCATGACGCGGACGCGGTGCTGCGCGGCGAGCTCGACGATCTCCGCGAGCGGCGCGATGTCTCCGTCCATCGAGAACACGCTGTCGGTCACGATCAGCGCTCCGCGCCCTTCGGCCTGCTCGAGGCCCCACGCGAGGTGCTCCATGTCGCAGTGGTCGTAGACGAACACCTCGGCGCGCGACAGCCGGCAGCCGTCGACGATCGATGCGTGGTTGAGCTGATCGGAGAAGACGATGTCGCCCGGGCGCGCGAGCGCCGCCACGACGCCGGTGTTCGCCAGGTAGCCCGAGCCGAACAGCAACGCCGCCTCGCGCTGCTTGAACTCCGCGAGCCGCTCCTCCAGCCGGCGGTGGATGGTCATCGTGCCGGACACCAGGCGCGAGGCACCGGCGCCGACGCCCCAGCGCATCGCCGCCTCCGCGGCGGCGGCGCGGACGCGAGGATGATCGGCAAGACCGAGGTAGTTGTTCGAGCAGAGCAGCAGCACGGGCTTGCCGTCGAGCAACACATGCGGGCCCTGCGGGCCACTGATCAGACGGGTGCGGCGATGCAGCCCGAGGGCCTTCAGCTCGTCAAGCCGCGCCTCGATCTCGATCATGTTGGACGGGAAACATAAGAACCGGCGCGGACGGACCGGCGATCAGGCAGCGGAACGCTCATCGATCGCGCCGCGCGCGGCCGCCTCGCGAGTGGCGCGTCCCTGCCCGGTGTTCGGCGCTCCGTCCGGGCGCGGCGGCACGCTCCGCTTGCGCTCGAAGCGCAGCTGCGACGCCGGGTCCCACAGCCTGGGTGGGAGGGATGCCTGGAATGAGGCATTGAATGAAGGGTGGGTGCGGG
>DATKOY010000293.1:0-4158 GCA_035524415.1 Solirubrobacteraceae bacterium | reverse complement strand
GTCGCATCAGAACGCCGAGGCGCGCATCCGGATCGCGCTGCACCAGCTCTGTCTGCGCAAGGGCGTCCGCACCGCCGAAGGCGTGCGCATCGAGGTGCCGCTCACGCACCGCGAGCTGGCCAGCCTCGCCGGCGTGTCGCGTGAGACGGCGACCCGCGTGCTCGGCCTCCTCGCCGAGGCGAAGCTGGTGCGCGTCGAGGGCCGTCGCTTCCTGGTGACTCAGCCCGAGCGGCTCATCGAGACCGCGCTGCTCGAGTAGCCGCCGCGCCGACCCGCCGCCGGAGCCACAGCGCCAGCAGCACCGGGGTCAGCTCGGCGCCCGCGCCGCACGCGCTCCGCGACTCGCTCGTGCCCCAGGGACCGGGGCAGTCCGGATCCGCGGGCCAGTCGATCTTCCCGTCTCCGTCGTTGTCGACGCCGTCGTTGCAGGCCGGGTTCTCGACCGAGAAGGCGGTGGCGTCCTTGCAGCCGGGATCGGCCGGATAGTCGACCTTGCCGTCGCCGTCGTTGTCGATGCCGTCGGCGCACTCGAAGGCGAGGTGGAACTGCGCCACGAGCGAGAGCGGCGCGGACGGAGCCGCGATGGTGTGCGTCTGCGCGCCGCCGTCCGACCAGCTCGTGAACGCGAACTTCCCGCCCACCCCGTACTGCGCGGGCGCGTTCAGCGTGAGGTGAGACCCGACGATGAACGTGGACGAGAACGGCGCAGCGCCGGAGAACGTGCCGGCGGTGAGCTGCATGCCCGACGGGACCGAGTCGAAGCTGATCTGCACCGCGAGCGGATCGAGGTTCAGGCTCGTCGTGGTCGAGAGCGTTCCCTGCGGCTGCTCGGGCCCGTAGCTCGCGAAGGCGTCGGCCATCGACAGGTATTGGGCCGCGATCCACGACGCGGGGCGCTGGACCGCTGAGACGCGCACCTCGTCGAGCGCGCCGCTGAAGAAGTCCGCGGTCCCGGCGCGACTTCCGATCCGCAGCGGCTGGGTGCTCGCGACGAGCGGGCTCGCCGTCGCATCGGTGGTCCGGTTCACGCCGTCCACGAAGATCGCTCCGGCGCCCGCGCCGGTCAGCTCGGCCGCGAGGTAGTGCCAGCTCGCGTCGAGGTCGACGCCGTCGGCGCGCGCAAAGTCCGCGCCGCTGCCGGTGGACGTCACGTTGTTGGCGAGCGGCTGGTACTCGAGGTCGAAGCCGAACGGCGACGTCGAGGTCAGCTTGTCGTCGAGGATGCGGGGCGCTCCGCTCTGGTTGGGATCGGCGATGCGCAGCCAGGCCTCCATCGTCACGGCCCCGGTGATCATGAGGCTCGGCGACGCGGCCACGTCGATCCGAGCGGCGCCGTTGAAGAGGCGCGCCGGACCCAGGAGCCCCTGCGTCGCGGTCGTGCCCGCGTCGGCTCCGTCGTTGTGATTGCCGGTCGAGTCCAGCAGGGTCGACAGGTGCCACACCGCGGCGTACCCGTTGCTCCAGACCGCAGCCGCATTCTCGCCGCTCTGGGTGGCGCTCGGGTTGCCGTAGTACATCCAGATGGAGTCGGTGCCGGAATGCGCGTGGATCAGCGGGACCTGCACCCACACCGTCGAGACGCCTCCCGGATTCCACTGCTCGATCTCGTACGGAAGCGGATTCCCGGAGCGGTCCGCGAAGCGCAGGTCGCGGCCGCCCGGCAGGGTCTGCGCGTAGTCGATGCGGGTGGGATCCAGGCTGACGAGCACCGGGAAGGCCTGCAGATCGTCGGCCTGGGCCGTGTTGTCGAACGTGAGCTTGCGCCGCCTGCTCCACGCCGCATCGAACCAGTCGGGCGGCGGCAGATCGGTCGCGGTGAGCTGCAGCTCGAGGTACGAGGGGTACTCGTGCTCGGGACCCTCGACGCTCCCGGAGTCCCCGATCAGGGTGGTGATGAAGTGGGTGTGGCAGTCGCCGACGGCGTGGCAGTGGTGGAGGATCACCAGCCACGAGAGCTGCGAGGGCGGCAGCGGCCCGTCCTGCGGATCGATGGCCTGCCCGGTAAAGTTGATCGTCTGGCCGGTCGTCCAGTGGAAGCCGGAAGCGGGAGCCGTGATCGAGACGACCGGCGGCGTGTTGCCGGCCGTGACCGCGATCGACGCCACGCTGGAGGCACCCTGCGAGTCGGTGACCCGCACCGACACGTTGTAGACGCCGGGATGGGTATAGGTGAACGACGGCGTCGCGGTGATCGCGTCGCCGAAGACCTGGTCGCCATCCAGATCCCAGCTGTACGAGAGGTTCGATCCGTCCTCGGGGTCGGTCGACGCGGCAGCGCTGAAGCTCACCGTGAGGGGCGCGGTTCCGTTGCTCGGGGTCGCGCTGACGCGCGCCGTCGGCGGCTGGTTCCCCGTCGAGTAGGAGACGCGGTAGACCTGGCCGTGATCGAACTCCACGTAGTAGAGCGCGCCGTCGGGGCCCTTCTGCAGGTCCACGATCTCGCCGGTCGCGTTCGAGACCAGGTTCTCGATCTTCGTCGGATCGGGGAGTCCGTTCGTCCCCGCGATCATCGCGTAGATGCACTGTCGCGTCGCGTCCTCGAAGATCAGCGCGTTCTGGTAGTGGGCCGGGAAGGCGGTGCCCGTGTTGAAGAACATCCCCGCGATCGCGGAGCTGCCCGTGGGACAGAGGTCTCCGCCCGACACGATCGGATTGTCGTGGTTGTACGCGTAGTACGACGGCACCATCGAGACGTAGCTCGGGAGCGGAGGTCCGGCGTTACCGTAAATTCGTTGGCACAGCGTCTGTTGAGCGTGAAAGATGCGCTGCTCATTGACTCCGTTGCCTCCCTCGTAGCAGGGCCAGCCGAAGTCCTCGACGGGAAGCGCGCTCGGGCTCGTGATGCGGTTGATCTCCTCCCAGTGGTTCTCTCCGACGTCCCCGATCCAGATCTCGGCGGTCCCGGGCCGATGCGTCATCCGGAACGGGTTGCGCAGGCCGGTGGCGACGATGAAGTCGTCGTCCGGCGCCCCGACTCCGACCAGCGGGTTGTCGGACGGCGCCCGGACGGGGATCGAGCTCACGTCGAGGCGCAGGACCGAGCCGTCGAAGCTCGTGGGATCGCCCGACGTCAGGATGTCCTGGCTGCGCAGCGACCCGCCTTCGGAGGCCGTGCCGCCGCCGTTCGTGGGATCTCCGCACGGATTGGGCGGCGTGCCGAAGAGCCCGATGTCGGTGTCGCTGAAGCTCGCGCCCTCGCCGGCGCTCGCGTAGAGGTAGCCGTCGTCCCCGAACAGCAGGTCGCCGATGGAGTGACTCGGGAACTGCTGGCACCAGTTGCCCTCCAGCAGCACCTGCTCGGTGCCGAGCATCGTCTGCTGATCGATCGTGATGCGCGACAGGCGGCCGTAGACGACGCAGCCGCCGGTCGTGGCGCCGGGCGGCGTGGGACAGGGATCGCTGGTCGACGGGTTCGGGAGCCCGGTCCCCCAGCGCGGCTGCGTCGGATCTCCGAAGCGCGGGTCGCCCGGCGGCCAGGTGTCGTGCGTGTACAGCACGTACACGTAGGGACGTACGGGGTACTGGGGATCCACCGCGAGGCCGAGCATGCCGCGGTCCCAGAAGTCGTAGACCGACGCGCGCAGGTCGATCACGAGCTTCGGGCCGGGGTCGCTGACGCCCGCGTAGACCCAGAGCAGGCCCGACTTCTCGGCGACGAAGACCTTGTCGTCGTTGTGCGAGAAGCGGACCGCCGTCGGCTCCGTGCGCCCGCTGATGACCATGGCCTCGTGGAAGCCGGTGGGGACGGTAGAGGCGCTCCCCGCGCGCGCGAGCGCGGCCGCGGCGAGGAGCGCGAGCGCGATGCGACGGGGGAGGAGGGGAGATGCAGCCACCACGTGAGAGCCCTCGAGCAAC
Source organism: Solirubrobacteraceae bacterium (assembly GCA_035524415.1). Classification (GTDB taxonomy): domain Bacteria; phylum Actinomycetota; class Thermoleophilia; order Solirubrobacterales; family Solirubrobacteraceae; genus Palsa-465. The sequence continues at coordinate 303 of DATKOY010000293.1, read as the reverse complement.
AGCCCTCCTTGTAACACATCCGAGACGGCAACTCGCCCGCAAATGCGTCGGTTGGCGCCGCTCGCTCGCGCAGCTGCGCCGCGCGCGGCCGAGCCTCGCAGCTAGGCGGGGCCCCCGGGGACGAGCGCGGCGATCCTCGGCTCGAGGACGCGCAGCTCGGGCCGCGCCGCGGCCGCCTCCGCGTGCTCGCCGAGCGTGCGCACCTCGAAGTGCGACTGCATGCCGTCGAGACACTCGTCGACGATCGCGAGCTTCGCCGCGGCGGGCATGTGCATGGCGGGGAAGAATCCGAGCGACGGAACG
>DATKOY010000292.1:0-5996 GCA_035524415.1 Solirubrobacteraceae bacterium | reverse complement strand
GGATCGACAGTAACGATCCCCGATCCACAACCTGCCTGAGGTCGCGCGAACTCGTGGCGGGCCGCCGCTGGCGTTGAGGTATGCGCAATATCGGCCTTTTTGGCCGATGACACACCGACCGCGCCGGCCGTAGCGTTACCGGACAACGACCGATCCGCTTTCCCCGCCTTCACGTGGCGGGAGTGCGGCAGGAGGCGATTCTGATGCTCACACTCGCGAGCAGTTACCCGTTCTTGGACATCTTGTGGACGATCCTGATCGTCTTCGCGCTCGGGATCTGGATCTGGATGGTCATCATGGCGATGATCGACATCTTCAGCCGCTCCGACATCTCGGGCTGGAGCAAGGCCGCCTGGGTCGTCTTCATCATCGTGCTGCCGTTCATCGGCGTGCTGTGTTATCTGATCGCCTACAGCGGCGGGATCGCCGAGCGTCGCGCCTAGGACGTCATGGCCGCGCACACAGTTGGCCCGCCGCCCGCGCCGCTCATGGCGGGCGTCACTCATGTGCATCCCGCGGGGTGTGAGAGCGAGCACGATCTTTCCAATCAATCAAGGAGTCGACTGTGTATCTCAAGCCGTTGAATGGTGTGAGGCGAGAGAGATCGCGCGAAGATGCGGGGCGCGCTTGGGTGCGCGCGTCTGGGGCGATGTTGGCGGCTGTCGCGCTGATTGCGCTGGCGGGTTGTGGCAGTAGCAAGCCGGCCTACTGTTCGGATCGCACGAATCTCGAGAACTCGGTCAAGAATCTGCCGAGCTCCGTCTCCAGCAGCGGGATCATCGGTCTGGCGTCGCAGCTCACGACGATCAAGAGCGACGCGACGAAGCTGGTCAGCTCCGCCAAGAGCGACTTCCCCACGCAGACCAGCGCGGTGAAGTCGTCGGTCGACACGCTCGTGAGCGCCGTCAAGGGGCTCCCGTCGAGCCCTTCGGCTACCCAGATCGCCGCGATCGGAATCGACGCCAGCAACGTCGTGAGCTCGGTCAAGAGCTTCACCGATAACAGCAAATCGAAGTGCAGCTGAGCTTGAAAGACAGTCGTGGAACCCGGAGCAGCGCAAAGAATCGCCAGTCGACAGCATGACGGTCAGCGCAACCGCTTCGGCGATCCGGTGATCGACCACGTCCAGCGGGTCGCCGCCGCTGTCCCCCCGGACGCCCGCGCCACGGCTCTGCTGCACGACCTCTACGAGCTATGTCCCACCGCGCACCGGCAGCTGCGCGGCAAGCACCTCACCCGCACCGAACTGGAGGCGCTCGAGCTTCTGACCCACACTACGGATGAGCCCTACGAGGTCTACGTGCGTCGGATCGCGGATGCGCCGGGACCGGCGGGACGGCTCGCGCGGATCGTGAAGCTCGCCGACCTCGATGACCATCTCGCCGCACCGCTCGATCCCCAGAGACGCTCCTCCGTACGCGTGGGCGCGCGAACTACTGCTCACAGCTGATGATGCCTAGCGCTGGTGGCGGTGCATGGCGTCAGTTCGTGCCCCGTGGGTAACCGCTGGGACACGGGTCGGACCGAGTCGTTCAGCGACGGCGTGTTCGCGTTCGCAATCACGCTGCTCGTCCTCGACATCCACGTTCCCGCTTCCGGGTTCAATCATCTGTGGCGTGCGATCGCTGATCAGTGGCCGTCGTACCTGGGCTACGCCACGAGCTTTCTCACCGTCGGAGGGATCTGGCTTGTCCATCACGGGATCTTCCGACGCGTGCAGTACGCAAACCGCCGGGTGATGCAAGTCAACCTGCTTCTGCTGATGGCGGTCGCCTTCCTGCCGTTCCCGACCAGCCTCGTCGCCGAGGCGATCCGCCACGCGGACGCCGAGCGTGCCGCGGTCATCTTCTACGGAGCCTCGCTGCTGGTCATCTCACTCCTCTACAGCGCCCTCTGGAGTGCGGTCGCGAGCGACCGCACTCTGCTCAAACCAGACGTGAGCAAGAAGGAAGTCGACGCGATCGCACGTGCGACGACGCCAAAGCTCGGCTTCTACCTCGCCGTGATCCTGCTCGCGTTCATCGCCCCAAAGGTCGCCGCCTTCGGATACCTCGTGATCGCGATCGTCGCGCTTGTGCGGGCGCGCGGCGACCGAGCGCCGACAACGACGACACCCGGGTCTGCGTAACGCTCGCCGACCCGTCTTCGATTCAGCCCTATTGGCTGATGTTTCCGCGCGCACCGTCGCGTATGTTGGCTTGAGAGTCCCGCGGCTACCGCCTCGGTGGTTCTGAGCTCGCAAGCTAAAGGAGCGCAAGATGAGTGCATCAGACGATCTTTCGAAGTTGGCCGATCGAGCTGCGCAGGCCGAGAAGAACGTCGAGGCTGCGAAGGGGAAAGGACAGGCTGCTCTGAAGGAGCAGGCCGACGCGGCTCGCAAGTCGGCCGCCGCGCAGGCGTCCAGCCTCGAGATAGATGCGGCGGTGGCTGGCGCCGACGCGAAGGCAAAGGCAGCCGGACTGGAGTCAAAGTCGTCCGACTCGTGGCGTGACATGAAGACGCAGTGGCGCCAGCACGTCAGCAAGCTCCACGACAAGCACGATCAGGCGAAGGCCGACCTCGGCGCCAAACACGTTGAGCACCAGGCTGAGGTCGCCGAGCGCGACGCCGAGCACGCCGTCAAGTTCGCCTACTGCGCCATCGAGGAGGCTGAGTCCGCCTGCCTTGACGCGATCCAAGCGCGCGCCGCGGCAGACGACCCGAAGACCGCACAAAACCTGGCCACCGCTTAGCCGGGACCGAAGGACGCCGGCCGGGTGGCGCCGGTGGCGTTGACGGCCGCGGCTCATTGTCTCGTGCTCGCGTTACTCCGGATGCGGCAGCACAACCCCGGATTAATGGGGCCTCATCACGCCCGGCGAACGCGATCTGTTAAGCCTCTTCGAGAGTCGCCGGCACGCGGCTCTGCCAATGACCACATTGGCCGATGTCTCCCCGCGAACCTTGGAGTACGTTGGGAAAAGAATCGCAGGACTCGCATTGCCGAGCCGAGACAGGAGTGAACGTGGAAGCCGTACGCGACTCCAAGGCGGCACGGCCGACCCGGATGATCGTGCTGCCCTACGCCGCATCCATTGACCGGTGTTGCCCTGACCAGGGGTTGGGCATGGATGACGCGTCGCTTTCCTCGGGCCGTCGAGAGGGTGGCGTTGATGACGAGCACTGAGGATCCGGCTGCGAGCCGGCTCGCCGCGCCATTCCTGAACTGCCCGCGCAGCAGCCTGAGCATCAGACCGAAGGCTCGCTGGATGACGGTCGAGCGCTGCCCGCGGTGCCTCGCGCGCGCCCGAGTCGCGGTCGAGATGTTCTCCTCACCGCTTCCGGCGGCCGAGCTGTATCGCGCGGGCGGGGCGCCGCAAGCCGACAAGCGGAGCGCTCCCACAACCACTCGAACCGCTCCGAACCGAGGAGCGACCCCGTGACCGAGCCAATCGAGACAACCGAAGACTCTGGCGAGCATGAAAGGCCAATGTGCATCGAGGCCGTTCAAAGGAGGGCCGAGCGGGCGCAGCGCCGTATCGAGGCGCCCGCGATGAGCGCGTCCCAGCGACAGCTCGCCGGATATGAGACCGAGCGCACGCCCGGTGAGCGCCTGGACGGACGCACGACTATTGGCTGGCTGCGGGTCGCATCCGGCGCCGGCGCGCGGCCAATCCACATCGAAGGAGGGGGGACACTGACGGGATCTCAAGCTGAGATCAAGGTACGGCGACGCGCGTCGATGAGCCCGGTCACGGTGCGGGTCGATCGCACCCGCCGCGGTGCCTGGGAAGTCGCGATGCCCGACCAGCGCGAGCCGGTCACGTGCGAGACCCTCGAGGACGCCGAGCGAGTTGCGTACCTGTGCGCTGCGCGCAGGCGTCCCTGCGAGCTGATCGTGTGCGACGCCTATCACCGCGTCCTCCATCGGGTGCTCATCGATGGTCACGACGATCCCGCGGGCGCAGCCGGTCGCGGTGATCAGCCGGCCGGGTGATCTTCGCGATCGCGGCGTTCGTGCACCAAGACCGGTGCGACATCGTGCCCAGCGCCCGTCCCCACGCCGGGGAGCAGGATCCTCGTCCTTCGCCAGATCGCGCGTCCCCGTCGTGAGCATGGACGAGGTCTGCCCCGGGTCTGCACGGCCGGACGGAGGGTGGTCGCGCGACCCGTGCCGGCCGGGTGTGGCGAGCCGGTTCCGTTCGGTGGGGAGCAGCTGGACGAGGGGGACATCCCCGGCGGCCCGGGGGAACTTGGTGAGGATGGCGCGAACTTCGGGACTTGACTCTGCGATTCAGCCTTTTTGGCTGATTACTTGGCACGAACCTTTGAGTACGTTGGGCTGAGAGTCGTAGGACTCGGATTGCAAAGCCCAGGACAGGAGTCCAGATGAGCGACAACCCAGTTTTTGTTTACGCGGCGACGTATGCCACCAAGGATGACGCGGAGGCCGATTACGACGTTCTGCTCGAGCTTCATGCCGACGCGCTTGTCGGCACGTATGACGTCGCGATCATCAACAAGGACGAGAAGGGCAAGGTTCACGTCCACAAGCATGAGAAGCCCACCCAGCACGGAGCCTGGTGGGGCATCGCGGCCGGCGCGCTGTGCGGGGTTGTATTCCCACCGTCGATCCTCGCGTGGACCGCGGCCGGCGGCGTCGTCGGCGGCCTCGCCGGGCATTTCACCGAGGGGATGTCCCGCGGGGACATGAAGGAGCTCGGCGACAGGCTGCTGGAGGGGGAGGCTGCGTTGATCGTGATCGGCAAGTCGAAGGTCGGCGAGCAGCTCGACAAGGCGCTGACCCGCGCCGACAAGTCGATCCAGAAGGAGGTCGACGCGGACAGCAAGGACTTCGAGAAGACGCTTGACGAGGCGCAGAAGGAGCTGGCCGCGCAGGGCCCCGCGGCCGCTAGTTAGATCCGACCGCTCGCGTCGCCGCGTAACGGGCGGCCAGTGGCCGCCCGTCAGCCGAATCCCGAGGCCGGCCGCACGACCACGAAACGATTTGTGTTTATGGAACGGAGAGCATGATGAGCAAGCCATTCGAGGGTGTCATCAACATTGACATCAAGGATTCGAAGCCGGATTGGACGCCGTACGCCCAGCCGGTGCCCCCGGAGGGGGCGCCGAGCGTGATGTACGTGGTGCTCGACGATGTCGGCTTCTCGGCCCTGGAGCCGTACGGCGGGCTGATCGAGACGCCGAACATCAAGCGGATCGTCGACAAGGGCCTTCAGTACACGAACTTTCATACGACGGCGTTGTGCTCGCCGACGCGTTCGTGTCTGTTGACCGGTCGCAACCACACGACGAACGGGATGGCGTGCATCTCCGAGGCGTCGTCGGGGTTCCCGAACGCGAACGGGCACATCCCGTTTGAGTGCGCGATGGCCCCCGAGGTGCTGGGCGAGCTGGGTTGGAGCACGTTCATGGTCGGCAAGTGGCATCTGTGCGCCGAGGATGAGGAGAATCTCGCCTCGAGGCGGCATGGGTGGCCGTCGGGGCGCGGGTTTGACCGCTGGTACGGGTTCATCGGTGCGGAGACGAACCAGTGGTATCCGGACCTGATCCATGACAACCACACGGTCGATCCGCCGCAGACGCCGGAGGAGGGCTATCACCTGTCGGTCGACATCACCGACAAGGCGATGTCGTACATCCGGGACATGAAGGCGGTGGCTCCGGACAAGCCGTGGTTCCTCTATTACGCGTTTGGGGCCGGTCACGCGCCGCACCATTCGCCGAAGGAGTGGGCGGATAAGTACAAGGGCAAGTTCGACATGGGCTACGAGGCCTATCGCGAGCAGGTGTTCGAGAGGCAGAAGAAGCTCGGCATCGTCCCCGCCGCCGCGGAGCTCTCGCCGATCAATCCCTACACCGACCTGAAGGGCCCGGAGGGGCAGGACTGGCCGGCGCTGGACACCGTCCGGCCGTGGGCCTCGCTCACCGACGACGAGAAGAAGCTGTTCTCACGGATGGCGGAGGTGTACGCGGGGTTCGTCAGCCACGCCGAC
>DATKOY010000291.1:0-49420 GCA_035524415.1 Solirubrobacteraceae bacterium | reverse complement strand
CGCGCTCGTGTACGGGGGCCACTATGCCGTTCGGGTGAGCGGCGGCGCGATCCTGTCGAGCCGTGGTGCCTCGACGCTCGTGGTCGGCGCCTGCCCCGGTACCAGGACGATCTCCGTTTCGGTGGCGCCGTCCGGTCGCAGCCGCGGCTCGTGCCCGGGCCTGCGGCTCGCCCGTCCTGCTACGAGACGTTGATCGCGCTCTCGGGCGTCTGATCGTCGAGCGCGAGTCTCGGGCCGAAACCGATTCGCATGAGCGCTCCTCCGCCGGGCGCGTTGCGTGCCTCGACGAACCCGCCGTGCGCCTCGGCTGCTTGGCGCACGATCGCAAGTCCGAGCCCGGAGCCCGGCTTCGATCGCGCGTCCTTGGCGCGGTGGAAGCGATCGAACACGAACGGCAGGTCCTCCTCGTGAAAGCCGGGACCGTGGTCGCGGACGGTGAGCGTGCCGTCGTGCAGCGCCACCTCGACCGTGCCCCCCGGGGGGCTCCATTTGCTCGCGTTGTCGAGCAGATTCGCGACCGCGCGCGCGATCCGGTCGCCCTCGCCGCGGACGAGCGTCGGCTCGATCTCAGCCTGCACGTGGAGCTGCGGCGCACGGCGGCGGGTCCGCTCGACGGCTTGCGCCACGATCTCGTCGAAGCGCACATCTCCCATCTCGCCGCTGGGCTTGGAGCCACGGGCAAGCTCGACGACGTCGCCGACGAGCCCGGTGAGCTCGTCGAGCTCGTCGATCATGTCGGCGCGCAGCGCCGCGCGATCCTCGCCGGAGAGGAGCTCCTCGTCGCGCAGCAACTGGAGGTTCGCGCGAAGCGAGGCGATCGGCGTGCGCAGCTCGTGCGAGGCGTCGGCGACGAGGTTGCGCTGGGACTGGACCGACCGCTCGAGCGCGTCGAGCGTCGAGTTGAACGTCCGCGCGAGGCGCGCGAGCTCGTCATCGCCCTCGACGTCGAGGCGCTCGTGCTCGAGGCGCTCCGGGTTGGCCGCGATCACCTCCGTCTGGCGCGTGAACCGCGCGATCGGCGCCAGCGCCGTGCGGGCGACGAGGATGCCGAGCAGGGCCGCGAGCGCGATCCCGGCGGCCGCGATCACGACCAGCAACAAGAGCTGACGGGACAGGGCATTGTCGACATCGGTCCGCGGCAGCGCGACCATCAGGGCTCCGCGCGAGCCGACGCCGTAGACGAGCACGCGCAGATGGGTCGAGCCGACGTGAGCGTCGGTCGTGAAGTGACCGCTTCCGGTGTTGGCGAGTGCCATCACGTCGGAGCCGACCGGGATCGCCGTCGTCTCACCGCTGGCGAGGCAGATCGAGCCCCCCCGGCGCACCAGCTGGACGTACCCCTGCGGGCCGCCGAAGCCGCCGCCACGGGAGATGTCGAGCCCGAGCCCGCCGTCGCAATCGTTGCCGACGCCGAAGCCGCCCCCCGCGCCGTCAGGACCGCCACTCCCGCCGCCGAACGTGCCCGGCCCGCCTGTCTGCTGCGGCCTGCCCTGGACGGGCCCCGGCGGGCTGAGTACGCCCGCGCGGATCAGGATCGGCTGCGCGAGATTCATCAGGCGGTTGTCGAGCTGGCCCTGGAGCTGCGAGCGCGTCCCGGCATACGCCGAGAACGCGACGGCGATCACCGCGATTGCGACCGCAATCCCGGACGCGATCCCCATCCGCGCCCGCAGGCTCATTACTCCGGCTCCCTGAGCGAATACCCGACGCCGCGGACGGTGTGGATCTCGGACGTGGCGCCGGCCTCCTCGAGCTTACGGCGCAGGTAGCCGATGTAGACACGCAGCGCGTTCGACGTCGGCCCGAAGTCGTAGCCCCAGACCCGGTCGTAGATGAGGCTGTGCGGCAGCACGCGCCGCGGGTTGAGCATCAGCAACTCGAGCAGCAGGTACTCGGTCCGCGTGAGCTCGACGAACGTCTCGCCGACGACGACCCCGTGGCGCGCCGCGTCGAGCCGCAGCTCGCTGAACGAGAGGCCGCCGGCGATGTCGCTGTCGGCGCCGGCGCGGCGCAGCAGCGCCCGCAGGCGGGCCTTCAATTCGTCGATGTCGAACGGCTTGACGAGGTAGTCGTCGGCGCCGGCGTCGAGCCCGTCGATCCGGTCGGACACCGCGTCGCGCGCCGTCAGCATCAGCACCGGGACGCGGTTGCCCTCGCGCCGCAGCAGCCGGCACACCTCGAGCCCGTCGATGTCGGGCAAGCCGACGTCGAGCACAACCGCATCGGGCACCCCGGTCGAAACCTCGGACAGCGCTTGCGCGCCCGTCTCCGCCAGCAGCACCTCATATCCCGCGAGGCTGAGCGTGCGGCGCAGCACGTCGCGCAGAGCGCGATCGTCGTCGACAACGAGCAGTCTCATACGGTCATTGTCGTCGTTGCGACGACGGATCGTGATGGTTCCTACGTTGCTCCTACTGACGCCCCGCGTCGCGCTCGCGCAGGGCCGCCGCCAGGATTCCGTTGATGAAGCCCGGCGCCTCGGCCCCGCAGAACTGCTTGGCGGTCTCGACCGCCTCGTTGATGGCCCCTTCGGGCGGGATCGCCTGCTCGCCAGGGAGGGCGTCCGGATAGAGCATCTCGACGAGGCCGACGCGGAGGATCGAGCGTTCGAGCGGCGCGATCCGCTCGAGCGACCATCCCTTCGCGTGCCTCGTGATCAGCTCGTCGAGCTCGGGCTGGTGGGCGCGCACGAGCGAGGCGAGCTCACGCGTGAATGCGTGGGTGTCGGGCGGGAAGGTCTGCTCGAGCGAGCGACCGAGCAGGTCGCTCTGGTACAGGGCCCACACCGCAGCGCGCCGCTGCTGCGTCCTACGCACGCGAGACGTACTCGCCCGAGCGCGTGTCGACCCTGACGACGTCCCCGATGTTGATGAAGAGCGGAACCTGGATCCGCGCGCCGGTCTCGAGCACCGCGGGCTTGTTGCCGCCGCCCGAGGCGGTGTCGCCGCGGACACCGGGCTCGGTCTCGGTCACCGCGAGGTCGATCGCGCTCGGCAGCTGGACATCGGCAGGGCTGTCGTCGATGTAGAGAACTTCGACCTCTTCGGACTCCTTCATCCAGCGCAGCGCGTCCGCGATCGTTCCCTCAGGGACCGTCAGCTGCTCGTAGCTCTCGGTGTCCATGAAGTGCGCGTCGGCGCCGTCCCGGTAGAGGAACTGCATCCGCCGCACCTCGGTCCGCACCGCGCGGAACTTCTCGCCGGCGCGGAACGTGCGGTCGATCACGGCGCCGTCGCTCGCGCGACGCAGCTTCGTGCGCACGAACGCGCCACCCTTGCCGGGCTTGACGTGCTGGAACTCGAGGATCTTGAAGATCGTCCCCTCGACGTCGATGTGGTTGCCGTTACGGAACTGGTTCGTCGAAATCATGCAGCGGGCCAGTGTAGAGCCCCGAGATGGACGGCTCCGCGCAGGTGCGGTCCGCTCAGCGCCGCGCGCGCCTGAGCGTCGTGCTGACGGTCGTCGTCGCGCTGATCCGGTTGGCGTCCTTGACGCTCGCCGTGAGCGTGACCGTGAGGCCGCGCGAGCCGGCGCTGCGCACGATCCCCCGGGCACTCGACCCGAGCCGCAGATGGATCGTCTTGCTCGTCCCCGCTGCCAGCCTGACCGTCGCCCGCGCGCGCGTGACGGCGCGTGCCTGGCGTTCCAGTCGTCCTCCGACGACCTCGTGGCGGGCGGCTACGGCACTGACTTCGAGCACATATTCATGCACGCACTGAGCGCGGCGTGTCCGGCGCCGGCCTCTCCGCCGCCACCGCCGAAGGACACGACGCCACCGACGATCAGCCGTTTCTCGGCGACCCACACACGCTTCGCGGTCGGTCCGAAGCCGACCGCGCTGACCGCAGCCGCACGCCGCAAGACCAAGCCCAAGCCCAAGATCGTCGGTACGACGTTCACATTCGCTTTGAGCGAGGCCGCACGGACGCAGATCGTGATCACGCAGACGGTGACGGGCCACCGCGCGACGCGGACGAAGCCGTGTCGGGCGGCCCGGCGCGGCCAGAAGCACAACTGCACCTTCAAGGCGACGTTGCTCACGCTCGTGCGCGCCCATCTGCGCGCGGGGACCAACCGCGTGGCGTTCTCCGGACGCTACGGGCACAAGCGTCTCGCCAAGGGGACCTACACCGCGACGATCACGGCGACCGACGCAGCCGGGAACCGCTCACGCGCACGAAGCCTGACGATCACCGTGGTCGGCTGAACGTCAGCCGACGACGCGCAGGTCCTTCGTCAGACCCGTCAGGATCTCGCAGCCGGTCTCGGTCACGACGACGAGATCCTCGATCCGGACGCCGAACGCGCCCGCGAGGTAGACGCCGGGCTCGACGCTGACGACGTTGCCGGGGGCGAGCGTGTCGTCGGAGCGCTTCGACAGCCGCGGAGCCTCGTGAACCTCGAGTCCGACGCCGTGCCCGAGGCCGTGGCCGAACTGCTCTGCATAGCCGGCGTCCTCGATGACCGCGCGGGCGAGTCCGTCGACCTCCCGCCCATCGCGTCCGGCGCGCACGGCCTCGACCCCCGCCAGCTGCGCGGCGCGCACGAGCGCATAGACCTCCTGGGCCTGTTCGCCGATCGGCCCGGTCGCGACCGTCCGCGTGCAGTCCGAGCAATACCCGTCGAGTTCCGCGCCCCAGTCGATCACAACGAGCTCTCCGGGCTCGATCACGGCATCGCGCGGCTGCGCGTGCGGCAGCGCGCCGTGGGGACCGGCGGCGACGATCGATGCAAAGCTCGGGCGCTGCGCGCCGAGCTCTCGCATCGCGAACTCGAGTGCCAGTGCCACCTCGCGCTCGGTGTGTCCGATCAGTCCGTCCGCGAGGATCTGCTCGAGCGCCGCATCAGCCAGCGTGCACGCGGCGCGGATCCGCTCGATCTCCGCGTCATCCTTGACCGCACGCAACTTCTCGATCACGCCGCCCGTCGGGATCAGCTCGACGCGCTCGTCGAGCAGTTCGCGCAGACGGGCGTGCGTGCGGACGGACACGTGCGCATCCTCGAATCCGAGCCGCAGCGGCCCCTCCGGGAGCACCTCGCCGACGGACTCAGCGAGATCCTGCGGCGCGATCCGGCGCTCGAACGACGGGTCGACCTCCTCGGCGGACTGTTCCGTGTAGCGGAAATCGGTGATGAACGTGCGCGTGCGCGGGCCGACGAGCGCGAGCCCGTTGCTGCCCGTGTAGCCGGTCAGGTAGCGGACGTTGACGAGGTCGCTGATGAGCATCAGATCGGCACCCGCGTCGGGCAGCAGCGCGATCAACCGGTCTGTGCGCGCCCTCACTGCGAGAGCTCCGTCTGCAGTTGGAGCAGCGCGTCCCGGTAGCCGTCGGGACCCTTGCCGCAGACGCGCCCGATGCACAGCTCGCGGATCACGGACCTGCGCCGCCATTCCTCCCGGGCATCGACGTCCGACAGATGGACCTCGACGGCCGGCAGGCCGGTCAGCTCGAGCGCGTCACGAATCGCGTAGGAGTAGTGCGTCCACGCGCCCGGGTTGAGCACGAGGCCGTCGGCGAGGCCTTCGATCCGGTGCAGGTGCTCGACGAACGCCCCCTCGTGATTGCTCTGGAAGAAGCGCGTCACGAGGCCGAGCTCGCCGGCGATCCCGACGATGTGGCGCTCGAGCTGCTCGTAGGACAGCGTGCCGTAATGGCTCGGGTCGCGCCGGCCGAGCTGGTCGAGGTTGACCCCGTGCATCACCTCGATCCGGTTGCGGAGCGCGCTCACGCAGCCAACTCTCGCACGGCGGCGATGAGATCGCGAGCCTGCACCGTGCATCCCGGACGCGGGTCGCCGGGCGTCTGGAGCAGGACGAACGGGACCGGACCCTCGCCGAGGCGTTTCTTGTCACGCGCGGTGGCCATCACGACGGCATCGGGATCAGCGCCGTCGAGCACGGTCGGCAGCCCCTGGCGGCGGAGCAGCTCGGCCACCTCCTGGCGCAGCTCGTCCTGACCGGAGAGCCGGAGCGCGGCGAGCAGTCCGAGTCCCACCGCCTCGCCGTGGCGATAGCGCGCGTACCCCGTCGTCGTCTCGATCGCGTGGGCGACCGTATGGCCGAGGTTCAGCACCTGCCGCAGGCCCTGGTCGCGCTCGTCCTGCGCGACGATCCTCAGCTTCGTGCGAGCGCACGCCACGATCACCTGCTCGTCGGCGGGCGCGGCGCCGCCGCGGACACGTTCCCACAGCCCTCCGCCCGCGATCAGCGCCGTCTTGACGATCTCCGCGTACCCGGCCGCGAGCTCCGGCTCGGGCAAGGACGCGAGCAGGCCCGTGTCGACGAGCACCGCCGCCGGCTGATGGAAGGCGCCGACATAGTTCTTCGCTTCGGCAAGGTCGACGCCGGTCTTGCCCCCGTAGGCGGAGTCGACCTGCGCGACGAGCGTCGTGGGCACCTGCACGTAGCGCACGCCGCGCTGGTACGTCGCAGCGCAGAACCCCGCGAGATCGCCGACGACGCCGCCTCCGAGCGCCACGACGAGGTCCTGCCGGGTCATCCCGGCGCGCGCGAGCTCGGTCCACACGATCTCCGCGTGGGCGACGGTCTTCGACTGCTCGCCGGGCATGATCGCAACGCGACCTTCGAGCGGCTCGATCAGGCCGCCGTACAACCCGCCCACCCGCCCGTCGGTGACGAGGAAACGCCGCCCGGTGATCGCCGCCGGCCAGAACCGGTGGCGCGCGAGCAGGCCATTCGCGATGAACGCGGCGTAATCGCCCGAGGCGCTCGTCGCCCACAGGAGCGTCGTGTCCGGTGGCACACCGGCGAGGGCCGCGAGCAACGGGCGCATCCCCGTCGAGCGCGCGCCCGGGACCGTCGCATTGGCGAGCGCCGCGTAGATCGGCTCGCGCTCCGCGTACAGCTGCGCAAACCGATCCCGGTCGCGAGCGAGCGGCCGCCCGGTGTCGCGAGCCCGCTCCCAGGCCGTGTCGAGGTCGATGTCGAGCCAGATCACGAGGTGCGCGCCGAGCGCCGCCCTGACCGCCGCGGACGAGATCGCGCCGCCGCCAAGCGCGAGCACCCGCGCCTGCGGGCTGCGCAGCAGCTCGAGCGTGATCCGCTCCTCCGCCGCGCGGAAGGCGGCCTCGCCCTCGTCGGCGAAGATCGCGCTGATCGGCTTGCCGGCGCGCTGCTCGATCACACGGTCGACGTCGACGCAGTCAATCCCGAGCGCCTGCGCGGCACTTCGGGCGGCCGTCGACTTGCCCGCCCCCATAAAGCCGATGCAGACGACTGCCGTACCCTCGGGGAGCGTCAGCGCTCCCGCCACGCGATCCGCTCCTTGTACGCGTCGAGCGCGCCGCGGGTGTCGTCGATGTGGTCCCCGCCGAACTTGCGGCGGTAGGCATCGGCGAGCACGAACGCGACCATCGCCTCGCCGACGACGCCGGCTGCGGGCACGGTGCACGAGTCGGTCCGCTCGCGCAGCGCCTCGCCGGGATCGTGCGTGGCGATGTCGACGGAGCGCAGCGGCTTGGTCAGCGTCGGCAGCGGCTTCATCGATCCTCGCACGACGAGCGGCTCGCCGGTCGTCATGCCCCCCTCGAGCCCGCCGGCGCGATTCGTGGTGCGGAAGTACCCGCGCGCGTCGTCGTAGAAGATCTCGTCGTGCGCCTGCGAGCCCGGCACGCCGGCGACCTCGAATCCGTCGCCGATCGACACCGCCTTGATCGCCTGGATCGAGAGCATCGCCTGGGCGAGGCGGCCGTCGAGCCGCTGTTCCCAGGAGACGTGCGATCCCAGACCGGGCACGAGGCCGAACGCTCGCACCTCGAAGACGCCACCGAGCGACTCGTTCGCCTTGCGCAGTCGGTCGATCTCGGCGACCATCGCCTTCGTCGCGTCCGGGTCAAGGCACCTGACCGGCGACTCGTCGACGTGCGCAAAGTCAGTTGGCGTGAGGTCGTCACGGCGCGGCGCGCTGACGCCCGTGATCTGCAGCACGTGCGAGTAGACCCGGACGCCGAGCGCCGCCAGGAAGGCCTTCGCGACGGCTCCCCCGGCGACGCGGGCGGCCGTCTCGCGCGCGCTGGCCCGCTCGAGGATGTCGCGCACGTCGGTGAGCCCGTACTTCTGCGTGCCGACGAGGTCGGCGTGTCCCGGGCGCGGCAGGTGGACCTCCGCGACGGCCGCGTCGACCGGCCACGGGTTCATCCGTTCCTCCCAGTTGGCGTAGTCGCGGTTGAGGACCTGTAGCGCGATCGGACCACCGAGGGTGCGGCCATGCCGCACCCCACCCGTCACGTCCACTTGATCCTTCTCGATCTTCATCCGCCCGCCCCGGCCATGACCCAGCTGACGACGGGCGAGATCGCGATTGATCGCGTCGCGGTCGAGCGGCAGCCCGGCCGGGAGGCCCTCGATGATGCATGTCAGGCCGGGTCCGTGCGACTCACCGGCGGTGATCAGCTGCAGCGCCATGGGCGCTGTAGGTTACGGGCGCTCGTCAGCGGACGACCCGCAGCGCGCGACGCGGGCGCCGGCTCAGTAGCGCGCCGCGGCGACGTAGGCCTTGCGATCGCCGGTCGCGGCGACGAGCGCCAGGCGAACCGTGATCGTCAGATGCTTGAGATGCCGGAGCTTTGCGGCGATCCCGCGCGCGAGCTTGAGCTTCAGGCTGACGCTGCCGGACGTGATCCGCGAGACCGTGCCGCGGCCGATCACGACCGACGACGACCGGCCGGCGTTGATGTGCGCGCGCAGCGCGGCACTCCGCGGGATCGACAGCGTCACGATGCCGTTCGCCGCGACGTTCGAGGACACCACGAGCGTCAGTCCGCCGCTCAGCATCGCCTTCATGCTCTGCGGCATCAGCTGCATGTGCACGGTCAGCGGCGTCTTCGTCCCGCCGCCGCCGCCGGAGCCGGAACCCGGCGTCGTCACGGGGTTGCCGCCGTTGTCGAGCACCTGAATCGTCTGGCTGAGCTTCGCGACGTTCCCGCCACGATCGGTGACGGTCAGCGTGACCGCGTAGGTGCCGCCCTTGGTGTAGCTGTGCGCCTGGCTCGGTCCGATCGCAGTGCTACCGTCGCCGAAGTCCCAGGCGTAGCTCGATGCGGGGATCAGCAGCGTCGTCTTCGTCTTCTGGCCGTCGAACTGGATCACGTCGCCCTGGTTGGCGGCGCTCGGAACCACAAACACCGGCTGGAGCGTCAGGTTCCCGGTGCACTCCGCCGCGAACGGGTCATTGACGATGGCGCCGGCGTTGTTGAATCCGTGCTGGATCTCATAGGGGTTCTGATCGCTCGAGCCGATCGTCACATCGTCGACGTGCTTGGGCAGCGGGAGGCATCCGTTGTCGCCCATCTCCCCACCGCCGAGGCCAAACCAGCCGTTGAGATACGGATTCGTGATCGCATCCCATTCGGAGCGCGCCAGCGGGCTCACGAGTCGCGCGCCCGCGTCGATTCTGAGCTTCTCGGGCGTGACCGTGTCGTCGATCGTCGGCACGTCGGGCTCATCGCAATCGCTCGGCGGGTTGTTCGGCTCCGCCGTGAACGGCTGGACCACGTACGGCCAGACTCTGCCGCCGACGGTGAGCTGCGAGTGATAGCTGCAGAATTGCGCGGGCTTGACGGGCGGGTTCGAGTTCGGCACCTGGCTCGGATCGCTGTTCGCCGAGCACAGGTGACCGGCGTTGTCGAGGCAGGTGACGACGCCCGGCGGCATCAGCAGCACGAGCAGCGGCGTGTACCCCGGCTGCAGCTTCCCGGTGAGCCCGTTCTGGACGATCTCCGTCTGAAGCTCGCTCTGGATCTGCGCGTCGGTCACGCACACGTCGTTCTTGGTGGTGGTGATCATGCCGCTCTGGAGCGTGAAGTAGTGGGGTCCGGACACCGGACACATGCTCGGCGTCGGATACGCGGTGGGATCGTCATAGGCACCACCGTAGACCGACGTGTAGCCGGCGTGGCCGGTCGTGTCGGTGTACTGGGTCGTAAGCGGGTACGGCGAGGTGAAGGTGCCGCTGCCGTCGGCCACGTCGCGCATGAACTGCTCGACGTAGCTCGCCGCCCAATGCTGGTGTGGAGGCGGATCCCAGACGAGCGCGAACTGCTCGTTGGCGTGCATGACGGGACCGCCGTGCGAGCACAGCGCGTAGCTCTGCAGCGTGAAGTCCGGCGTCAGCGCCGGGTCGACGCACGGCGGGCTGCTGATGACGGCCGGGACGCCGACCGCCGACGGCGCCGGCGAGGTGATGTCCATCGCGACGCCCACGTAGCCGTTCTGCGCGAACGGGTTGTACGCAACGCTTGGATTGCCGACGGAGCTCATGTCGACGACGACCGCCTGCGCCGCACCGGTCGTCACGGCCAGCGAAACGGCGAACGTCAGCGCGATCGCGAGGCAGGTCCGGCGCATCAGCTACCTCCAACGGTGAGATTGCGCAAGTCGACCACGGCACCGAGGCTCGGGTCGTAGGAGAACAGCGAGAGCGCGTTCAGGGTCGACTTGTTCAGCAGGGTGAGACCGGCGGCGGAGACGGAACGGCGGGCTGCGTCCGCGGCGGCGGCCGAGGAATATTGGTCGGTCGTGATCCCCGTGACAGCGAACAGTGCGACCGACACCACCCCGGTCGGCGACTGCATCGACAGGTGCTCCGTCTGGCCCTCCGCCAGCGACAGGATCTGACAGTCGATCGGTCCGGGGGTGCACGTCCCCGGCCCGCTCACGACGGTCCCGGGCTGCACGGCGAACAGCACCCGATGGGCGCCCTTGAGCACGCCGAGCTCGATCAGCAGCGGCTCGTGGTCGCTCGGCAGCAGGCTCAGGCGGGGCAGCGGGTCGATCGTGTCAAAGCCGCCGCTCGAGTCGGTGATCGCGAGCGTCACGTGGTAGGCCTCGTCGCTGGTCAGTCCAACGAACGGCGGGTTCGGCGTGAGCGTCGGGGTGGTCGTCGGCGCGGGCGGGACGCTCCCGCCGGTACCGGTGCCCGTGCTGGTGCCGCCGCCGGTGGATCCGGTCGATCCGGTTGCGCCGGTCGTGCCGGTGGTACCGGTCGGCGCGGTCGTGGAGCCGCCCGTGGTGGTCGTCGTCGTGGTGGTGACCTGCTGGATGAACGGATCGCGCTCCGAGGCCCCCTTCAGCGCGCCTGATCCGGTCGTGGTCTCGACGTTGATCACCGCAAGCTTGGCGGATTGGGATGGGTTGGCGGCATTCGGGGTGGAGCTTGGCGGCGGCGCGGTGGGCGCGGCGGACTGTGCGAGGACCACCGGCACGGCGACGATCGCGACGAGCAGTGCGACGGCGACGGGCCACAGCCGCTTCTCGCGCAGGTCGGTCCAGATCGCTTGGAGGAAGCTCATCGCACGGACGGGGTCAGGACCGCGGCAGCGGCCGGCGAGGCTGCTCCCGTGCTCTGGGTGGATGCGGTTTGAGTGCCGGAGCCCGCGGCCGGGCCCGACGGCGTCGCGCCGTTGAGGATGCCCTGGACTGCCGGCACGAGGTAGGTGGTCGCCGAGATCGACGCGGTGATCTGCGGGAAGCCCTTCGGCCCGGCGCTGAGGCTGATCGCGTTCAGCGTCATCAGCCGGCCGCTGACGGAGACGCGCTTGTTCGTCGCGACGACGAACCGCTCGATCTTCCCGAAGAAGTCCGAGAGGTGGAAGAAGTTGCCCCGGAACGTGAACGTGAACGGCTCGATCGGGAAGCCGGCGGGTCCGACGGTCGCCCCGGGCGGGAGCGACACGGTTGCCGACTGTGCTGCCGAGGTCGAGATCGTCGTGCTGCCGCCGCCCGAGCTCGAATCAAGTGTGAGGTCGCGGAAGTCGACGTGTGTCGCGTTTGCCGCCGCCTGCAGCTGGACGATCAGCGATGCCACATTGTCATCGGCCGGCACGGCCTCCCCGAGGCGGACGAGGCTGACGTAGCTGCGGCGGAAGCCGGCACGGGCGGCCTGTCCGGAGGCGAGCTCCCCGCGCGCGGTGCTGAGCTGCGACTCAACGGCCTGTACCTGCGTTCCGAGCTTCGCGGCCTCCTGACGCTTGGGCTGGATGACCAGGAACCACGCCCCCGCGATCGCGGCGATCACGCCGACGACGATGATCATGATCCGGTCGCGAGTCGTCATCGTGCGGCCCCTGAGCCGGATGTGGTGGCGGCCGGCGTCGCCGTCGTGGCGGCCGGCGTCGTCGTGGCGGTCTGCTGGGTCGTGGTGCTCGTGCCGCTCGCCGGCGTGCTCGAGGACGCGGCCGTCGTCGCCGTTGAGGTCGTCGACACGCTGGTGGCGCCGGTCGATCCGGTTGTCGCGGTCGCGCCCGGCAGTGGCTGGAAGAACACAACGAGGTCGAACGTGGGCGCATTCGACCCGCACCCTTGCGCGGTCCCCACGGTGACCGAGGCGCCGCTCTGGTTGGAGTCGCTCTTCTGGGAGTCGGCGAGCGTGACGCGGGTGACGCCGTTCATCAGGCGCAGGCGCGACATCAGCCGCGCGACGTCATCGTGGTTCTTCGTGCAGCCCGTCATCGCGAACGCGGGCGCGTTGATCGCCGCGCGCAGCGACTGGCTCGTCGGGACGCCGCTGCCCGCTGTTCCGCTGACGCTGGCGTCAGGCGACACGGTCGCGAGGAGCGACTGCAGTGAGGTGTTTGCGGGCACGACCTTCGACAGGTCCGCGAGCGCGGCTTCCCAGTCGAACCGGCTCGTGGCGATCTGGCGGATCGTCTGGATGCGAGCCGCCGCCAGCTGCTGGAACTGGGCGTACTGGTCGAGCGCGGCCGCTTGCACCTTGACGACGGCGAGCTGGGCCTGGTCGCTCGCGAGCTTCGCCTTGCGATCGGAGATCGTGTTCTGCGTGAGCACGTAGATCGTGACGAACAAGAGCCCAACCGCCAGCGCGACGATCGGCACCAGCGCGGGGCTGCGCGGCAGCGACTTGGCGCTCCCGGACCCGCCGCGCTGGGCGTCCGACGGGATCAGGTTGACGGCTTTCACGCCGCCACCTCTTCGACCGTCAGCCCAGCGGCGACCGCGAGGTGACCGGGCTCGACTCCGCCGAGCCCGCCGGCGCGTCCCTCATGCACCAGTCCGATGTCGAGCGGCAGCCCGATCGCCTGTCCGAGTTCGTCGGTCAGACCGGGAATCGACACGCCGGGGCCGGTCAGGACCGCGCGCTCGAGGCCGGCGGCGCCGACCTGCATCGCGTGGAAGTCGATCGAGTTGCGCACCTCGTCGGCGATCCGGCGCGCACCCTCGGCGAGCACGCTGCGCGTTTCGTAGACGATTTCGGCATCGCCCTCGATCTCGTCGACCGGAGCGACGAGACCGACATGCTTGAGCCACATGTGGGCGTGCTCGGTAGTGAGGCCGCGGCGCTCGGCGAGCGTGCCGGCGATCGACTCCGTCCCGTGTGGGATCACGCGCGTGAAGACGCAGGTGGTGTCGACTGCGATGGCGAGATTCGTGATCCCGCCGACGTTCATGTACAGCGTCGGACCGGTCCGGTCCGGCTGATGCAGGGCTCGGATCATCGCGAACGCCGAGAGATCGATGCCGTGCGCCCGCAGGCCGGCCCGCTTGATCGCCTCGAGCATGCGCTCGATCATGTCCCGGCGGGCTGCGACCAGCACGACTCGGGTGCGCGGCCCGTCAGCCGTGTCGACAACGCCGAGCGAGTGGTGTTCGAGAACCGCCTGCTCGAGCGGCATCGGTATGTGCTCCTGCGCCTGGAAGCGGACCGCTGAGCTGATCTCTTTGGCGCTCGTCAGGGGCGGAAGGTCGACGGTGCGCACGACGATGCGCTGATTGGCAACGCCGACTCGCACGCGCTTGCCGAGCTTGTTCTCGGCGAACAGCTTGCGGAGAACCTCCGCCAGCGTCTCAACGTCGGCTACCTCGCCGTCGCGGACGACCCCGGGAGCGAGGTGAACGGTGGCGGCGCGATTGACCGCGCCGTCACTGGACCGCGTCTCGGCGGCAACGACGTAGCCAGGCTGAATGTCCAGTCCTACTACGGTCTTGGCTGAGCTGTATCCCATCGCGTTCTGAGTCTCGCCGTGTCGTCCGTGATCCTGCCCGTGCCGCGCTTACCGCGGCGTACCCAGGGAATCGGCCATTGGTCCACCGAAGTTGAGGACAGACGCAGCGTTTGGACGACTCCTGGGGGAACATCTGCGCGAGGGCCGTTCGCTGCGCTACGCATTGACGATCACCGGCGCGGGCTTGCGTTTCCGCGTGAACAGGCGCTTGGCCGGCTGCTCCACGAGGTACCAACTGGCCGCGCCGAAGGCGACGGCGCCCGCGATGACCGCGACGAGCAGCCCGGCGACAGCCGCCGGCGAGGAGTGCTGCAACGGACTGGGCGTCAACGAGCCGTGGATGGCCTCCAGCACCGGGACGTGCCACAGGTAGATTCCGTAGGAGATCGCGCCGAGCCACAGTGCCAGGGGGTGGCGAAGGAGCCGGACGACTCCGTGCGGAGCACCAGCGTGTTCGGGGGCGACGGCGGGCAGCACAATCAGGGCGGCGCCGAGTCCGGACGCGACGTGCGCGTCGAGGCCGGCCAGCGGCAGAAACACGTCCCCGTGCTTGGCGAGCGCTCCCGCCACAAAGCATGCAGCGGCGACCGCCCAGCAGAGGATCGACCGTTCGCCGAGGCGCCGCGTCCAGGCGAATGTGCCCGCTCCCGATTCCCACACGCTCGCCAGCAGCGCCAGGACCATTCCGAGCGCGAACCAGTCAAGGAAGCTGGGCAGCGCGCTCGCGAGCACGACGCCCGACTGCGGGATCGACGCCGTGAGCGAGCCCGCCAGCGCATAGCGGACCGCGCACGAGACGAGCGCGAGCGTCGCGAGCACCGCGGCCTGCACGCGGATGATCGATCGCGCCTTCCAGCGTCTGGACAGGCGGGCGATCAGCAGCGCCAGCACCGGCAGCAGGGCATAGAACGTCACCTCGACGCACAGGCTCCAGGCGACGCCGAGGCCGCCGAACAGCGTCTCGGGACTGTAGATCTGCGCCAGACCGTAGAACCGCCACCAGTTCGGGCTGAGCACCCACCCGGCCAGCGGCCCGAGCGCGAGGATCGTCAGCGCGACCCAGTAGCCGGGCAGGATCCGGAGCGCGCGGCGATTGGCGTACGCGCGCCAGTCCGGCAGCGGTCCGCCGTCTCGCAATGCCCGCGCATAGGGCAGGTACAGCAGGCACCCGGAGATCACGAAGAAGACCGCGACGCCCGCGTTCAGCTCGCTCAGCACCGGCGCGAACGTGCCGGTGCGCGTCAGCGCCGAGGCGATGCACACGTGGTAGACGAGCACCGACAGCGCGGCCGCGGCTCGCAGGCCGTCAAACGCGGCCATGCGCGGCTGCGACGCGACGGCATTGGGGTGCGGCAGGGCGAGGTGCGTCATCGCGCCCACACCGGACGAAGGGCCGGCTGCTCGCCGCCGGCTCGAGCGTGCGCCGCCTCGGGCGCGACCGCGCGGCTCTCGAGCAGCGACAGGCACAGCAGCGGCAGCACCCAGACGACGTACAGGAACGCCCAGTACTGAGCAGCGAGCTGCGTCCCGATCAGGAGTGCGGCGCACAGCGCGGCGATCCGCCGGCGGTCGCCGGCGAGCTCAGGGTCGCGGCGCAACCGCACGGCCGCGCCGGCGATCAGCCCGAGCAGGCATGCCTGACCGACTGGCTGCAGGCGGTCGATCCCGAGCGCGGCCCACAGTGACTGCGGCGAGCCTCGCGAGAACTGGTATTCGACCGCGTGCAGCATCGCCGTGATGCCCGACACGCCGCCGAACGCGAGCAGCACACCCGCCAGTGCGGCTGACACGCCGAGGATCGCGATGACCGCGACGGCGAGCCGTCGCCCGCGCAGTGGCGCCAGCCAGATCGGCATCAGGACGGCGGGCACGAGCTTGAACCAGGCGGCGGCCGCGAGCAGCGTCGTCGAGAGCCCCGGCCGGCGCCACACGAGCAGCGCCATCACCAGCATCGCCGCCAGGACGACGTCGGTCGTCCCGGTCGAGACCGTGATCAGCAACAGCGGGAAGGACAGCCAGCACAGCGCCGCGCGCAGTCCGGCCTCCTCGAGCTCCGGCGGGCGGGGGCGGCGGCGCGATCCGCGGGCACCGGCCGCGGATCTGAACAGCGCCCACCCGGTCGCGAGCGCGGCCGCGACGGCGACGGCGAGCGCGCCGTCGACCGAGTCCCACATCGACGACACGGGCGCCCACCACGCCAGCGGCATGTACAGCAGGTAGCTGAGCAGCGGATACGTGTCGCCATGCACCACGTCGCCGGGCATGTGCCCGTACGGCAGGACGCCGTGAACAAGCTTGGTCGCGCCCTCCATGACCGCGTAGATGACGTCAACGGCGCCCGGTGAGCTGACCCCGACCATGACGAACACGAGCGCGACCGCGGCGAGCAACAGGCGCAGACACCGCACCCTGCGGGAAGCGTCGATCGAACGCGGCAGCACGTTCAACAGGGGCGTGCCCGGATCGCTCGCGCGCGCGGAACCGAGCGCCACCCATGCGCAGCGCACCATCAGGTAGCTCAGTCCCGGGAGGGCGGCGAGGACGCTCGGCGCCACGTAGCGACGCTGCAGCAGCACGACCGACCCGAGCAACGACAGCGCCATGGCCACGTCGAGGTTGCGGATCCGCCGCAGCGGCGCGACCCCGGCGACCAGCACGAACAGCGCCGCGAGACCGGCGAGGACGCCCGGCTCGTACGCAATCCAGTCGCCGTACGGCACGGTGGCGCGCCGGAAATCGGTCCCGGCCACCACACGACCGTCGGCCCTCAGCGCGACCTCCGCGATGATCTGACCGTGGCTGAAGAAGCTGACGCGGACGAGGTCGTCGTCGATCGCGCCAACCGTCACCACGTCCCAGCGCGCGCCCGCCAGCTGGAGCCGAGTGGCGGGGTCGCGCAGGGCCGCCGTGATCGCCTGGGCTCGGGGCAGCGCCTGCCGCGGGGGGTGGTGCGTCAGCGTGAGCACCGGCGCCGCCAGCGCGATCACCCCAAGCGCGATCAGCCACGCCGGAACGCGGCGAGTCGCGGCGGCGGCGCGGGTGATCGTGGAGGTCCCGGGAAGCGGCATGGTCGTCGGTGGCGCGGAGGCGGCGTCCGTGCTCGGCATCGACCCGCGCGATCGCGTGCTTGAAGATCCGGTGTCCCGGTTCAGGAATTTGTCGGTATCGGACTACCAGGTCCCGCCGACGCAGCCGCCGGAGCTCGCCCCGGTCGTCGTCGGTGTACACGTCCGGGTGGTCGTCCCGGTCGCGCTGCGGGCGATCGTGTAGGTGTTGGTGCTCACAGCGGTCGCGGTCACGCTGTACCCGGTGCCACCGCCGGTGACGGTGACGTTACTGAGATAGGCGTTGCCGTTACCGGCGGCCGTCTGGATCGTCGGCTCGATCGTGTTCAGCGCAGCCGCCGTCATGCTCGCGTAGCTGCCGTTGTGGTCAGTCGCGAACGTCTCGGCAGCCGTCTGCGCGGTACGCGCCATCTCCTTCGCCGCAGCGTCCGACGCCTTGGTCTTCTGGTTCAGGAACGACGGAATGGCGATCGCCGCGAGGATCCCGATGATCAGAATCACGACGAGCAGCTCGATCAGCGTGAAGCCGCCCTCGTCCGCGGCACGCCGACGCAGTGTGTAGCGCATTGCTTCCTCCCGGAAGTCGGGAATTGGGTCTGATGCCACAGATCCCGTGGTCCCGTCGCCATCACAGCGCCGACAGCAGTCACTCCGGTGGCAGCCCGGCTCCCTCCCTTCCATGGAGGCCCGTGGCTTTGCGTCCCGCCCTCACGGGCGGTTTGCCTTTGGCACCGCGTGATGTGGCGATTAAAGTATCGACGCTTCCTGCCGATTCATTGAGTTCGCCTGCATGGTGTGCACGTCGTTCGTCGAGGCGCGCAGGGATCCGCGTGGCCGTGCGGGCCGTCCGCGCGCACGCAATCAGCCACAGTCGCGCCGGGTCGGCGGACCGTGCACGATCGCTCACCGCCCGCGGACACAGCCCCCCCACACCCTCACCACCATCGCGAAGTGCGGAAGATCGCTTCCGTGACACGCCCGCTTTCGTGGGCAGCAGGGCAACCGACCCACCCGCCGGCGCACAAACGCCGCCTCATCCCGCAGCCCACACGCCGCACGACGCGCGGATCAGCCACTCACGAACTCAGAGACCGCCGCTCAGGTACCAGTGGACGATCGCCGGACCGACGAACAGCGCGACAATCCCGCCGACGGCGAGGAAGGGGCCGAACGGCACGGCCGTCTTGCGACCGCGCTCCACCCCGACGCGCGCGATCACGACGAGCCCGACGATCGTTCCGAGCAACACCCCGACGAGCAGCGCCACCGCGACGGAGCGTCCCATGAACAACCCGAGGACCGCGGCGAGCTTGACGTCGCCCATGCCCATGCCGCGCGGGTAGGCGAGCACGAAGATGAGCAGGAAGCCGCCGGCCGCAGCCCCGGCGATGAGCTGCTCGGGGACGCCCGAAGGATCGAGTGCGAGGCCGATGAGGACGGCTGCGACGGCGGCCGGCAGCGTGATCTTGTTCGGGATCACGCGGTGCTCGAAGTCGATGATCGCGACCGGCACGAGCACCGCGATCAGGACCAGGCCGAGGGCGATCTGCACCGTCGAGTGTTTGACGAGAACGACGGCGACCGCCAGCGTGCCACACAGCGCTTCGACGATCGGATAGCGGGCGGAGATCGGCACTCCGCACGAGCGGCAGCGTGCCCGCAAGAGCAGCCAGCCGATCACGGGCACGTTGTCGTAGGGCTTGATCGGCGTGCCGCAGTTCGGGCAGTGCGAGCCGGGTGCGATCAACGACTCGCCGCGTGGCAGACGGATCGCGACGACGTTGAGGAACGATCCGACGATCAGCCCGCCGATCGCCGCGAACGTCTCATACATGGTCAGGCACCTCGCTCATAGTCACAGGACTGTTATCGGTCCGGCCGCGCAAGAGGCTGAGGGCGGGCCGCGATGGCCCGCCCTCACGCGCAGGTGATGTCTGTTGACTTGTGGAACTACCAGGTGCCGCCGACGCAGCCGCCGGAGTTGGCGCCGGTCGTCGTCGGCGTACACGTGCGGGTTGTCGTCCCGTCCGCGGCACGCGTGATCGTGTACGTGTTCGTGCTCACAGCGGTCGCGGTGACGCTGTAACCGCTACCACCGCCCGTGACGGTCACGCCGCTCAGATACGCGTTGCCGTTACCGGCAGCCGTCTGGATCGTCGGCTCGATCGTGTTGAGCGCTGCCGCCGTCATGTTCGCGTAGCTGCCGTTGTGGTCAGTTGCGTACGTCTCGGCAGCCGTCTGCGAGGTGCGCGCCATCTCCTTCGCCGAGGCGTCCGACGCCTTCGTCTTCTGGTTCAGGAACGACGGACTGGCGATCGCGGCGAGGATGCCGATGATCAGGATCACGACGAGGAGCTCGATCAGCGTGAAGCCTTTCTCGTCCTCGGCGCGGCGACGCAGTTTGTAAAGCATTGATCCTCCTGGGATCGGGAATTGGGTCTCGTGCCAGATCCCGTGGTCCCTTTCGCCAACACGGCGTCGACAGCAGTCAGTCGCGGTGGCAGCCCGGCTTCCTCCTACCGGTGGAGATCCGTGGCTTTGCGTCCCGCCCTCGCGGGCGGTTTGCCCTTGGCACCTCGTGACGTGGCATGGTCTGTATCGACGCCCGTCGCTGAGACGTTTACGTCATTGGACGTTTGTGCTAAGGCAACCCGCGCCGGCGAGTGCGCGCTCAGCCCGCAGCCGACTCGGCTGGTGAACCGGGTGCCTGCGCGTCGCGACCGGGGACGAACGCACCGCTACCTCCGCACCACGGGCACGTGACCCCGTGCGCGTTGCCTCCAAGCGACGAGATCACCTTCCCCGTGCCGCGGCACGGAGAGCACGCCGCGCGGTCCCCGTCGCCGCCGCCGCCGTCGGCGGACCCGGTAGGCGCGGGCGTCATCGACGCACCGCCACGAGCACGCCGTCGCCGATCGGGGTGAGGGTCGCGGTGAAGTCCTCGAGCGACAGGATCCGGCGGTTGAACGCGCGGGCCGTCGCGATCTGAGCCTCGGTCCAGTTGCCGTCGCCGCGACCCTCGGCGACGGTGCCGCTCATCAGCGCGTTGTCGACCGCGAGCACGGCGCGCTCCCCGAGCAGCGGCAGGAGCCGGTCGAGGTAGTCACCGTATTGCGCCTTGACCCCGTCGATGAAGGCCATCTCGAACGGTCCCTCGAGCTCCGCCAGCCCAGCGCGCGCATCCTGCAAGCGCAACTCGACCCGAGCGGCCAGGCCGGCGCGTTCGAGGTAACCCCGAGCGGCCGCGTGCCGGGCCGCGTCGATCTCGAAGGACACGAGCTCGCCGACAGCGGGCAACGCCCGGGCCAGATGGAGCGTCGAGACGCCGATCGCGGTCCCCACCTCCACGATCCGCCGGGCGCCGCGAGCGCGCGCGAGGACTGAGAGAAACGCACCGACCTCGGGAGCGACGATCGGCACGTGGTCGCGCGCGCCATGAGCCTCCATCTCCGCGAGCAGCGGATCGGCGGCCGGGCGCAGCTCCTCCAGGTATGCGGCGACGGCGTTGGTGACGATCACCGACAGGACCATACGAGATCGCGGTGCTCGGTACCCAGGCCGCCCGGCGTTGCGAACGGACATCCGAACCGTCAGCGGCGCTGCGCGCCGGCGGATGACGTTGCACTGCTGTGAACCTGGCGTTACGCTCGCCGCAAATGATCGTCTTGGCCGGGGGCGAGTGGATCATCGTTGACGGGATTCGTCGGGGCGCGGCCAACGCTGTGTTGTGGCGGAGCCGTCAGCGTGCGCAAGAGGAGGAAGCATGCTCGGGCACACGGAGATGCGACGCTCGGCGATGCCGTGCGCCATGCTTGTCGCTGCGTGTATCACTGGGCTTGTCGCCGCAGCGCCGGCCGGTGCGACGCTCAGATTGGCTTTTCCGGGGGGCCAGGAGGTCGCACAACCCAACTCCGTTGCGAGCCTTACCGCGCGGTGCCCAGCGCAAGCCCCGCATCCGATCGGCGCACAGTTCGGCGCGCTGACGCGCGCCACGCTC
This sequence comes from Solirubrobacteraceae bacterium, assembly GCA_035524415.1. GTDB lineage: Bacteria > Actinomycetota > Thermoleophilia > Solirubrobacterales > Solirubrobacteraceae > Palsa-465. The sequence goes on along the minus strand of DATKOY010000291.1, from coordinate 28,378 downwards.
GGTGCACTTGCGCTCGTCGAGTCCTCGCCGGTTGGCACGCGGGGATGGCGTATCACCGTGCTGAACATGAGCGCCGCCCCTGTCGGCTTCGGCGCTGCGGCGGTGTGCCTGAGCGCGCCGGGAGCGCGATTCGCCTACCCGCGGATGAGCGAGGTCGCGCAGCCGCAAAGCGCGGTCGGCTACGAGATCTCGTGCCCGTCATTCGCGCCGGTCCCGATCGCTGCCACGTTTGCGCTGCAGGCCGGGTCGCCGCCAGGCGCCGCAGTCGCGAGCTGGATGGTGCAGGGCTACACCAAGCAGGGACGGTTGAGCAACTTCGAGTTTGCCGGCATGCGCGACCTGACGAATGCGCCGGTCGGGTTCTACGTCGGCGCCGTCTGCTCCACGCTTCAGATCACCAACGACGTCCAGGAGAGTCGGGGCCATGTCGCCGCGGGAAGCGCTGACGGGTGGTGGTTCCAGTGCCCGGTGGGATGGCTTGCCGTCGGCGGCGTGTTCTGGGACTCGACCCCACGCGACGCCGCACAGATCACGCTTGCGGGGTCCTGGGCGTTCAAGACCCGGAAATGGGAGGTCGTCGTGCGCAACCTCACGACCCGCACGCTGCATTACGGCTCCGGGATCGTCTGCCTGCGCCAGAAGAGGTGAATCCAAGCCCCGCGGGCTACCGGATCGAGTTGTAGATGCTGAACAGCGGCAGGTACATCGAGACGACGATCACGCCGACGATGCCGCCGACGACGATGATCATGACCGGCTCCATGATCGAGGTGAGCGCCTTCACGGCCGTCTCGACCTCGTCCTCGTAGAAGTCGGCGATCTTCGTCAGCATCGAGTCCAGTGCGCCCGTCTCCTCGCCGACGCCGACCATCTGCGCCACCATCGACGGGAACGCGGGGGATTTGCTCAGCGGCTCGTGAATCGTGCGGCCCGACTTGACCGAGTCGATCACGTCGCCCATCGCCGCCTCGATCACGGCGTTGCCCGCCGTCTGGCCGGTGATCTCGATCGCCTGGATGATCGGCACGCCGGCGGTCGTCAGCGACGAGAACGTCCGCGACCAGCGGGCGATCGCGACCTTCTGGACGACATCGCCGATCTTCATCGGAAAGCGCAGCTTGAGCGCGTCCCAGTGCGGCCGGCCCCACTTCGAGCGCTTGAAGTAGAGGAACCCGCCGACGATCGCGCCGACCGCGATAAACAGCACGTAGTACTGCTTGGTGAGCAGGTGCGAGAAGTCGACCATGAACTGCGTGATCGCGGGAAGGTGACCCGGGAACTGCTTGAAGACACCCTCGAACACCGGGATCAGGAACGCGACGAGCGCGAGCAGGACGATCAGCGCGAAGCTGATGAGCAGCGCCGGGTAGATCATCGCTGAGCGGATCTGCCGGCGCAGCGACGCGTCCTTCTCGAGCTGGTCCGCCGTCCTCAGCAGGCATTCCTCGAGCACGCCCCCGGCCTCGCCGGCGCGCACCATCGCGACGTACAGCGAGCTGAACACCTTCGGATGACGGGCGAGCGCGTCGGACAGCAGCAGCCCGGCCTCGACGTCCTTACCGACCTGGCTGACCGTCTCGCGCAGCAGCTTCGAATCGGTTTGCGATTCGAGCACGTGCAGGGCACGGAGAATCGTCATGCCGGAGCTGACCATCGTCGCGAGCTGCCGCGACGCGACCGCGAGGTCCTTCGCCTTGACGTGCGAGAACAGGTCGATGTTGAGTTCCTTCGAGCGGTACTTGTTGGCGATGTCGATGACGACGAGGCCGCGCTCCTTGAGCTGGTCGGCGACGTCCTGCTTCGAGTTCGCTTCGACCTCACCGTTGGCCGGCAGCCCGGCCAGGTCCATCGCCTTGAAAACGTATGTGGCCATCGCCTACGCCGCCATCGGCTGGCCGATGCCGCCGCCGATCAGGCGCCGGAGCTCCTCGGGGGAGTGGGCGCGGGATTCTGCGAGAGCGCGCGTGATCTTGCCGGCACGCACGAGCTGAGCAAGCGACGAGTCCATCGTCTGCATGCCGTGCGAGCCGCCGGTCTGGAGCACCGAGTAGATCTGGTGGCTCTTGGACTCGCGGATCAGGTTGCGCACGGCCGGGGTCGGGATCAGGACCTCGCAGGCCACGCAGCGCCCGGCGCCGTCGGCCGTCGGCAGCAGCGTTTGGGTCATGATTCCCTGAAGCGCGACCGAGAGCTGGGCACGGATCTGGCCCTGCTGGCCGGACGGGAACACGTCGATGATGCGGTCGATCGTCTGCGGCGTGTCCTGCGTGTGGAGCGTTGAGAAGACGAGGTGCCCGGTCTCCGCCGCGGTGATCGCGGTCCCGATCGTCTCGAGGTCGCGCATTTCGCCGACGAGGATCACGTCCGGGTCCTGGCGCAGTGCCGATCGCAGCGCGTCGCCGAAGCTGGTCGCGTCAGAGCCGAGCTCGCGCTGGTTGACGATGCACTTCTTGTGGCTGTGGAGGAACTCGATCGGGTCCTCGATCGTCATGATGTGCTCTTCGCGGCCCTGGTTGATGATGTCGATCAAGGAGGCCAGCGTCGTCGACTTGCCCGAGCCCGTCGGCCCCGTGACGAGCACCAGTCCGCGCGGCTTCTTGGCGAATTCGGCGACGGCGGGCGGCAGCCCGAGCGTGTCGAGCGGGGCGATCTCGAACGGGATCAGGCGGAACGCGGCGCCGATCGAGGCGCGCTGGAAGTACGCGTTGACGCGGAAGCGGGCTGCGCCCGGGACGGCATAGGCGAAGTCGAGCTGCCAGTTCTGCTCGAGCTTCTGACGCTGGGCGTTGGACAGGATCGAGTACACGATCTCTCGCGTGTCCGCCGGCGTCAGCACCGGATAGTTGTCCATCCGCACGAGCCTGCCGCGTACGCGGATCGTCGGCGGAGTCCCCGGGGTGATGTGAAGGTCCGAGGCGCGCTTATCGATCATCTCGAGCAGCACGTCAGCGAAATCAAGCTCCATGCGCAGCGTCTCCGTTCACGAGCAGACGGGTTGCCATCGCCCTCGTAATCGGCAGGTCGAGGGCGTTTGGTTAGCCGGTGCCGGCTCCGGGTGGACGCTCAGTGCGTCCCGGTCACGCGCGCGATCTCGGCCATCGACGTGACCCCGGCCTTCACCCGCGCGAGGCCGTCGTCGCGCAGCCGCCGCATCCCGTCGTGGATCGCGGCGGCCATGATCTGATCGGCCGAGGAGCGCTGCAGGGTCAGGGCGCGGATCTCCTCGGTGATCAGCATGACCTCGTACAGGCCGGTGCGTCCCCGATAGCCGCTGGCGCTGCAGCGGGTGCAGCCCACCGGCTCGTATGCCTCGATGTCGAACTGGGCGTGGAAGCCGTGGTCGCGCAGCACCTCGGCCGGGATGATCGTGCGCCGCTTGCAGTGGTTGCACAGAGTCCGCGCCAGCCGCTGGGCGACGACGCACTCGAGCGCCGAGGCGACGAGGAACGGTTCGATCCCCATCTCGATCAGGCGCGTGATCGCGGACGGCGCGTCGTTGGTGTGCAGCGTCGAGAGCACCATGTGACCGGTGAGTGCACCCTCGACCGCGATCTGCGCCGTCTCACGGTCGCGGATCTCCCCCACCATCAGGATGTCCGGGTCGGCGCGCATCATCGAGCGCAGGCCCTGGGCGAACGTGAGGCCGGCCTTGTTGTTGACCTGCACCTGGGTGATGCCAGGGATCTGGTACTCGACCGGATCCTCGATCGTGATGATGTTCTTTTCCGGCGTGTTGAGCTCGAGCAGCGCGCCGTAGAGCGAGGTCGACTTGCCGGATCCGGTCGGGCCTGTCGCGAGCACGGCGCCGTGGGCGCGGTGGAACGCCCGGCGGAAGCGATCGAGCTCGTGCTCCTGCATGCCGAGCTGGTCGAGCTCGAGGCGAATGTTGTCCTTGTCGAGGATGCGCATGACAACCGCTTCGCCGTCGACGCTCGGGATCGTGACGACGCGCACGTCGATGCGCCGGCCGTCGACGGTGATCCCAACGCGGCCGTCCTGCGGGACGCGGCGCTCGGAGATGTCGAGATCGCTCATGATCTTGATGCGGGAGATGACGCCCGCGACCATCCGTTTGGGCACCTGGGCCTGGTCTGAGAGGACGCCGTCGATCCGCATCCGGACGCGCAGCTCGGCCCCGGCCCGGCCGCGTTCGTCGGACATCGGCTCGAAGTGGATGTCGGACGCACCAAGCTCGGCCGCCTGCGCGATGATCGAGTGCACGAGCTTGATCACCGGCGCGTCGTCCGCCGACTCGCGCAGGTCGACGATCTCAACCGCGGAGGCCTCCTCCTCGCCCTCCTCAACAGCTTCTTGGACGGCGTCCTCGAAGCGGTTCATCCGGCCGATCAGGGCGTTGAGGTCGTCGTTGGAGGCGACCGCCGGCTTGACGTCCATCCGGGTCAGCAGCGCGATGTCGTCGACCGCGAGCACGTTGGCGGGATCCGACATCGCGAGCAGCAGCGTGTGCTCGTCGACGAACGAGACCGGGACGGCCGCGTAGCGCTTGGCCGACGCGGCGCTCAACAGGTTGACCGCCGCCATGTCGACCTTGAACACCCCGAGGTCGAGATGGTCGAGTCCGTAGCGTTCGGCGATCGCATGCGAGAGCTGCTCGCCGGTGATCGCGTGCTGGTCGAGCAGCACGCGTTCAGGCGTCACGCCGGTGGATCGCGCCTCCTCGACGGCTCGCTGCGCCCGCTCGCGATCGGTGAAGCCGAGCTCGACGAGCACGTCCGAGAGGAACCGCCCCGAGCCCCCCCGGCGCCGTGGCGCCGTCACGCCGTCCCAGGGGCCCGCGTCGCGCGGTTCCGGCGCTGTTGCGGAATCGACAGCGCGGAGGTGCGGCCCCTGCTCCGCCATCCGCGCTACTCGCTTGCGCGCGCGCGCGTGGCCGCGCGCATGATGTCGACGGGCGCCTCCCTGCCCGTGAAGCGCTCGAAGCTCAGCGCACCTTGCCCGACGAGCAGCTCGAGCCCGTCGACGACCGGGATCGACTGTGCACGCGCTGCTGTTGTGATCGGGCTACCGGAGTCGCTGTACACGAAATCCACCACGCATTCGTACCTATCGATCAGATCGGCGCTGATCGGAAGCTGCTTGAAAGCGCCGTCGGGCCCGTCCAGCCCGCTGGACGTGCAGTGCACGAGCACGTCGGCCGGCTCCGCCGTCCGTACCGGCCGGCCCCCGATCTCCTCGCACAGACGTTGCGCCCGCTCGGGTGTGCGGTTCCACACGCGGACCTCCGCGCCGGCGTCGAGCAGCGCCCAGACGGCGGCCCGCGCGCTTCCCCCGGCTCCGAGCACGAGCGCCACCCGGCCGGAGATCGCGAGCGGCAGCGCGGCGATCAGGGCCGGCGCATCGGTGTTGTCCGCCCAGATCCGCTGCTCGGCGTCGAACACGAGCGTGTTCGCGGCGCCGATCGCCCGCGCGCGGGGCGTGGCCTCGTCGGCGATCGCGAGCGCCGCGTGCTTGTGCGGGATCGTGACGTTGGCGCCCCGGAATCCCGCCTCCCCCAGGGCACGCGCGGTCTCGGCGAACAGCTCCGGGGGCACCGGCAGGCGCTGGTAGCGCCACCCCGTCAGACCGACGGCGCGCAGCGCCGCGTTCTGCATCGCCGGCGAGCGGCTGTGCCCGACCGGCCAGCCGAACACACCGAGGCGAGTCCGCTCAGGCATGCCGGCCGGCCTCAGCAGTGCACCGGTGAGCGGCCACCGCGCCGCGCGCGCGCCGACTGGTACTGCGCCGCGAGCTTCTGGAACTGGGCGTAGCTCGCCGTGAACACCTGCTCCCCGTTTCCGCACGGCTTGACGACGAAGAACAGGTAGTTCGTCTTCGCAGGATGAGCCGCTGCCTGGATCGCGGCGAGACCCGGATTGTCGATCGGAGTGGGCGGAAGGCCCTTGTGGATCCGGGTGTTGTACGGCGACGGCGAATTGAGCTCCGACACGGTCAGCGGCTTGGTGTAGTTGCCCGTCGCGTAGCGCGTCGTCGCGTCGATCTGGAGCGGCATTCCCTTCGCGAGGCGGTTGTAGATCACCGAGGCGACCAGCGGCCGGTCACGAGCCGTTGCCGCTTCGGCTTCGATCATCGAGGCGACGATCAAGACGTCATACGGGGTCAGGTGCTTGCGGCTCGCGCTGCGCAGGTTGACCGCAGCGAAGCGCTGACGGAACGTCCGCAGCTGATCCGAGACGAGCGCCGAGACCTTGACGGGCTCGCGCAGCTGGTAGGTCGAGGGGAACAGGAAGCCCTCGAGCGAGGGCGTCTTGCGCGGCGCGCCGTAGTGAACGGGGTTGAGCAACCGCGAACGCCGCGTCTGCACGAGATAGCTGCCGTGGATCCCCTGCCTGTGCAGCAGGTCGTTGATCTGCCGGCGGGTGCGACCCTCGATGATCGTCAGGTCGGTCACCTTCGCCGGAGTCGGGGCCTTGGTGAGGATCGCAAGCACGTCGCCGTAGCTCATCCCGAGCTTCAGGTGGTAGCGCCCCGGCCGCATCTCGCCGCGCTCACCGGCGAGCGTCGCGCGCAGCTCGAAGAAGAACGAGGACGCGATCACCCCGTCCTTCTGGAGCAGATCACCGATCTGGCTCGAGCTTGCGTGGGCGGGAATGTCGAGCACCACCGATCCATGACCGGAGCCCGCGAACGGTTGAAACAACTCGACGAGGAACCAGATCAACGCGATCGCCAGGATGATCGCGACGACCGAGGCGATCCGTCCGCGCAGCGAATGCGGCGCGCGGCCGGCGCCGCGCGGCCCCCGCGGCCGCCGGCGAATCGGCGAGCCGTCGCGCCGCTGAGGACCGCGTTGCAGACCGGACACCCGGCGCGTCCCCGCCGGCGTCTCGACGGCCGGAAGGCCGTCGTCCTCCTCGCCCGGCGACTGCTGCTCGTCTGATGTCAACAGCACGAGTGCCGGCGGCTCGGGCTGATCTTCGCCGCCGAGATCAGGCGCCGCGGCGCCGTCGACCGGCGGACCGGGCGCGTCGCGGCGCTGAGCGCGGCGGCGTTCACGCTCGAGGCGCGCCGCTTCGCGTTCCTCTGGAGTGCGGTCCGACGAGTCGTTCACCGGACGCCTCCCCGCGCCGCCAGCCAGCTCTCGAGCAGATGTGCGGCCGCGCGCGAATCCTCGCTCGCGCGGCCGCCCGAGCGCGCCGCTAGCCGGGTGGTGAAGCGCTCGTCGTACAGCTCCACCGGAACCGGCAGGATCCGATCGAGCTGCGCCGCGAAGTCTCTCGTCTCTGCCGTCTGGGTGGTGTCCGAACCCGCGAGCGACAGCGGCAGGCCGACGACGACACGCTCGATCTCGAGCTCGGAGGCAAGCGCACGCAGCCGCGCCAGACCGCGGCGGGACCGCGGCGAGAGCACGGGTTCGAGCGGTGTCGCGAGCACGCCCGTGGGGTCGCTGACGGCGCAGCCGCAGCGCGCGCTGCCGTAATCGAGCGCCAGCACTCTCACGACCTTAGCGAGTCCCTTGGCTCGAACGGCCTCACTCGCCGAGCGCGGCCTCGATCGCTTCACGAGCGGCGGCGATCGCGTCCGGCAACCTGGCCGCGTCGCGGCCGCCGGCGCGCGCGAGCGTGTCCCGGCCGCCACCGCCTCCGCCGACCTGTGCCGCTGCCACCTTGATGATCTCGCCGGCGCGAACGCCACGCGCCACGAGCGACGGCGCGACGCTCGCGACGAGATCGACGCGATCCTCGCCGGCGGTCCCGAGCACGATTGCCGCATCGCCGACCTTCGCCTTGAGGCGGTCGGCGAGCTCGAGCAGCGCCTTGCCGTCGACGCCCGGAACCGCCGCGGTCAGCACGCTCGCGCCGCCGACCTCGACGGCGGACTCGACCAGCTGCTCGACGTCGATGGCGCCGTTCCCGGACACGCCGCGACGCGCGGTCCGCTCCAGCTCTCGAACCCGGCTCTGCAGCTCGGAGACGACGTCCGGCACGCGGTCGGGCGGCACCCGCAACGACTGGGCCGTGCGCGCAAGCAGCTCGTCGTGGTGGCGCATCAGCTCGACGGCAGCCGGACCCGTGAGCGCTTCGATCCGGCGCACGTTCGCCGCGCTCGAGGTCTCGCTCGCGATCGTGAACAGGCCGATCTCGGAGGTGTTGCGCACGTGCGTGCCGCCGCACAGCTCGCGGGAGAACGAGCCGTCGCCGACCTCGACCATCCGCACGACGTCGCCGTACTTCTCGCCGAACAGCGCCATCGCTCCGAGGCGCTTGGCTTCGTCGAGCGTTGTGGTCAGCGCGCGCACCGGCTGGCTCTCGAGGATCCACGCGTTGACCTGGTCCTCGATCTGCGCCAGCTCCTGCGCCGTCAGGCGACTGCCGTGGCTGAAGTCGAACCGCAGCTTGTCGGGGCCGACGTACGACCCTTCCTGATGGACGTGGGTGCCGAGCCGCCGGCGCAGCGCGGCATGGAGCAGATGCGTGGCCGTGTGATTGCACTCGGTCGCGTGCCGGGCGCGGCGATCGACGTGCGCGAGCACGCGCTCGCCGGGCTTGAGCTCGCCGCGCTCTGGGACGAGGGCGACGACCTGGTCCTCGCCGAGTCGCAGCACGTCATCCACGCGCGCCCGGCAGTCGCCATCCGCGCACTCGACGTAGCCGGAGTCGGCGATCTGGCCGCCGCCGGTCGCGTAGAACGGGGACTCGACGAGCTTGACCAGGACGCGCCCATCGTCGGGCACGAGCGCGCCGACCGTCGTCTCGCGATCGGTCGTCTCGTAGCCGACGAAGTCGGTCGTGAACCCGACCGATCCGGCGAACTCGAGCGCCCGCTCGCGCAGTTGCTCGCCGCCGCTGTCGCGACCCGACGTGGCGCCGCGCGCCCGCTCGCGCTGCTGGTCCATCAGCACCTCGAATCCCGCTTCGTCGACCCCGAGCCCATGCTCGGCGATCAGCTCGAGCGTGAGATCGATCGGGAACCCGTACGTGTCATGGAGCATGAACGCGTCCTGCGCACTGATCCCTTCGTCGCCCGCCTGCTCCGCGCGCGCGATCAGCTCGTCAAGTCGCTTGCTCCCCTGCGCCAGCGTCCGCCCGAAGCCCTCCTCCTCGGCATCGAGCCACTTCGTGACGGTGTCGCGATGCGCGTGCAGCTCGGGATATCCCGAGCCCATCAGCTCCGTGACGCGCTCGCTATAGCGCCGCAGGAATCCGGGCTCGAGCTCGAGCGCGTGCCGGCCCTGGAGAATCGCCCGGCGCATGATCCGCCGCAGCACATAGCCGCGATCCTCGTTGGAGGGGACGACGCCGTCGGCGATCAGGAAGGTCATCGCACGGGAGTGATCGGCGAGGATCCGCAGCGCGCGGTCGGTCGCGAACTCACCGCCGTAGCGCCGGCCCGAGAGCTCCTCGCCGAGCTCGATCAGCGGCGCGAACTGGTCGGTCTCGAACACCGTCTCCTTGTCCTGGAGGATCGCCGCCAGCCGGTTGAGGCCGAGACCGGTGTCGATGTTCTTGGCGGGCAGCGGCGTGAGCGTGTTGACGGGGTTCTGGTCGAACTGCATGAACACGAGGTTCCAGTACTCCATGAACCGCTCGTTCTCGCCGCCGGGCAAATCATCGGACTTGCCGAACTGCAGGCCACGGTCGAGGTACAGCTCCGAGCAGGGGCCGCACGGACCGGTCGGGCCGACCTGCCAGAAGTTCTCCGACCGGGGGCATTCGACGATCCGCTCGCGCGGGACGCCGACCTCGAGCCACGCTTCGATCGCCTCTTCGTCGGGCCCGAGCCCGAGTTCATCGTCGCCGGCGAAGACCGTGATCCAGATGTCGTCTTCCTCGAACCCGAAGCCCTCTCGGGACAAATCCCACGCGTAGCGAACGGCCTCGCGCTTGAAGTAGTCGCCGAACGAGAAGTTCCCGAGCATCTCGAAAAACGTGAGGTGGCGCGTGGTCGTGCCGATGATCTCGATGTCCGCCGTGCGGAACGTCTTCTGACACGTCGTGACACGCGGATGCGGTGGCCGCTCCTGCCCGAGGAAGTACGGCTTGAGCGGGTGCATCCCGGCCACCGTGAACAGCGCCGAGGGGTCGTGCTCGGCGGGAATCAGCGATGCCGACGGAAGGCGCTTGTGGTCGCGCTCCGCGAAGAAGTTGGTGAACGTGTCACGGATGTCGTCAGAGGTCATGTGGGAACGGAGTGTAGGCCGGGCGACAGCGTCACGTTCGGCGTGTGATCGTCCCCCACCCGACGACGAGGTCGCCGTCCATCAGGCAGGCGAGCTGGCCGGGGGCGGCACCGTCGACCGGCTCGCGCAGCTCGATCGTGAGCGCGTCGTGGCGGCCGGCCGCGGGCTCACCCACCAGGCGCGCGGGGATCGGGCCTGAGCGGTAGCGCAGTTTGACGCGGTCGACCCGGGCGCCCTCGCGATGCAGCCGCGCGGACCGGATCGCGACGCGCGTCGTCCGCAGCGCACGGCGTGGACCGACGAGCACGCGACCGGACGCCGCGTCCTTGTCGAGCACGTACAGCGGCTCGCCGCGCGCGACGCCGACGCCGCGGCGCTGACCGACGGTGAAGCGGTGCTGGCCCGTGTGGGTCGCAAGCACGCGTCCGTCCTCGTCGACGATCTCCCCCGGGCGCTCGCCGATGCCGCCGTGGCGGCCGAGGAAGCGGGCACGATCGGTGCCCGCGAGGAAGCACAGATCCTGGGAATCGGCCTTCGCCGCGACCGGGAGTCCGGCCGCGGACGCGAGCCCGCGCACCTCGTGCTTGGTCAGCTCGCCGAGCGGGAACCGCATCCGCGCCAGCGACGCCGGCGCGAGCGAGGCGAGCATGTACGTCTGGTCCTTGGCGGGATCGGCCGCGGCTCGCAACAGCGGTCCGCGGACGTCATCCGCCTCCGCGACCCGCGCGTAGTGCCCCGTGGCGAGCGCCGCACACCCGAGGCGCTCCGCGAGCGCGAGCATCGCGTCGAGCCTGACGTGGCCGTTGCACCCGACGCACGGGTTCGGCGTCTCGCCGGATGCATATCCGGCAATGAACGGGTCGACGACGCCTGCCCTGAACTCGTCACGCAAGTCGATCGTGAAGTGCGCGAGGCCCTGGGAGTGCGCGAGCGCCCGCGCCTGCGACACCGCCGAGGCCGAGCAACAGCTGCGCTCGGCATCGTTCTCCGCGTCGGCCCACAGCTCGAGCGTGACCGCGACCGTCTCGCCGTGCTCGGCGCACCGCAGCGCGGCGACCGCGCTGTCGACGCCCCCGCTCATCGCGACGAGCGTGCGGCTCACGCCCCTCGCGGGCGCCGGCAGCGACGCCCGCGCACGGACCGCGTGGCCGAGCGCGCGCGCGAGGGCGTCGGCCGCGAGGTCCGCCGCGTGGAGCTTGCCGGGGCTGAGGCCACCGAGCTCGCCGGCGATGTCGCCGGCCCCGATGCGGGCGGCCGCGAGCAGGCTGCGACCGCGCACGAGCGTCACCGCGGCGCTGCCGGCCGCCGCCGCGGCGCCGCACCCGGTGGCGTCGAAGCCGGCATCGAGCACGCGGTCGCCCGAGACGCTGACCGAAAAGCGGATCTCGTCGCAGCACGCGCCGCCGCCGGCGGTGACGGTGAAGTCGTCCGCGGGCACGCGCCCCAGCCCTTGCGGGGAGGTCAGATGGTGCTCGAACGCGAGCGTGTCCACGCTCGCGAGCATAGCCTCGCCGTGAACGGCGCTCAGACCGGCGCTAGAACGGCTTGACCTTGAGCGCGACGTCGACCCGCCGTGCGATTTCGAAGGTGTCGGTGAAACCGACGATCGTGGTCGCGTTGTGCTGCCCGTCGATCAGCACGAGCGTCGGCGAGCCGGTGATCGGAACCTGGGTCGTGATCACCGGGTAGCGCGTCAGCTCCACCAGGGGCACCGCCAGCTTGACGACGCGACCGTGGTGTGTCGGCACCGTCGCCAGCTCGGCGCGGACCATCGTGTCGTCGGCCGCGAGCTGGTTGTAGAACAGGACCGCGACCACCTTGTGCTGGGCCAGCGCACGGTTGACGACGCGCTGTCGTTCGGCCGCCGTACGCGGGGCGTGCGTCGAGGTGACCGTCACGCGGGTGACCGTCCGCGTCTTCGTCGAAGCATGCGTGACGGTGGCGGACTTCGCAGCCGCCTGTGAGGATGCGCTCGCGGACTTCGCAGCCGCGTGTGAGGGTGCGGTGCTCGTCCGGGCGGCCGACCCCGCCGACGCGGTCGCCGATCCGGCTGCCGTGCTCGTCGGCGTCGTCGCGACCGTCCCGCCGTGAGCGGCGCTCGCGGCATCCGACGTGGCCACCGCCTGATGTGCTTTGTCGATCGCCGACTGGTAGGAGTTCACCCCGCCCGAACTGCCGCCGCTGCTCGATCCGCTCGGCTTGAGCGCTAGCGTCCACACGGCAAAGAACGCCGCAGTCGCGACGAGCAGAGCGATGAGCGGACGGGACACGCTGGTCATCACCGCACTCTTCGGCAAATCGCCGCCACCTCATGAGCGTTGACGCCAGCGGCGGACGGCCTGTCAACGCCCGGCCGGGTCGGGCGGCGCAGAGGCTCTCCCCGATCGGGCTGGGGATGGGGTGGGTGCGGGCGCCGACGCGCCTGCACAACGTGAAAAGGCCCGCGCCGCGTTGAACGCTTTGCCGGTTAAGCACCGTGGCGGTGCCTTTCGTGAAAACCGTCGAACGCGGCGCGAACTGTTTGACGTTATGCCGCCCGCCGGGGCCGTCGCTCGGGACGGTTGCGCAGGCGCGTGTGCCGCGGACGGGACTCGCGCTCACGGCCGACCGCACGATCAGGGCAGTCCGACAGCGCCGGTCCCGTGAGGGGCACACGAGCCGAAGCGGCAAGACAATGTGCACCCCGCGCCCGACCCTCGAGGCAGCGCCCAGGAACGCCGCAGGATCAGTGTTCCTAGGACAGCCGCAGCCCGAGCTCGCGCAGCTGGGCCGGATCGACGGGCGCGGGCGCGCCCGTGAGCGGGTCGGCGCCGCTGGCGGCCTTCGGGAACGGGATCACCTCGCGGATCGAGTCGATCCCGGCAAGGGCGGCGACGATCCGGTCGATTCCCATTGCGATCCCGCCGTGCGGCGGCGCGCCGTAGCGCAGCGCCTCGAGCAGGAACCCGAACCGCGCCTGCGCCTCCTCGGGCCCGATCCCGAGCAGCCCGAACACGCGCTGCTGCACATCACGCCGGTGGATACGGATCGACCCGCCGCCGATCTCAGCGCCGTCGAGCACGAGGTCGTAGGCGCGCGAGATGAGCGCTCCAGGGTGGTCGAGGTCGCCGGTCGGCGCGGTGAACGGATGGTGGGCGGCGTCCCAGCGCTGCTCGACCGGGTCCCAGAAGAACGCCGGGAACTCGACCACCCAGAGGATGTCGTGCCGGCCCTTCGGGATGAGGTCAAAGCGCCGTGCCAGCTCCATCCGCAATGCGCTCAGCGCCTGGCCGGCGGTCGTCATCTCGTCGGCGACGATGAGCAGCAGGTCGCCGGCACGCGCGCGGAGGCGATCGATGATCGCCGCGGTCTCGTTCTCGGTGAGGAACTTCGCGATCGGCGAGCGCAGCGAGTGATCGTCCTGGACGAACGCCCACACGAGCCCTTTGGCGCCGTGCTGCTTGGCGAGGTCGGTGAGCGCGTCGAGCTCTGAGCGGGGCAGCTCGCGCGGGCCCGCGTTGACTGCGCGGACGACCCCGTCGCCGGCGAGCGCGCCGCTGAACACCTTGAACTCCGAATGGGCCACGGCCTCGCCGAGGTCGTGCAGCTCGAGCCCGAAGCGCGTGTCGGGCCGGTCGATCCCGTAGCGCGAGACCGCTTCGGCGAACGTCATCCGCGGCCACGGCGGGGACGGAACATCGAAGCGCTCGCGCTCGAACACCGCCCCCATGACCGCCTCGATCGTGTCGATCACGTCGTCCTCGTGTACGAACGCCATCTCGACGTCGAGCTGTGTGAACTCGGGCTGGCGGTCCGCGCGGGTGTCCTCGTCGCGGAAGCAGCGGGCGATCTGGTAGTAGCGCTCGGAGCCGCCGATCATCAGCAGCTGCTTGAACAGCTGGGGCGACTGCGGGAGCGCGTAGAAGGAGCCCGGCTGGACGCGCGCCGGCACGAGATAGTCGCGGGCTCCCTCGGGAGTCGAGCGCGTGAGGTACGGCGTCTCGATCTCGAGGAAGTCACGGTCGTTCAGCACCGTGCGCATGGTCTGGATCACGCGATGGCGCAACGCCAACCGCTGCTGCATCTCCGCGCGGCGGAGATCAAGCGCGCGGTGCTTGAGTCGCAGCGCCTCGTCGACGCCGGCGGCCTCTTCGAGCGGAAACGGCGGCGTGTCGGCGTCGGCCAGGATGCTCAGCTCGGACACGGCCAGCTCGATCTCCCCGGTCAGCAGGTTCGGATTGACGTTCTGCGGATCGCGCTTGGTCACGGAGCCCGCCGCGGTGATGACGTCCTCCGAGCGCAGCCGGTGCGCGAGGCCGTGCGCCTGCGGCGCCGCATCCGGGTGGAACACGAGCTGCACGATCCCGGAGCGGTCCCGCAGATCGATGAAGATCAGCCCGCCATGGTCGCGGCGGCGGTGGACCCATCCGGCGACCCGGGCCTGCGTGCCCGCGCGCTCCGCCGTCAGCTGCCCGCACCACGAGTCTCGGTAATCGTTTGGTCGCGGAGCATGCTTCACGACAATCTGCTCCCCCGAAGGATCGTTGGAATCACATTCTGCACGTCGGTGTCGCTCTGCTCGCCGGATTGCATGTCCTTGAGGCTCGTGCCGGCGTTGCCGAGGATCGCGACGTAGCGGGCCCCGATCCGGTCCGCGTGCTTGAGTTGCCCCTTGAGCGAGCGTCCCGCAAGCTCCAGCTGCGCCTTCAGTCCCGCGTCGCGTGCGCTGTGCGCTAGCTCGAACGCCGTCCTGGTCACGGCCGGGACCGGATCCGCGCGGGCGACATACAGATCGACGAGCTCCGCCGAGGTCGGAAGCGCGCTCGACGCGAGCAGCATCCGCTCGACTCCCGCCGCCCATCCCGACGCCGGGGTCGGCGGCCCGTCGAGCTGCTCGATCAGGCGGTCGTAGCGTCCGCCGCCGGCGACGCCCGACTGCGCGCCCAGCGCGTCGCTCGTGAACTCGAACAGCGTGCGCGTGTAGTAGTCCAGGCCGCGCACGAGCGTCGGGTCGATCTCGTAGCGCAGTCCGGCATCGTCGAGCAGCGCGCGCACCTGCGCAAAGTGCTCGGCATCGTCAGGTGCGAGCCGCTCGAGCAGCGTCGGCGCGCCCCGCATGACCTCGCGCGTCCGCGGATCGGTCGCGTCGAACGCACGCATCGGGTTGAGCTCGATCCGGTTGCGGACCTCCTCGCTGAGCTGCGCTTCGTGCGCACGCAGGTACGTGGTCAATTCGGCGCGGTACTCGTTGCGCGTCTCCGGCGAGCCGAGGCTCGCGAGCCGCAGCCGTGTGTCCTTGACCGTCAGCGCCTGGAGCAGATCCGCGAGCAGGACGATCAGCTCGGCATCGGTTTCCGGGCTCGCGGAGCCGATCGCTTCGGCGCCGACCTGCCAGAACTGGCGGTAGCGGCCCCGCTGCGGGGCCTCGGCCCGAAAGAAGCTCGACACGTACCAGAGCTTCACGGGCTGCGGAAGCTTGTGCATCCCGTGCTCGATGTACGCGCGGCACACCGGCGCGGTCCCCTCGGGCCGGAGCGTCAGCGACCGCCCGGCACCGTCGTCGAAGGTGTACATCTCCTTCTGGACGATGTCGGTCGCCTCGCCGACGCCGCGCGCAAACAGCTCGGTCGCCTCGAATGTCGGCGTCTCGATCCGGCGGTACCCGGCCGCGCCGAGGATCCGTCGCGCCTGCGCCTCGACGTACTCGCGGCGCGCAGCCTCGTCGGGGAGCACGTCGAAGGTGCCGCGAGGGGCCTGGATCACCGGTTCGCTGCGAGCTCGCGCAGGAACGGGTTCGTCGTGCGCTCGCGCCCGAGCGTGGTGACCCCCATGTGACCCGGATAGACGGTTGTGTCCTCGCCGAAGGTGTCGAGCAGCGTCTCGATCGAGTGCAGCAGCGTCGCCCAGTCGCCTCCCGGCAAGTCCACGCGCCCGACCGAGCCCTGGAACAGGACATCACCGGAGAACAGCGCCGCCTCGTCGCGGATCGCGTAGGTCACGTGGCCCGGGCTGTGGCCGGGTGTGAAGATCACGTCGATCCTGAGCCCGGCGAGCTCGAGCGTCTCGCCGCCGGTGACGGTGTGGTCGGCCTCGTAGCTCTCGAACGGGCCAAACCCGGGCCACGGCACGTAATCCATGATGTTGGCAAGCACCTGGCGCTCGAGCTGCGGGCAGTACACCGGCGCGCCCGTGGCTTTCGCCACCGGACTGACGGCGCCGACATGATCGAAGTGGGTGTGCGTGACGAGGATCGCGTCGACGGTCGTGATCGCGAGGTCGTCGAGCGCCTTCAGCAGGCGCTCCGCCTCGTCCCCCGGGTCGACGACCAGCCCGCGGTCCGAGCCCTTTGCCCGGACGATGAAGCAGTTCTCCTGCACGGGGCCGACCGTGAACATCCGGACGTCGATCATCGACCCTCCTGCTTGCGGCGCTGGCGCCGGCGGTACAGGTACAGCTCCAGGTAGTAGCCCGTCGGGATGTACAGCAGCAGCGCGAACAGCGCGAACACGATCGCGGCCTCGACCCGGTTCTTGCCCTTCGCCGTGACGAGCAGGAACACGAACATGATCGCCGCCGCGAACCCGGCTCGCATGAACGACGCCTTCCACGTCGGCGGCGTGTTGGCTCGCCGCTCGCGGGCGCTCTGACGATCTTGCTTCTTGCGCTCGTCGGGGCTTGGTGGACGGCCGGTCCGCCCCCGGGTCTCGATCGTTCCGGCCGCCGTTCCGCGGTGCTTCGTGCGGCGCTTACGTTTGGTCTGGGCCATGGTGATATGGAGCTTAGTCTGTGGCGGGGAGCGTGTCCTCAAGAATCCGCTTGTTGCGGATCGGCAGATCGTGCGGAAAGCCGTCAAACGCCCGGCGCGGCGCGAGCCCGACGAGTTCGGCGGCCACCGGTGTCGCGTAGCGTGCGACGGCCTCGACGACGCCGGCGAGCGGCATCGCGATGTGATCCTCGACGTTCGTCGAGACCTGCGCGACGCCGGTCTGGTCGAGCCACAGCCCGATCGCGCGGAGACCCGGGAGCCCGTCCGGCCCGCTCTCGCGGATCAGCGCCGCGATCCGCTTCGCATCCTCGAGCGTCGCCGGCGGAGCGAGCTCGACGTTGAACGCGACCAGCGGCGGTCGGGCCGCGACGAGGACGGCCCCCGCCGTCGGGTGCAGCCGCTTGGGTCCGAAGTCGGGGGTGATCTCGCCGGCGTCGATCCGCCCCTGGAGGGCCTGCGGCCCGCCCCGGCGGATCTCGGCGCGGTGACGGCCCTGCGCGAGGATCCCGTACAGGAACACAGGCAGCTTCAGCTGATCGGCGAGCAGGTCGCCGAGGACGAGGGCCTCGGCACAGGCGGCGCCGCGATCGGCGTCGCACAGGAACACGATCGGCGCGACGTCGATCGCGCCGACGCGAGGATGGATGCCGTCGTGTGCGGGGAGGTCGACGTGGCCGACCGCGGCCTCCGCGCCCGCGAGCACGGCCGGCGCGAGCGCGCGCGGTGCGCCGGCAAGCGTGAACACGCTGCGGTGGTGGTCATGGTCGAGGTGAACGTCGAGCAGCCGCACGCCGGTCGCGAAGGCACGCGCGATCGCGTCGGTGCTGGCCGGGTTGCGTCCCTCGGAGACGTTCGGAACGGCCAGCAGCGTCGTGCTCACGCGGCGAGCTCGCCCTCGAGCACGAACCGCCCCGCGTCAAGTACCCGCCGGTCGCCGATCTCGAGCGACGCGTCGATCACGACGACGTCGAGATGGATCGGGACCGACACGGTCCCGCCGATCGCGGCGCTCGCGCCGAACGCGACGTGGACGGTGCCGAGGATCTTCTCGTCCTCGAGCACGCTGCCCGTGAGCCGTGCTCGCTCGTTGGTGCCGATGCCGAGCTCCGCGAGGTTGGTGCCGCGGTCGCCGTGCGCCCGCAACCGCTCGATGTACTCGGGACCGAGACCGCCGGTGGCATCGACGATGTGCCCGTCCTGCACCGTGAGCGTGGCCGGCTCATCGCTCAGCCCGAGCGGCGCGAGGCTGACGGCGACGACCTGACCGACGCCGCCCGTCGGCGCGATAAACGCCTCGCCGCAGGGCAGGTTGCCGAACGCGCCGGGCGCGGTCAGGTCGCCGTCGTCGGCGATCCCGGAGCGCCCGCTGAGATCGACCGTGAGGTCGGTGCCCCGCGGGCACGTGACCCGGGCGGAGCCGGCGTGATCGAGCAGCGTGGCGACCGCCCGCGAGCGCGCCGCCATCGCGTCGAAGTCGACCGCCATCACGCGCGCGAGCATGTCCGCCGTGACGCCCGGCATCGTCGCGCCGCGCACGCCGGCCTCGGTCGCGCGCTTGCGCCCCACGGTGTGGCTCAGCGATCGGCTGGTCGGAGCGATGAAGACATCGCATTCCTGCATCGCCGCGGCGATCGGACGAGCCGGCTCGGTGCCGTCGGTCGCGCGTTCATCCATCACGGCGAGCACAGCGTCGGCACCGGCCGCGGCTGCTTCGGTGCGCAACGCATCGCCGATCGCGCGGCTGGCAGGGTCGGCGATCACGAGCACGTCCTCGCCGGGCTTGATCGCGAGGCAGCGGCGCACGACGGTGCTGACGGCTGGGCCGAGCTCGGGCATCGGCTGATGATAGGCGCGTCGGCGGATCTCGGCACGGTCGGTTGCGTCTGCGCATAGACTTGGCGAACGATGCGCCGGGGGCGCCTGAATGACGTTGTGGTGTCGGTGTGGGCGAGCGCGGTATTCGCGCTCTGCGCGTGCGCGCCGAGCGCCGGGGCGACGCCGTTCGGGCTGCCGCTCGGCACCGCGCCGTTCAACGCCGCTCCGAACTACGGCGGCGATTGCACGACCTATCCCAACCCGTTCCTGAACGTGCTGCTGCCGCTGCCGGGTGCGACCGGATCGTGCATATGGGCTCACGTCCCAACCCCCGCCGAGCTGCAGGCGGCCGGCGGCCGCAACATCTCACTCGAACCGCCGGGGACGGGAACCGTGACGCAGGTGCAGGTCGCGGTCGGTCCGGCCACCGGCCCGATGCAGGTGGTCGTGATGCGGGCGCTGTATCAGAACACGATCACCCCTGGCCGGCCCAACGATGCGTGCTGCTTTCCGGTCGCGCGCAGCCAGGTGTTCACGCCGACGGCGAACCAGATCACGACGGTCGCGGTGAACCTGCCCGTCACCGAGGATGCGACACCGCCGCCGGAGGACATCACGACGATCGCCGATTTCGACACGCTCGGACTGGCGGTGCTGCAACCGGGCGTGCCGGTCCCGCTGTACTACACCGGTGACCCGAGCCAGCCGGCCGACTTCATCTGGAACACGTCCCAGCCGAGCACGGTCACGCCGGGCTTCACGATGGACGCGGGCGGGTTCTTCGTCGCGTTGAGCGGCGAGTGGGCCGCGGGCGGTGGCGGCGGTGGCGGTGGCGTGGGCGGCGGCGCTGGCGGCGGCGGCGCTGGCGGCGGCGCGCTTCCACTGGGGCTCGGCAACCGCGTTGATCCGGTCCGCGCCGGCAACGCCGACGTCGGCATGCAGTGCGCCGTGGCGATCACCTGCATCGGCCGGTTGCTGTTGCAGAACGGTGCGGCGAACGGCGCGCGGATCGCCGCCGTTGGCGCGACCGGCGCGGCGAGCAAGCTCGTCACCTACGGACAGGCCTCGTTCAAGATCGCCGCTCACCGACGCAAGACGATCGCGGTGCATTTGTCAAAGACGGGCAAGCGGCTGATGGCCGCGCACCGCACCACGAAGGTCTGGCTCAACGTCACGCTCTCAACGGGCGCGCGGTACGCGATCCGGATCACGCTCAAGCGCTGATCGCCCAGCGGCTCCGGCGGCCCGGAACCGCCGGTAAAGCTGGGCGATTTCGTGCCGATGCTGCGAGGTATGAGCACCGGTCTCGACGCCGAAGCTGCTCCGCGGGCAGAAGACGCGGCCGGTTACCCCCGTGGATTGATCCCGCCCGCGCATCGAGGCCGCTCCCAACGACTGATCGGCGACGTGATCGTCGACCTCGGCTTTGCCCGCCGCGAGGCGGTCGAGGCTGCCGTCGCGGTCGCGCGCGAGCAAGGCCGTTCGACCGGCGCGGTGATGATCGAGAACGGGACGCTGCGCTACGACCAGCTCGCGCGGGCGCTCGCCGAACGGCTCGGGCTCGATTACATCGACCTGTCGATCTTCGACATCGACATGGGCGCCGTCAGCCTGATCGACCCCGATATCGCGAAGCGCCACCAGGCCGTGCCGGTCGGCTTCATGCCCGACGGGTCGCTGCTGCTCGCGATGGCCGACCCCACGAACGTCCTCACGTTCGACGAGTTCTCGATGATCACCGGCAAGGAGATCAAGGCGGCGGCCGCTGCGAAGGAGGACATCCTCGCGCTGATCACCCGCGTCAATCGCCTCGAGGAAACGGTCACGGAGGTGAAGGACTCCGATGCCGAGGAACTCGAGATCGCGCTCCAGCAAGGCCCGACCGCCGACGCGCCGATCGTCAAGCTCGTCTACTCGATCATTGCCCAGGCCGTCGAGCAGGGCGCATCGGACATCCACTGCGATCCCGAGGACGGCGAGATGCAGGTCCTGTTCCGGATCGACGGCGTGCTCTCGCCGGCGGCGACGATCGCCCGCTCGATGGCCCCATCGGTCGTGTCCCGGGTCAAGATCATGGCCAGCCTCGACATCTCCGAGCGCAGAGTCCCGCAGGACGGGCGCCTCGCGGTGACGATCGAGGGCCGCCGCGTCGACGTCCGCGTCGTGTCGCTCCCGCTCGTCGGCGGTGAGGGCATCGTGATGCGGATCCTCGACGCCGGCGCAGTCGTCCGCGACCTCGACTCGCTGGGGATGCAGGACGTCGAGCGCAAGCGCTTCCTCGCCTCGATCCGCAAGCCCTACGGGGCCGTACTCGTGACGGGACCCACCGGGTCGGGCAAGTCGACGACGCTGTACAGCGCGCTCGGGATGGTCAACGACGGCAAGCGCAGCGTGCTCACGATCGAGGACCCGGTCGAGTCCCCGATCCCCGGCGTCAAGCAGATGCAGGTGTCCACGAAGACCGGCGTCACGTTCGCGGCCGGTCTGCGCTCGATGCTCCGTGCCGACCCGGACGTGATCATGGTCGGCGAGATTCGCGATGCCGAGACCGCCGAGATCGCGATCCAGGCCGCCCTCACCGGCCACATGGTGATGTCGACGCTGCACACGCGCGACGCCGCCAGTGCGATCACCCGCCTGATCGACATGGGGATCGAGCCGTTCATGCTCGCCGCGGCGATCGACTGCGTCGTCGCGCAGCGACTCGCCCGCACGCTCTGCCCCCAGTGCAGGCGCCCCAGCAAGCTCACCCCCGAGATGCTCAAGCAGCACGGCATGGAGGGCGCCCACGTGTTCGAGCCCGCCGGCTGCATCCGCTGCCGCAACACCGGATACTCCGGGCGGGTCGGCCTGTACGAGGTCATGCCGATCAACGAGGAGATCCGGAACCTGCTGCTCGGCCGCCGGGCCGTCGGCGAGATCGCGGCGGCCGCAACCCGTAACGGCATGCGCACGATGCGCAGCGACGGCCTCGACAAGGTCAAGCAGGGCCTGACCTCGTTCGCCGAGGTCGCCCGCGTCACGACCACCTTCTGAGCGCCCGCCTCCGATGGCCGGCGGGGCCGCGGCACGCGGTCTGAGTAGGCGGACTCGAGCGCACCGGGCACCGATAGACTCGCGGGACCCCGCCGGAGTAGCTCAGTCGGTTAGAGCAGCGGAATCATAATCCGCGTGTCGGGGGTTCGAGTCCCTCCTCCGGCATCTCGTTGCGTGCGGGAATCTGCCCGTGGGTGCTGGGGATTGGACGGATTTCGGGTCTTGGGCTGTCGACCGCTACGAACCGCCAGAAACCGCTAGTTGGCTGACAAAACAGTCCAACGAACAGTCCAACGAGCCTAGGCGAGTTAGCAAACGGCGATGCCAGGGATTGCCCGCCACGCCGGTTGCGGACAGCCACAGCCGGCTGTGCCGCGAGGACACGCTCGCAGCTGCCAGCGCCGCCCCCGTCGACTACCACCACGGCCTGCCGTTCGCCGAGGAGTGGGGCGCCGGCCGGCTGTCCTCCTCCGACGGGCAGCGGTTCGCCGCCCGCACCCGCGGTCCAGGCGTCGCGCCGCTACCGCGCTACTTCGGGCACCGGCGCCGCGGCCTGCAGATCTACTCGTGGACCTCCGACCAGTACAGCCAGTACGCCAGCAAGGTCGTGACCGCCACCGTCCGCGACGCCACGCACACGCTCGACGGGATCCTCGACATCACCCCCTACTGGGACGAACTCCTGCGGCTCGCCGCCTCCCTGCGCCACGGTTGGGCGCCCGCCTCGCTGCTGCATCCTGGCCTGGCTTGCCGACCAGGAGCTCCGCGCCCGCGTCGGTCGCCAGCTCAACAAAGGCGAGCAGCCGCACGCGCTCCGCCGGGCGATCTTCTACGCCAGCGAAGGCCACGTCCGACAGCGCACGCCTGACCAGCAGGCCGAGCAGGCGCTCTGCCTCGCGATCGTCGTCAACGCGATCATCGTCTGGAACACCGTCTACACCGGCCGCGTCCTCGACGACGTCCGCGCCGCCGGCGAACTGATCACAACCAGCGAGATCGAGCACATCTCCCCGCTCGCCCACCAGCACATCCACCCCTACGGCCACTACCCATTCGACCTCGCCAGCCGACCCAACGGGCACCGGCCCCTCCGAGCCCCAGCGTCGCCGGCGACGCCGACACCGACGCCCGAGACGCTGAACCGCCGAGCCCCCTCGCGAGCCCCGTCTCTGGCTCGGGCGTTGTCGCCTGCAAGGAGGACGAAACCGGGGCATTCCATACCCCTGCAGAGCCTCCGGCGGGAGCGACTGGTGGATACTCGTGGATCCCGACCTGCACGGTGGCGCATGGACGTTGGCCGTGTAGACACGGATGCCGATGTGCGCGATTATGCAGACAGCCAAGGCGGCTTTCGTTCATGGTCGGGCTAGTCGCGCTGAAGCTCCCCGCAGCGGCGCTGTCGGCGCGCAGTGCACCGGCCCCCGACGGACACTCGGATGTTCTTGCGCCTCGAGCGCCGAGGTGATTGCCGTGCCTACGACCTCAACAGCATTGCCGAGCGACTGAACCGCGCCCCTTCTAACCCCTCTGTCAGTCGCAGCGCCTGGCGACGCTACGCCAAGCGCATCGCACTCCTGGCAGTGACCGCCGTATCGCTCTATCTGTTCTTGCCGAGCCTGATCGCGGTCTTCTCGTCGTGGCGTTCGCTTCGGGATCTCGACTGGTACTTTGCGGTCCTCGTGGTCGCGTGCGAGATCGCGAGCTTTGTGTGGCTGTGGCAACTGGACCGGATCGCGCTACACACGCGCGGCTGGTTTCCCGTTGCCGCCGCACAGTTGAGCGGGAACGCCGTCGGCCGGATCGTCCCGGGGGGCGGCGCCACGGCCACGGCCTTCGCCGTCTCGATGCTGCGCCGGGCCGGCGTGGACACGGGCGAGGCGGCGGCGGCGTTCGGCGCCTCGGCGGGACTTCAGCTCGCGACGACGCTGGCGCTGCCGGTACTCGCCCTACCGGCGATTATCGGCGGCGCGCCGGTCAACCACAGCCTGGCCACCGCGGCCTATCTGGGGATTGGCGTCCTCGTGTTGCTGCTCGCGGCGGGTGCGGCGGCTTTCTCGACCGATGCTCCGCTGGAGATCGCTGGGCGCGCGATCCAGTGGCTGCTGAACGCCACCGTTCGGCGGCGCCGGCACGTGACCGGGCTCCCGCAGGAGTTGCTCAGGGACCGCGACTTCATCCGCACGACGCTTGGCGAGCGCTGGAAGGGAGCAGTCGTGGCGGCGGCGGGGAACACCGGGTTCGACTATCTCGCGTTGCTCTGTGCGCTGCGGGCAGTCGGAGCCGATCCGCGGCCGTCGCTCGTCTTGCTCGCCTACACCACCGGCGAGTTGCTCGCGCTGATTCCGTTCACCCCCGGCGGACTCGGCTTCGTCGAGGCGGGTCTCGTCGGCACGCTCACGCTCGCGGGCGTGTCGGGCCGCAGCGCGCTCGCCGCGACACTCCTCTACCGGCTCGCCGCGTACTGGCTGCCGATTCCGGCCGGCGTCCTCGCGTACTTCCTCTTCCGAAGGCGCTATGACCCGTCGCGGGAACACACGATCGAGCCGCGCCACGCGCCTGCCAACTCCACGTCGGACGATTCCGGCGAGCCATAGCTCACGAGTCCGTCCGGCTCGGGGAATGGCCGTGCGAGCACGCCAGCTCGGGCTCGTCGGCCGAGCACGCTTGGACCCGAGCGAGCAAGCGGAACGGCCGCTTGCCGCGCCGCAGAACTGGTATCAGCGAGGTGCCGCGATGTGGCGTGGCTCGTCCACGGCCTGAACGGGGAACGTCGAGGCGGTGGCCGCTTCGATCGAACATGAATAGCCCGCCACGGACCCGCCGCCGGTTTCGCGACGGGCTTGCACCTAAGCACGGTCGCGGCGAGCACTCGGCCGGTTGCGCTTGTGGCAACGAGGTGCACGAACGGCGTCGTCCCGGCACCTGCATTCACTGAGCGCGGTAATCCGGCCCGCGTAACGGGACAGTCGATTGGAGGCGTACGGTCACGGAAGGGCCGGTGACGTGGTCGCGCCCGTTCCAAGGGGGGTTCGCGTCGCGGAGATTGTTCAGAGGCCCAGCACGGATTGACTGCGCGCGGCTCATGCCGGGATCGTCCGCGTACTGCTGCGGGGAATCACGCATGCCTGTGGCCCGGCCGCTGCCCTAGATTCGCCGGTGTGGGCTTCGACCGGGTGACGTGGACGCCGGGCCATGAGCGGAAGCCGATTGGGGCATCTCACTTCCGGCGGCTGGCAAGGCTGCGCCGCCAACGCGAGGCCAGGGCGCGGGAGACCACGGCGGCCCTGCCAGCACGGTCGACCGGCACCCCGCTGATGTCGCGCTCGCCCGCGACATTCTCGATCGTCAGGTTGTCGACGCGTAGGGGGTTCAAGTCCTCCCCCCGCCGACCTGTACCTGGCCGCGGTCAAAGACCGGATCGAACTGGTGGGTTTCGAAGTTGGCATCGCGGCGCTGGCCCGGCGCCTCGGGCCCAAACGCGTTCGCAGCCACTTCCGGCCGGCGCGAGTCATCGACTGGGGATCGGTTAGCGCCTTCACCCCGCCAAGACCCGAGGCGGGCGCACATCGCAGCCGCCGCTCCGAAATCGCGGGTGAAGCCGGCGTCGGCCTGGAGCTCGACCGCGCCGCGGCCGAAGTCAGGCGTTTGCGGCCCAGCGACGTCCAGGCTGCACTCAAAGACGCGCTGGCCAAGCACGCCGAAGGGATGTCGTGAGCGCCGTCGACGTCCCCGGCGCCCGCGCCCGTCGTCGACGCGCCAAGCTGCCACGCTGGCTGGCGGCGGTCGTCGCCTTCCTCGCCATCCTGGGTCCGGGCCTGGTGCGGCGAACGCCGGCAACGACGCAGGTGGCCGTCGATCAACCCGATAAGTACTGCCTGCCGCGAGTGCCGGCTCCGCCGATCGCCGAGCCACTTCGGCCGATCCTCCTCGGTGGGTTCATGCGGCAGGGGCGCCGGGAGAACGGCGCCGTGAGTGCGGTCTCCGTGACGTCCGGCAAGATCGCCGAGCGCGCCCGCACGCGCTGGGCGGCCGCGGGGCTCGAGGCGATCACGTTGCACGAGTGCCGACACACGTACGCGAGCTTCCTCATGGCCGCCGGCTACACACTCCGTGAGCTCATGGAGTACATGGGCCACAGCTCTCTGCAGGCGACAGAGCGCTACGTCAAGCTCCTGCCCCCGCTCGATGAGACCGACCCCGCCGAGCGGCTGAACGCCTACCTCCGACGCCGCGCCGGGAGCACCTAACCCGACCTCTGTCCCTTGTCCCAGGACTGGGGACAACTTGCTATCATCGACGCATGCTCAGTGGCGAGGACATCGTGCTGCTCCTGAAGCTCGTCGACGCCGATCCGAGCTGGACGGTGCGTCGGCTGGCCGACGAGACGACGATCCCGCGGAGCGTCGTGCACCGGGCGATCAAGCGACTCGGCGCCGCCAGCCTGTACAGCGAGCGCACGCGCAGCGTCAACATCCCCCAGGCCGAGGAGTTCCTGATCCACGGGCTGCGATACGTCTTCCCCGCACGGCTGGAGGGCCCCAGCCTCGGCGTGCCCACGGCTTGGGCGGCCCCGCCGCTCACGGGTCGCATCGTCACGTCCCGAGACGAGCTGCCGCCCGTTTGGCCCGACGCGCTGGGCGAGCAACGTGGGCTGGCCGTGCGCCCACTGCACCCGTCAGCGGTCGAGGCGGCCCACCGCGATCCCGCTCTCGGGGAGCGTCTGGCGCTCCTCGATGCCCTACGCCTGGGCGGCCCGCGCATCAAGGCGGAAGCGGCCGAGCTGCTCGTCCCCCGTCTGTTACCGCCGACCCGTGAACATCGAGCTGCTTGAGGTTGCGGCCGAGGCCCTCGACGATCTGCTCGACGAGGTCGTGTTCGTCGGCGGCGCGACGCTCGAGCTGTGGATCACGAAGCGAGGGGCGGTCGAGGTGCGCCCGACCGAGGACGTGGACGTCGTCGTGGAGGTCACCACACGGACAGCGTTGCACGACTTCGAGGCGCGTCTGCGCGCACACGGTTTCGCGGAGGCGCAGGACAGCCGGGTGATCTGCCGGTGGCGCCACACGGACTCGCAACTGGTCCTCGACGCGATGCCGGCCCGCGCGGCGATCCTCGGGTTCGAGAACCGGTGGCAGGCCGCGGCACTACCGCAGGCCGTCGAGCGCGAACTCCCGTCGGGCCGGCGAATCCGCGCGGCCCCGCCGCCGTACCTCCTGGCGATGAAGCTCGAAGCGTGGGGCGGTCGAGGTCGTGGCGACTTCCTCGCGAGTCGCGACTTCGAGGACATCGCGCTGCTGCTCGATCGGCGGGCCGAGCTCATCGACGAGATCGAGATCGCCGACGCGGACCTGCGCCGCTACGTCGCCGCCGAAGCAGGCAAGCTGCTCGACGACCCGCGGACGCAAGGCGGGCTGATGGGAGCCGTCCCGCCAGATGACTTCAGCCAGGACCGTGTGCCGACCGTGCTGCTCCCGGCACTGAGGGCGCTCGCCGCCCTCGATTGACCGGGGATTTCGTGCACACCGCCTGACAAAACAGTCCAACTTCCCGTCCAACTTCGCCCGCATCGCCCGTGAATGCTGGGAAGACGGCCGGAATCATAATCCGCGTGTCGGGGTTCGAGTCCCTCCTCCGGCATCACCACACGAAACCCCGGCTAGTGGGTCCAACCGAAACGTTTGACCTGTAATGACTGGTTCATGCGGCGACTCGGTGTTTGC
This sequence comes from Solirubrobacteraceae bacterium, assembly GCA_035524415.1. Taxonomy (GTDB): domain Bacteria; phylum Actinomycetota; class Thermoleophilia; order Solirubrobacterales; family Solirubrobacteraceae; genus Palsa-465. The sequence goes on along the minus strand of DATKOY010000291.1, from coordinate 924 downwards.
GCTCCAGGGCGGCGATTCGGCGGTCGGCGTCGCGGCCGTTGCGGTGTGTGATGCAGCGAGCGAGAGCGCGCTGGGCGGTGTCCCAGTCGGGGTAGTCGGTGTTGTTGAAGACGAATTCTTGGATCGGGCGGAAGTGGCTCTCGATCCGGTTCAGGTAGCTGGCGTAGGTCGGGGTTGGGACGAGCTCGATCTTGTTCGCCTGAGCGTAGGCGCGGATGTCGGGGGTCCAGTTCGCGGAGAGGTTGTCCTGGATCCAGTAGATCCGCTGCCGGGCCGGGTAGACGGTGCGGATCGTGCGCATGTAGCCGAGCACGTCGCTGCCGGCGCGGCGGGGTCGCATCCGTGCGTGCAGCCGGTCGCGGTGGATTTCGAGCGCGCCGAAGATGTAGCGGATCCCGTGCGTCCGGTTGTAGGTCGCGCGCAGCCGTTGGGGCAGCTTCAGTGGCGCCCAACCGGTGCCCTGCCCGCACGGGCTTCGTAGTCGGGGTCGGGGCTGGCCTTCCACGAGCGGCTGCGCTGGAAGGGAGTCCTGCCTGGGCGAGCAGCCTCCAGAGATGGATCGGCGAGATCACTACCCCCTCCCCGGCGAGATGCGCCGAGAGCGGTCCAGCGACCAGCGTGTGAGCGGCACCCCTTGGGGTGTCGGGGCGGGCACCGGCCACCGCGACCGCCCGCTTGCGCTCGGTGGCAGTGATCCGGCGGGGTGGCCCGCCCCGGTACTCAGGGCGCAGGCTGTCGGACCCTTCCTCGTTGAACTCGTGGATCACCTTGCGCACGTGGCTCTCATCGGTCAGCCACATCCGCGATCTGCCCCGCCGGCGTCCTAACGTTCGACGCCAACAAGATCGCCGCGCGAATCCGTGTCGACTGATGCTTCGCACGCGTCGACATCCGCTTCACCGCGTCGCCTCCTGGTGAGAAAGC
>DATKOY010000290.1:0-5225 GCA_035524415.1 Solirubrobacteraceae bacterium | reverse complement strand
GCTCGCCGCGCAGCAGGCGGACGCGGCGATCGATGCGATCGCTGCGGCGGCCCGCAGAGGGGCGGGCGGGGACGGTGAGAGAAGCGATCCACCCGGCGCCGGGGACCTGACCGGCATGATCCTCACCGGGCAACGCACGCGGTGGCTCGCCGAGAATCCACCCGGGATCAAGCAACCGTCGACGCGCGTCCTCTGGTGGCCGCCGGGGAGAGCCGTCGGGCGGATGCTCGCGCAGCGAATCGAAGCGTGGGACCCGGCGGTCCATCAGCAGCTCCCGGCTGACGCGGGCGGCGTTGCGATCCGAGCCCCGATCGCGCTCGGCTGTAGCGATGGATCGGCGCTACGCGAGCCCGGCGAGGTCAGCCCCGACGTCCGCGCGGCGCGGCTGCGCGACATCGAGAACCGGCAGCTGATGGCCGTGTCCCGACGTGAACGGGCAGCCGATGCCGAACTCCAAGCGCTGAGTGCTGGGCTCGAGTCGCTCGCCGCCCGTCAGCAGCAGGTCATCCGCGAGCTTCAGCGTCAGGGGTACTTGCACAACCGGCGCTGAACAAATCCGTACTTGTGCGCACCAAGAATGCGGGGAAGTTCGGATGCGCGCCGCACGCCGCGCGCAACAGTGGATTCATGAGGCCCCGTCGTCTCATCCTTGCGACGGTGGCAATCATCACATGCCTTGCCGTCGTCATTGTCGCCGCAGCCGGTGTTGCGAGCGGCGGATCAGTGATCTTCGCGGCGAGCGGGATCCGGATCGGCGATCACCCCGCGTACGTGCGGGCGGTGATCGACTTCACCGGCGCGATGCCGCATGCCAACGGTGAGGTCGGGGCGGTTGACCCGCAGCCTGCCGACGGCAGCGCCCGGCTCGAGCTCGTGTTCGCCGGGGTCGGCGCGTGGGCGGTGCCCCGCTCGGCGTACGGGCTGAGCGCGCGCCTGACGAAAACCGCACGTGGGCTGTACATCGACCTGCGTTCCGCCCCGTTGCGGTTCAAGTGGCTGTCGTATACCTGGGTGACCGGGCGTCACCTCGCGATCGACCTGTGGAAGAGCGCACCTCCTTCGAGCGCAGCTGAGATCAGGCGCGGCCCCGGCGGCTGCCTCACGCTCGACCACGGCGCGGTCAATCCCGACGGCCTCGTGAGCGCTTCGGGCCGCGAGCACGGCATCTTCGAGAACCAGTTCCGGCTCGTCGTTCGCGGTGCCGACGGACGGGCGCTGTACGCCGGCACCGTGCACGCCGGCAACGGGCGCTGGTCGGCGGAGGTGTTCGTGCCATCCACGCGCAACCAGCCCGGCACGCTCGAGGCCGCCGTACTCTCGCCGGCGGACGGTGCGCTCATCTGTCTCGTCCAGCAACGGATCATGCTGCCGTTCACCGGTCCCGGCCCGTTGCGGCTCGTGTACCGGACACATGCCGACATCGACGGTGACGGCCGTCCCGACGCGGTCACCGCGCACAAGACGAACGGCCGGCACGGTTTGATCACAGCGACGCTCGCGACCGGACGGATCGTCTCGGTCCAGACCGCGACGATTGCGGTCGCGCTCCCGGCGATCGTCGCCGTCGGCAACGTCGATGGGCGGCCCGGCGATGAGTTGTTCGTCGACGTCGAGCACATCTCGACGAACGAGTTCATCGGCGTCTACGCGTACTGGCAGGGACAGCTGCGGCTCGCGAGGACACTGGCGGGATTCTCCGCACACCCCGGTCTGTGGGCCGGCATGACGTGCAGCGCCCGCGGATCGCACCACTTCATCACGGTTCATCAGTTCGTCGCACAGGGATCCGTGTGGACGCGCCAGGACACCGTCTACGCGTGGAGCGGGCCGGCGCTGGTCGTCTCGGCCACCCTGCCGACCCACTCGATCACGGGGGCTCCGCCGCCGTCTCTGGTTGGTCTTCACTGTGGGCACGCGCCGCGGTGAGCGTGGCGCTCATCTTGATCGCCCGGACCGCGCCCGTCGCGCCTGCCTGAAGCGTGACCCCGACTGCGAGGACGAAGATCCCCGGGATCAGCAGAGCCTTCGATCCGAGCATCAGGAAGCCAATCCGGCCAAGCAGGTACGGTGGCCCAGTGACGGTCGCGCTGAGCGCGCCGCCGACGACGGCCGTCGAGACCTTGTCGCGCCGTGATTGCGACGGCGGCTTGACTCCGATCAGTCGGGCGGGAACCGCGACATAGCAGAACATCATGATCCCGGCGACGATGCCGAGTGAGATCGTGAACCAGGGGCGCCCCCAGCGTGTGACGATCGTCGTCGAAAACCCGAGGAGCGCCCCGACGACCGCTCCCGAGCCGGCGATCGTCCGGATGTGCTTGCGGGCCTCGTCCTTCGCGGGCCGCAGCTGGGGAGGACGCTCCCCCCGCGCGACCGCGAACGCGAACACCGCGTTGAGGAAGAAGGCCGCCGCCGTGATCGCGATGATCAGCAGGTTGATCGGGATCAGGACGGGTCCCCGGATCGGGTGAAACGACTTGCCGTGCAGGACGTGCACCTTGAGGTCGAACATCGCCAGCCAGATCCACATCGCCGGGAGGATCTGCACGAGCATCAGCCGCCAGTTCGTGACGAGCAGCCTGACCCCGTTGAACAGCAGCACGATCGCGCCGATCGCGAACCCGAGCGGCGCGAACAGGCGCCGACGCTTGCTGAGGCGCAGGATCGCCTCCTCGATCCGCGATTCGTCGTTCTCCTCGATGGCCTTGACGAGACCCCGAATCCGGGCCGCAAGGCCATCCGGTCGCAATGCGGCGCCTCGCGGGTGCTTCGGATGGGATTCCTCAGGGCGAGAGTCCGCCATCTGTGGAGTGGAGGTTTGCATGCCGGCGCGCGCGGCGCATGCGGCCGGGAGCGATCGGCGGCACGGACTCGTACGGGCCACCTATGCTGTCCCGCGATGACCGACATCGGAGATAGTCAATTCCACAAGGGTCAGGCGATCTGGGTGATTCAGGCGGACGGGTCTGAGCGCGCCGCGGAGTACGTCGGCGAGGGTGAAACGTCCGCTTGGTTCGGCGGTCCACCGACCGTCATCGTGATCTACCCGGATACGCAGACGGGCGAAGCCGTCGAGGTTGATCGCGTGATCGCGCGCGACGACTGAGAGGCGGGATCACGGCGGCGTCGATGGCGGTCGCCAGGCCACGCCTACACCTGATCTTCGGCGGGCTGATGCTCGTCATGCTGCTCGCGGCGCTGGACCAGACGATTGTCGCGACCGCACTCCCGACGATCGTCAGCGACCTCGGCGGGCTGAACCACCTGTCGTGGGTGACGAGCGCGTTCCTGCTCGCGCAGACTGCGGTCACGCCGATCTACGGCAAGCTCGGCGATCTGTACGGGCGCAAACGCGTCCTTCAGAGCGCTGTGGGGCTCTTCCTGGTCGGGTCGGCGCTGTGCGGGCTCGCGGGCTCGATGACGGAGCTGATCGCGTTCCGAGCCGTGCAGGGGCTCGGCGCGGGTGGGCTGATCGTGCTCACGCAAGCGGTCGTCGGCGACGTCGTCCCACCGCGCGAGCGCGGCAAGTACCAGGGTCTGTTCGGCGCGGTGTTCGGGGTCGCGAGCATCGCTGGGCCGCTGCTCGGCGGTGTGATCGTCGAAGCCGTCTCGTGGCGCTGGATCTTCTACGTGAACCTGCCGCTCGGCCTCGTCGCGCTCGCTGTGCTCGGCAGCACGCTTCCGAGCACCAAGGGAACGCGACGTCCGACGATCGACTATCTCGGTGCCGGCGTACTCGCCGCGGCCCTCAGCGCGATCGTGCTGGTCGCCAGTCTCGGCGGCACGACCTGGCGGTGGGGCTCGGGACAGACGATCATCGTCGCCGCAGTCGGGGTCGCGCTGCTTGGCGTGTTCGCGGCGGTCGAGAGGCGCGCGGCCGAGCCGGTGCTGCCGCCGCAGCTGATGCACAACCGCGTGTTCGTCGTCGGAGGCTCGCTGTCGCTGATCGTCGGCTTTGCCATGTTCGGCTCGATCACGTTCCTGCCGCTGTACTTTCAGACGGTCGACGCGGCGAGCCCGACCGGCGCCGGCCTACGGCTGCTTCCGATGATGGTCGGGATGCTCTCGATGTCGATCCTGTCGGGGCAGCTGATCACCCGGCGTGGTCGCTACCGCGTCTTTCCGATCATCGGGACCGGGGTGATGGCGGTGGGTCTGTTCTTGCTCTCGCGGCTCGACGTCGGGACGAGCATCGGCGTGTCGTCGGCGTATCTGCTTGTGCTGGGGCTCGGGTTGGGCCTCGTGATGCAGGTGCTCGTGCTCGCGGTGCAGAACGCGGTTGACTACACCGTGCTCGGCGCGGCGACCTCCGGCGTGACGCTGTTCCGGGGAATGGGCGGCTCGCTCGGGGCCGCCGTGTTCGGCGCGATCTTCAGCTCCCGGCTTGCCTCGGAGCTGCGCGGCGCGCTGAGCGGCCCGCTCGCGCACCAGGTCTCGGGCGGTGGACGGCTCACGGGTGCGCAGGTGGCGAGGCTCCAGCCGGCGCTGCGCTCCGCCTACGAGCATGCGTACGTGCACGCGTTGCGTCCGGTGTTCGTCGCCGCGTCCGGGATCGCGCTGGTCGGATTCGCGCTCTCGTGGCTGCTTCCGGAACGGCGGCTGCGCGAGACGGCTGCGAGCGCCCGGGGGCTCGAGGACGGCCTTGCCGCACCGCGCTCACCGGATTCGCTCGCCGAGGTCGAGCGGGCGCTCACGCTCGCGGTCGGCACCGAGCGGCGCCAGCGGTTCCGGGAGCGCCTCGCCCAGCGTGCGGGCGTCGATCTGTCGGGTGGCGCGACCTGGGCGCTCGTGCGCATCAGCGAGCACGGTCTGGCCGGGGCCCGCCGGCTGGCCGAGCAGGACGGCGTGCCGCCCGAACGGATCGCCGCCGTCGTCGACGAGCTGCGCGCGCACGGACTCGTCGCCGACGACGACGGTGCGGCGCGACTCACCGACCAAGGAAGGGCGCTCGCCGATCGTGCGGTCCTGGCACGGCGTGAGCTCCTCGATGAGGCGCTCGACGACGAGACCGCGCAGATCGAGCCGGACATCAGCGAGCTCCTGCACAGGCTCGCACGCGAGCTCGCGGGCGAACCGCCGGCGCGGGTCTAGAAGCGGTGGCTGGGTGGGGCGGGGCGGGATCGCGGTTGTTCGGGGCGGGGGTTGGCGCGTGGCGGTGGCGCGGTTCGTCCTGCTGTCGGCTGGCGCCGAGTAGGGGCCTTCGGCCCGGCCGAGGTGTGAGGTCT
>DATKOY010000289.1:0-3904 GCA_035524415.1 Solirubrobacteraceae bacterium | reverse complement strand
GTCGCGAGCACGAGGTCCTCGTGCTCGCGACCGCTGAGATGCTGGGTCTGCGCGGCGACCGCCGCGATCGCCGAGTCGGCCAGCCAGCTGACGAGGTCGATGTCATGGGTCGCGAGGTCCTTGACAACACCGACATCCCGCACGCGGTCGGGGAACGGCCCGCTGCGCACCGTCGAGACCGTGAACAGGCGTCCGATCTGACCGTCGAGGACGCGCCGGCGCAGCTCCTGGAGCGCCGGATTGAACCGCTCGACGTGCCCGACCGCCCCGTGAATCCCGGCGTCGGCGCAGATCTCGACGATGCGCCTGGCGTCCTCGCTGGAGGCCGCGAGCGGCTTCTCGACGAGCACCGAAACCCGCGCGCGCGCGAGCTCGTCGACCACGGCGAGATGCAGCTCCGTCGGGACCGCGACGATCGCGAAGTCGAGCGATCCCCGTTCGAGCAGCGCGGCGATCGAGTCGATCACGAGCGCGCCGTCCCGGACGGCGCGATAACGGTCACCGTCCGGGTCCACGGCCCCCGCGAACTCGACGCGATCCGAGGCCTGAAGCAGCCGTGCGTGGTGCCGGCCGATCATCCCCAGCCCGATCACCGCGCCGTGCATTTTCGAGATCATCACCGGGCGCGGTAGGGTAGCTGAGGCTTCGGCGCGCCTCGCGTCAGAGCGTCCGAGCCGTCCCGTCATGCCGATTCCTCTGTTCGACATCAGCACCCCCCTGCGGCCGCTCCGCGACCGGCTCGTGGCGGCCGCGACGCGGACGCTTGACCGCGGCTGGTTCATCCTCGGCCCGGAGGTCACCGCGTTCGAGCAGGAGTTCGCGCAGTACCTCGGTGCCAAGCACGTCGTCGGCGTTGCCAACGGGACCGACGCGATCACGATCGCGCTGCGCGCGCTCGGCGTCGGGCCGGGGGACGACGTCGTCGTGCCGTCGTTCACGTTCTACGCCTCGGCCGAGGCGATCCCGCCGACGGGCGCGCGCCCCGTCTTCTGCGACGTCGACCGCGACACGATGATGCTGACGCCGGAGACGGTCAAGGCCGCGCTCACGCCCGCGACGAAGGCGGTCATCGCCGTCCATCTGTTCGGCAACGTCGCCCCGGTGAAGGAGATCGAAGCGCTCGGGCTTCCGGTGCTCGAGGACAGCGCGCAAGCCGCCGGCTCTCGCGGTCCCGCAGGCCGCCCGGGTGCGCTCGGCGCCGTCTCCACGTTCAGCTTCTTTCCGTCGAAGAACCTCGCCTGCATGGGCGACGGTGGGGCGATCGCGACGTCCAGCGACGAGATCGCGGAGGCCGCGCGCATGCTCCGCTTCCACGGGTCAAGGGACCAACAGACGTGGGAGCTGATCGGCTACAACTCCCGGCTCGACGAGCTTCAGGCCGCATTCCTGCGGGTGCTCCTACCCGAGCTCGACGGCTTCGCACGCGGGCGGGTGCGGGCGGGACAGCACTACGAACAGGCCGGGCTCGGGGAGCTCGTCGCACTCCCGATCCCGACCGAGGGGTCGGAGCCCGCATGGCACGTGTACGCGATTCGCTCCGAGCGAGTCGATGAGATCGCGGCCGCGCTCACCGCTCGGGACATCGGCAACAAGGCCTATTACCGCTCGCCGATCCATCGCCACCCGGCGATGGCGCCGTATCCGCCGGCGGTCGACCTTCCGGGCACCGATCAACTGGCCCGAACGCACCTCGCGATCCCGATGAGCCCGGTGCTCAGCGCCGCGCAGGCCACCGAGGTCACCGACTGCATCGCCGCGGCGCTCCAGAAATCGGCGGCTTAAGCCTATCCGGGCGCCAGCGAACCCTGTAGTCTCTCGCTTTCGGCGTCCGAAGGGGTCCGTGGTTTTCCGCGATGTGCGTCCGGGGTAGGTGCGGTTTTGATGGCCACCGGGTCAGCTGATAATCCGTCTGAATGGGAGACGCGCCTCTCTGCGGCGAGCGTGGGGCTGTACGCACGCCAGACCGGTGCCGATAGACGGAACATGCAGCGAGAAATGCCAACTTCTGCACATTTTTTTCGGGCAAAGCGCGGTATCATTTCGAAAAAGGGGTTTGAAGGCACCGCACGAGCGTCGAGGGGCTCCCAGGCTCCCCGGAGGTCGACTTCGTGCATAGGCGGGTGTCACCGAAGCCGCACTTCCATAGCTGTACGACTTAGGTATCAGGACGCTCAATGACACCTCCACCCGCCGCTACGCATGCTGCCCAGCCACGGACGCTGACACGCTGGCCGGCACGCGTCAACCCGGTCGCGGGATCCGCGGCCAGGCTCCTCGGGTACCGCTGGTCCCGAATACGGTTCTTGGTCGACGTCGTCGTGCTGTACCTCGCTGCGAGCGCGGCGCTGTTCGCGAACGGCTCGAAGGAGTCAAGTGCGACGGATCACCTGCTCGCGGCGGCGTTCCCGCTCGTCGTGCTCGCGATCCTGCACGTGCGCCGGGATCCCGACGAGCGGCTCAACGGGTCGATGCTCGATACGGCGGCGAACGTCCTCGGTGTCGTCTCGCTCAGCGCGATGCTGATCGTCGCGCTCGACTCGATGCTGGGAGACGCCCACCCGGTCGCCCTGGCCCTGCGGCTGTGGTTGTTCTCGCTGGTGTACCTCGGGGTGGCGCGGCTGGTGCTGCTGTCGCTGCGCCACCACGCGATGCGCAGTGAGGCGTTCGCGACGCCGACGCTGATCGTCGGCGCCGGCGTTGTCGGCGAGCACCTCGTCAAGCGTCTCGTCGGCGAGCCCCGGTACGGCTTGCGCCCGGTCGGGTTTCTCGATTCCGACCCGCTGCTGCGGCCCGACCATTCGGCGCCGACGTTCGTCCCGGTCCTCGGAGGCCCCGAGCAGCTGCGGATGGCGGTCGAGCAGACGGGGGCGCGGCAGGTGATCCTCGCGTTCTCCTCCGAGCCCGATCACGTGCTCGTCGAGACGGTCAACGAGTGCCAGCGCCTCGGGGTCGAGGTGGCGCTCGTGCCACGCCTGTACGAATCGATCAACGAGCGCTCGACGCTCGACCACATCGGCGGCGTGCCGCTGCTCTCGCTGCATCCGACGAACCCGCGCGGCTGGCAGTTCGCCGTCAAGCACGCGTTCGACCGGACGTTCGCGTTGATCGCGCTCGTCGCGCTCGCACCGCTGATGATCGCGCTCGCGATCGGCGTCAAGCTGAGCTCGCCCGGGCCCGTGTGCTTCCGCCAGCGCCGCGTCGGGCGCGACGGCCGCACCTTCGATGTCCTCAAGTTCCGCACGATGCGCGAGAGTCGCAGCACCCACGAGTTCGAGCTGCTCGACGGCTGCGCACCCGGAGGGGTCGAGGGCGAGGACCGCCGCACAGGCTTCGGCCAGTGGCTGCGCGGAACCTCGCTGGACGAGCTGCCGCAGTTCATCAACGTGCTGCGCGGCAACATGAGCCTCGTCGGGCCGCGGCCCGAGCGGCCGGAGTTCGTCGAGCGCTTCAGCGTCGAGGTCGACCGCTACAAGGACCGTCACCGCGTCAAGTCGGGCATCACCGGCTGGGCGCAGGTCAACGGCCTCCGCGGCCAGACCTCGATCGCCGACCGGGTGGAGTGGGACAACTACTACATCCAGAACTGGTCGCTGCGGCTCGACCTGCGGATCATCGCGCTGACGATCGCCGAAGTCCTCCGCTTCCGCGGTTAGTGCCGCGTTCCCAAGGTCGCCTTGGGACTTGCGCCGGTGGTCTCGAACGTCGATACGGTCGCACCGAGACGCGCCACTGCTGGATGCCGGGCGAGGACGCAGAATGCGACGGTGCACTGGAGGTGCACGAGCATTCCGAGGACACAGGCCGGCGCCGCCGGGGGTGCCTCGAATGCGAGCGTCCGCCGGGGGTGCCTCGAATGCGAGCGTATTGACGGTGGGGCCACTCCGACCGATCCCTGAGGTCGGGG
>DATKOY010000288.1:0-34214 GCA_035524415.1 Solirubrobacteraceae bacterium | reverse complement strand
GCGATCACGACGGCGTCAGGACCTTGGTCGAACGCCCCGTCGGGATCGAGGGCGATCGCGTCATGGGTGTCCGCGAGCTCACGGGCGTGGGGAAGATCGAGGTCGGCGATCAACAGCTCGTCCACGCGCAGGTCCGCGCTCAGCGACTGGGCATGCAGGCCGCCGATGCTGCTGGCACCGATCAGCGCCACCCTCATCGCTCCGAAACCCCTGGAACGCTCCAAGACACGGGCGCACACTACCACCGGGGCTCGGCGCCAGGGATCCGACCGAGCGGCTTGACAGCGGCGCCTCGCAATTGAAAAGCTCCCGCGCCTGGAGCGTTCCAGGAATGATCCGCGCTCGCGAGCAGAGCGACGAGGGACCCATGCCCCACCGACCTCACCTGATGGCTGACCCGGTTCGCGTGGCGCTGATCGGCGCGGGCCGGATGGGCCGCATGCACCTGCAGGCGATCGCAGAGTCGGATGAGGTGCGGGTCGTCGCAATCGTCGACCCCTCGCCCGAGGCGCGCGCGGCAGCGGCCGAACTCGATCCGAGGCCACGCGGCTGCGGTTCCTTGGATGATGCGCTCGGTGGCGCCCCCGGTGATGGTTCCGCTGGCGCTCCCAGCGGCGCGTCCGGCCGCAGCGGCTCGATCGAGGCGGTCCTGATCGCGGCACCGACGCCGCTGCACGGCTCGCTCGTCGGCGAGTGCGCTGCCCGCGGCCTGCCGATTCTGTGCGAGAAGCCGTGCGGGTTCACGACCGAGCAGATCGACGCCGCGGCCGGCGCCGCACGGGAGGCCGGCGTCCTGCTCCAGATCGGCTACTGGCGCCGCTACGTGCCGGAGCTCGCTGCACTGCGTGAAGAGCTTCAGCAGGGGCGCCTCGGCGAGCTGCTCCAGGTCACGTGCTCGCAATGGGATGGGGAACCGCCGGGGCTCGCGTTTCGGCGGAGCAGCGGCGGGATCGCGGTCGACATGGGCGTGCACGAGCTCGATCAGATCCGCTGGCTGACCGGGCGCGACATCGAACATGCCGGCGCGGTCGCGGTCGCGGGGCAGGTCGACGACGATGTCGACTGCGCGACGATGACCTACGAGCTCGCGCGCGGCGGTGTCGGCGTCGTCTCACTCGGGCGATACTTCCCGCACGGAGACTGTGTGTGGGTGGATGTCATGGGAACCCGCGGCTACACCCGCGTTGACGTGCTGTGGGGCGAGCGCGGCAAGACGTGGCATCCCGCGTTGCGCGCACAAGCCGAGGACTTCGCCCGGTGCGTCCGCAGCGGCGGGACGCCCACCGGGGCGAGCGCACAGGACGCCCGGCGCACGCTCGAACTCGCGGCTCAGGCCCAGGAGCGGATCCAGGCCGTTTCACGCTAGGTCTCGCGCGCGTTCAGCGCCGCTGCGGCGGCGCGGTCGATCCCCGGACGCGGAGCTCGACCGGCACGCTCATCCGGCGCGGTCGCCGGGTCGGCTGCTCGATCCGCTCGAGCAGCATCGAGACTGCCTGCTCGGCCTGGTAGTCGAGCGGCTGAGCGATCGTCGTCAGCGAAATCCGGTGCAGGCTGGCGATCGCGATGTCGTCGAAGCCGACGATCGAGACATCGCCGGGCACGCGGATGCCGCGCGACTCGCACGCTTCGATCAGAGAGATCGCGCCGATGTCGTTGGAGACGAACAGCGCGGTCGGCGCGCCGGGACCGCGCAGGGCCCGCTCGAAGGTCACGCTCCGGCGCCCGGTCCTCAGCAAGTCCGCGCCCGGCTGCCACCCGAACGTGCCGGGCGCCTCCCGCCCGGCCGCCTTCAGCGCCGCGCGATAGCCGGAGAACCGGGCGCGGTCGCCGCTCGCGTCGACGAGCGGCGTGCGGACGTATGCGATCCGGCGATGGCCCAGCGCGACCAGATGCTCGGTCGCGAGCCGGCCGCCCTCGCTGTCACGCGGCCCGACGGAATCGCCCCAGCGCTCGTGCAGGCCGACGAACACGATCGGGACGCCCGCCCGTCGCAGCGACTCCTCGAGCTCGGGGGTCCGTTCGATGAACGCGAGGCAAACGACGCCCGCGACGCGATGCTCCAGCAGCGCCTCGACCCCCTTGACGGCGAGGTCGTCGTCGCCCTCGATGTTGCAGAACATCGCGGTGTAGCCGTGGCGGAAGGCGGCGCGCTCGACGACACGGGACATCTGCGCGTAGTACGGGTTGTCAAGATCGCCGACGAGCACCCCAATCATCGTGGTGCGCTGTTTGACGAACTGGCGGGCGATCGCGTTCGGCTTGTAGTTGAGTTGCGCGATCGCCGCGACCACGCGCGCCCGCGTCGCATCGGAGACCTCGTCGGCGCCCCTGACGACGTTCGACACGGTTGACTTCGACACACCGGCGAGCGCCGCGACGTCGAAGATCGTCGGCTCGCTGGCCATGGGGCCGGTGATAGCATGCCCTGGAACGTTCCACAAGCTGTCGGGCCGGGAGCCGCTGTACGCGCGGCGGATTCGGTCAGCGTCGCGCGGAGGGACAGTGAGCGCAGGACGGGAGGGCGGCGAGGCGGCAAAGGTCCGGCTTGGCGTCGCCGGCACGGGATTCATCGGGCAGATGCACGCGCGCAACGCGCTCGCCAGCGACGCCGTCGAGCTCGTGGCGGTCGGATCGGCCCGGGGAGCCGCGTCAGCGTCACAGCTGGCCGGGGAGCTCGGCGTGAGAGCACTCTCGCTCGAGGAGCTGTGGACCGATGACGAGGTCGAGGCGGTCTTGCTCGCCACGCGCACGAGCGACCATGTCGAGCACGCGCTCGCGGTGCTCGGCGCCAGCAAGCACCTGCTGCTGGAGAAGCCGGGCGCGACGACCGTCGCCGGCCAGCAGCAGATCGCCGCGGAGGCGGCTCGCGATCCCGACCGCGTCGTCCGGGTCGCCTACCACCGCCGGCACGATCCGCGGTTCCGTGAGCTCGTGCGCCTGATCGGCGACGGCGCGATCGGGACGCCGTTCGCCGTGCACTCGGTCAGCCGCGAAGACTTCCCGCCGGACGAGGGCGATCGCTACAGCGGCGGGTTCATCATGGACGTCGGCGTCCACGATTTCGAGACGGCGCGGTGGCTGCTCGGGGAGGATCCGCGGACGGTGTTCGCCCACGGCCACACGACCGTGTACGCGCCCGAGTCCGGACCCGACAACGTGTACGTGACGATCGCTCACCCACGGGCGACGACGACGGTGCAGCTGAGCCGCACCTCCAGGGTCGGGCTCGAGATCCGCTTCGAGGTGATCGGTACCGAAGGCGCGGCGCTGCTCGCTCCCGCGCGGCTCGGCGGCGGGATCACGCTGCTCACCGAGACGGTCCGCCACGAGTTCCCCGCCGACTGCCGGACGGGGTTTCCCGACGCCTATCCGGCCGAGCTCGCGGACTTCGCGGCGGCCGTGCGCGGTGAGCGCACGACAGCGCGACGCTCGAGGATGACCGCTGGGCGGTCGCCACCGCCGTCGCTGCCCGAGCGAGCATGCACCGCGGAACGCCTGTGGAGATCGGCCCGGATTACGAGTAGCCGAACCGGGCCGAGATACGCACGATATCTGTCCGTTTCTCGGCCCGGTCCCGGGAAGGGAGCGCCAGGTCCTCCCGGGCGGCCCTCAGCCGGCGGTGAGGAGGAAGTCGAGGTAGCGGCCGTCCGCAGCGAGGTCGACGACCGCGCCCCGCAGCAGGTCGGCGCTGTACTTGCTGCCGGGGTTGAGGCACAGGGTTGAGCCGATCATCTGCGCCGCGCGCGACTCGTGGATGTGACCGTGCAGGCCGACGGCCGGCTGATAGCGCTTGATCGCCTCGCGCACGGCCTTGCTGCCGACCGGGATCACGCTCGGCCGGCCACCGCGGATGACCGGCTTGAGCGTGTCGTCAAGCTCAGGCGCCTCGTCGAGCCCGGATCCGTACGGGGGAGAGTGGAAGTTGACGACGCTCGCGCGCCCATCCGGCACCGCATCCATCATCACCGCGATCCGCTCGGCCAGTTCCTCCTCGCTGTACTCGCGCTCCGTGTTCCACGGCGTTGGGGGTGACGTCGCCCATGCTCGCCAGGAGGGCCGGTCCGAGCTCGCAGAGCTCGCCTTCCGGGCACTCGACGCGCCGGGCCGATCGCAACACGGCGTCGATCTCGGTCGGGTCGTCGTTGCCGGGCGTGATGATGCAGCGCACCTCCGGCGCGAGGCGCTCGTCGGCGAGCTCGCACCAGCGCGTGATCTGAGCGACGATCTCGCGGCGAAACAGACGGTCGAGCGCCGCGGGATCCTCGCGCAGCGAGGCGACGTCCTCGAGGCTCATCTGCACCGGGTAGAAGCCCATTCGGTTGATGTCCGCCTCGAGCTGCGCGATGTCGCCGACGGGCACCGTGACCCGCTCGCCATGGACCTCCGCGCTGACGGTGCCGTTGTCGCGCACGACGGGGACGAGCCCCTTGCCGGCGACATCACCGCCGAGCAGCAGGACATCCGCCTCGTAGACCTTCGCTGCCGCCAGGAACTTCCGGAAGCAGCGCTCGGAGCCGTGGACGTCAGTGGCGAAGAAGATCCGGAGCGCGCGCTCGGGCTGCCGGGATCGGGTGCGGCCGAATGGCATGCGAGGACGCTGCTCGGGCGGCAGCTCCCGCGTCGCGAGGCTCAGGTCGAGCTGGTTGCGCTGCTTGCGGATCGAGCGCGCGATCATGTAGATCACCGGGCCCGCGAGCAGCACGACCGCAAGCGTCGCGATCGACTCCGCGCTGAACTTGCCGTAGACGTTCGAGTGGATGATCACCTCGATCACGGTGAACAGGGCGAGCACCGTCGTCGCGAGGCCGATCAGGGTGATCTTTGGGATCGACCCCACCTTCTCGACCTCACCGGTGCCGGCCTTGGTCACGAGGTCGGCGCGCCGCAGCGGCAGGAACGTCGCGGCGATGCCACCGGCGAGCAGGATCAGCGCGAAGAACAGGCTCTCGAGCGCGACGATGTTCGTCAGCGTCACGTACAGCTGGAGGATCGCGAACGCGATGCTGCCGACGAGCACGATCCCGATCGCGTTCATCGGCGCGTGGTTGCGCTCGTTGATCTTGGCGACACTGACTGGCAGCAAGCGGTCGAACGCCTGCGCGAACAGCACGCGCGTCGTGACCGCGATGAACGCGAGGTTGACCGCGATCTCGGCACACGGCACGGCGATCCCGAACAGGATCTTGCTGATCGGATCGCCCGACAGGATCAGTCCGTAACCGAGGCCACCGGCCTGGGCGTTGAGGTTGGTGATGCTCGAGTACGTGTCGGCGTTGTTGGCCCCGAGGTTGGCCTGCGCCTGCATGAAGTGCAGGCCGGCGGTGTGGCGCAGAAGCGCCCACACGCCGACCCACACAACGACCAGGACCCCCAGGCTGATCGACGAGGCCCACAGATACGTGCGCCCCGGTTTGCGCAGCTCGCCGCCCACGTAGTACGAGTACAGAACGCCGTTGTAGTTGAGCACCATGAACGGGATGACCCCGATCATCGCCGCGAACGCGGCGCCGTACGCGACCCCGTTCTTCGCGCCGGCGGCGACCAGCGACTGGTAGGCACCCGGGTGGCCGCTCGAGCGGCCAACGGCGTTGATGAACGACCCGTGCGAGTGGTCGGCAAGCAGCAGTGCAAGGATGAGGAACGCCGCGAGCTGGACGAAGATCAGCCCGAGGATGATCTGCGCGACGCGCTTGAGCGAGAACAGCGAGAGTACGGCGAGATCACCATCACGAGGCAGCTGAGACCGGCGACCCAGGCATTCGTCGTGACGTCGTTGGCGGCGCTCGCGATCGACTGGCTGCTGAACGCCGAGCCGAGCGCCGTCAGCATGAACGGCGTGAACGTCGCCGCGAAGTGTGCGTTCGCCGACAGCACGTAGGTGAACACGACGGCGATGCCGAGGCCGGCGATCGAGCGCGCCACCGGCGAGACGATGCGCGACAGGTACACGTAATCGCCGCCGGCGCGCGGGACCGCCGCGCGCAGGTGGCGGTAGGCGAACATCGCCACGAACCAGATGAACGCCGCGACGAGCAGCGGCAGGTGGAACTCGGCTTTCGTGAACGACGTCAGGCCGGCGTTGAAGTTGATGAACGTGTTGACGACTGCGACGGACGCCAGCGAGATGCCGACCGCCGCGGGGATGCCGAGCTCGCGCACGAGCCCCGACGCCTGACGCGTGAACAAACCACCGGACGTGGACGTGGACGCGGTCGTGTCCGTCGTCACTGCTGCCGTTGCCATGGCCTCTCCTCAGCTCCGTGGAACGTTCCAGCGACGCTAGGACCGGCTTGTGCGGATTGCAACCCAGTCGCCGGTGGGACAGCGGAATTGCACCTGACCGGGCCATCTGGGCAAGCCGGAATTTGCGCAAGGAAACGAACCCTCCCGGGCCTTGACAGCGCGCAGATCGCTGGGCGAGAATCGCGGCTGAGAGAGGCCGAAATCGATTGCGCAAACGATTTCTACGTGAATTGGACGCTGTCGCGAGCGCATCGGACGGCGGCGACGGCTCCCCGCACGAGAGTGTGATGAGCGACCGCCGCGCCACCGACGGGCGCGCCACCGACGGGCGCACCACCGACGGGCGCACCAAGCGCGTTCGCCTCAGCGATGTCGCGCGGCGGGCGAACGTGTCGACTTCGACCGCATCGCGCGCGCTCAACGGCATCGGCGAACTCTCCGAGGACACGCGCGCGGCCGTCAAGCGCGCCGCGAAGGAGCTCAACTTCCGGCCCTCGCCGGTCGCCCGCTCGCTGCGCACGCGGCGCAGCCACACCGCCGGGCTTGTCGTCCCGAACGTCGCGCACGCGTTCTATGCGGCGGTGACGACCGGTGCGCAGGCGGAGCTCGAGGAACACGGATACCGGCTGATCCTCGTCGACTCCGGTGAGGACCCGAAGACCGTCAGGCGCGCGGTCCGGACGCTGCTCGACCACGAGGTCGACGGGCTGCTCGTCTCGACGGCGCCGTTCGGCGCGGACGAGTTCAACGCGCTGCTCGACGCGACGCCGTGCGTGTTCATCGACGAGCTCGCGCCGGGCGCTGGCGTCGGTAACGTCGCGCTCGAGAACGGGCCCGGCGTGGAGATGCTCGTCGACCACATCGTCGAGCACGAGCACAGCCGGATCGCGTTCCTCGGTGGCCCCAGCGATCGCACGAGCGGGCTGGAGCGGCTCGAGGGCTACCGCACCGCGATGGCCCGTCACGGACTGCGGATCCCCGCCGAGCTCGTGCGCGAGTGCGAGTGGACGATCGCGAGCGGGTTCGAGGAGGCGGCAGCGCTGCTGGCCCTCGAGCCGCGCCCGACGGCGCTCGTCACCGCCAGCGGCGAGCTCGCCCTCGGCGCGCTCGCGGCAGCGCGCCGCGAGCGCATCGCGATTCCGAACGACCTCGCGCTCGCGTGCTTCGACGACCTCTACTTCGCGCCGCTGCTCGAGCCGTCGCTGACGGCGATCGCCTACGACGCGCGCTCGATCGGCAGCGCGGGCGCCCGGCTGCTGATGGCGGCGGCCGAACAGCAGCGAGCGACATGGAGCGAGGTGAGGATCGACGTCGGCCTCGTCTGCCGGCGCTCGTGCGGGTGTGCCTACGACCCGTCGGCGGACCTGGCGGAGGCGATCGGATGAGCGCGGGCAAGGGCGCCGCGATCGAGCTGCGCGGCGTGTCCAAGCGCTACCGCGAGCACGTTGCGCTCGAACCAGTGGACCTCGAGATCCGCGAGGGCGAGTTCTTCTGCCTGCTCGGGCCCTCGGGCTGCGGCAAGACGACCACGCTCAACCTGATCGGTGGGTTCGTCACCGTGACGACCGGCGAGATCCTGATCGAGGGGCAGCGCGCGGACCGGATCCCACCGCACAAGCGCAACGTCAACACGGTGTTTCAGAACTACGCGCTGTTCCCGCATCTGAACGTGTACGACAACGTCGCCTTCGGCCTCAAGATGGCCCGCGTGGGTCGCCGGGAAGCGAGCCCTCGGATCAAGGAGGCACTCACGCTCGTCGGGCTCGAGTCCCAGGCCGACCGGTTCCCCTCCCAGCTCTCGGGTGGCCAGCAGCAGCGCGTCGCGGTTGCGCGCGCGCTCGTCAAACGCCCGGCGGTGCTGCTCCTCGACGAGCCGCTCGGAGCGCTCGACCTCAAGCTCCGCAAGCGCCTGCAGATCGAGCTCGCGCAGATCCACAAAGAGGTCGGCACGACGTTCGTGTTCGTCACCCATGACCAGGAGGAGGCGATGGCCATGGCGGACCGGATCGCGGTGATGAACGAAGGCCGGATCGAGCAGATCGGCACGCCCGAGGAGATCTACCGGCGTCCGTCATCGCGGTTCGTCGCGGACTTCATCGGCGAATCGAACTTCCTGGAGGTGGAGCGCAGCGGGGACGGCACCGTCACCGCGAAGGACGGCAGCGTGGTGGCGTGTGCAGCGCCTTCGGGCGAGTGGCGCCGTGCGACGTTGATGGTGCGGCCCGAGGCGGTCCAGGTGATCGCCGGCAACGGGCATCGCGAGGGACTGGCGGGCAGGGTCGTCAGGTCCTCGTTCTTGGGCAGCTTCACGCGCGTCGCGGTGCAGTGCGACACCGCCGACGCGCAGATCATGGCGGCGCTGCAGGGAGGCGGAGCGTCGCACCTCGAAGAAAACGCGACCGCGACGGTGACCTGGTCTCCACAGGACGCCGTGGTCCTCGACCCGCAGTAATGAGGAGGACGTAGATGAAGGCATCGCTCACCCGTCGCGAGGCTGTGAGGGCCGGCGCGCTCGGTGTCGCCGGGCTGTATGTCGCCGGCTGCGGTTCGTCCAGCAGCAGCAGCAGCGCCACAAGCAGCAGCAGCAGCCAGGGCGCGTCGACAAGCCCGGTGACGCTCAACTGGGAGACCTGGAACGACCACTATCTGCCCGCTCAACTCGCCGCGGTGCAGAAGCAGACGGGCATCGAGGCGCGCCCGAGCCTCGAGTCGGATGACTCCGATGGGTATCTCAAGGTCAAGCAGACCGGCGGCCAGTACGACATCGTGTCAACCGACGCGCTGTGGGCGCCGAAGTACTTCCACGAC
The DNA here is from genome assembly GCA_035524415.1 of Solirubrobacteraceae bacterium. Classification (GTDB taxonomy): domain Bacteria; phylum Actinomycetota; class Thermoleophilia; order Solirubrobacterales; family Solirubrobacteraceae; genus Palsa-465. Next base: position 25,163 of record DATKOY010000288.1, on the reverse strand, counting down.
GGTCTGACCGAGGCGTTCGACATGAGCTCGATCCCGGTGTCGTCGCAGCTGTACTCGGTCGCCAAGCAGGTCCCGTTCTGGACGGTCAGCGGCGGCTACCTCGTGTATCCGAACGGATGGTCGTCCGTCAACATCTACTACAACCCCAAGTTCGTCAACCCGGCACCGACCTCCTGGGAAGTCCTGACAGAGCCGAAATACGCGGGCAAGGTCGTCGCCGAGAATCAGCCGACCGACCTGATGGCGATGGCCGGGCTGGCGACCGGCGCCAAGCAGCCGTATCAGATGTCGACGTCGGAGATCTCACGCGCGCAGCAGTTCCTGAAGTCCGCCAAGCCCGCGTTCCTGAAGCTCGTCTCCCAGAACTCGGACTCGGTCCGTGCGCTCGCCGACGGCTCGGCGTGGATGGCGCTCGAGAACCTCGGGACCGACTACCGCGTGAAGGCTGCCGGCGGACCCGTCGTCAAGATTGCCGTCCCGAAAGAGGGTGTTGTCGGCTGGATCGACGGCGAACAGTTGGTCAAGGCCTCCTCGCACAAGAACCGCTTCGACCAGTTCGTCAACGCGATGGAGCAGGCGCCGTGGGTCGCCCAGAACTTCATCGCCAACGGGCGGCCCCTGTTCAACGAGAAGGCGTACAAGATCCTCGTCAACCAGGGGCAGCAGGAGCGCGCTGACCTCCTCTACTACAACCAGCCCGAGAAGGCGCTGGAGATGACTCTGAAGGGACCGTCGGGCAACGTGCAGGCGTACATCGACGCGTTCAATCAGGTGTTCGGGGCGTAGGTCATTGGCGCTCGCCCCTGAACCTGCGTATGCCGGGTCCTCCGCGCCCGCGATCTCGCGGAGGCCCGGCGTGCGCAGCCGGCTCAGCCAGTATGTCGGGTTCGCGCCGGCGGCCGTGCTGTTCGGGGTGTTCTTCCTGGCACCGCTGGCGCTGATCGTCGCCTACAGCTTCTGGGAGGTCATCAACTACAACGTCGTTCACCACTGGACGCTTGACAACTACCGGTATTTCTTCAGCACGCCGACGTATGTCACAACCCTGTGGGACACGATCTGGGTGGCGGCGGTGGCGACGTTCCTGACCTTGCTGGCGGCGTTCCCGCTCGCCTACTGGCTGGCGAGGTATGTCCGGCCGTCGGTCCGGCGGCTACTGCTCTTGTTGATCATTCTGCCGTTCTGGACGAGCTACCTGCTGCGGGTCACCTCGTGGACGACGATCCTGGGGGAGAAGGGGGTGCTCAACCGGTTCCTCGAGGCGATCGGCGTGATCCACCAGCCGCTGTCGTTCCTGCTCTACAACCGGCCGGCCGTGATCCTCGTGCTGGTGTACCTGTACTTCCCCTTCGCGGCGCTCACGCTGTACGCGACGCTCGAGCGCTTCGACTGGATGCAGCTCCGCGCTGCAATGGATCTCGGCGCACCGCCGCGGACGGCGATGACGCGCGTGCTGCTCCCGCAGATCCGTCCCGGCATTACCACGGCGGTCATCTTCGTGTTCATTCCGGTGCTCGGCGAGTACCTGACGCCGCAGCTGGTCGGGGGCACGCGGGGCGTGATGATCGGCAACCTGATCGTCAACTTCTTCCAAGGCGCGGAGTACACGCGCGGCGCCGCGGTGTCACTGCTGATCGCAGCGCTGATCGTGATCATGCTGATCCTGTTCCGCAAACAGCTCGACGTCGCCGAGGCGTATGGCCGGTGAGGCCAACGACATCGTCGCGCCTCGCGGGAAGCTCACGCGCGGCGCCCTGACGGGATGGGCGGTGCTCATCTACTTCTTCCTGTTCGCGCCGATCGTGCTGCTGATCCTGTTCAGCTTCAACGCGAACCAGTACGGAACGTTGCCGATCACCGGCTGGACGACCCACTGGTACAAGGACGCGTTCAACGATTACCAGATCCAGGACGCCGTGAAGACCACCCTCAGCGTCGCGCTCGAGGTGACAATCATCAGCACGGTTGCGGGGACGGCCGCGGCGTTCCCGCTGGTGCGGTCGAACCTTCCGTTCCGCAGCGGCATCCGTGCAGCGCTGACGCTGCCGATCATGCTGCCGGGTCTGCTCATCGGTGTGTCACTGCTGACGTTCTTCACCAGCACGCTGCACCAGCAGCTGTCGAACCAGACCGCGGTGATCGGCCAGGCCGTCTACACGACGCCGTTCGTGATCCTGGTGGTAGCAGCGCGACTGGAAGGCTTTGACCGCTCACTCGAGCGCGCGGCAAGCGATCTTGGCGCGAACGCCTGGCGGCGCTTGCGCTACGTCACGCTGCCGCTGATCGGGCCGGCGATCTTCGCCGGCGCGCTGTTCGCGTTCACGCTCTCGCTCGACGAGTTCGTGATCACGCTGTTCCTGATCGGCGGCGGCAACACGCTGCCGATCTACATCTACACGCAAGTCAAGTTCGGAATCACGCCCGAGGTCAACGCGATCGCGACGATGCTGATCGCCGCGTCGCTGACGATCAGCATCATTGCGTTTGCGCTGCCGAGCGCGGTGCGCGCGGCACGCCGCAGGCGCAGGCACACCGTGCCGGCGATCGAGGCCTCGACCCCGTGAGCAGACAATCGACGACAGGAGGAGCCGATGGCTGAACGACTACGGGTTGGGGTGGTGGGGTGTGGCGTGATAGCGCAGGTCATGCACCTGCCGCATCTGCTCGAGCTCGACGACCGCTTCGAGTTGCACGCGATCTGTGACATCTCGGAGCCGACGGCACGTGCGTGCGCGCGCCGGTACGGCGATCCCGCCACGTACACGGGTTGGGAGGAGATGATCTCCTCCGAATCGCTCGATGCGGTGCTCGTGCTGACCTCCGGGAGCCACGCGCCGATCGCGATCGCGGCGGCTCGGGCGGGACTGCACGTACTTGTCGAGAAGCCGATGTGCCTCACTGTCGACGAGGGCCAGCAGATGCTCGACGCCGCGCAGACCGCCGGCGTTCGCCTGATGGTGGGCACGATGAAGCGCTACGACCCGGCCTACGAGCGGCTGCTCGAGGTGCTGCCGCAGACGGGCGAGCTGCGGCTCGTTCGCGTCACGACGCTCGAGTCACCGTGGCGACCCTATCTCGAGAACTACGCGATGGCGCCCCCGTCACCCGTGCCCGAGGGCATCCTCACGCAGCTTCAGGCCGACGACGAGGTGCGGCTCGCGTCCGCACTTCCCGACGCCGACGAGAACACGCGCTACTGCTACCGATGGATGCTGCTCGACAACCTCGTTCACGAGCTCAACGCCCTGCGCGGCGCCCTCGGAGAGCCGGACCTCGTCAAGTACGCCGAGCTGAGCCCGCGGGTCGTCAACCTCAGCCTCACGTTCGACGGTGTCGACTGTCACCTTTCGTGGGTGGACCTCCCGGGGATCGCACGTTATCGCCAGGAGCTCGCGTTCTACGGTTTGGACGCGCGCGCGACACTGACGCTGCCCTCGCCGTACCTGCGCGGCGAGCCGAGCGAGCTGGCGGTCGAAGGCGGTCACGCCGACGCCGCGCATTCCTGGCGCACGGTCGAGACGGTGTCGTACGTGGAGGCGTTCAAGCGCGAGCTGATCGAGTTCCACAACGCGATCAGCGAAGGACGTGCGCCGCGGACGGACGGGAGCGACGGGCTGCACGACGTTGCGCTCTGCCACGCGATCGCGCGCGTGCACATGACCGGCGAGCCCGTTTCCCGCCCAAGCGAGCCGGCCGGCGCCGAGGTGCAGGCATGATTGCGGTCGCCAACGCCCCGTGCAGCTACGGCGCGTTCGAGATCACGGTCGGGATCGATCCGAACGTCCCCGATTCACTGCCGCTGCTCGACGACGTCGCGCGCGCCGGTTACGCCGGCATCGACCTCGGTCCCGTCGGGTACCTCGGCACCGGCGATGAGCTGCGCGCGCGGCTGCAGGAGCGCTCGCTCGCGCTCGCGGGCGGGTACTTCGCGGTGCCGTTCAGCGACCCCGAGGCGCTCGACGGGGAGCTCACGCGCCTCGACGAGCTGCTGGACACATTCGACGCTGCGCGCGACGGGTCGGCGGGCACCGCCGACACACTCCCACTCCCGCGACCGACGGTTGCGGACGCCGGATCCGACGCGCGCTCGGCGTATCCCGGACGCGCGGTGAACGACCGGAGCCTCGGCTGGGACGACGCCGGCTGGGATCGGTTCGCGCAGGCACTGGCGAGAATCGTGGCTCGCTGCCGTGAGCGCGGCTATGAGCCGACGTTCCACCCGCACACCGCGACCTACGTCGAGGCGCCGTGGGAAATCGATCGCCTGCTGGAGTGCAGCGACGTCGGCGTCTGCCTCGATACGGGACACCTGTTGCTCGGGGGTGGCGATCCGGTGACCGCGGTCGGCGCCTGGGGAGCGCGGATCAACCACCTCCACGTCAAGGACGCGCGTCTGGAGATCATCACGGCGATCATCGCGGAGTCCGCGCCGGTCGAGGAGATCTGGCGCCGCCGAGCGTTCTGCCGCCTCGGCGAGGGCGACGTGCCGATCGACCGCGTGCTCGACGGCCTGCGCGAGATCGGCTACAGCGGCTGGCTCGTCGTCGAGCAGGACATCATCCCCGACCCCGCCGATCCGCCCGACCAGGCGGCGCAGGACCAGGCGGCGAACCGCGAGTTCCTCGCAGCGCGCGGGATCTGAGACGCGAACCCGGATTGCGCGAGCTGGCGGTTGTGATCCGGGCGTCGACGCGGTGCGTAGGACATGATGCTTCGGGCATCGTGCCGCTGCGTGTTCAGAGTCGACCATCGTGTTTCGTCCAGCCAACAGCAACAGCCGGACCGATCTTCGGACGCTTGCCGACGAAGATCTGATGGCGCTCGTGCAGGAGGGCGAGGCCCGCGCGTTCGAAGTGATCTTCGACCGTCACAGCGGGCCGGCGTTCTCGCTCGCGTACCGCATGTGCGGTCGCAGAGCGATGGCCGAGGACGTCGTGCAGGAGGCGTTCATGTCGCTGTGGCGGACGGGCGCGCGCTACGAACGCCGTCGCGGCAGCGTTCGCAACTGGGTGCTCGGCGCGGTCCACAACCGAGCGATCGACGCGTTCCGACGCGGCGTCGTGCGCGAGAGCCGCAATGTCTCCGACGAGGGCATCGCCGACCGGCTCAAGGCGCCGGAGCAGACGGACGTCGAGGTCGCACGGCGCGAGGAGGCGGCGCACGTTCGCGGGGTGCTGGGGGAGCTCCCGGCGGAGCAACGGCAAGTGATCGAGCTCGCCTATTTCGGGGGATTCACGCACAGTCAGATCGCGCAGATGCTCGAGCTGCCGGCGGGCACCGTGAAGGGCCGGATGCGACTGGGCCTGACGAAGATGCGGATCGCTCTTGGTGATCCGGCGGGGTTCATGCTATGACCGGGCCTGAGCAGATGTCTGAGAAGCGGGATTGTGGCGCGGACGCCGCGGCGTACGTCCTTGGGGCTCTGGAGCACGACGAGGCCGAGGCGTTCTGTGCGCACATGGCGAACTGCGGCGTCTGCCGCGACGAGGTCAGCGCGTTCCAGGATGTGGCCGACGCGCTTGCCCTCGCGGCCCCGCCGCAACCGGTTCCGCACGGACTCAAGCGCCGCGTGATGGCAAGCGTCCGCGCCGAGCCGCGCGGATCGGCCGCGGCGGGCGAGCAGAAACGCAAGCGACGCCGCCCGTCGATCGGGTTCTTCTCGACGATGCCGGCGTCTGCGCTCGCGCTGAGCGCCGTCGCTGCCGTCGTGGTCATCGCCGTCGGCGCGGTCGCGCTGTTCTCGGGCGGTGGGTCGAGCGCGACGCGCGTGTACTCGGCGCACGTGTCCTGGCCGGGAAACGCGCAGCTGCGCGTGAGCGGAAACCGTGGTGAGCTGATCGTGCGGGGGATGCCGGCCCCGCCGCCGAACAAGGTCTACGAGGTCTGGCTGCTCAAGCGGGGGAGCAAGACCCCGAGCGCGACGGCGGCACTGTTCAGCCCCACCTCGTCGGGATCGGGCTCGGTCGACGTGCCCGGCAATCTCAACGACATTACGACGGTGCTGGTGACGCCCGAGCCAGCCGGCGGGAGCCCCGCGCCGACGCACGCGCCGATCCTGCAAGCGCAGATCAGCTGACGCGGTGAGGCGGCGCCTCGATCAGGCCACTCTCGAGGCCGACATCCTGTGGCGCCTCGCCGAGCAGCAGCCAGCCGTCGTCGACGCCTCGGATCACCCCGCGCCGGGTCAGGTCCGACAGCGCACTGGTGACGGTCGGCCTGCGCGCCGCGACGAGGTCGGCGAGGGTCGAGTGGGTCAGCCGCAGCGGCAGCACGACGCCGTCGCCACGGACACGCCCCCACCGACCGGCGAAGTGCCAGAACAGCATGTGCAGCCGGTCGTCCACGCGCGCTTGATGGATGATCGCCATGTTCACAACGAGCCGGCGCGAGCGCCTGATCGCGCGTTCGAAGAGGCGGCCGGCGAGCTCCGGATAGCGACCGAGGTGACGGGTGAAGCGGCCGTCGAGAATCGCGATCCGTGCCGGCTCGAGCACGGTCCAGCCGCTACGTAGCGGAAGCGTTGGAGTGTCCTCGCCCTGCCACGGGCGGATCAGATCGCACTCTCCGAGCAACTCGACCGCAAAGCGGTCGTCGATCGCCAGGCGTCGGAGCATCATCCCCTCCAGGATCAGGAAACCGATCCCATCGGGCGCCAGCGCGGGCTGTGAGGCCCAGGCGCCCGTCGCCAGACGGATCTCAGGAGCCACGCAATCCTCGAGTGCCTGCTCGCGGCGCTCGGGTGGTACCGCCTCAGCGAGATCCGCATCCTCGACGAGGACATGGCAAAGCCGCGGAGCACCCGGACCTGAACCCACCATGACTTACTCTGTCACGTGCGGGGATTCCCCGCGCAGCAACCTCCTACGCAGCGAGCGTGCCGGCGCGGCCCGCGACCGCATCGACGAGCCGGGCCAGCGCGGCGCTGATCTCGCCGGGGCGTTCCAGCGGGCTCATATGCCCCGTGTCCTCGAGCACGATCAACTCTTCGAGCGCGGGCAGCATCTGCGCGATCCGGCGGGCGTGGGACGGCGGCGTGAGCCGGTCGCGATCGCCGGCGATCACGACCGTCGGCAGCGTCAGGCGCTGGAGCGCATCATGGAGATCCATCTCCGACATCGCGATCCCGATCGAGGCGCGGACGTCGGGCGGGCAGAGCACGAGCATCCGCTCGTAGAACGCGATCTGCGCCGGCGTGGCTGCCGGCCCGAACGCGATGTACCGCGCTGCGACGTAGCTGACGGGGGTCGACACACGCGGGAGCGGCGTGCGCGCGCCGAGGAACCCGCGGAGCGCGATCGCGTCGTGCAATCCCCGCGCGAGTCGCGGTGCCGGGATCAGCAACTGCTCTGCGATCAGGTCGCCGACGCCAGTGTTGATCAAGGCGGTCGCGCTGACGCGCCGTGCGACGGCGTGGTGCGCAGCCCACGCTGCGATTGACATCGCGCCGAGCGAGTGACCCGCGATCACCGCGTGCCGGTTGCCCGGCACGCACGCCTCGATCACGGCCTCCAGGTCTTCGCCAAAGCGCTCGATTGCGTAATCGTGGTCGGCTGCGAGCGCGCTCTGCCCGTGGCCGCGCAGGTCATACGCGACGATCCGGTACCCGCGCGCGGTGAGGTCCCGGATCACATAGGTCCAGTAGCTGAGCATCTCGGTCCAGCCGTGTACGAGCACGACCGTCGCGGCGTCCTCGGGACCGAACGTCTCTGCGTGAATGTGCGTGCCGTCGCGCGAGCTGACCTCCGCCGGTGTACCCGACGCCGGCGCGCGCAGCGTCTCGTTCTCGGGGTCGGCCGCGATCCGCAGCATGTGGCGGCGCTGGCCGGCCGCGGCAGCCGCGCCGAACGCGAGTCCGACGGCGCCTGCCCAGGTCCACGGATGTCGCATGTCCCGCATCCAGGCGGTAGCCTACAACCACGTAGCTTGATCGCAGCGCTCGGGAGCATAGGATTCACGCCCATGCGCATCGGACTGCTGACGGGAGGGGGCGACTGCCCCGGGCTCAACGCTGTGATTCGTGCCGTAGTCCGCAAGGGAATCAGCGCCTATGGCGACGAACTGATCGGTTTTCACGACGGATGGAGGGGAGTGCTCGAGGACTCCTTCGAACCGCTCACGATCGAGTCCACGCGGGGCATCCTGCCGCGCGGAGGAACAATCCTCGGCAGCTCGCGAACGAATCCCTACAAGCGCGACAACGGGCCCGAGCTCGTCAAGCGCACGTTCGCGATCCACGCGCTCGACGGCCTGATCGCGATCGGCGGCGAGGACACGCTCGGCGTCGCCAACCGGCTGAACGACGAGGGGATCCGCGTGATCGGCGTCCCAAAGACGATCGACAACGATCTCGGCGCCACCGATGTGACGTTCGGGTTCGACACCGCGCTGCACATCGCCAGCGAGGCGATCGACCGCCTGCACACGACCGCGGAATCGCACAACCGCGTCCTGATCGCGGAAGTGATGGGCCGCCATGCGGGCTGGATCGCGCTGCACTCGGGCGTCGCCGGCGGCGCCGACGTGATCCTGATCCCGGAGCAGCCGTTCGACATCGACGAGGTCTGCCGGCTGATCCGCCGCCGGCACGAGCGCGGCCGCTACTTCTCGATCGTCGTGGCGGCCGAGGGAGCGATTCCAAAGGAAGGGACGATGTCGCTCGAGTCGGGTGAGCTCGACGAGTTCGGGCACCCGCGCCTCGGCGGGATCGGCCACCGCCTCGAGCAGGAGATCGAGAAGCGGACCGGCTACGAGTCTCGTGCGACCGTGCTCGGCCACGTCCAGCGTGGCGGCACGCCGACCCCGTTCGATCGAGTGCTCGCCACGCGATTTGGGCTCGCCGCGATCGACGCCGCCCACACCGGCGATTGGGGCAAGATGACCGCACTGCGCGGAACCGAGATCACGCTCGTGCCGATCGCCGACGCGGTCAAACAGTTGCGCACCGTTCCGATCGAGGAGTACCAGCGCTACGAGGTTTTCTTTGGATGACCGGACCGGCGGGATCGCGTCCCGCGTTAACACGAGGGCCGTGAGGGGGAGAGCCGTTCTGATTATGCTCACACACGTGCCAGCCACGTCCCGCAGCCTCTCGACTCAGTGACTGCGACCGAAACCGCCACGGCACTCGACGGGCTGTGCATCGAGACGATCCGCACGCTGTCGATCGACGCGGTGCAGAAGGCGAACTCGGGGCATCCCGGGGCGCCGATGGGCCTCGCGCCGCTCGCGTACGTCCTCTACACGCGGATCATGCGCCACAACCCGTCGAACCCGGACTGGTTCGATCGCGACCGCTTCGTGCTCTCGGCCGGGCACGCGTCGATGCTGCTGTATTCGATGCTGTACCTGACCGGGTATCCGATGACGCTGGAGGACATCAAGAACTTCCGGCAGGTCGGATCGCCCACGGCCGGGCACCCCGAGCGCAAGTACTCGCCGGGGATCGAGGCCACGACGGGACCGCTCGGCCAGGGGATCTCGATGTCGGTCGGTCTGGCGCTGGCCGAGCGGATGCTCGCGGCCCGCTTCAACCGCGACGGCCATGAGATCGTCAACCACTTCACGTTCACGATCGCCTCCGACGGTGACATCCAGGAGGGCGTCGCCTCCGAGGCGTCGTCGCTCGCGGGCCACTGGGGCCTCGGTCACCTGATCGCGTTCTACGACGACAACAAGATCCAGCTCGCGAGTCCGGTCGCGGAGGTCATGTCCGAGGATGTCGCCAAGCGCTATGAGGCATACGGCTGGCACGTGCAGAACGTCGGCGAGGATCTCTCCGTCGGGACACTCGAGGCGGCGACCCGGACCGCGATGGCGGTCGACGACCGCCCGTCGCTCATCATCGTGCGGTCGCACATCGGGTTCGGGAGCCCTCACAAGCAGGACACCTCGGCCGCCCACGGGTCACCGCTCGGCGAGGACGAGGTGCGCCTCGCCAAGGAAGCCTACGGTTGGGATCCTGACAAACACTTCTACGTGCCCTCGGAAGCGCTCGCGCACTTCCGCCGCAGCTGCGAGCGCGGCCGCGAGCTCGAGTCAGAGTGGGAGGAGCGCTTCCGGTCCTACCAGGACGCGTTCCCCGAGCAGGCGGCGCTGCTGGAGACGATCGGCGCCGGCGGAGTGCCGGACGGCTGGGATGCCGACGTGCCGACGTTCAGCCCGGACGAGGGGACGATCGCGACGCGCAAAGCCTCCGAAAAAGCGATCCAATGGGCGGCGAATGCGGTTCCGAACCTGATCGGCGGCTCCGCCGACCTCGCCAGTTCGACGAACACGGACATCGCCGGCGGCGGCGACGTCCAGAAAGGCTCCTACGCCGGGCGCAACCTCCGCTTCGGCGTCCGCGAGCACGGCATGGGCGCGATCGTCAACGGCCTCGGCCTGCACGGCTTCCGCGCGTTCGGCGCGACGTTCCTCACGTTCTCCGACTACATGCGCGGCGCGGTGCGGCTGTCGGCGCTGATGAAACTGCCGGTGATCTGGGTCTACACACACGACTCGATCGGTCTCGGCGAGGACGGCCCGACGCACCAGCCGATCGAGCAGATCGCGGGCTTGCGTGCGATGCCCCGGCTCAACGTCGTGCGCCCTGCGGATGCGAACGAAACGGCACTCGCGTGGCGGTTCGCGCTGCGTCAGAACGAGGCGCCGACGGCGTTCGCGCTCTCACGGCAGAACTTGCCGATCCTCGACCCGGCCGCGGTTCCCGACGACGCGATCGAGCGCGGCGCGTACGTGCTGCGCGACGCGGACGGCGGCGAGCCAGAGCTGATCCTGATCGGCACCGGCTCGGAGGTGTCGCTGTGCCTCGAGGCTGCGGACATGCTCGAGGAGCTGCGCGTGCGCGTGGTGAGCATGCCGTGCATGGACACCTTCACGCACGCTGACGAGACGTATCGCGAGCTGGTGCTGCCGTCATCGTGCCGAGCGCGGATCGCGGTCGAAGCGGCGAGCCCGCTCGGATGGGATCGGTGGATCGGCGCCGACGGCGTGTTCGTCGGCATGGAGACGTTCGGCGAGTCCGGTCCGGCCAAGGATGTCTATGCACACTTCGGAATCACGGCCGCGCGCGTCGCGGAGCTCGGAAGGGGGTTGATCGGATGAGCACCGCAGCAGAGGTCAACGAGCGGCTTGCCGCGCTGACCGCCGCGGGTGTGAGCGTCTGGCTCGACCAGATCCGTCGCTCGCTGGTCGAGGGTGGCGAGCTCCAGCGCATGGTCACCCAAGAGTCACTGCGCGGGGTCACCGCGAACCCGTCGATCTTCGAAAAGGCGATCCTCGGATCAAGCGATTACGACGAGGACCTGAAGGGGCTGGCCAAGCGGGACCTCGATGCGCAGGCGATCTACGAGCACCTGGCGATCCGTGACGTGCAGCTTGCCGCCGACGTGCTCTCGAACGTGCACCGCGAGGCGGGCGGGCGTGACGGATTCGTCTCGCTCGAGGTCGCCCCTGACATCGCGCACGAGACCGAGCGGACGATCGAGGCCGCCCGGAGGTTCTGGCAGGCCGTCGATCGCCCCAACCTGATGATCAAGATCCCCGGTACGCCGGAGGGCGTCCCCGCGATCGAGCAGGCGATCTACGAGGGGATCAACGTCAACGTCACGCTGCTGTTCGCAGTCGAGGCCTACGAGCAGGTCGCCGAGGCGTACCTCCGCGGCCTGGAGCGCCGGCAGGCCGAGGGCAAGTCGCTCGAGGTCAACTCGGTGGCCTCGTTCTTCGTCTCGCGCGTCGACACGAAGGCCGACAAGCAGCTCGAGGCGTTGGGGCGGGCGGACCTCGCCGGCACAGCGGCGGTGGCCAACGCACGCGCGGCGTACCGCCGCTTCAAGACGATCTTCGACGGTCCGCGCTGGGAGGCGCTGCGGCAGGCCGGCGCCGCCGTGCAGCGGCCGCTGTGGGCGTCGACGGGGACGAAGAACCCGCAGTACTCCGATACGAAGTACGTCGATGAGCTTGTCGGGATGCACACCGTCAACACGATGCCACTGGCAACGCTGCTGGCGGTCGCCGACCACGGCGTGCTCAGCGGTCCGACCGCCGAGCACGACCCCGAGCCGGCGCTGACGGCGCTCGCCGATGCGGGGATCGTGATGCAGCAGGTCACCGACGAACTGCTCACCGAGGGCGTGCAGCAATTCGAGGACGCGATGAACCGGCTGCTCGAAGGGATCGACGCGCAACGCGCCGCGGTCATCACCGGACGCCCGCCGACGATCGCCGCCCAGATGCCGGCCGAGCTTCAGGAGGCGGTCGGCGAGCGCGTCACGCGCGCGCTCGAACAGGACGTCGCCCAACGGGTGTGGCGCCGCGACCCGTCGTTGTGGGGTGGGCCGGGCATCCCCGAGATCGAGAACCGCCTCGGCTGGCTGACGGTGTCAGAGACGATGCTCGAGCATGCCGCTGACCTCCAGCGCTTTGCCGAGGAGGTCCGCGCCGAGGGGTTCACCGACGCGGTCCTGCTCGGGATGGGCGGCTCGTCACTCGGCCCCGAGGTGATTCGCCGGTCGTACGGTGAGATCCCCGGCGGGTTGCGCCTGACGGTGCTCGACTCGACCCATCCCGATGTCGTGCTCGGGGTGCAGAACGCGATCGATGTCTCGAAAACGATCTTCGTCGTCTCCTCCAAGTCCGGTGGGACGATCGAGACGATGTCGCACTACAAACACTTTCGTGCGGTCGCCTCGCCGTCGCAATTCGTCGTCGTGACGGACCCTGGCAGCCCGCTCGAGTCGCTCGCAGCCGACGGAGGGCTGCGGCGGTGCTTCCTGAACCCGTCGGACATCGGCGGCCGCTACTCCGTGCTGTCGTACTTCGGTCTGGTCCCAGCGGCGCTGATGGGCGTCAACATCGAGGCGCTGCTGCATTCCTGCCAGGTCGCCGAGCAGAACTGCGTTCATTTTGACTCGAGTGAGAGCAACTCCGGGCTGTGGCTCGGCGCTGCGGTCGGCGAGCTCGCACGGCGGGGCCACGACAAGCTGACGTTCATCGTCTCGCCGCCGATCGAGAGCTTCGGGCTGTGGGTCGAGCAGCTGGTGGCCGAGTCGACCGGCAAACACGGACGCGGGATCCTGCCGGTCGCGGACGAGCCGGTCGGCACGCCGGACGCGTACCGCGGCGATCGCGTGTTCGCCTACCTGCGCAACAAGGACGAGCCGAATGCGGCGCTGGACGCCGCGGTCGAGGCGCTGGCGGGAGCGGGCCATCCGACGCTGACGGTGTCGACCGATGGTCCGAGCGATCTCGGACGGATCTTCTTCCTCGCGGAGTTCGCGGTCGCGGTCGCCGGATGGGCACTCGAGATCAACCCGTTCGACCAGCCCAACGTGCAGGAGGCCAAGGACAACACCAAGCGGGTGTTGGACAGCGGCTCCGTGCCCGACTTGGCGGTCGCCGATGACGCGGCGTTGCGAGCGCTGCTCGCCGACGCCACGCCGCCGCACTACGTGGCGATCATGGGCTACCTGGCGCCGTCCGACGAGCTGGACGTGGCCACCTCCGAGCTGCGATCGGTGATTCGCAGCGCGACCGGCGCCGCCACGACGTACGGCTATGGCCCCCGCTTCCTGCACTCGACCGGGCAGCTGCACAAGGGCGGCCCGCCGACCGGGCGATTCCTGCAGCTCGTGGACGATCCCGCGCGCGACGCGGAGATCCCGGGCGCCGGGTACACGTTCGGGACGCTGATCGCGGCGCAGGCGGCCGGCGACCTGCAGACGCTCCGCTCGCACGGACTGGCGGCCGAGCGGGTCAAGCTCCACGGCGACCCGGTGAGAGCGATGCGCGGGCTGACCGAACGGATCAAGGGCCTCCTTGGGGCCGGCTGACTGATGAGGAGCTGAGCGGATGCAGATCGGGTTCGTGGGGCTGGGCAAGATGGGCGGAAACATGGTCCACAGGATCAGGCGCGACTCCGACCACGAGGTCGTCGCGTTTGACTTCAGCGGGGACGCGGTCAAGGCGGCGGAATCGCATGGGGCCTCCGGCGCTGGGTCGTTGAAGGAGCTTGTGGGGGCCCTGCGGGCCCCGCGTGCGGTGTGGATCATGGTTCCGGCCGGCGATCCCACGCAGCAGACGGTCGATCAGCTGCTCGAGCTGCTCGAGCAGGGCGACATGATCGTCGACGGCGGCAACTCGCGGTGGACCGATTCGATCGCGCGCCATGCGCAGTGCGCCCAACGGGACGTCGCGTTTGTCGACGTCGGAACAAGCGGCGGCGTGTGGGGACTCGAGGTTGGCTACTGCATGATGGCGGGCGGCGATCAAGCGGCTGTGGATCGGCTATCGCCGATCCTCGACGTGCTCGCTCCTCCGGACGGGTGGGGTCGCATGGGAGGCCCCGGCTCGGGCCACTACGTGAAGATGGTTCACAACGGAATCGAGTACTCGCTGATGCAGGGCTACGCGGAAGGCTTCGAGCTGCTGCATCAGTCCGAGTACGGCCTTGACGTCGAGCAGATCTCGAAGGTGTGGACGCAGGGGTCGGTGATTCGCTCGTGGCTGCTCGAGCTGGCGACCCGTGCGTTCGAGGCCGACGGTCGTGATTTGCACGCCCTCGAGGGATTCGTCGCGGACTCGGGCGAGGGTCGCTGGACGCTGGAGTCGGGCATCGACCACGACGTGCCGATGCCGGCGCTCGCGGCGGCGCTGTACGCGCGCTTCTACTCGCGCGACAACGGCGACTACGCCGCACGGATGCTTGCGGCGCTGCGCAACCAATTCGGTGGGCACGCCGTGAAGGCGACCTCCGGGAGTTCCTGACGCGGGCGGCGTGGGCATGAATGCAGCGGTTGCCGAGGATTCCGCCGCTTCCCTCGAGAATCCGCTGATCGAGGGACTCGAGCGGCTGCCGGTACACGCGACCGCGCTCGTGATCTTCGGTGCGACCGGCGATCTCGCGCACCGCAAGCTGCTGCCGGCGCTGTACAACCTCGCTCACGAGGGCGCGCTGCCGGAGCGCTTAGAGCTGATCGGCGTCGCTCGGCGCGACCAGCCGGATGAGGACTTCGGCGCGGTCGCGCGCGAATCGATCGAGCGGTTCTCGCGGACGCGGCCGGATCCCGACGTGCTCAGCGGCCTGCTGTCGAACATCCGCTACGTCCCCGGGACGTTCGACGACGACAGCGTCTACGCACGGATCGACACCGTGCTGCGCGAGTTCGATGCCCAGGCGGGGGAGCAACTCAACCGCGTCTTCTACCTCTCGACCGCGCCGCAGTTCTTCCCGGTGATCTGCGCGAAGCTTGGTGCGGCGGGCCTCGACCGGCCGTCGAACGCGACCGCGCGGGTCGTGATCGAGAAGCCGTTCGGCTATGACCTCGCGTCGGCACGGCAGCTCAACCATGACGTGCTCGACGTCTTCGACGAGTCGCAGGTCTTCCGGATCGATCACTACCTCGGCAAGGAGACGGTCCAGAACCTGCTGGCGCTGCGGTTCGCCAACGCGCTGTTCGAGCCCGTGTGGAACCGCAACTTCATCGACAACGTGCAGATCACCGCAGCCGAGGACCTCGGCATCGGCGGGCGCGCTGGGTACTACGAGGGCGCGGGTGCGCTGCGCGACCTCGTCCAGAACCACATGATGCAACTGCTCGCACTGCTGACGATCGAGCCCCCGATTGCATTCGAGGCGAACCGGCTGCGCGACGAGAAGCTGAAGGTGCTCGAGGCGATCGTGCCGCCGGAGATCGATCAGGTCGCCTCGATGTCGGTGCGCGCGCAGTACGGCCGCGGCGTCGTCGGTGGCAGCCCCGCTCCGGCGTACCGCGAGGAGGAGGGCGTCGCGCCCGACTCGCGAACCGAGACGTACGCGGCCCTGCGCCTGCACGTGTCGAACTGGCGCTGGGCGGGCGTTCCCTTCTACCTGCGGACCGGCAAGAACCTCGCGCGCAAGCTGACCGAGATCGCGGTGACGCTCAAGCCGGTGCCGCACCTCGCGTTCCACAGTTCTGGCTCGGTCGGGGTCCAGGCAAACCAGATCATCCTGACGGTGCAGCCCGATGAGGGCGTGTCGGTCTCGCTCGGGGCGAAGATCCCCGGCCCCCGGATGCGGATCCGTCCGGTCAACATGGAGTTTCGCTACGGGACGTCGTTCATGTCACAGTCGCCGGAGGCGTACGAGCGCCTGATCCTCGACGCGATGCGGGGAGACGCCACGCTGTTCACGCGCAATGACGAGATCGAGGCGCTGTGGGGGATCATCGACCCGATCCTGACCGCGTGGTACGAGGACACGACGTCGCCGATAGCCGAATACCCGTCCGGATCCCAGGGGCCACGCGAAGCCGACGCGCTACTGGAGGAAGGACGGCGGTGGCGACGGCTGTGACCGAGGACGTCTGGTCGGAAGAGAACACCAATCCTGGCGCGATCGACGACGCACTGCGGCGCATGCTGCACGAGCGGCACGTCGCGAACGGCGCGCTCGTTCCCGCCCGCGTGCTCAACCTCGTCGTGATCGTCGACCGCGAGTGGAAGGGCGAGATTTCCAACAGGCTTGCCCACGTCGGCCGGTACCACGCGTCACGCACGATCCTATGCGCGGTCGAGGAGGGGCGAACGACGATCGATGCGTGGGCGGCGATGTCCTACGAGGAACCTGCTGACGGGCTCGGCGTGATGTTGGAGCAGGTCGAGATCGACATCGGTCCCGAGCATCTACCGCGGCTCGAGACGATCGTCGACCCGGTGATCGTTTCAGAGCTTCCGACGATGCTGTGGTCTCCCCACGGCCACGACGAAGCCGTCGAGACGCTTCGCGGTTTGACCGACGTGATCCTGCTCGACAGCGACGACGTGCTCGATTGGTCCGCCGCGGTGCAGCGCTCGCTGGAGTTGCTGCGGACCGCATACGTGGTCGACCTTGCCTGGTTGCGCACGACCCCGTGGCGCGAGCGGCTCGCGGCGAGCTTCGACCCGCCTGCCCGCCGGGCGGCGCTCGGGCGAATCAACGGCATCACGATCCGCCATCGCCCGACGTCGACGAGCAGCGCCCTGCTGCTGGCGGGCTGGCTCAGCTCGCGGTTGGGGTGGCAACCGACGCCGTTCTCCTCGCGCAGCCGCAGCGGCGCGCGCGGCGTGGCCCTGCGCGAGACGGGCGAGGTGGCGGTCTCACTGGAGCACGCCGACCAGACGGTGCCGGGTCTGGCGGGCGTGACCGTGTCGTGCAATTCGGGGTATTCGCTGTCGCTGGATCGCGGCCGGGGCGGGCTGTCGGCGAGTGAGCGGTGGGATGGCACGGAGCGGCGATGGCAGGTGCTCGGCGCCTCGCGTGGGGAGGGGGGTATCCTCGGCGAGGGCGTCCGGCAGGCGCTGCTCCGCGACCCCACCTACGGCCCGGCGCTCGAGGCGGCGAGGGGTTTCTGTTCGTGAGCGATGCCGACGTGCGGATCGAGGTCGTGGGGGATCCCAGCGCCGCGTGCGCAGCGATGCTGATCGACGCGGTGACTGCCGGGGGCGACGTCGTGCTGACGGGTGGCTCGACACCGCGTCCCGCGTATGAGGAACTCGCGCGGGCGATCTCCGAGTCCGGGCTCGATGCGAGCTCGACGACGCTGTGGTTCGCCGACGAGCGCTGCGTCCCCCCGGATGATGATCGCTCGAACTATCTGATGGTGCGGCGGGCGCTGTTTGACCGGGTCGGCGAGGGCCGCTTTGCGGGGATCCACCGGATCCAAGGCGAGCTCGGGTATGCCACGGCCGCAGACTCCTATGACGGTGCCCTGCGGTCATGGGGCCCGCCCGAGTTCGCATTCGTGCTGCTCGGGATCGGCTCCGACGGGCATACGGCCTCGATGTTTCCCGATCAGTCCTCGCTGGCCGTGCGCGACCGGTTCGCGGTCGGCGTGCCCGAGGCAGGGCTCGAGCCGTTCGTGCCGCGGGTGACGCTGACGCTGCCGGCGCTCGGACGGGGGCGGCAGATCGTCGTGCTTGCGTCCGGGGCCTCGAAGGCCGATCCCGTGGCGGCGGCCTTCGGGCGCGATGCGCGACCCGATCCCCACGTCCCGGCATCGATGCTCGCGACCCTCGGTCGCGACGTGACGGTGCTGATCGACGAAGCGGCGGCGGGCAAGCTGTGAGCGTGTCGGTGATCGGCGTCGATCTCGGCGGAACGAAGATCGCCGTGGCCGGCATGCGCGGGGCCGAGCTCGGGGACTCGCTGCTGCGTTCGACCAACCTCACGGGCAGCGGGCCGCTACTCGACCAGGTCGTCGAGATGGTCGGCCAGGTCCGCGGACCGGTGCTCGACGGGGTCGGCATCGGCGTGCCGTCGGTGGTCGAGTTCGCGACCGGACGCGTCGTCTCCTCGGTCAACGTGCCACTCGACGAGGTGCCGCTCCGACAGGTGCTCGGCGAGCGTCTCGGCGTGCCCGTGTTCGTCGACAACGACGCGACGGTCGCCGCGCTCGCCGAGGCCCACGACGAGCACCTGCGGATGGTGGCGCGCGATCTCGTGATGATCACGATCGGGACCGGCGTGGGGGGAGGGTTCGTGCTCGGCGGGCGCATCTACCGCGGCGCGACCGGCGGCGCGGGAGAGATCGGACACACGCTCGTTGCGCTCGACGTACGGCGGGGAGTTCCCGCAGCCGACGGGTTCCCGCAGCCCGGCTCGCTGGAGTACGCCGCAGCGGGCCATGCGCTTGACCGGCTCGGCGAGCAGGCCGCGCTCGACGCTCCCGACTCGGCGCTGGGCCGGATCCACGCGGCGGGCAGGCCCGTGCTCGGTCCGGACATCGTGCGCGCAGCGCTCGACGGCGATGAGGCCGCGCGCGCGATCGTCGACGTCTGGGGCCAGCGGATCGGCATCGGCGTCGCGAACGCGATCAACACGTTCGATCCGAAGGAGGTCGTGATCGGTGGCGGCGGGGCGCAGGCGGGCAACCTGCTGCTCGAGCCGGCGCGGCGGGTTGCGGCGCAGTACACGCTTCCCGGGCTCGGCCGAAGGACGACGGTCAGGCTGGCACGGCACGGTGTTCGTGCGGGTGTGCTCGGAGCGGCGCTGCTTGCCGAGGAGGAGCTCGAGGCGGCCGCCGCCGGACCGCCGCGGTCCAGTCGCGAGGCGACGGCGCGTGACCCGGAGGCATCGGAGGTGAGCTGATGGTCGTGGCGTGTGGGTTTGACCATGCGGGGGTGCCGTTGCGCGAGCGGGTGCTGTCGCTGATCGAGGCGGAGGGGCACCGCGTGCTGGACCTCGGGACCGACCGGGCCGAGCCGGTCGATTACCCCGATAAGGCGCTTGTGGTCGGCCGGGCGGTCGTTTCGGGCGAGGCCGAGCGCGGAATCATCGTCTGCGGCTCGGGTGCCGGCGTGTCCGTCGCGGCCTGCAAGATCCACGGCGTGCGGGCGGCGACCGTGCACGATACGTACACGGCACATCAGGCCGTTGAGCACGACGACCTGAACGTGCTGTGCCTCGGCGGTCGGGTCGTGGGGGTGGAGGTCGCCGCCGAGATCGTGACGGCGTTCCTGCGCGCGAGGTTCAGCGGAGCGGAGCGGCACGCGAGGCGGCTGGCCAAGGTCGCCGAGATCGAGCGGACCGGCGGGTCGGGAGCGGGGGGATAGGCCGTGGCGAGAGAGATCGTGGTCGTGCGGCACGGCGAGACGGAGTGGAGCCGCGCCGGCAAGCACACGAGTCACACCGACCTGGGGCTGACGGAGGCGGGGAGGACGCGGGCCGAGGCGGTGGGTCCGTTGCTGGCTGAGCGAGTGTTCTCGCTCGTGCTGTGCAGTCCGTTACGGCGAGCCCGTGAGACCTGCGAGTTGGCCGGATTCGCCGATGCGGCCGTCCTCGACGATGATCTCCGCGAGTGGGACTACGGTTCGTACGAGGGCCTGACGACCCCGGAGATCCGGCTGCGCAGTCCCGCCTGGCTGCTGTGGCGAGACGGCTGTCCAGACGGCGAATCGCCGGCTCAGGTACGAGAGCGTGTCGACCGCGTGCTGGCGCGGCTGCGGCGCGCCGACGGCGATGCGATCGCGTTTGCGCACGGGCACATCTTGCGGGTGCTCACCGCCCGCTGGCTCGGGATGGAGGTCGCTGCCGGCGCGCGGTTGGCGCTCGAGGCCGGCGGGATCGGCGTGCTCGGGTTCGAGCGCGAGACCGAGGTGCTTCGGGGCTGGAATCGCTGACGGGCCGGCGCGGTCGGCCGTTGCCACGAGGGTTATGCACTGCGGCCTGACCCATGACGAATGTCATGGCTGATTTCGGTCGCGCGCCACTTACGCAGCGCAGGTGGCAGACCTAAGCTGGCAGTCATGTCAACGATCCACATGCACAGCGAGGAGCTCGCCGTGGAGGTGCGCGATCTGCACAAGTCCTACGGCGAGATGGAGGCAGTCCGCGGGGTCACGTTCGAGGTCGCTCGCGGGGAGGTGTTTTGCCTGCTCGGCCCGAACGGGGCCGGCAAGACGACGACGGTCGAGATCCTCGAGGGCTATCGCACGCGGTCCGACGGCGAGGCCTGGGTGCTCGGCGTTGATCCCGCGTCGGGCGACCGCGCTCTGCGCGACCGGCTCGGCATCGTGCTGCAGCAGTGCGGTGTCCAGAGCGACCTGACGGTCGCCGAGCTCGTCGAGATGTACGGCCGGTACCACCCGCGCCGCCGTCCCGTCGACGAGGTCATCGAGCTTGTCGAGCTGACCGACAAGCGCAACACGCGCGCCAAGAAGCTCTCGGGCGGGCAGCGTCGGCGCCTCGATCTTGCACTGGCGCTGGTCGGCGATCCCGACCTGATCTTCCTCGACGAGCCGACGACGGGGTTCGATCCGGCGGCCCGGCGCCAGGCGTGGTCCACGATCCGTTCGCTGTGCGACCTCGGCAAGACGATCTTCCTGACGACCCATTACATGGACGAGGCGCAGTATCTGGCGAGCCGCGTCGCGGTCATGCGCGCCGGCGAGATCATCGCCCTCGGACGGCCGGACGAGCTCGGCGGCCGCGACCTGCGCCCGGCGGAGATCAGGTTCGTGCTGCCGTCGAGTCACTCCCTTGGCGACGTGCCGGACGTGCCCGCGCTCGAGCGCGGGCTCGAGGGCGACCGCGTGCTCGTGTTGACGCGCGAGCCGGTCACCGCGGCGCATCGGATCACCAGCTGGGCCCTCGAGCGGGATATCGAGCTCGAGCGGTTCTCGGTGACTCAGCCGACGCTCGAGGACATCTACCTCGAGTTGACCGGAGCCGGCGAGCCCAACAACAATCACCAGGCGGAGGAGGTACTTCGATGAGCGCGGCGCTCACAGCATCGTTCCGGCGCGACCTCGGACTCGCGGCCTGGCAGACGCGCTACGAACTCCGTGCGTTCATGCGCAACCGTGGACGGGGCCTGTTCACGTTCCTGTTCCCGCTCATGTTCCTGGTGATCTTCGCGTCGCTGAACTCCGGCACCCACCTCGCACAGCGGGGCGGGATCCCCTACGACGATTTCTTCGTCCCCGGGATCCTCGCCTACGCCGTGATCTCGACGACGTTCGTGAACATGTCGATCAACACCGCCATGCTCCGTGACGAGGGCGTGCTCAAGCGGATGCAGGGCACGCCCCTGCCGCAATGGGCTTACGTCGCCGGCCGCATCGGCTCGACCGTCGTGATCGTCGCAGCGATGACCGCGTTCACGCTGGCGCTCGGCGCCGTCGCCTACGGCGTCCACGTGCGCCTGTCGACCTTGCCCGCCGTGATCCTGGCGCTCGTGCTCGGCACCGCGGCGTTCACCACGCTCGGCATCGGCATCGTCCGCTTCATCCCGAACGCCGAGGCGGCGCCCGCGGTCGTGAACCTGCTGATCCTGCCGCTGACGTTCATCTCTGGGATCTGGTTCGTGACCGACGGGATGCCACAGTTCCTGCTGAGCATCGCGAAGATCTTCCCGATCAAGCCTTTGGCGGACCTCATGCAGCACGCGTTCGACCCACGCACCACCGGCAGCGGGTTCGTCGGACACGACATCCAGACCCTGTTGATCTGGACCGCTGTCGGGATCTTCCTGATGATCCGATTCCTGCGCCAGCCGCAGGGTGAGGTCGCATGAGCTCAGGGGCTGCGGGTGTGCGGGTGGGTCGGCCGGCGGGCAAGGGCGTGCGGGAGCGGTCGCGCGGGTGGATGAGGGTCTGACGGTGGGCGGGATGAGGATCTATGCGGGGTGAGCGAAACGACGATCCACGTCTCAGCCTCGGCGGCGCGTTGCTCCGTGGGCGTACGCGGAGCGCCGTCGGCCTCGGCGGCGCCCTCGTATGGCTCGCGTTCATCCTCTTCCCGCTGGCCAACGCGATCGGACGCCGTGGTCCCGACCTCCAGCACTGGCTGGCCGTGGCGGGCGCGGCCCTGTTCGTCGTCGCGTACGTCCTGCTTGTTTTCTCGTGGCGTCGCGACAGCCGCTCGTCGACCCGCGTCGTGCTGTTCGGCGTTCTGATCGCGTGCGCACTCGCACTCACCGTCCTGGACCGGTCCGGCTGGGGCTTCCTGTTCACGTACTGCGCCGCATGCGCCGGCCTGATCGCCCCGCCGCCGCTCGGCTCGATTGGCGTGATTCTGTGTGCCGCGCTCGCCGGGGCGACCGCGGCGCTCAACGGTGCCTCCGGGGGAGCCGTGGTCGGCTTCGTCGCCAGTGCAGCCGGGATCGGCCTCCTGATGCTGCTCCTCCGGGACCTACGGATCCACAACGAGGAGCTCACGGAAGCGCGCGCCGAGCTCGCGCGCCTCGCGGTCGCCCAAGAGCGCGAGCGCTTCGCCCGCGACCTCCACGATCTGCTCGGTCACACCCTGTCGGTCATCGCGCTGAAGGCCGAGCTCGCCGGCCGGCTCCTCCCCGGCCGCTCGTCCGACGCCAAGCGCGAGATCGCCGAGGTCGAGCAGGTCGCGCGCACCGCCCTCAGCGAGGTCCGCGAGGCAGTCAGCGGCTACCGACAGCCGACCCTCGACGGCGAGCTTGCCGGGGCGAAGATGGCGCTCTCGGCAGCAGGGATCGAGGCCGACATCCGGCGCGGACACATCCCGCTCGATCCCGCCGTCGAGGCAGTCCTCGCCTGGGCTGTGCGAGAGGGCGCGACCAATGTGATCCGCCACAGCGGCGCGGGCCGCTGCACTCTGCGGATCGGCGCCACGCTCACCGACGCGACCGCCGAGATCATCGACGACGGCGGTGGCGCCGCTGGCCTCGCAGGCGCTGGTGTCGCAGGCGCTGGTGTCGCAGGCGCCGGTGTGGCAGGCGCCGGTGTCGCAGGCGCCGGTGTGGCAGGCGCTGGTGGTAAGTCGGGCGCCAGTCGTCCGTCGGCCGCTGGCGGTGGCCTGAGCGCCGACGGTCGTGCCCTGAACCCCGCCGACCGTCCCGTCGCCGGTGGCGCGCCCAGACCCGGCGCTCGGATCGGCGCCGCTGCTCGTGCTGGCTCGGGTCACCGCGGCTCCGCGGCCGGCCACGGGCTCGACGGGCTCGCGGAGCGCGCTGCAGCACTCGGCGGGACGGTCGAGGCCGGTCCTCTCCCGGGCGGCGGCTTCCGGCTCGCCGTCCGTGTGCCGGTTGATCCTGAGCCAGCCGGCGGGACCTCGGGGCTCGAGGCACACGACGTCCGCGTTCAGCCACCGGCGACCGCCGCTGTTGCTGGATCTCCCGGTGGGGCCGATTCGTGATCCGGGTCCTGATCGCCGAGGACCAGGCGATGGTCCGCGGCGCCCTGGCCAGCCTGCTCGGCCTCGAGCCTGACATCGAGGTCGTGGGTCAGGTCTCCCGTGGCGACGAGGTGCTGAGCGCCGCGCTCGACGCACAGCCCGATATCGCGCTGCTCGACATCGAGATGCCGGGGCGGACCGGTCTTGACGCGCTCACCGAACTGGCCGACGCCGTTCCGGAGTGCCGGATTCTGATCCTTACCACCTTCGGTCGTCCGGGCTACCTGCGCCGAGCGATGGAGGGCGGTGCTTCTGGGTTTTTGTTGAAGGATGCGCCGGCGAACGAGCTTGCGACCGCGATCCGGCGGGCCGTCTCAGGAGAGCGGATCGTCGACCCGGGGCTAGCCGCCGCGGCCCTCAGCCAAGGCGACAGCCCACTCACACCGCGCGAGCACGAGGTGCTCGCCGCCTCGCGCGACCACGCCACTGTCGCCGAGCTCGCGAGTGCGCTCTACCTCTCGCCGGGTACGGTTCGAAACCACCTCTCATCAGTCATGCAGAAGCTCGACGCTCGCAATCGCGGCGAGGCGGTGCGCGTTGCCGAGGAACGGGGCTGGCTCTGAGACCGATCATCGCTTTGGTCCGATGAAGCGATCGAGCATGGCCACGTCCGCCTTGCGGAACACGTAGATCCCCTCGCTGGTTTCCGTCCACCAACCCGGCGCCATGCTGGGGCAACAAGCATGGGCAATGCTGCCAGTACGAATCGACCTCGACGCGGTGTTTCGGGTGTAGCCGACTTCCGACGATGCCACCTCTGACGTCATGGATCGCGGTGACAGACGCGCCCAGGATCGCGGGATAGCGGATGCCGAGCGCGAGCCTGAGCTTGTACACGCCGCGGTGATGAGGCGAGATACAGCCGTCGCCGAGGTACTGACCGAGCCGGTAGACGTTCGCTGGCGGAAGGTCCGCTGTCCGGTGGCCAACCTGCATCCGGTCCGCTTATCGATCGCCGCAGCATGAGGGACGGCCCCGGCCAGCCAGCCACGGACGGTTGATCGTGGCACTGCGAGACGGCGGGCGACCTCGGTCGCGCTGGCGCCTGATGCGGCAAGCTCGAGCGCGGCGGCGACGGTTCGCGGGGAATGCATCTCACATTCCCGATGCGGCTGAGAGGACTCGAACCTCCACGCCCGTAAGGGCACGGCGACCTGAACGCCGCGTGTATACCAATTTCACCACAGCCGCGGGACCCCGTGACGTTAGCAATTGGCGAGGAAATGCGGGAGCGGAATGCATCGAACATATGTTCGCATTTGGGTCGGACAGAAGCACCTCGTCGCGACTGCCTCGCCGTTGCACACCCGCACGTCGCGCCTGTTCGCGCCCCGCCTGACCCCCGCACGCTAACCTTGCAGCGACCGATCCGGAACGGTGGGCTGCGCTCGCGCGTGCCATCGTCCTCGTGGCCTCGCCCGTCACCCCGCCGCTATCGTCTAGGGGACTAGGACGCCGCCCTCTCACGGCGGAAACCCGGGTTCGAATCCCGGTAGCGGTA
>DATKOY010000287.1:0-2898 GCA_035524415.1 Solirubrobacteraceae bacterium | reverse complement strand
ACAGGTGTACGCAGCAAACGGCAAGCTGATCCGCCACGACGTCTTCAAGTCGCACTACATCCCCGACAGCCCGACCACCGTCTACGGCCCGGGTGGTCATCCACCGGGGCCGTACATCGTGCTGCCGACCTCGCTCTAGGTGTAGGACCCGAGCACGTTGGTTCTGCTGATCGGGGGTTGGTGGCCGAGTGCTGAGTGTCGCCTGCGATGGTTGTAGTGCCAGAGCCAGCCGTCAAGGGCGGCGGTGCGTTCGCGGCTTGTGCCGTAGATCGGGCCGTAGGCCCAGCTGTTGAGCATGGTGCGGATGAAGCGCTCTGCTTTTCCGTTTGTTTGCGGCCGCCGCGGCCGGGTGCGTAGGTGCCGGATGCCGAGCCGGCGGCAGGCGATTGCGTGCAGGACGGAGCGGTAGCAGGAGCCGTTGTCGGGGCATGAAACTCTCGTCCGACCCCGCCGTGAGCATTGTTGCTTCGGGGACACGGGGCGTTCATGGGAGACGCGGATGGGCAGGCCGACATAACCGATGAGCTGCGAGCTCGACGTTGTTCGTGGCCGCCCCTGCGACTTACCCCGGTGTGCTGAGAGCACGAATCCGTCCTTGTCGTGTGTCCCGCCGCGCTCCCGTCATCGAGGAAAGGCGGAGCCGTGCGCGGGTTCGGACTGGATGTGCATCGCGACTTCTGCGAGGTCGCGATCGCCGAAGAGGGCGAGATCAGATCGGCGGGTCGGATCCCGACGCGGGTGCCCGCCCTGGAGCTGTTCGCGCAGAGCTTGGCGGCCGACGACGTCGTCGCGGTGGAGGCGACGACCGGGACCGACAAGATCGTCTCGCTGCTGCAGAGCCACGGCATCCGAGTCGTGGTCGCCAACACGCGCAAGCTGAAGTCGATTCGTGATGCAAAGGCCAAGACCGATCGCCTCGACGCGAGGACGTTGGCGAAGATGCTCGTCGCGGGTCTGCTCGACGAGGTTTGGACGCCGGACGAGCGGACACGGACGCTGCGGCGTGTGACCAACCGGCGGGAGCGGATCGTACGCGCCCGGACGCGAGCCAAGAATGAGGCGCATGCTGTGCTCGGGCGCAACCTCTGCGAGCGGCCACCGGTTACGGATGCCTTCGGCAAGGGTGGGCGGCGTTGGCTGGCCGAGTTGCAGCTTCCGACCGACGAGCGGTTGACCCTGGACGGTTGCTTACGCCAGATCGATTTCCTCGAGATCGAAGTCGCGTCGCTCGACCGTGAGATCGCCAGGCAGGCGCTCGCCTGGCCGGAGGTGCTGCGACTAATGACCGTGCCGGGCGTCAACGTGCAGACAGCGGCGACGTTTATGGCCGCGGTCGGCGACATCCGCCGCTTCTCCTCGCCGCGCAAGCTCGTTAGTTACCTCGGCCTCGACCCGCGGGTGCGGCAGTCAGGCAGCGCGCCAGCCCATCACGGCCGGATCTCAAAGGCGGGCGCCTCGGAGGCGAGGCACATGCTCGGCGAAGCCGCCTGGAAGGTGACGCTCACCCCTGGGCCGCTGCGCGCCTTCTTCGAGCGGATCCGCGCACGCCGCGGGACGCAAGTCGCCGCGACAGCGACAGCGCGCAAGCTCGTCGTGCTCTTTTGGCACCTGCTCAGCCGCGGCGAGGACTACGCGTTTGCCCGCCCGGCGATGACGAGAAACAAGATCCGCCGACTCGAGCTACTCGCGGGCGCCCTGCCGCAGAAAGGCCGCAAGGGAATCGCCGGCGGCAAATCAAAAGCCGTCTTTGACGCCGAACGCGAGCTCTCCCGGCAAGCCGAAGCCGCCTACCGGCGCCTGGTCAGCGACTGGCGCTCAACCGGTCCGATGAAAGCGGGTGCGGGCGTGACACCGGGGCGCGCATCTACAAGGCCCTCGAAGGGCAAAGCCGCGCGGCAGACTCCGTAGCCCCAGGTCTGCGCTTCGCTTCGTCAATCACCCGCACCCGAACGAAAGGATCCCACCAGCCGCGATCAGCGTCCACTTGACTTTCATCCGTCGGTCAGGAGCTGCTCGACCTCGATGCCGTAGCGGCGGTAGAAGGCGACGGCACGGGCGAGGAAGCCGGCCGCTGTCGCGGCCGTCTCATCGTCGAGGACTTCGGCGTAGGCGAGGCGGCTGTAGTCGTCGACGGCGATATGGACGAACTCCCAGCCGGCGATGCCTGTCAGGCGGCCGTTGAGCCTCGTGCGTTTCTGTGAGGCTCGATCGCCGCTGATGCGGTGGCCGACGCCGCGGATCCGGCCGAGCTTCTTGACGTCGATATGGATCAACTCGCCTGGCCGTTGCCGCTCGTAGCGGAGCGGCTGCTCGAGAGCGATCCGCCCGAGCCTGCCCAGGCCGAGCCTGGTCAGGATCCCGGAAACGGTCGAGAGCGGCATCGCGAGCGTCTCGGCGATCTCCGCCGCTGTCATCCGCAACCGGCGAAGCTTGACGATCACCGCGACGCGCTCAGGTGCGGTGCGGTTGGCGACCCGGTGCGGCGCCGAGGAACGATCCAGCAGCTGCCGGTCGCCTCCGCGATACCTGGCTGACCACCGTCGCGCGCAACGAACGCTGACCCCAGCAGCCTCAGCTGCCGCCTTCACCGTCCAACCATCAACAACGACACGCCGCGCGAGCTCGCGACGTCCACTCCAGCTGAGAGCCGCGTTACCGTGCAGATCCATCCGGGTCGCCTCCTTGGGGCTTGAGCTGCCTTTGACAGCGCTCAGCCTCCAAGGCGGCCCGGATGAACCAACGTGCTCAGGAACTACAGTTAGCCGAGCAGCCGGCGGTACAGCGCCTGCGTCTCGGGCGACGGCGTGAAGACGTCGTTCACCGGTGCGATCTGGTCCGGGTGGACGACCCACTTGCCGTCGTAGCCGTGCGCGAGCGCGTGCGCGGCCGACGCGCGGA
>DATKOY010000286.1:0-2607 GCA_035524415.1 Solirubrobacteraceae bacterium | reverse complement strand
GATCTCGCCCTTCTCGAAGCCGCACTTCCTGTCGCACGTGCCCCACGATCACACCTCGATCACGCGCTTCATCGAGGCGCGCTTCGACCTGCCGGCGCTCACCGGCCGCGACGCCAACTCGGTCCCGCCGTTCGAGTTCTTCGACTTCGAACACCCGGCGTTCCTGACGCCGCCGTCGCTCCCCGACGCGCCGATCGACGAGGACCAGCTCGCAGCCTGCGAGAATCCGGACAACGACGACTTCTGACACCAGGATCGGATCGACATCTACCGCCCTGTCGAATAGAATGCGAGGTCGGGAGGTGCCGGAATGACGGCTGGGCGGCCACGAGCCTGTCGGCGCCTCGCGTGGAGCGTCCTCTGCGCCGGAGTCCTGGCAGCGCCGCCGATCCAGGCCGGTGTCCATCTCGAGGAGATCGGCTCCTTCGACTTTCCTACTGCGACCGCCGCCGTCGTGGTAGCCGGCGACTTCGCCGTGACGCTGTCCGAGCTCGGTCTCGAGATCCACGACATCTCGGACCCCTCCCATCCGCAACGCGTCGGCAGCGTGGCGCTTCATCCCCCGTGGTGTCCCTACATCCTCTATGGGTACGGTTGTCCCCCCAACCCGTACGGGCTGGACGCGGCAGGTCACTACGCGTATGTGGCCGATTCCGACGGCCTTCACATCGTCGACTTCGGGGACCCCCGCGCGCCCATGCAGACGGCGCTGCTCGCCATGCCACAGGTCTACGCGGGGGACATTCGGGTCGCGAACGGCATCGCCTACGTCGCGGCGGGCTCGGCCGAACTGCGGTTCGTCGACGTGTCAGACCCGCACGCTCCGGTCGAGATCGGGTCCTTGGCCTTGTCGACCCCCGGCTTCGACGAGGTGCGAGCGGGGGGGCTCGCCGTCGCCGGCAGCCTGATCTACGTGACGGGAAGCGGGACGATGGGCGATTTTGACGGATATCCCATGCTCTGGATCATCGATGCGTCGAATCCCTCGGCACCGGTCCAGCGCAGCGCGAGCAACATGCAGGTGAGCTGGCCGCTCGCCGTGTGGAACGGCTTCGCGTACAGCGGCCGGGGGTGGTGGGCGGATGGAGATGTTCAGGTCATCGATGTCTCGGACCCGACCGCGCCGCTGCTTGGAAACATCGTCTCGTTGCCCGCCACGGTGAGCTCGATCGCGGTCTCCGCGGGCCTCGCCTATGTCTCCCTGCAGCAGCCCGTGCTGTCCAATCTCTCGCTCGGCGGTCTCGTCGTGCTCGACCTCTCGACCCCGGCGGCTCCCGTGGTAGCCGGCACCCTCGACATCACGGCCCAGAACGCCTTCCTTCGGGTTGCGGCGGCGGACGGCGTGGCCGTTGCGACGAGCGGGGGAGGCATCGCTACCGTCGACGCATCGAGCCCGTCGCAGCCCGTGCGGCTCGCCGACGACGACCCGCACGACGACGCGTCGGGCGTGCGCGTGGTGGGCACGCTCGCCTTCGTCGCCTACGAAGGCCCGAGGCTGCGCGTCTTCGACGTCTCCGACCCACGCGCCCCCGTCGAGGTCGCCCACCTCGACCTCTCAGGCCCGACGCCGCCGTCCCAGATTGACTGGAAGGCGGATGGCATCGAGATCGCCGGCAACCTCGCGTATCTCGGCGGCACCTACGGCGGCGGCGTGCGCATCGTCGACATCTCGAACCCGACCGCACCGGTCGCGGTCGGCACGATCCCGCTCCAGGGAATCGCGTCGAGCATCTCTCTCTCGGGCAATCGCGCCTACGTCGCCGAAGCCTTTCTCACGGCGGACCCGCCGGGCGTCCACATCGTCGACGTCACCGATCCGTCGGCGCCCGCCGAGCTCGGATTCTACCCGGTAGAGAGCTACAACCTGGAAGCCCGCGGCACGCTCGTCTACCTGCTGGAGCCCGATGGGCTCCACGTCCTCGACGCGTCCGATCCAACCCAGCTGACGGAGATCGGCTCCTTCCCGACTGCTCCTCTGGCGCAAGACGGCTGGCAATTCGATCGGCTCGCGCTCGACGGGTCGCGGGCATTCCTCGCGGGGCACACTACCTCCGGGGGCCCTGGACCGACGCTCCTCGTCGATCTGGACGTATCCGCTCCCAACCAGCCGGTCGAGCGGGGACGAGTGAATGGCGCTCCGCTCGAAGGTGTCGCCGATCTCACATTCCTGGACCTCAAGGTCTCGGGCACCGAAGTCTTTGCATTCTCGTCCGAGCTCACGGCGTGGGACGTATCCGATCCTGCGGCGCCGCGCCTCGACGACCAGGTGTTCTTCCAGCCGTACAGCGCCGATTTTGGCGCGGGGGGCATCGATCCGATCGGAGATCTCATCTACGTCGCACAGGGCACCGCGGGCCTGCGCATCTTCCGCGCGCCCGAGCCCGAGAATGCGCTTCTGGCGCTGGCCGCGTGCGGCGTCCTCGCGTTCCTGGCGTGGTGCCGGATCGACGGTTAGCCTCGTCGCCCCCGATCAGGAGAAGCACCCGTGAAGCGCGAGGAGTGCATCCTCTACAGCGGCGCCGCGAACGGCGCCGAGGCGGCCTTCGGCGCCGCCGCCGAGCGCTACGGCATCGAGGAGGTGAACTTCACCTTCGAGGGCCACAACGA
>DATKOY010000285.1:0-15200 GCA_035524415.1 Solirubrobacteraceae bacterium | reverse complement strand
CGCGCCGCGAATTACGAGGGGCAATGGCACGACCGCGAGGGCAACAGCGATGAGGGTCGCGATCATCGGCGCGGGGATCTCCGGGCTCGCGGTCGCGCACCTCCTGCACCGCGACCATGAGATCACCGTGTTCGAGGCGGGCCGCCACGTCGGCGGACACACGAACACGATCAGGGTCGACACGCCGAACGAGACCCACCATGTGGACACGGGATTCATCGTCTTCAACGACCGCAACTACCCCAACTTCGAGCGGCTGCTGTCGCGGGCCGGGGTCGCGTGGCAGCCGTCGAGAATGACGTTCAGCGTGAGCGATGGGGTCGGTGACTTCGAGTACAACGGTGCGTCGCCGAACGGGCTGTTCGCCAAGCGCGCCCACATGGTGACGCCGTGGTTTCACCGCATGATCGCCGACATGGCGCGGTTCAACCACGCGGCCCGCACGCTGCTGGAGGGCGACGCAGACGACCGCGGATCGCGCGTCCGGACCGACCCCCGAGGGGACGGTCCATCGCTCGGCGCCTGGCTCGAGCAGCATCGCTTCTCCCGCCCGTTCATCGAGCGGCTGATCGTCCCGCAGGCCTCGGCCGTCTGGTCAGCCGACCCGCGGCAGATGTGGAACTTCCCGGCGCGGTTCCTCGCCGAGTTCTTCGACAACCACGGCATGCTCGGCTTCGGCGACCGGCCGAAGTGGCGCACGATCAAGGGCGGCTCCGCTCGCTACGTCGAGGCCCTGACCGCGCCCTGGCGGGAGCGGATCCGAGTCGGTGCGCCCGTCGACGCCGTCCGCCGAGCTCCCGACCACGTGCTCGTCACGGCGCGGGGTGCGCAGGCGGAGCGGTTCGACGAGGTTGTGATCGCGACGCACTCCGACCAGGCGCTCGCGCTGCTCGCCGACGCGACGCCGGCCGAGCACGACCTGCTCGGCGCGATTCCGTATCAACGCAACGAGGCCGTGCTGCACACCGATGTGAACCTGCTGCCGCGGCGCCGCCGCGCGTGGGCGAGCTGGAACTACCACCTCCAGGAAGCGCCTACCGGCCGCACCACGGTCACCTACCACATGAACCGCCTGCAGTCCCTCCAGGCCGAGCGCGAATTCTGCGTGACGCTCAACCGGACTGAGGCGATCGCGCGGGATAAGGTGATCCGCACGATCGACTACGCGCACCCGATCTACACGCCCGACGGTGTCAAGGCGCAGGCCCGCGTCGCGGAGATCAGCGGGCGCAACCGCACCCACTACTGCGGCGCGTACTGGGGCTGGGGCTTTCACGAGGACGGAGTGCGCAGCGCGCTGCGCGTCGCAGAGCGCTTCGGGGCCCGGCTGTGAGCGCGAGCTGCATCTACGAAGGTGCCGTCCGGCACCGGCGCTTCGCCGTTCGCGGCCACGCGTTCCGCTACCGCCTGGCGCTCGCGTACCTCGACCTCGATGAGCTGCCGCGCCTCCTGAACGGCCGGCTGGTCGGCCACAACCGGGGTCTGGTCCGCTTTCGCCGCCGCGACTACCTCCCCGGCTCCGACCGGCCGCTCGCCGACGCCGTGCGCGACCTCGTGCACCAACGCACGGGACGGCGCCCGGCCGGCCCGATCCGGCTGCTCACGCAGCTGTGCTCGTTCGGACATTGCTTTAACCCCGTCAGCTTCTACTACTGCTTCGATCGCACCGGCGAGCGGCTCGAGCACGTGCTGGCGGAGGTGACGAACACGCCCTGGGGCGAGCGCCACACCTATCTGCTCAGCGCGACCGAGCCGGGCGATGCGCTCATCGGCAGCTCGGCCAAGCAGCTTCACGTCTCGCCGTTCATGGCGATGGAACATCGCTACGACTGGCGCGTCGTCGCCCCGGACACGCGGTTGGTTGTTCACATCGAGAGCCACCGCCGTGGCTCGCTCGCGTTCGACGCGACCCTGTGCCTGCGGCGGCGCGAGCTGACGCGCGCCGCGCTCGCGCGGATCACGGCGCGCTACCCGTTCGCGACGCTCCGCGTGCTGGCACTCATCTACATGCAGGCGCTGCGCCTGAAGATCAAGGGGGTGCCCGTCCATCCCCATGCCCGCGCACACGCGGAGGCGGCATGAGCGAGACGATCGCGCGCCGGGTCGCGTGCCGTTTCCTCCAGCGCATCCGCGTCGGCAGCATCACGATCGTCGACGGTTCCCGGCAGCTGACGTTCGGCTCCGGCGCGCCGGCGGCCACGGTCGTCGTGCACGACCCCCGGACATGGCGGATGCTCATGCGCGGCAGCAGAGGACTCGCCGAGTCCTATGCGCAGGGCTGCTGGGACTCGCCGGACCTCGTCGCGCTGATCCGGCTTGCGGCGCGGAACGTCGGCGGCCTCGACCGGCTGCGCGCCACGCTCGCCCCCGTGCGGGTTCCGGCGCAGCGCATCCGCGGCGTACTCACCTACAACACCCGCCGGCGCAGCCGGCGCGACATCAGCGCGCACTACGACCTCGGCAACGAGCTGTTCTCGCGGATGCTCGACCCGACGATGAGCTACTCGTGCGCGGTGTTCGATGAGCCCGGGATGACGCTCGAGGGGGCCCAGCTCGCGAAGTTCGAGCGCGTCTGCGAGAAGCTCGAGCTTGGCCCGAGCGACCGGCTGCTCGAGATCGGCACCGGCTGGGGCGGGCTTGCGCTCCACGCGGCGGCGACGCGCGGCTGCGAGGTCACGACGACCACGCTGTCGATCGAGCAGCGCGACTACGCGATCGCGCAGATCGAGCGGGCCGGGCTGAGCGACCGGGTCACGGTCCTGCTCGAGGACTACCGCGACCTGCGCGGGCGCTACGACAGGCTCGTCTCGATCGAGATGATCGAGGCGGTCGGGTGGCAGCACTTCGGCACGTTCTTCGCCAGGTGCTCACAGCTGCTCGAGCCCGATGGGGCGATGCTGCTGCAGGCGATCACGATCGACGACCGCGCATACGAGGTCGAGAAGGCCTCGAGGTCCTTCATCAACACGCACATCTTCCCGAACGGCTGCCTGCCGTCGCTCGCGGTGATCGCGCGGGAGATCGCAGGCCGCACCGACATGCAGACGGTCGGGCTCGAGGACCTCACGCCGCACTACGTCGAGACCCTGCGCCGGTGGCGGCGGAACTTCATGGCGAGCGCCCCCGCGCTCGCCGGGCTCGGCTACGACGAGGGCTTCCGGCGGATGTGGACGCTGTACCTCGCCTACTGCGAGGCGGGATTCGCGGAGCGCCGTATCTGCGGCGTCCAGCTCGTGTTCGCCAAGCCGCAGGCTCACTGGCGGGGCGTGCGGCTGAACACGCGCGCGGTCGCCTGATCGAGCAGCCACGACGGGCCGCGCGCGGCGATCACCGCCAGGCGTGCCTTGCCGCCCGGCTCGACCGCCCGGCGATCGGGCTTGACCGCCTCGAGCACGTGGTCGGCCCACTCGCCGGCGCCGACCCTGCCCCAACCCGAGGTGTCGAGGTGCCGCCCGTAGACCTGCTCGATGTCCTGCTCCTCGAGCAGGCCGCCGGTGACGAGGCCGGCGTTGTTGAACAGCACATCGATCCGGTGCAGCTCCTCGCCGAGCTCATCACAGCAGGCGTCGATCGAGGTCCAAGCACCGTGGCCCCGTCGAGCTGCACGGGCCGACGGTAGCGAAACTCGGATCAGCTACGGTCTGCCTGTGCTCGGGCTCCCCGACGCCATCACCACGTGTCTGTTCGATCTCGACGGGGT
Source organism: Solirubrobacteraceae bacterium (assembly GCA_035524415.1). Classification (GTDB taxonomy): domain Bacteria; phylum Actinomycetota; class Thermoleophilia; order Solirubrobacterales; family Solirubrobacteraceae; genus Palsa-465. The sequence goes on along the minus strand of DATKOY010000285.1, from coordinate 11,500 downwards.
GCTGACGCAGACGGCGAAGGTCCACGCCGCCGCGTGGAAGCAGATGTTCGACGAGTACCTGCGCGCCCGCACGGCGCAGCGCGGCGGGCAGTTCGTCGCGTTCGACTCCGTCGCTGACTACGACGAGTACGTCGACGGCAAGCCGCGCTATGAGGGTGTGCGCTCGTTCCTGGCATCACGCGGGGTCGCGCTTGCGCAGGGCAGCCCCTCGGACCCTCCCGACGCGGAGACGATCGACGGGCTGGGCAACCGCAAGAACGAGATCGTCCTGCGGCTGATCCGCGAGCACGGGGTCCAGGCGTACGAGGGATCGGTGCGCTATGTGAAGGCGGCGCGGGACGCCGGCCTTCGCCGCGTCGTCGTCTCCTCGAGCACGAACTGCCGGGACGTGCTCGAGCACGCCGGGATCATCGACCTGTTCGAGGAGATCGTCGACGGGGTCGTGGCCGACCGGGAGCATCTGCGCGGCAAGCCCGCGCCGGACACGTTCCTCGCGGGCGCGCGCGCCGTCGGCACGCCCCCCGAACGGGCGACCGTGTTCGAGGACGCGCTCGCGGGGGTACAGGCCGGCCGCGCCGGCCAGTTCGGCTACGTCGTCGGGGTCGATCGCGTCGGCCAGGCGCGGGCGCTCTCCGAGAACGGAGCCGATGTCGTCGTCACCGATCTCGCGGAGCTGCTGGACGCGCCGTGATCAAGCAGCGGGCGTTTCCGGTCGAGCCGTGGGTGGTCCGCGAGACCGAGCTTGACGTCGACCGGCTCGCCCAGACGGAGTCGGTGTTCGCACTCGCGAACGGGCATCTCGGGCTGCGCGGGAACCTCGACGAGGGCGAGCCGTACGGGCTGCCGGGCACGTACCTCAACGGCTTCTACGAGGTGCGGCCGCTGCCGTATGCCGAGGCCGGCTACGGGTTCCCCGAGGATGGTCAGACGGTCGTCAACGTCACCAACGGGAAGATCATGCGCCTGCTCGTCGAGGACGAGCCGTTCGACGTGCGCTACGGACAGCTGCGACTGCACGAGCGGGTGCTCGATCTGCGCGCGGGGGTGCTCCGGCGTGCCGCCGAATGGGTGTCGCCGACGGGCCGGATCGTGCGCGTCTCCTCGACGCGCCTCGTGTCGTTCACGCAGCGTGCGGTCGCCGCGATCCGCTACGAGGTGGAGCCGGTCGAGGACGCGTTCCCCGTCGTCGTGCAGTCGGAGCTCGTCGCCAACGAAACACTGCCGATGTCCGAGGCCGATCCTCGGGCGGCCGCGGCGCTGGCCGCCCCCTTGCGGACGGAGATGTTCGACGACGACCGCGAGCGCCGCGCATTCCTGGTCCACAGCACCAAGGCCAGCGGCCTGCGGGTGGCGGCGGCGATGGATCACGTGATTGACGGTCCCGCCGGGACCGAGACGTCAACCGACAGCCGGGAGGATCTCGCGCGCGTCCGCGTGATCAGCGACGTTGCTCCAGGCCGGCCGCTCGTGCTCATCAAGTTCCTTGCCTACGGATGGTCGGCCGAGCGTTCGACGCCGGCGCTCCGCGACCAGGTCGGAGCGGCCCTCTCGAGCGCGCGGCACGCCGGCTGGGACGGGCTCGTCGAGCAGCAGCGTCGTTACCTCGACGACTTCTGGGAGCGCGCCGACGTGGAGCTCGACGGCGACGCCGAGCTGCAGCAGGCCCTGCGGTTCGGCCTGTTCCACGTGCTCCAGGCGGGCGCTCGCGGAGAGCAGCGCGCGATTCCCGCCAAGGGTCTCACCGGACCCGGCTACGACGGGCACACGTTCTGGGACACCGAGAGCTTCGTGTTGCCGGTGCTCACCTACACGGCGCCGCACGCCGTCAGCGACGCCTTGAGATGGCGCCACCGCACGCTTGGCCTCGCTCGCGCGCGCGCGCGCCAATTGGGGCTTCGGGGCGCTGCGTTTCCGTGGCGCACGATCCATGGCCAGGAGTGCTCGGGGTACTGGCCGGCCGGGACGGCCGCATTTCACATCAACGCCGACATCGCCGATGCCGTCACGCGCTACCGCGCGGCCGCCGAAGATGACGCGTTCGAACGCGAGGCCGGGCTCGAGTTGCTCGTCGAGACCGCCCGGCTGTGGCGCTCACTCGGGCATCACGACGTGCATGGCGCCTTCCGGATCGACGGCGTCACCGGCCCCGACGAGTACAGCGCGGTCGCCGACAACAACGTCTACACGAACCTGATGGCCCAGCGCAATCTCCGCTCGGCCGCGGATGCGGCCGAGCGGCACCCCGACCTCGCGGCGCAGCTCGGCGTCGACGAGGAGGAAACCGCGGCATGGCGGGACGCGGCGACAGCGATGCTGATCCCGTACGACGCTGAGCTCGGCATCCATCCGCAAGCGGAAGGCTTCACCGAGCACCAGCGCTGGGACTTTGATCGGACACGGTCCGATCAATACCCGTTGTTACTCCATTTCCCGTACTTCGATCTCTACCGCAAACAGGTCGTCAAGCAGGCCGATCTGGTGCTCGCGATGCAGATGCGCGGCGACGCGTTCAGCGACGCGCAGAAAGCGCGCAACTTCGAGTACTACGAGCAGATCACGGTGCGCGACTCGTCATTGTCGGCGTGCACTCAGGCAGTGATGGCCGCGGAGACCGGCCACCTCGATCTGTCCTATGACTACTTCGCCGAGGCGGCGCTGATGGACCTCGACGACCTCGAGCACAACACGCGCGACGGCGTGCACATCGCCTCGCTCGCGGGCGCATGGATCGCCGCGGTCGCCGGGCTCGGCGGGATGCGCGATCACGACGGGGAGCTCAGCTTCACCCCCCGCTTGCCGGGTGCGCTCGTCCGCCTGCGCTACCGCCTCGCGTTTCGCGAGCGGCGGCTGCTGATCGAGGTTCGCCATGAACAGGCGAGCTACGCGCTGCTCGACGGCGACCCGCTCGAGATCGTCCACCACGGCGAGCGCGCGACGGTCAAGCGCGACCATCCGCTCGTGCTCCCGGTCCCGCCGGCCCCGATCCGTGAGCGCCCAGCGCAGCCACCCGGCCGCGAGCCGGCGAGACGCAGCAAAGCCCGCTGACGAGTGGGCGTGCCTACTCGTCCTCGCCGGCTTCGATGTAATGGGTGATGCTCGCGCTGAGACCGAGATCAATCGACACCGAGCCCCCGTCCAGGTGCAGACGGCTGTTGTCGTCGGTGATCGAACCGGTCCAGTGATGCATCTCGACGTTGCGAAGCGCCGCTCGCAGGACGTGCGACTTGCGCTCCTCGGGCGTGTTCGGGATCGGGGGGCGGTCGAGCTGAAGGGCCAGCGCGAGGCCGACGTCCTTGGGCGACTTGTCGCGGAACTCCTGGAGGTTGATGTCGATGTGCGCCGCAACCGGGGCGAGCGCGAGGTCGGTTGTGTTTTTCGGGGGTAGGGTCATCGTGGGACGAAATCCAATCGGTTGGCCGTCGGGTCGGCATCCGGGCCAAACACGGAGCCCGGCGAGCACCAGTTACGGATATTTTTGTGAGTCTCGTGCGCGCGTACAAGGTCTTGGTCGAGGGCCGGTCCGCGTTCAGCGGCTGGCGCTGGCCGCAACCGGACGGCACGCAGCCCGGCGAGTGGGTGCGCGCGTCCGCGTCGACGCCGCTCGGGCTGTGCGTCAACGGCGTGCATGCGTGCACGATCGAGCAGCTCGCGCAGTGGCTCGGCCAGGAGCTGTGGACGATCGAGCTCGGCGGGGAGATCCTCGAGACCGAGGCAGCACTCGTCGCCGAGCGCGGCCGGCTGCTGCACCGGGTGCGCGGCTGGGATGAGGCTGCGCGCAAGGCGTTCGGGGCCGATTGCGCGGCGCGGGCGGCACCGCGCGCAGCGGAGCTGCGAGACGGCGCCGCGCTGTTGGCGGTGGTCGAGCAGCTCGCCGGCGCGGGCCGCGCCGGCGAGGCGGGCTACTGGTCGGCCGTGATCGCGGGTGAGCGCGTGGCCGGCCGTCGGAGCGGCCCCGAGTACGACGCCGCGTTCGAGCGCGAGCGCGCGACGCAGGCGCGATGGCTTGCGAGCGCGCTCGGCCTCTGACCGGCTCGATCAGCCGTCGGACCGACCGTGCAGCGCGCGGAACGCATCCATCAGCGACTCCATCACGGGCTCTGGGACGTCCTCCTCGCGGAGCGTCCCGGTCGCGTGGATGACCGCGCGCATCTGGTCGAGGTAGTCGACACACGGGGAGCAGAACGCGAGGTGCCGCTCGACGACGAGCCGCTGCTCAACCGTCAGTGCGCCCTCGAGATAGTCGGTCGCGAGCTCGACGAAGTCGCGGCACGGAAGATCTTCGTAACTCATGTCTGCACCAGCTCCGAGAAGTGGGCTTCGACGGCCGAGCGTACCTTCGCCCGCGCGCGATGCAGCAGCACACGCTGGTTCTCGGCCGAGATCTCGAGCACGTCGCAGACCTCTGCGGGGTCCCATCCTTCGAGGTCGCGCATCCTGATGACCCGCTGCTGGCGATCGGGCAGCTCGACGATGGCGCGCTCGATCAGCGCGAGGGTCTCGTCGGCGAGGACCCGATCCTCCGGCAGCTCGAAGAAGCGGCTCGGCGGGATGCTCCAGTACCCGGCGAACGCTGCGCCGCCGGTCAGGAAGCGCTCCGGATCGACGGCCGGGCTCGGGTCGTCCTCGGAAGCGGTCAGCGCCGAGAACGGCGTCGTCCGCTGCTCGCGGATGCCGCGCGTCTTCGCTCGGTTGACGAGGATCCGGAAGATCCATGTCTTCAGCGACGAGCGCCCCTCGAAGCGGTCAAGGCCGCGGATCACCGCGAGCCACGTCTCCTGCACGACCTCGTCGGCGATCGACTGCGACTGCACGAACGAGCGGGCGAGCCGCGTCATTGCGCGGTGGTTCTGCGTGACGAGCTGCCGAAAGGCCGCTTCGTCCCCGGTCCGCAGGCGCACGAGCAGCTCGTCGTCGCTGCTGCGCCGCGCGATCCCCATCGGGGCAGTGTAGTTCTCAAGAGCCAGCGTGCTCACGATCAGCCGCAGATCACGGTCGTCACCATGCGACCGTTCAGTCTCCCTCACCGGCCGGCGCGTTACACGCCTCCATTAGAGTCGTGAGCCGGCACATGTCCATCGCCCGGTCCGAGCTCTCCGATCTGCCCCGTCCCGCGTTCTCCGGGGCGGCGCTTGACCGGGTGGCAACGCTGCGCGAGGACGCGGATTGGGTTGACCGGCAGCGACGCTCGCCCGAGGCGGTCGCGGTCGGCGCCGGCGCCGGCGGGGTGCTCATCCGGCGCGACGGCAGCGCGGCCGAGGTCCTGCGCCGCGCGATCGCGGGCGATGCGGCGCGTTACATGGATCCCGCGCAGACGATCCTGCTCGGCATCGAAGGGGGCTCGCCGATGTTCGCGGTTGACCTCGAAGGGCTCGATCCGACGGCCCGCGCGCGCCTTTCCGAGGGCGGGGCGATCGTCGGACTGCGCGAGGCGGGGGCTGAGCTGCCACAGTCGGAGGGTGGACTCGCCGCATACCTGGCGGCGTTGCTCGGCTGGCACCGGCGGCACCGCTTCTGCGCCAACTGCGGGGCCGCGACGGCGATCGCCCAGGCCGGCCTCGCCCGCCGCTGCCCGGTCTGCGGGACCGCGCACTTTCCGCGCACGGATCCCGTCGTGATCATGGTCGTCGAGCACGCCGGACGCCTGCTGCTGGGGCGCCGCCCGGAATGGCCGGAGAACCGGTACTCGGTCCTCGCCGGGTTCGTCGCGCCGGGTGAAGCGCTCGACGAGGCCGTGATCAGGGAGGTGCGGGAGGAGTCGGGAATCGAGGTCTTCGACCCGCGATTTGTCACCTCGCAGCCGTGGCCGTTTCCATCATCGCTGATGCTCGGCTTTGAAGCGCGTGCCGACGGCGGGGAGCCGTTCGCCCATGACGGCGAGCTCGAGGACGTGGGGTGGTTCCCACTCGAGGTCGTCCGTGCGGCGGCGGCGGAGACCGGGCCGCTGCGGCTGCCGCCGCGCACCTCGATCGCGCGGTTCCTGATCGAGCGCCGGCTGGCGGCACCGCCCGGGAGCTGATCGCGCGGACACCGGCGCGCGGGCGGACGAGCTGCGACGTCAACAAGTCCACGCCGCCGGTGGCCTGGCTGCTAGGTTCGCGCGGATGACTGCGGAAGCGGCAACCACCCGCCTCGGAGCGACCGCACGACGAGACCGGTGGTGGGTGGCGCCGGCGGCGACGGCGGTCGGCCTGACGGCGTTTGGGATCTATTCGATCATCGTCGCCGCGATGGGCTCCGACTACCTCTACACGGGTGGCGGAGCGCGGTACCTCTCGCCGTTCTACTCGCCGGACCTCAAGAGCTTCGGCCTGCACATCTCGTTCACGTACGCGTTCTTCGTGATCTGGGTGCCGCTCGGCTTCCGGCTCACGTGTTACTACTACCGCAAGGCCTACTACCGGGCGTTCTTCCTCTCGCCGCCGGCCTGCGCGGTGGCCGGTCGCTCCCGCGGTCGCTACCGCGGCGAGACGAGGTTCCCGTTCATCCTCCAGAACGTCCACCGGTACTTCCTGTACCTCGCGACGATCGTGCTCGTCTTCCTCTGGTACGACACGGTGCGCGCGTTCCTGTTCCGCACCTCCGACGGCTCACTCGAGTTCGGCGCCGGGCTCGGCTCGCTCGTGATGCTCGCGAACGTGATCCTGCTGACGGTGTTCACGTTCGGCTGCAACTCGCTGCGCCACCTGATCGGCGGCCGGCTCGACTGCTTCACGTGCTCGGCGAGCGCCCGGACGCGGCACAAGCTCTGGCGCGGGGTCAGCGTGTTCAATTCGCACCACATGCTGTGGGCATGGGTCAGCCTCGGCGCCGTCGGGCTCACCGACCTGTACATCCGGCTCGCCGCGTCGGGCGTGTTCCACGACCCGCGGATCATCTGAGTGAGCATCGAGCGCCATCAGTACGACGTTGTGGTCGTCGGCGCGGGCGGGGCGGGACTCCGAGCGGCGATCGCGTGTGCGCAGGAGGGCGCGGATACCGCGCTCGTGTGCAAGTCACTGCTCGGCAAGGCCCACACGGTGATGGCCGAGGGCGGGATCGCTGCGGCGCTCGGCAACGTCGCCGCCGAGGACAACTGGCAGGTCCACTTCCAAGACACGATGTTCGGCGGCAAGTACCTCAACAACTGGCACATGGCCGAGCTGCACGCGAAGGAGGCGCCCGACCGGGTGCACGAGCTCGAGCAGTGGGGCGGCGTGTTCGACCGCACGCCCGAGCGCAAGCTCTCTCAGCGTGCGTTCGGAGGTCACACGCATCGCCGCCTCGTGCACATCGGTGACCGCACCGGGCTCGAGCTGATCCGCACGCTCCAGGACAAGGCCGTCCACGCGGGGATCGACGTCTTCATGGAATGCACCGTCACCCGCCTGCTGACAGACGGCGATCGGGTCTGCGGGGCATTCGGCTACCGCCGCGCGACCGGCGCGCCGTTCACATTCGCCGCCCGGGCGCTCGTGCTCGCCACCGGCGGCGGCGGCAAGTGCTGGCGGATCACATCCAACTCGTGGGAGTGCACCGGCGACGGCCACGCGCTCGCATACGCGGTCGGCGCCGAGCTCGTCGACATGGAGTTCGTCCAGTTCCACCCGACCGGGATGGTGTGGCCGCCGGGGGTCATCGGGCTGCTCGTGACCGAGGCGGTCCGCGGCGAGGGGGGCATTCTGCGCAACTCGACGGGCGAGCGGTTCATGGAGCGCTACGACCCCAAGCGGCTCGAGCTCTCGACGCGCGACGTCGTCGCGCGCGCGATCTTCACCGAAGTCAAGGAGGGGCGCGGCACCCCGCACGGCGGTGTCTTCCTCGACGTCTCGCACCTGCCCGAGCAGACCGTGCGCCGCAAGCTGCCGAGCATGTACGACCAGTTCATGGAGCTCGCCGGCGTCGACATCACCCGGGAGCCGATGGAGGTGGGCCCGACCTGCCACTACTTCATGGGCGGGATCCGCGTGGACGCCGAGACCGGCGCGAGCTCGGTGCCGGGGCTGTTCGCGACGGGCGAGTGCTCGGGCGGCATGAACGGCGCCAACCGCCTCGGGGGCAACTCGCTGTCGGACCTGCTCGTATTCGGGCGCCGCGCCGGGCTCGGCGCGGCGGCGGATGCCGGGCGGGCAGCCGAGCCGCGGATCGCCGAGGAGCAGATCGAGGACGCCACCACGGAGATGACCCGGTACCTCTCGGGCCCGGGCGACGAAGACCCCTACCGGATGCATTCGGAGCTGATGGCGACGATGCAGGACGACGTCGGGATCTTCCGCGACGAGGTGAACCTGAATGCGGCGGTGGCCGATCTCGACGACTTCCAGCGCCGAGCCGCACGGCTGCGCTCCCCGTCGAGCGGGACCGCGTTCAACCCCGGGTGGCACCTCTGCTACGACGTGCGCAACATGCTCGTCGTCTCCCAGGCGGTCGCGCACGCCGCGCTGATGCGGCACGAGAGCCGCGGTGCCCACAGCCGGCTCGATTACCCGGGCTACGACGACTACTGGGGCGAGCACAACATCGTCATCAGCAAGGGCGCCGACGGCTCGATCCAGCTCGAGCCGCGGCCGGTCAACAAGGCGCTGGCACTGCGCGCGCTGGTCGAGCAGCGACAGGAGGCCGAGCGCGCATGAGTGCCCGAACGCTGAAACTCTGGCGCGGCGACGGTCGCGGCGGCGAGCTCGTCGCGTACGAGATCGAGGCTGGCACCGGCATGGTTGTGCTCGACGCGGTCCTGCTGATCCAGCGAACGCAGGCGAAGGACCTCGCGGTCCGGTGGAACTGCAAGGCGGCGAAGTGCGGCTCGTGCAGCGCCGAGATCAACGGCCTGCCGCGGCTGATGTGCAAGACCCGGCTCGACCACCTTCCGGAGGGCGAGCCGATCACGGTCGAGCCGCTCAAGGCGTTCCCGGTGATCCGGGACCTCGTGACCGACGTGTCGTGGAACTACGAGGTCAACAAGCGGATCCCGCCGTTCACGCCCGCTCCGGAGGCCGACTGGCTGATCGGGCAGGAGGACGTCGACCGGATGGCGGAGTACCGCAAGTGCATCGAGTGCTTCCTGTGCCAGGACGTCTGCCACATCCTGCGCGACCACCGCCTCCACGATCGCTATTTCGGGCCGCGCTTTCTCGTGCGGATTGCGAGTCTCGAGACCCACCCGCTTGACAGCGCCGACCGGGCCGACCTCGTCGTCGACGAGGGCGGTCTCGGCCTCTGCAACATCACGAAGTGCTGCACCGAGGTCTGCCCCGAGGGCATTCACATCACCGACAACGCGATCATCCCGCTGAAGGAACGCGTCGTGGACCGGCGCTATGACCCGCTCGCGAAGCTGACCCGCCGGATCCGCCGGCGCGGGAGCACCGGCACGGGCGATCGAGGTTGATAATCCGTCCGTGATCGGGTTGGTGTCGAGTCCGCGATTCGTCGGGCGGGCCGACGAGCTGCGGCGACTCGAGGACGGCCTGGCGGCGGCCGGCGGGGGACAGGCGTCGGCGTTTCTGATTGCCGGTGAGGCCGGCGTCGGCAAGACGCGGTTGGTCGAGGAGCTCGTCACGCGGGCGACGCAGGAGGGCGCGGTCGGGCTGATCGGCGGGTGTCTGGACGTCGAGGAGGGACGCCTCCCGTTCGCGCCGTTCATCGAGGCCCTGCGCACCTACGTGCGCGAGCTCGACAGGGCCGGGCGGGCGGAGCTGACCGATGCCGGGGTCGAGGAGCTCGCGCGGATCGTGCCCGAGCTGCGCGATTCGGGTGAGGAGCCGACCGTCGAGGGGGCGCCCGTTCAGGGGCGCATGTTCGAGCTGATGCTGGGGCTGCTCGGTCACCTCTCGCAGCGGGCGCCGCTCGTGCTGGCGCTGGAGGACCTCCACTGGTCCGACCGCTCGACCCGGGACCTGCTCGCGTACGTCGTGCGCAACCTGCGCTCCGAACGGGTGCTGCTCGTCGCGACGTACCGCTCCGATGAGCTGTATCGCGGACATCCGCTCCGTCCGTTCCTTGCCGAGCTCGAGCGCACCCGCCGGCTGCAACGCCTCGAGCTGCACCCATTCGATCATCACGAGGTCACCGAGATCATCTCGGAGATCCTCGGCTCAGCCGCGGACGCGGCGCTGACCGAGTCGGTGTTCACGCGTGCGCAGGGCAATGCGTTCTTCACCGAGGAGCTCGTCGCGGCCGGCGCCGGCGGAGCCGAGATTCCGCACACGCTCAGTGACATTCTGCTCGCCCGCGTCGACAGGCGCCCGCCGGAGGTGCAGGCGATTCTGCGGGTCGTCGCCGCCGGCGGACGCGGCGTCTCCGATCGGCTGCTCGAGTCCGTCTCGGCGGTGCCCGAGGAGGAGCGTCTGCGTGCGCTGCGCGAGGCGGTGACCCATCACCTGCTGCTGTCGGACAGCTCCGGCAGTTACGTCTTCCGCCACGAGCTGCTCCGCGAGGTCGTCTACGAGGAGATGCTCGCCGAGGAGCGCGTGCGGTTGCACGCGGCATATGGCGCCGCGCTCGGCGCGCATCCGGAGCTGGCGAGCGACGCCGAGACCGTTGCGGGCGATCTCGCCCGGCACTGGCTCGCCGCGCATGACCTGCCGCGTGCGCTATCGGCCGCCGTGCGTGCCGGCGCCGTCGCCGAGACCCGCTCGGGCTTCGCCGAGGCCCAAACGCACTATGAGCGCGCGCTCGAGCTGTGGGACCGGGTACCGGATGCCGATCAGCTGGCCGGCGTCGGGCGGGTCGGGCTCGCCCGCCGCGCGGCCGAGGTCGCGAATCTCGCCGGCGAGCACGCGCGGGCGGCGGCGCTCGTCAGAGGCGCGCTCGGGCACGTCGACGCCGCACGCGACCCGACGCACGCCGGCGTCCTGTGGGAGCGGCTCGGACGGTTCCTGTGGGCTGCGGGCGACAGCGAGACCGCGCTGCAGGCATACGAGCAGGCGGTCCGGCTCGTGCCCGCCGACCCACCTTCCCCGGAGCGCGCGCGAGTGCTGGCCGCGCGCGGCCAGGCCCTGATGCTGCTCGCCCGTCACGACGAATCCCGTCGCTGCTGCGAGGAGGCGATCGCGATCGCACGGCTCGTGCGCGCACGGGCGCAGGAGGGCCACGCTCTGAACACGCTCGGCTGTGACCTCGCCTATCTCGGTGACGCCGGCAGCGCAGTGGCACACCTGCGGCAGGCGCGCGCGATCGCCGAGGAAGTGGGAGATCTCGACGATCTCTTCCGCGCCTACCTCAACCTGTCCGATCTGCTCGGCGGCCCGTTGAACAGGCTCGAGGAGGCGCTGGCGCTCGCGCTCGAGGGGGCCGAGCGCTCGCAGGCGGTCGGCATGGCGGGGGACTACGGCGTGTCGCTGCAGTGCAACGCGGCGGCGTGCCTGCTCGCGCTCGGCCGGCTCGAGCAGGCGGGCGAGGTCCTCGCCGCCGCGGGCGCTCGCAACCCGACCGAGATGGCGGCGATCGACCTGCACCGCTGCCGCGCTCGGCTCGAGCTCGCGCGGGGGAGCTTCGACGATGTGGTCGTGCAACTGCGCGCGGC
>DATKOY010000284.1:0-9829 GCA_035524415.1 Solirubrobacteraceae bacterium | reverse complement strand
GTCCGCTACCCGGGATACGCGTCGTGACCACCAGGAAGATCATCGGCAAGCCGTGTGCGGGAAAACCGCACGCACGGATTGAAAGGGGAATGAGGAAACGGACCCGCCAGGAGCGGGCACCGCGCCTCTGACTACCAATGGACCCGAACCTTTCTTGCGCGCGTCCGCCCATCCCCATCCGAAGGAGCAACCCGATGGCGCACGTCCTGTTCGTCTGCCTGCATAACGCCGGGCGCTCGCAGATGAGCCGAGCGCTGTTCGACCAGACCGCGGATGGCCGGCATAGCTCGAGCTCGGCAGGCACGACGCCTGCGGATCACGTTCATCCAGAGGTCGTTGAGGTGATGAACGAGCTCGGCATCGACGTGTCCGACGCGCGACCGCAGAAGCTGACCGCTGACCTCGCCGCGCAGGCCGATGTCCTCGTGACGATGGGCTGCGGCGATCAGTGCCCTTACTTCCCCGGCAAGCGCTACATCGACTGGGACCTTCCAGATCCGAAGGGACGACCGATCGAGGAGGTCCGGGCGATCCGAGATGACATCGGGCAACGGGTCGCGCAGCTGGTCGGCCAACTCGACGGCGCTGCCGCGACGACGCCGTAGCTGCATCGGCCGAGCGCTGACCACATTCGCCGGCCGACGGTCTCAGATGAGTGCGGCGAGGATCAGGAGCGCTGCTGCGGTGCTCAGCACGAACGGGCAGATGCGAAACCAGACCACCGATGTTCGTGATCCCGTCGCCGCGGTGAGCGCGGCGAGAACGACCAGCACGCACGCCGAAACGACGTACACGAGCTGGCTCGTCGCATCCTTGGGCCCGTCGACCGCCGTCACCAGGATGACGAGCACGCCGATCGAGATGTGCGTGATGCCCTCCGCGATCCACTTCATCACCAGGATGCGGCGGTTGTCGAGCGAGGTCGCCGCGAACGACTCGGTGACGGCTTTCGTCGTGCAAGGTGCGCTGGCTCCAGGCGATCAGAGGCGCGGAGGCGACGTTGGCCAATACGGCGGCGGTGCTCACGATCGAATGCTTCCAGGGGATCTTGGTTCCGTCATCCGCGCGACATCACGCGAGCTGCACAGGAGAACTACTCATCCAGTCGCAGCTGACCGAGCAGCCACGTCGACTGCATCAGTCGGCCGCTCACAGCTCGACGCCGTTCACCACGCGGCGCTAGCCGCAGCTCTCTCGCCAAAACGAATCCTGTCTCGCCTCGCTGCGCTCGGCTTAGCACGCAGTTTCACCATCCGGTGCAACGTATGCGTCGCATACATGGACGCCGAGGGAGGCAGCGGCAGCAGCGCGTGGAGGATGCCGTCCGACTCCCAAGGGCGCGCATGGCGCGGGTCCAGGTAAGCGACGAGACATGGGCGGCCCACCGCGCGAGCCTCGGCGCGACACCGATCAACGTCGCGCTCGGCCGGCTCGTTGATCGTGAAGTCGCCGGCCACCGCCGTCGAACTGCTCTCGACGCCGATGCCGTTCGGAGCGCTGTGCAGGATGCACGGCTCGTGGCAGATGAGCTGGCCGCGCTGATCGCACGTCTCGAGGGCCAAGCCTAACGACCATCTTCTGCTGCGCGCCATCGATGCGGCACACCCAAGGCACGGCGACCAAGGGTGGCGCGCCTCTTCGGATCGCGCGACCTGATGTGGTCGTTTGGAAATTTGGCTTTTTGTGCAATCGCACAGTCCCGGCGCATGAGCACTGCTGCGCAGCTGAGCTCGGGCGGGGGGGTCCACGATGACCGTGGAGCAGTGGGGACGGATCTGGCCCGAGCGGTACGCCCGACCGGCCGCGGCCACCCAGCGAACCTATCGCTACGCGACCGAGCAGGTCATCCGCGACATCGGCAGCCTCCGTCTCGCTGCCGTCGATCGCCAAACGGCGCGCGCACGGGCCAACGAGTGGCCGCGAAACACCACGCGCACCGCTCGCACGATGTGGGCTGACGCGCCTCGCGACGGTGTTTGTCCCAAAACCCGTTCACCAATCTCCGGCTAGAGACGCCTAAAGGGACGGAAGGATTTGATCGCTCTTCCTGAACTGAACCCGAGATCGATCGGCTCGCGAGCGTCGCACGAGCGACCCATGGCGACTACGGAGACGAGATGGCGGCCATCGTCCTGTTCGCGGCGTACACAGGGGTCCGGCCCGGAGAACTCGCCGCGCTCCGGTGGACCGATCTCGATCCGGCGAGCCGGCAGGCCGTCATCTCTCGCGCGCTCGACGGCCAAGGCGGCGAGAGGCCACCGAAGAACGGCCTTGCGCGGCCGATCATCCTCCCGCCGCGAGCGCTTGAGGCGCTCAGCATGGTCGCGCGGCACGCCGACTCACCGAACGTGTTTCACTCGCCGCGCGGCAAGCGGCTCACGAAGGGCTCTCTCAACTACCTGTGGCGGCCCGGTCGCCGCGGCCTGGCGTGCCCAGGGCGGCCGCGACCTCGACCTGTACGAGCTTCGCCACGCGTGCGCGACCCTGCTGCTCGAGCGTGGGCTCAGGCCCGCCGACGGAGCCGTCCAGCTCGGCCACGCCGACGGCGGGAGGATCGTCCAGATCCTCCATGGGCACCCTGACGAAGATCGGGCGCTCGATCCTCTCCTGATGGCGTTCTCAGCGGACGGCCACAAGCCGGCAGTCGAAGTCGGTCGAGTCGGCCATGATCCGGACGCAGGCCGTTGACGGAATGCCCGCGAATGCGGGCTCCTTCGCGGCGGTCGTAGCCGTAGTCTCCACCTCGGATCGTCCTCGGCCGTGCAACTCGCCGGGGGCGTTCGCTTTCGATCACAACCGTGAGAGCGTGTCATACGTCGTACCATCAGGCGTATGACAATGTTGAGCTTCCGCGTGCCCGATGAAGACGCTGCTGAGGTGCAGCGGTGGGCGGACGCCCTTGGCATCGACCGCTCCGAGATCCTCCGTGACGCGTTGCATCGCCATCTCGTCGTGTTGAACGGTGAGGCCGATGCCGACAGGTGGCGCCAGCAGCCGGCGACTGACGCCGAGCGTTCGCTGGAGGCCGTTGCCGATTGGGGTCCGGCGGAGGATTGGTCGGACTGGGCTGATGCAGAGGGGTGAGATCTGGTTTGCGGCGACGCCCGGCGGCGATCGTCCGGTCCTCGTGTTGACCCGAGATCCGGTCGCGGACCGGATCGGCACGGTTGTCGTGGCGGCACTCACGCGGACGCGCCGCGGTCTCGTTTCGGAGCTGTTGCTCACAGCAAAGGCCGACGAGGTGCCGAGCGACTGTGTCGTGAACTTCGACAACATCCACACGATCCCGCGATCAACCTTCCGCAGGCGTGTGACGGCACTGTCTGCGGCTCGGATGGCTCAGGCCTGCAGGACGCTCCGTGACGCGGTCGGCTGCTGAGACACGAGTCGGCCACAACCTCGATGCAGGGTCCGGCGAGGTCGGCCACGACTCGGCCGCACGCCCTGCCGGCTCGCATCGCGAACGCTGACTTCTTCGCGCCCGTCGGACCCGGCGTCTCCACCTTCGCAAAGCATTCGAACCGCCCTCCGCGCCGCCGGAGGGCGATTCGGTTAACGTTAACGGGAGCGCGTCGAGGCTCGTACCCGTCCGGTCGAAGGGTCGCCCGATGTCGGGCGCGACGAGCTCCAGGCGGATCGGGCCCAGCACGTTCCGGAGCGCTTGGGCCGATCGGGCTGTGCGCTGCTCAAGGACGGCTTGAAGCTTCATCACGCGTTCCTTGATCCATTCGATCGGCGGTGCGCGGAAGACCTTCTGGCGACTACGGCGGAGCCCGTCGACTTCATCGGTTAGCCCGTCGACGCGCCGCTCAGCTTCGACGAGCGCCTTGGCGCCTTCCGTGAAGGGCACTCCGGTGAGACGATGCCGTCGACCACTAGGCGTGCGAAGGAGGCAGTCGTGCCTGATCAGATTTGGGACATGAAGGTCGAGTTCACTGAGGAGGGCGATCGCACACGGGCAGACGCGATCCTCGAGCTGGCGAGTCAGCGATTTCACGGCTTCGGCCAGGCCAAACGGGCGCCTGAGGATCCGAACGTTCCCGTCATCGGACAGGAGCTCGCCGCTGCGCGGGCGCTGTCGGACGTGGCGCATCAGCTCATCGATGCAGCTGCGGAGCGCATCGGGGAGTTTGCGGGTCATCCCGTGGATCCGCACAGCTGACTGCGCAGGCACGCTCCACCGGCCCGTGAGCGCAGGGCTTTGAACGTCATATCGCTCCGGGCCGACTGAGACCGCCTCTACTTCACGATGGTGAATGTCACGGCCCGCGGCGCGGAGCGGCGCCCGGCAGCGTCGTTGGCGGTGAGGGTCAGTGTGTACGTTCCGGGCGTCAGCTTCCGTGTGCGGGACAGCCGCCCCGCAAACCGCACTTTGTTCGCACCCTTATGCGCGGCAACGGTGAACGACCCCGCACTGACGGTGCGACCACAGCGTGGCTTCGTCGCGTTCTTCTTGGACGGCGCAACGCAGCGGCCGTGAACCGTGCGGCCCGTGGCCTGCTGAGCGAAGCTGAACGTGACCCGGGCCGAAACGTTCACCGTGAATGAGAAGGTCGTGCCGGTCGGCACCCGCCGGCTCGTGGCGCTCATCTGAGGGAGCTTGTTGTCCATCCGCCACGCCTTTGCGGACTGACTCAGCCGGCTGATCACCGGGACAAGGCCGCCGTTGGCGCCAGTCGAGCCCCAGTCGTATGGCGTCAGTGATGATTGGTTGCCGGTGGCGGAGATGACGCGTGGGGTCATCTGGCACGGGCCCGGGCTCGTGAGGTTCGCCGGGACTGCTGCGGTCTTCACGCCGCCTTTGTCGCTCCACGCGACCCAGGCGCCGTCGGCCGACCAGCTCGGCGAGCTGGCGTTGCCGTCGGTCGGGATCGTGCAGCCGTAGGCGATGTTGCCCGGTTGTGGCGCGCCACTGAACGTCGCGAACGTCAGCCGGTCCTCGACGGTGCTGGCGCTGCTGTCGTAGTGCTCGATGATCGCGCGTCCCGGTGTGCGCGCCGGCTCGATCCGGGTGATCCGATCGGGGTCGACGTGCGAGACCCAGAGGTTGAAGGAGAGATTGGTCACGAGCGGCGCACTCGGGTCATCGGCCTGGATCCCGCCGTCGGCCTGGTTTGACGCGGTCAAGCGTTTGCCGTACCAGCTCGGCTGGTAGTAGCCGCTCCACTCGGGTCCCTGGACGATCGAGCCTGGGGTGTTGACCTCAGTGCGGAGATCCATGTCCCAGCTCGGCGAGCCGTAGTTGCAGATGTACCAGAACGCGAACCAGGTCCCGCTCGGGTGCAAGCGCGCGCCAATCGGTCCGGTTGACGGAAAACCGCAGTAGCTCATCTTCACGATCGCCGGCGTAGCCAGTTGCTTGCCGGTCGCGTCGCTCCAGATCCAGAACGCCGCCTGAGATTCGCCGTTCTGCTCTCTGAATTGGCGCGCGGCGAGGTAGCGGCCCTGGTCATCAGCCGTCGCGTTCGAGTACGGACCGACGAACTTTCCGTTCTGTGACGGGTCGCTGAACGGCGGGGTGTCCTTCGTGCCGTCGCTGGTCAGTTGCAGTGGATGCGAACCGTCGACGCGGGCGGTCCAGACATTGCCGCCGTCGACGTAGATCACGCTGTTCGCTCCCGCGGGCGCCGGCAGGACAAGCAGAATCGCGGCCGCGGCGCTCATCAGGAGGGCCACGAGAAACAGCCGCATGGCGATCGAGGATCGCGCGGAGCCGGAGAAAAGACCAGAAGCGCGTAGCATCGTTGCCACCGCCTTTCGCGAGGACGACTCGGGCGCCCACCGACCGGGTCGTGACACGAACGCTACGGAATCGACACGGTTGCGACATCCGAAGCACCGCGCTGAGGTCATCCGCAGGAGTGTGCGCGGTTGATCAGTAAAACGCCGCAGCCGCTCGTGTGCTGCGGCCGGCGGGGAGAAGGGACGCGGCAGACCGCCGCAGGCGCGAGCCCTCATCTGTGGATCCGACCGCACTGCCGCGCGACTGCATGGCTGCCGTCCTGGCCTCATGCCACAGCGCTCTGGGCGGGTCTTTCGATCATCACCAATTGGTCGCGGTCCTGTCGGCGGGTTCCATCGGACGAGACTTCCTCAGCAACAACAGCGCGAACGGGCTCACCAAGATTCCAGTTGTCGTCTCCTGCTGCCCTTCGTTCTGCCTGCCACAATCGTTGCCGGCCGACGAGGAATCACGACCGCGAGCGCGGTCGGTCGTCGTCAGCCGGGCAGCTCTCGCTGGATGCCGTTGCGCGTGATGCGTTGCGGTCGGTCCTCGGCCTGCACGCAAGTCGTCGATCGCAGCGGCTATGGATTGCCCTTCTTTTTCGGATAGTGGCAGGCCAGCACGCCCGCCACGGTGACGGCATCGGAACTGTCCTGAGAGAACATCGGGCTGAAGCCCACCCCATCAGCTGTCCCTTTTCGCTGAAGTTGATCGCGCCGCCACCGTGCACCGGGTACGGAGGCGCGTAATCCCTGGCGTAGCACACCGCCAGATGACTTGGCTCGAGGGACTTCGCCGGGCCGGTCCGGGTTCGCAAGCAACCGATCCCGATCGAGGTCAGCGACGCGGTGGTGCTCCGCACCTCGAGGCGACCGGGTGGGCACTCGCGCTCCTCACTTGCGTTCGCCGCGACGAGGTATGTGACCGGCATCTTGATCCGCTGAAGGGGCGTGCATCGGCGACTCGAAGAAATAGGCTGCGGGCGCAATCGCGGATCTCCTGAGCGCCGGCGGGTGATCACCCGCTCGGGCAGAGCGTCGCGTAGGGGATGATCCCGGGGAGACAATGAAGTGAGTGGAGGACTCGATGCCAGGAACAACGGGACGCATCTCGACGCTGACCAAGGCGAAGATCTCGGCGCTCCTCGATCGGCTTGAGAACCCGGCTGAAACGATCGACTACGCCTACGAGCGGCAGCTCGAGGACCTGCAGACGCTCAAAGCGGCGATCGCCGAGCTCGTGACCGCGAAGAAGCAGGTGCAGTCGCGCCAAACGGAGCTGACAGATCGGTTGGAGAGTCTCGGTCGCGAGGCAGCCGGCGCGCTGTCAGCGGGGAACGAGGCGCTGGCCCGGGCGGCACTGGAGCGCAAGCAGCCGATCGCCAGCGAGCTCGGGTCGCTCGACCAACAGGTGTCCGAGCTGGAGGCCGAGCAGGCAAGGCTGACGGCAGCCGAGAAGCGTCTGCGGGCGAAGGTCGAGGCGCTGCGATCGAACAAGGAGGTCATCAAGGCGCAGTACTCCGCCGCCGAGGCGCAGGTCCGGTTCTCAGAGGCGGCAGCCGGGGTTGGGGACGACGTCGCGGACCTCGGCCAGGCAATGGAGCGCGTGCTCGACAAGACCGAGACGATGAAGGCGCGAGCGAAGGCGATCGAGCAGCTCGAGGCCGCTGGCGCGTTCAACGAGATGACACCGCTCGCCGCTCCCGAGGACGACCCCGACGCCAAGCTCGAGCAGCCACAGGCGCAGAGCACGGTCGACGATGAACTCGCCAAGCTCAAAGCCGAACTC
Organism: Solirubrobacteraceae bacterium; assembly: GCA_035524415.1. Lineage (GTDB taxonomy): Bacteria > Actinomycetota > Thermoleophilia > Solirubrobacterales > Solirubrobacteraceae > Palsa-465. The sequence goes on along the minus strand of DATKOY010000284.1, from coordinate 2,316 downwards.
CAAGTCGAGGAGGCGCCGCAGCGATCCGGAAACGCGCCACAGCAGCCCGGCGTCCCGGACGGAAGGCAATGAGTTCTCGACTCGCAGGGCGACGCGATCGCGGTCTGGGTCATGTCTCGTACGCACAACCAGGTCGTGTACTCCGATCATCCTGCGGGCGGGGGCTGGACGGCGCCGGTGGCCCTCCCCGATCCCGCGCAGGGAGCGGGACCTCCCGTGGTCGCGGTCGATGCGCACGGTGACGCGTTCGCGGCCTGGTCTCAGGGGAACGGCAACGACATCCGGATCCGTGCGTCGTATCGGTCCGCCGGCGGCAGCTGGCAGGCGACTCCCGACGTCCTCAGCGCGCCCAACGTGGTGTCCGTGACCACAGCACCTGCGGTCGACGGTAGCGGGGACGAGGCGATCGGCTGGGTCCAGAACGACTCGGGTTCACGTACACGACGATGTACGGCGACTACCGGCCCGCCTGAGGCGCGTGGACGACACCAGAGGAGCTGTCGCAGACGACGACCTCGCAGTTTGGTCGAGCAATCCGCAGGCACGCTCGACTCGCAGGGCAGCGCGACCTCGTCTGGGTCTACGCGGCAACCGGAAGCCATCCCGAGATCGAGACGTCGACGTACTCCAAGTCGTCGGGGCTCTGGAGTCTGTTTCCCCGGAGTGCTGTCCAACACGTCGCACGACTCGATCGGGCCGCAGATCGCATCCGACCACCTCGGCGACCTCACCACCGCATGGCAGGACAGCACGACCGGCCAGTCGCGCCGATCATGGGCGCTGATCGGCCGAGCGGAATGAACTGGCAGCCCGCGCAGCCTGTCGAGACCGCGACCCGCTCGAACGTGGGCTACCCGGCGGTCGCGTTCGACTCCGCCGGCGACGCCGTCGCCGCCTGGCGGTTTCGTCGACAACTCCAAGACGACGATCCAGATCTGGATCGACTGCGCCCGCACGTCGAAGGGCAGCGGGCACGCGCCTTGCACCTTGAACGTGGCCGAGCTCGACGGCCAACCGCCGCTCGAGCCGGACACGGTCACGGTCGCCGGGCCGCGGTTCAGCCCGTCCGGCGGTGCGGTGAGCGTGAGTGTCACCGTCTGCTCGGCAACACCGCTCGGGAACGTGGCCTGCGGCGGCGAGAAGCTCGCGCTGACACCGCTTGGAAGTCCGCTGACGGCCAGATCGACCGGACCGGGAAAGTCGAAGTCGCGGATGACCGAGACCGGCACCTGCGGATGACAATCAGACAGGTTTGCCGTGGTGCCGGACGGCACGCTGAGTGTGAACGCACGCTCGACCTCGATCGTCATCGATCGTGAGTGCGGCCCCGGACCCGCACCAGCATCCGCGGGCGTGCCGGTGAGCGTCGACGTCGTATACCCCGCCTGGGCGGTCGCGTCGGCGGTCAGCGTCAGCATCGCACTTGCGCCGGACGCCGGGTTGGGAGTGATGCTCGCGCCAACCCCGGCTGGCAGGCCGCTGAGAGCGAGTGCGATATTGCCGCTCGAGCCGTTCAATCGGTTGATCGAGATCGGTGTCTGGGCGGAGGAGCCGGCCAGCACCTTGACGCTCTGGGCCGCGCCGAGCAGGAAGTCGGGCGGGCCGGCAGTCGGATTGTCGAACGCCACGTTATCGATCCCGATTGCCCCGGGGGCGGTGTGAAATTTGTTGCCTACCTCGAAATACGCGATGTCGGGCTGCGTGGCGTTCACGGTGAGGTCCGTGTTGAAGGGCGAACCGGCCGTCACCGTCGCCGAGTCCTGGCCAACGACGTTGTTGCCCGAGTCATACGCCGTGAGCATCACCGTCGCCGTCCCACTCACGCCCAGCAACCCGACGTTGACACTCACGGACTGGCGCGTGTGTCCATCAACAAACGTCGCGTCGGTGTACTGCGGGGGAAACTCGCAACCGGGATTATCGAGAGGACACCTGTCGAGCCGGGCGACGTTGGGAGGGGACGCCGCCACACCCCCGGCCGTCCATGCCTCGGGCGGACTGGTCCCGTTCGTGCCAAACTCGATCCCCTGGGGGCTGTCGTACTGGGTCGTGACGCGATCACCGTTGCTCCGGTCATCAAAACCGATCACGGTGTACGCAGCGAGCGCGCGCGCCGGCGCCAGCCCAGCAACGGCGAGGGCCAAGACGGCGGCCAGCAGCCCGCCCCAGCGGGCCGGGCGGCCAACCCGTGGCCGCGCTGCCGTGAAGACGGATGGCCTGAGATTCCCGAACCGCGTTCTCATCAGAACCTCCCGTTCGCACCCATCCCGCGACTCTCAACGCGACAGAGGCCCGTGACCGGCCACCGAACACTGG
>DATKOY010000283.1:0-4311 GCA_035524415.1 Solirubrobacteraceae bacterium | reverse complement strand
GCTCACCCCGTGGTCGCCCTGCGCAACGTCCGCCGGGCGCTCCTGCCGGGTGGACGGCTTGCGATGGTCGTGTGGCGACGGCGGATCGACAACGACTGGATCTACCGTGCGCAAACGATCGTCGAGCAGCTTGTGCCCAGGCCAGAGCAGTACGACGAGCCGACCTGTGGCCCCGGACCGTTCTCGATGGCCGACGCCGACACGACGACGGACATCCTCCGCCGGGCCGGCTACCAGAACATCGCGCTTCACCGCTGCGACGAACCCACCACGATCGGCTCTCACCTCGACGAGGCGATCGATTTCCTGATGGCACTCGGCCCAGCCGGTGAGATCCTCCGCCTCCAAGGCGAGCGCGCCATCCACCTGTACGAGTCGATCCGCGAGGCACTACGCGTCGGGCTTGCGGACCTCGTCACCCCCAGCGGCGTCATCGGCCAAGCCTCCAGCTGGATCGTCACCGCCACCACCGCAGGAGACCGTCAGGCCTGAGCCCGGCGGTCGCTGCCTGATCGTGACCGCGCCAGGCAAGACCGGCTTGTCGTGGCGCTGTCCGACCGCGTAGGCTCGCGTCGCCGTTCGACCTGTAGGCGAAATCGTCGGAGGAGATCGTGTTGCGCGAGAATGTTGAGCAGCTCTGTGAGCAGTCGCCGTGGGATTTCAGCGGTCTGAGGGCGATCTTCATCAACTGCACGTTGAAGCGATCGCCCGAGGTCTCGAACACGCAGGGGTTGGCCGACCACTCGATCGCGATCATGAACAGGCTCGGCGTGTCGGTGGAGGTGGTGCGCGCGATCGATCATGAGATCGCGACGGGGGTTTGGCCGGACATGACCGAGCACGGTTGGCAGCGCGACGACTGGCCGGCGATCTACGAGAAGGTCATGGCAGCCGACATCCTCGTTCTGCTCACCCCGATTTGGCTCGGTGAGAAGTCCTCGGTCTGCACCCGTGTGATCGAGCGGCTGTACGGCAACAGCCATCTGCTCAACGAGAGCGGGCAGTGGTCCTACTACGGCCGGGTGGGCGGCTGCATCATCACGGGCAACGAGGACGGCATCAAGCACTGCGCGATGAACATCCTCTACTCGCTGCAGCACCTGGGCTTTGTGATCCCGCCGCAGGCAGACGCTGGCTGGATCGGCGAAGCCGGCCCTGGACCGAGCTATCTCGACCCTGGTTCTGGTGGGCCAGAGAACGACTTCACCGCCCGCAATACGACCTTCATGACCTGGAATCTCCTGCATCTGGCGCGCATGCTGAAGGACGCCGGCGGCATTCCCGCGCATGGCAATCAGCCCGAGCTGTGGGCATGCGGCACCCGGTTCGACTACGACAACCCCGAACATCGCGCATGAGCAACCGGAGCTCCTCCCGCGCCGCACTGGGAGGCGGCACGTAACCGGAGGCACCACGGTGGCCCGGCGCCCTTCGCGCGTCCGCGTCTGGCGTCCGGTCCCATGTGAGGCTCTGGGTTAGGGCAGGATCTCGACGTACCCGTCCGTTCCATGCACGCGGATCCGCTGTCGATCCCGGATCAGCTCGGTCGCACGCTCCACCCCCACGACAGCGGGTAGGCCGTACTCGCGCGCGATCACCGCCCCGTGGGTCATCAGGCCCCCCACCTCCGTCACCAGGCCGTTGATCGCGACGAACAGCGGCGTCCAGCTGGGGTCGGTGTAGGCCGTGACGAGGATGTCGCCCGCTTCGAGATCGGCCTGCGCTATGTCCAGGATGACGCGGGCCCGCCCCTCGATGGTCCCGGCGGAGACCGGCAAGCCGACCAGCGCCCCGGCCGGCACATCGTCGCGTCGGTACGCCCCGGCGAGCACCTCGCCATCCGACGTGAGCACACGTGGCGGGGTGAGGGCTTGATAGGACCTGAACGCGTCCTTGCGCCGGTGGATCAGCTGGTCATCCACCTGATGGGCGCGGACGACGTCGTGGAGCTCCTGAAGCGTGAGGTAGAAGATGTCTTCCTTCTCAGCGAGCACGTGGGCCTGCACGAGGCGCCGGGCCTCTTCCATCAACGCCTGTTTGTAGACGAAGTAGCGGCTGACGATGCCGTACTTCGGATACTCCCGGTACCCGATGAAGATCCGGACCCGGTCGATCATCCGCTTGGCATCTTCGGCCTTGCGTTCTCCGTCTGGCAGGACCCGCAAGCGCTCGAGCAGCTCTTGTTCCTTCTGGGAGGCCTCCCGCCGCCCTTGCTCGAGGCGCCGCTTGGCGGCGCCCGGCCCGAAGCTCTTGATGTTGCCGAGGATGATGGGCACGAGCGTGGTGGGGCGTTCGCTCCAGCGCGGCCTGGAAATGTCGATCTCGCCGACGCAGCGCATGCCGTACTGCTCGAGGTAGGCCCGGATGGCGTCTCGCGCTTCCCGCCCGCCCGCGAGCTTCGTCAGCTCGTCCAGGAAGCTCTCGTCCTCGACGTTCTCGAGAAAGGCCACCACATCCGGATACGGGCGAATCACGTCCGCGACGTCCAGGAGCGCCAGCCCCATCTCGGACGTGACGTTGTCAGGGACGGACTGCGTGAGCGTGTCGGCCGCGTTCTTCTCGCCCAGCCACGCCTGCAGCTGCTCGTTGAGCCACCAGGTGGCCTCCATCCCCGCCATGATCACCTGATGGCTGTGCGGATCGAACAGGAGCCGCTTCAGCTCCTGGATGTCCGCCAGGATGAAGTCGAGCAGCGCCGATCCGCGCTTCGTCCGGATGTCGCGTTTCAAGGCGGCGATCGAGGCCTCGCTGCGCCCGATCAGCTCGGCGACGGTGGCCGGATCGGTCTCGAGCGGGGCGAGCGGGGCGCCCGCCGGCGCCCCCCCGGAGGCGGGCGGGGCGGGCGGGTCCGTGTCCGGGAGCGACCGGATGAAGTCGCCGCGGTCGAGGATGGTCTCCAGCGCGTCCCCGATCAGCGGATCGGATTTCCCGAGGACCTCCAGGAGGCCTTGGCGGGTCGCCGGCGAAGCCAACCTCGGGGCGACATCGACGAACAGCCTCCCGCCGGCCTCGACCATCCGCGGTAACGCCGTGAGCTGAAACAGCGAGAGCCCCAGGGGCTTCATCGGGTCGGTCATCATCTGCTGATGGCCGACGGAGACGTAGACGTGGTTCTCGTGGTCGTCGGCTGCGGGGATGGGGAACAGCGTGGTGATCGGCCGGCTCTGGACGATCCGGAAGCCATCGTCGACCAGGCACCATTCGATGTCCTGGGGACGGCCGAAGTGTGCTTCGATCCGCCGACCCAGTTGCACGAGTCGCACAACCTGCGGATCCGTCAGCGCCGGCCGCTGCTCGGTGGCGACCGCCTTGGTGACGAGCTCGCCGTCCCGCACCGTGTAGACGTCTGCGTTCACCAGGCCGGAGACCAGCGCCTCGGCGGGGCCGAAGGTCGCCTCCACCGAGGCGACCTTCCGGTTGGAGGTGACGGGGTCGGCTGTGAACAGGATGCCGGCCGCCTGCGGGAAGACCATCTGCTGCACGACCACGGCCATCTGGACCTTCCGCTGGTCGAAGCCGTTCTGCAGGCGGTACGTGACGGCCCGCTCGGTGAACAGCGCGGCCCAGCACCGGCTGACGTGCTGGAGGATCGCCGCCGGGCCCACGACGTTCAGGTACGAGTCGTGCTGGCCGGCGAAGGATGCGGTCGATGAGTCCTCAGCCGTCGCGCTGGATCGGACGGCGTAGGCGGCTTGCTCGCCGAGCCGGGCGAGCGGGCGCGTGATCGCCGACGTCAGATCCTCGGGGATGGCGATCTCTTCGAGGGCGTGGCGGATCTCAGCGCTGAGCGCGCGGATCGCGTTCCTGTCGTCCGGCGTCAGGCGCGACAGCCGATCGAGTCGATCATCGATCGAGGGCGCTGCCGCCATGATCCGCTGGAAGGCGTCCGTCGTCACGCAGAAGCCGGCCGGTACCCGGATGCCTTCGATCCGCGAAAGCTCCCCCAGGAGCGCGCCCTTGCCGCCGACGACCGCAACCTGGGTCTGGTCGATCTCTCGGAAATCCAACACGTAGCCGCCCATCCGCTCACCTCCCTCGGAGTTGACCCGGCAACTCCGGTCGTGTTCATTGATTCCAGCGTGCGGCGGGCGATTATGCGGCACGAATCAGGGCCTCATGAGAGTCCCCCGGTTGATATAAGTTGGAGGTGGAGCGGCACGCGAGCGTGAGCGGCCGCGAAGTGAAGACCCTCGGAGATGGTTTCCTCGCGACCTTCGACGGTCCCGCGCGCGCGATTCGCTGCGGCCGGGCGATCGTCGAGGCGGCTCGGCCTCTCGGCCTGGAAGTTCGCGTCGGCCTGCACTCCGGCGA
>DATKOY010000282.1:0-3846 GCA_035524415.1 Solirubrobacteraceae bacterium | reverse complement strand
CCCGCGCGAGGCGGGGCTGGTCCTTGAGGTCGTCGATGACCTGGAGGTGGCCGTCCTCGCCGCGCTCGGCGATCAGGCACCGGATCGAGTTGGAGCCGACGTCGATGGCGGCGAAGCGCTCAGTCGTCGGAGACATCGATGCTGGGCGAGAGCAGCGAGGGGTCGAGCAGGTTCGCGACTTCGCGCCGCAGCTCGGCCTGCACGTCCTCCACGGACCGCGACGCGTCGATGGTCGTGAAGTCGTACTGCGCCGCCATCCGGTCGAATTCCGCGAGCATCAGGCTCTGGTACTTGCGGAACGAGCTGTACAGGTCGGGGGCGAGCCCGATGTCGCGGCCCGCCTCCCAGTAATCCAGCTCCCCGCCGCGCCGCAGCGTGCGCCGGATCAGCTCGTCGGGGTCGAGCCGCAGGAAGAACACGCGGCGTGGCACCAGCGCGAAGCCGTACAGCTTGGCCAGCCACTCGGCGTCGAGGCCGCGCGTCGCGCCGCGCGCGATGGTCGTGTAGATGTAGCGGTCGGCGAGCACGACGAACCCACTGCGCAGCGCGGGCACGATCTCGTGCTCGATCCGGTCCGCGAGGTCGGTGGCGTAGAACAGCGCCATCGTGGTGCGGTCGAACGAGTGGCCTTCCTTGGCCGACTCGATGCCGCGCCGCGTCAGCGCCGAGCGCACCAGCCCGGTGGACGAGACGGCGAAGCCCTGGCCCTCGAGCCAGCCCTGCAGCAGCTCGATGTGGGTCGAGCGCCCGACGCCGTCCGCGCCCTCGATGACGAGCAGGTTGCCCGGCAGGTCGCCCGGCATCTCGAGCTTGGCGAGGCCGGCCCCGTAGAACCGCGCGTCCATCATCGGACGGTGCTCGCGGCGGGTGCCGCGGGCGCGGTGCTCGCGGCGGGCGCCGTGGGCGCGGTGCTCGCGGAGACGGTCGGCGCGGCGGCGGGCCGTGGCGCGCGCGCGCGGCCGAGGCCCTTGAGGATCGGCTTGACGAGCTTGCGCATCTCGCGCTGCTGCTCCACGACCGACCGCGAGCCGTCGAGCACCGTGAGGCCGAACTCCTCGGCCACCCGGTCGTACTCGCCGAGCACGGTGCCCTGGAACATCCGGAACGAGGTGATCGGGTCGGGCGACAGCCCGAGGTCCATTCCCGCCTCGTGGAACTTGATCTGGATGCGGCCGCCTGTGATCCGTGCCACCGCCGTGTCGATGTCCACCTTGAAGTAGAGGGCGAGGTCGGGGCGCGTGGCGAAGCTGTAGAGGTTGCGCACCCAGGCGCGGTCGCAGCCGCGCGCGACGTCGCGCGCGAAGGCGGTGTAGGCGTACCGGTCCGCCAGCACGATCAGGCCCGCCTGCAGCGGCGGCAGGATCGAGCGCTCGTGCCGGTCGGCGAAGTCCGTGGAGTGGATCAGCGAAAAGGTCGTCGGCGAGAAGAGGTTCTTCTTCTTCCCGCGCTTCGTCGTGTCCTTCACGATGGGACTCGAGTTCCACTCCGTGAACGACACGTCGTAGCCTTCCGACACCAGGAACGTCTGGAGCAGGGACAGCTGGGTGGACTTGCCGGAGCCGTCGATCCCCTCGACGACGATCAGCCGCCCGGGGAAACTGTGCGGATCGTTGATGCCCATGGTCCCGTCAGGACGCCGCGTCCGGCGCCGGCCGCTCGTCCTCCGCGTGGTGTTTGATGGTCTTCCCTTCCTCCAGGAAAACTACGTCCTCGGCGACGTTCGTCGCGAGGTCCGCCACCCGCTCGAGGTTCCGGCTCACCAGGATCAGCTCCATCCCGGGCTTGATAACCCGTTGATCCTCCATCATATGCGTGAGCAGGATGCGGAACACGGAATCGTTCAGGGAGTCCACCGCGTCGTCCCGCCGGCATACGGCCCGCGCCAGCGGCGCGTCACCCCGGACGAACGCCGAGAGCGCGTCCGCCAGCATCTGGCGGGAGAGCCGGGCCATCTCGACGATCTCGGGTTGCGGCACGATGTGGGGGTAGGCGGCGAGCCGCTCGGCGCACTGCGCGATGTTCACCGCGTGGTCGCCGACCCGCTCGAGGTCCCCCACGATGCGGACCGCGGCGAAGATCAGCCGCAGGTCCTTGGCCATCGGCTGATGCAGCGCGATGAGCTGGAACGCCTGCTCCTCGATGCTGCTCTCCAGCGTGTTGATCGTGCGGTCGCCGCGGATGACCTCCAGCGCCTTGACACGGTCGCGCGAGAGCAGCGCCTCGACCGCGTTGCCGACGGCCTCCTCGGCTTCCGCCGACGCAGCGAGCAGGCGCTGCTTGAGGTGCGACAGCTCCTCATGGAAGTGGCGATTGGGCTCGAGGGGCGCGGTCATCCGAATCTCCCGGTGATGTAGGCGTCGGTCCGCTCGTCCTTGGGGCTGGTGAAGATCTGCTGGGTCGTCCCGAACTCGACCAGTCGCCCGAGGAAGAAGAAGCCGGTGTAGTCGGACACGCGGGCCGCCTGCTGCATGTTGTGCGTCACGATCACGATCGTATAGAGGCGCTTGAGGTCGACGATGAGCTCCTCGATCTTCTGCGTCGCGATGGGGTCGAGCGCGGAGCAGGGTTCGTCCATCAACAGGACCTCGGGCTCGTTGGCCAGGGCGCGGGCGAGGCACAGCCGCTGCTGCTGGCCGCCCGAGAGCGAGGTGCCGGGGTCGTCGAGCCGGTCCTTGACCTCGTCCCACAACGCGGCGTTGGTGAGCGACCGTTCGACGATCTCCGGCAAGGCGCGCTCGTCGGCTGACCCCGTGACCCGCGGTCCGTACGCCACGTTGTCGAAGATGCTCTTGGGAAACGGGTTCGGCCGCTGGAACACCATCCCGATGCGGCGGCGCATCTCCACGGGATCCACCCCCCGGGCGAACACCGACGCTCCGTCGAACGCGATGTCCCCGTTCCACCGGGTGCGCGGCAGCAGCTCCTGGAGCCGGTTGATCGAGCGCAGGAACGTGGACTTGCCACATCCCGACGGGCCGATCAGCGCGGTGACGGCGTTGGGTTTGGCCTCGAGGCTGATGTCGAACAAGGCCTGCTTGGCGCCGTACCAGAACGAGAAGTTGGTCGACGCCAGCGTGCCGATGATGCGCACGGTGCCGCCGGGCGTGACGCGCGTCTTGGGGACGGGAGGGGGCGTGGTCATCCGAACCGTCCGGTGATGTACGCCTCGGTCTGGGGCTTGGTGGGGGTGGTGAAGAGCTTGGTCGTGGCGCCGACCTCGACCAGCTCGCCGAGGTAGAAGAAGGCGGTGTAATCCGACACCCGCGCCGCCTGCTGGAGGTTGTGGGTGACGATCACCACGGTGAACTCGCGCTTCAGCTCCTGGACCAGCTCCTCGATGTGGGCCGCGCCGCCCGGATCGAGGGCCGCCGTGGGCTCGTCGAGCAGGATCACCTCCGGCTCCGGTGCCACGGTGCGCGCCACGCACAGGCGCTGCTGCTGGCCGCCCGACAGCTCGAGCGGCGAGTCGTCGAGCCGGTCCTTCACCTCGTCCCACAACGCGGCGCGCTTCAGCGCGTGCTCGACGATGTCGGCCCGCTCGGTGCGCGAGACCCTGGGGCCGATGGCGAGCCCGGCGGACACGTTCTCCGCGATGGTCATCGTCGGGAACGGCGTGGGCCGCTGGAACACCATGCCGATGCGGCGGCGGACCTGGATCGGGTTGACGTCCCGTTCGTAAATGTCGTAGCCGTCCAGCAGGACCCGGCCGGTCACCCGCGTGCCCGGCACCAGCTCGTGCATCCGGTTGAGGGAGCGCAGCAGCGTGGATTTCCCGCAGCCCGAGGGCCCGATCAAGGCGGTGACCGTGTTCTCCCGGCAGGCGAGCGTGACGTCCCGCACACCGGA
>DATKOY010000281.1:0-13859 GCA_035524415.1 Solirubrobacteraceae bacterium | reverse complement strand
TCACCGGCAGCCCGCTCATCAACAACGGCACCCTGCGCTCGCAAGTCGAGGGCGGCAACCTCAACTACCTCGAGGTCAACCTCACCAACAACCCTGGCGCCACCGTCAACGACGCCAGCGGCGAACTGCGCCAGGATCAGGGGACAACGACGACCAACGACGGGACCGTCACCGTCGGCGCCGCCGGCCACCTGACGCTCACCACCGGCGCCGCGCTGCTCACCAACAGCAGCGGTGGCAGCGTTTCCAACAGCGGCGCGATCACGCTCACCAGCGGCGCCTCGTGGACGCAGGCCGGCGGCGCGGAGACGGGCAGCCCCGTGACGATGTTCAGCGGCACCCTCACCGACAGCGGCACCGGCAGCGGCTCCTTCACCCTGATCGACAACCCCGCGATCAGCGGCACGATCGGCCCGAGCGAGACCGTCGAGCTCGCCGGCACGCCCGGCCACAACGCCACGGCGACGCTCCACGCGCCCAGCGTGACGAACAACGGCACGCTCGTGCTCGACAGCCAGAACCTGGGCGGCTACGGCGATCTCACCGGCAGCCCGCTCATCAACAACGGCACCCTGCGCTCGCAAGTCGAGGGCGGCAACCTCAACTACCTCGAGGTCAACCTCACCAACAACCCTGGCGCCACCGTCAACGACGCCAGCGGCGAACTGCGCCAGGATGAGGGGACAACGACGACCAACGACGGCACGATCGCGATCGGCACGGCGGGCCACCTCAACCTCACCACCGGCGCCGCCGTGCTCAACCAGCAACCGGACGGCACCCTGACATTCGACATCTCCGGCGCGTCGGCCTACGGCACGATCACGTTGAGCGGGGGCGCGAGCATCAACGTGAACGGCGGGACCGCCAATCCGATCCTCCAGGGCGGCTACACGCCGCCGATCGGCACCGCGTTTGACGTCATCACCGGGCCACACGGCACAGGCACGTTCACAGCGGTCACAGGCGACTTTCTCGGCGACACGAGCAACGCCGGCTTCATCCGCCTGACCGTGCTCGACCATACGGGCATCGCGCTCGGCTCATCCGTCAATCCCGCTGTCCGCGGGCAGGCGGTCACGTTGACGGCGACGATCGCGCCGAGCCCAGGAGGGTCCGGGACGCCGACCGGAACCGTCGCCTTCTACGACAACGGCAGCCAGATCGGGACGGGCACAGTATCCACAACCGGCGGCGTCACCACCGCGCAGTTCACGACCTCGTCGCTGGCTGCCGGAAGCCACCCGATGACGGCGTCCTACTCGGGCGACGACAACTACGGTCACAGCTCAACCGCCGCTGCCCTTGGCCTTCAGGTCAATCGTGTGAGCACCACGACCAGCCTGCAGAGCTCCGCCAACCCGTCGACAGCCGGACACACCGTGACCTTCACAGCGACCATCGCGCACGCAGCCGGCGCCGGGACCGATCCCACGGGAACCGTGACGTTCTACGACAACGGCCGTCAGATCGGTGCGGGGCCCGTGTCGAGCGCCGGCGCCGTCACCACCGCGCAGCTCGCGACTTCGGCGCTCGCCGAAGGCTCCCATGCGGTCACCGCGTCCTATCCGGGTGATGGCAACTACGCCGCGTCCGCCAGCACGCCGGCGCTCAACCAGGTCGTGCAGAGCGCCACCGGATTGCACGAGCTCACGATCTCGACCACCGCCGGTGGCGGGTCCGTCAGCGTCGCGGGAGCAAGCTGCAGCGGCAACTGCACCCAGAACTTCACGCCCGGCTCCGTCGTGACCCTGATCGCAACACCCGCAGCGGGCTGGACATTCGCCGGCTGGTCGGGGGGCGACTGCGTCGGCACCGATCCATGCACGCTGAAGATGAGCTCGGCGCAGAACGTGACCGCGACCTTCGTTCACGCGCCGCCACCGGTGTTCCGCCAGACGAGCGACGTGGGGGTCGTGTCCGGGTCGGTGCGGATCCGTCTCCCCGGTTCGCGGACGTTCGTCCCGCTGACGAACGCGCGGCAGATCCCGATCGGCGCGCTGATCGACGCCACTCACGGCGTCGTCCAGGTCGTCCTGGCCAAGCGCAGCGGAGGGACCCTCGAGGGTCAGTACTCGACCGGCGAATTCAAGCTGAGCCAGGCGCGCAACGGCTACGTGACCGCGACACTCGAGGGCGCCAACTTCAGCACCTGCCCGCGCGTGACGGCACATCATGCCGCCGACGCGCACGCCGCGCGCGGGCGACCGCATCGCAAGCGCCAGCTCTGGTCCAACGTCCACGGCACCTTCACGACGCAGGGGAACTCGGCGTCCGGAACAGTTCGCGGAACGGAGTGGCTGACGACCGACTACTGCGAGGGCACGGGCGTGCGCGTAGTCCGCGGCGCGGTGCTCGTGACGGATCTGCGCCGCCATCGCAGCAAGCTGGTCAGCGCGGGGCACAGCATCTTCGTCGCGGCCTGAGCCGCGGACGCCGAACGAATTCGCACGCCCGGGTCAGCGCTTTCCAGGCCCGGTCTAGTCTCTAACGGTCTGCGGATCTCACGCAAGTGACACGCAACGCGTTTGATCTCAGGCGACCGCTATGCATGCGCCCAGCCCCACGCCACGCCGCCACGACGAGCAGACGCTCGCGCTCGCCGCGGCGCTCATCACCGTCACTGTCTGGGCCTCCGCGTTCGTCGGCATCCGCTCGGCTGGGCGTGACCTCGGACCCGGCCCGCTGGCGCTCGGGCGGCTCGCGGTCGGCAGCGCGGTACTCGGCGCGTTTGTCCTCGCGCGCCGCGAGCGGCTGCCCTCAGGTCGGGCACTGGCCCTGACCGTCGTCTGCGGGTTGTTGTGGTTCGGCGTCTACAACGTCGCGCTCAACGCCGCCGAGCAGCGGATCGACGCCGGCATTGCCGCGATGCTCGTCAACGTCGGTCCGATTCTGATCGCGATTCTCGCCGGCATCATCCTCCGCGAAGGATTCCCGCCACGGCTGCTGGCGGGCAGCGTGGTCTCGTTCGCCGGCGCGGCGCTGATCGGCGTCGCGATCTCCCGCGGCGGGATCCATGCGACGTGGGGTGTGATCCTCTGCCTCGTCGCGGCGTTCGCGTACGCCGGAGGCGTTGTCGCGCAGAAGCCGGCGCTGCGCCACGCATCCGCGCTCTCGGTGACGTGGCTGGCGTGCACGGTCGGCGCGCTCGCGTGCCTGCCGTACGCGCCAGAGCTCGTCCGGCAGGTCGGCCGCGGCCATGGTTCAGCGGTCGCCTGGACCGTCTACCTCGGCGCGGTGCCGACCGCGATCGGCTTCGTGACGTGGGCATACGCGTTGGCACGGACGACGGCCGGCCGGATGGGATCGACGACCTATCTCGTGCCGCCGCTGGCGGTGCTGCTCGGCTGGATCGTGCTCGGCGAGGTTCCGCCGCTGCTCGCGGTGCCGGGTGGGGTCCTCTGCGTCGCAGGCGTCGCGCTCGCACGGACGCGGGGGCGATTGTTCCGGCGGCGGCCGGCCGACGTCGCCCTCGAGCCGCAGTAACGCGCGGCCCCGGGTCAGTGATGCCGGGGGTGGTGGATGCTGACAAACGTGCTGCCGCGCGGGCCCGTTCGCACCGCCTCGTGCAGAGCGCTGCCGTGCAGCCACTGCTTCCACGTCAGGAACCACATCGTCCAGCCGTTATCCCACGTTCCCGGCCGCGGACTCCCCGTGATCGTCACCGGGTCGCCCGGAACCGCCATGTTGTAGTAGATCTCGGCATCGGCAGGCGACATGTTCACGCAGCCGTGGCTGACGTTCGTAAACCCCTGATCTCCCACCGACCAGTACGCGTCGTGCAGGTAGTCGCCGCTCCACGTGAAGCGCACGGACCACGGAACCTCGATGTTGTAGCCGGGGCCGACCATGTCGACCGGGTTCGACTTCTCGATCGTCAGATAGGTCCCGTTCGGAGTGTCGTCCCCGGGCCGTCCGCTGCTGATCGGCCAGTGCGCGAACAGCTTCCCGGAGCGGTAGACGTTCATCTCGTGGTTGGCCGTGCTGGCCACCACGATCAGCGAGGAGCCGATCGTGAACGACTGGGTCAACGTGTGGTGCGCGTAGACCCCGGGAGCGACCTTCACCCCGTTCAGGTGCCCGGTGAAGCTCACGCGGGTGTGAGGCGGCCAGTACCGCCGCGGCCGGAAATACAGGCAGGCCGGCGCCATGTTGCACGGGCTGTCCCAGTACCAGGCTCCGAGGACGGGCTTCGAGCTCCTGATCTGAAGCGCCCGCTCGACCGCCGCCCGATTGGTGACGGGCCCGTCGAAGTACAGGATGATCGGCATCCCGACCCCATAGGTCTGGCGGTAACCCTCGGTGATCCGGACGTCGACTGTCCGTGCCGGCGTGAACGTGCGAAACGAGCTGCGTCGCGTGACGCGCGCGCCCGAGCTCGCCACGGCCGTTGCGATGACCGTGTAGCGCTGGGAGACGTCCAGCGCCCACCGGCTGCGCCACACCGTCCTGGCCGCGTTGAGCGTCCCGCGCACCGGATCGCCCCCGGTGCGCACGACCACGCCGCTGATTGTGCCCCCCACCGCCCTGACCGCGATGCCTCGGTCAGGCGAGGTGTCGAGCCGCCCCCCAGCCGGCGTGATCGACACGCGGACGCTGGGCACCGCAGGGGCGGAGGCATGGCCGCCCGCGCTCGCGTGGTTGGTCTGCTGACTGGGCGATCGCGTCGAACCTCCACCGCACGCACCGGCGAGCAGACCAAGCGCTACGCAGATCGCCACGCGGGCATGACGACCCCCAGCCAGGCCAGAAGACCGACAACAGCTCGCGTCTGAGATCGCCGCTCGGCGCAACTTGGAACCTCCGGACAGCCACACAGCTTAGGACGTCCGCCCGGGTCATGCCCGGTATCGAAGATTCACGACCTGCCCTGTGGCGGACGCCTCGAGCATCTCGAGGTCCGCCCGCACGTCGGAGTCCCCGAACAGCCGCACGCCACCTCCGAGCAGAACGGGGAGGACGTGGATCAGGATTTCGTCGACGAGCCCGGCCTCGAGGCACTGGTCGACGACGCTGGCGCCGAGCACGAGCACGTTCCGACCGTCGGCGGCAGCGAGCGCCGCCGACACCGCGGCGCGAATGTCGCCAGACAGGAAGGTGTACGCGGGGTCGCTCTCGTCCGGCGGCGGCGCATGGGTGAGGATGAAGATCGGTCCGCTCCAGCGACCCCCGAACGGCTTGCTCGTCTCGGTCCGCTCAGTCCGGCGTCCGACCTCGTATCCGCGCCTGCCCCCAAGGATTGCGCCCGTCGTGCCGATCACGTCATCGATGAGCGCAGAGGGAACGTCGCCGGCGTGCTCGAACACCCAGTCCATCGCATCGTTCGGGCCGGCAATGAATCCATCCAGCGACATCGTTGTGTGTACGAGCACGCTCGCCATCACGCACCTCCGGGTCATCAGTGTAGGCGCGGCCGTCCGCCGCAACCACGGGACCGTCGCCGAGGGCAGAACTCATCGGATCAGGCGTCACGCATCCTCGCGGTCAGGTAGCCTGCCCCGCGAATTGCATACCCAGCCGAGTCTCCGGGCGCGCCGGCGCCTGGGGAGCGGGGAACCCAAGGGAGCGGAGTCCGCTCCAGGGGCGAATCGCCGACGCGTTTGGCGTAGCGCTATCTCTTTCAGCGCGAGTCCGACAGCTAACCCCGTAGGCGCGAGAAGGAGACTGGGGTTCTGTTGTCAGATCGAGGCGTGAGTGCAGTCGCCCGTGGTGCGGTTGTCACGATCGTGGCCGGCGCGCTCCTGTTCGCCGGGCCGGTGGCGGCCCGTTCGCCGCATCTCGCGGGCCGGTCTCCGAGCAAACGAACGGCCGGCCACGCGGCCAGCGGCCGCCTGATCGTTGGCCTCAACGCCGACGTGTCGGGCTGGGGCGGCGCGAGCACCGCTCCGTTTCTCGGCCAGATCATCTCGCGCACCGGTGCCAGATGGCTGCGTGAGCGCTTCCTGTGGAGCACGATCGAGCCTGCCCCCGGTGTGTTCAGTTTCGCCTACTACGACCACTTCATGCTGCTCGCCGCGCGACGCGGTGAGCGGGTCCTGGCGCTGCTCGGGAGCACCCCGGCGTGGGCGGGACCGAGCCCGACCGCGATTCCGTCCGATCCGTTGGCCTACGCCGGCTACGTCGCCGCGATCGTCCGCCGCTACGGGCCCCACGGTTCGTTCTGGCGCCGGTATCCGGCGCTGAAGGCATCCGCGATCAAGGAATTCGAGCTCTGGAACGAGCCCTACTACGACAACGGCGACAACGGCGTCTATGACCCACCGAGCTACGCCCGGCTGGTCAAGGCCGCCGGACTCGCCGGACACGCCGCCGACCGCTCGGCCAAGCTCCTGCTCTCGGCCGAGATGCAGAGCGCGCGCGACCCGGACGGAAAGTGGGTCTGGTGGACCGATGCCCTGTACCGAGCGGTGCCCAGTCTCAACAACTACTTCGACGGCGTTGCGATCCATGACTACGGCAGCGACACGACCGGCCTCAACCCGATGGTCGCCGGGCAGGCGTACACCAACTACGGGCACGTCCGGCGCGCGGAGAACATCCACCAGCAGTTCATCAACCACGGCGCCGCCAACAAGCCGTTCTGGATTACCGAGGCCGGCTGGTCGACGTGTACGCAAGCCAGCCTCGACTGTGTCACTGCGTCCCAGCAGGCAGCGAACCTCACCACCCTCCTGAGGTATGTCCGCACCGGCTGGAAGCGCTGGGTCCAGGGAGTCTTCGTCTACCGCTACAGCGACGGCACCGACTCAACCACCGTGCAAGAGGGCTACGGACTCGTCAATCGCAACGGGAGTCCCAAGCCGGCTCTGGGCGTCTTCAGGGCCGCCGCCGCCACCACCGCGCTCGGCAGCTGAGCTGTCAACTGCGCCGGTAGCGCTGCTCCTCCTCAACCGTGCGCTCGGCCAGAGGCCGAGCTTCCAGCCGATCATCCGGGATCGGGTCCCCGCTTTCGACCGAGAGCCCATAGGTCCCTGCCTGCAGACGCGCCTCCGCGCGCTCGAGCGCGGCGAACTCCCGGCGGAGCTCGTCGCGGCGCCCCTCATTGAACTCGTCCTGGTACAGATCCTCCGAGTCGACGTCGCCGGGCTCCCGGCGATCGGTGCCCTCGAGCGGACCGTCGCGCTCGAGCGCTGCGAGCGCCTCCTCGAGGCGACGACGCTCGCGGCCGAGCAGCTCTCGTGCACGATCAGCGTCCATTGCGCGAAGACTAACCGCTGCGAGCGTCGGCGGCCTGCGGTGCCCGCTCAGGGCCGGCCGGCGCTGCGGTCCAGATCGAGCGCGATCCCGTCGAGCAGCCGCCGCAGGCCGCGCTCAAAGCGTCCTGCGTCGCGGTCGAGCGCGACAAGCCGCTCGATTGCCGCCAGGGCGCCTTTACCGCCGACGATCCGCTCCATCTGCGGGAAGCTGCCGGTCGCCAGCTGCGCCTCGACGTATCCCGCCATCGCCTGGACCCACTGATCACTGCCGCCCTGCTCCAAGCGCTCGTCCTCATCCCGGAGCTCACGCAGCGCGAACCCGAAGACGTAGTCGTCGACCATGGAGATGATCTCGAGCCGTGTGGCGAAGTCGAGGTCGAGCGGTTCGACCGCCGCAAGCGACTGCTCGAAGTGGCGCATCGCGTTCGGCCCCATCACCCCCGGCGATCCCGTGATCGCCCATGGGTGGCGACGGCATGCGGCGCGGCTGCGGTGCGCGATCAGCTCGAGCGCCGCGCGCCAATCGGACGGCAACTCCCCCTCCGGGACGAGCACTTCGCCCATCATCGCATCGTTCATCAGCGCCAGCAGCTCATCCTTGGTCTGCACGTAGTAGTAGAGCGTCATCGTCCCGACGCCGAGCTCGACGGCCACCCGGCGCATCGACACCGCCTGGAAGCCCTCGGCGTCGGCAAGAGCCAGCGCTGCGGCGGCGATCTCCTCACGCGTCAGTCGCGGCCGACGCGCACCCGGCTGCGGCCGCGACCAGATCAGCTCGGTGGGAACCTCGCGCGCGGCGCGCCTGACCTCCTGGGCGGCGTCCTTGACGTCCTGAGCCGCGCGGGTGACCTCCTGCGCGGCTCGCTTGACCTCGCCGGCGATGCGCATGGCATCGCGGGCCGCGGCGTTCGGCTTCTCGCGCCCCGCCCGGCCCCTGCCGCGCTCACCATCGCGGGCATCCCTTGACATTTCGTACAGTGTACCACTAAGCTGTTCGTACCATGTACGAAAACTATGTACGGCATACGAATAAGTCCGGCGCGGGCGTCATGGCCGAAGGCCTCGGCAAGCGCTATGGCGAGCTGTGGGCGTTGCGCGACCTCGACCTCGACGTGCCGGCCGGCACCGTGCTGGGCCTGCTCGGCCACAACGGCGCGGGCAAGACGACCGCGGTGCGGATCCTGACGACGCTCGCCGAGCCGACCACCGGCCGGGCCCGCGTCGCCGGGCTCGACGTCGTCCACGACGCGGCTCGTGTCCGCGCCCAGATTGGGCTCACCGCCCAATCTGCGACCGTCGACGACCTGATGTCCGCCCGCGCGAACCTCGAGATGGTCGCGTTGCTCTACCACCTGCCTCGCACCACTGCGCGCGGCCGAGTCGACGAGTTGCTCGAGCGGCTGGGGCTCGCGGCAGCCGCCGACCGGCTGGTTCGCACCTTCTCCGGCGGCATGCGCCGCCGGCTCGACCTGGCGGCGAGCCTGATCGCCGGCCCCCCGGTGCTCTTCCTCGACGAGCCGACCACCGGACTGGACCCCGGGAGCCGCAGCGAGATCTGGACGCTGCTCGGCGAACTCGTTCGCGACGGCGCCACGCTGATCCTGACGACGCAGTACCTCGACGAGGCAGACCGCACCGCGGATCAGATCGTCGTCCTCGACCACGGCCGGATCGCCGCCCAGGGGACGCCCTCCGAGCTGAAGGCGCGCGTCGGCGGCGAGCGGATCGCCGTCAGCCTCGAGGACTGTGAGCACCTGGGCATGGCCGTCCGCGCGCTCGAGGCGTTCGCCGGCGGGCCGGTGTCGACCGACCCGGAGCTCGCCGAGGTGATCATCCCCGTGAAGCCCGGGACTCGCCTGGTCGAGGTGGTCCGCGCGCTCGACGCCGCTGAGATCCATGCGACCGACGTTCACCGCCGCGACGCGACGCTGGACGACGTCTTCCTGACCCTCGTGCGCAACCACAACCACGCTGATCTCCAGGAGGCTTTGGTGCCATGACCGCCACCGCCACCGGTGCCATCACCGCCACCGCCACCAACCCGACCCTGCTCACCCGCCTGCGCTGGCAGGTGCTCGACACGCTTGTGTTGGCGCGCCGCAACCTCGCCCATGTTCGCCAGGTCCCCGAGAAGCTGATCGATGTGACGCTGCAGCCGCTGATGTTCGTGCTCCTGTTCGCGTACGTGTTCGGCGGCGTGATCCACATCACCGGCGGCAGCTACCACGCATACATGCTGGGCGGCGTCGCCGTGCAGACGGCCGTGTTCGGAATCATGGGCCCGGGGGTCTCGATCGCCACCGACCTGCGCGAGGGAATCGTCGATCGCTTCCGCTCGCTGCCGATGGCCCGGTCGGCCTACCTGCTCGGCCACATGCTCGCCGAGCTCGCCGCGGCCACACTCGCGATCGCCGTGATCGCGGGCGCCGGCCTGATCGTCGGCTGGCGGATCCATACCGGGCTGCCGGACGCGGTCGCCGGCTTCTCGCTGCTGATCCTGATCTCGTTCACGATGGTGTGGATCGGCACGCTGCTCGGCGTCAGCGCGCGCTCCCCCGACGCGGTCCAGGGCGTCGTGTTCGTGCTCGCCTTCCCGCTGACGTTCATCGCCAGCGCCTACGTCCCCCTCGCCGGGCTTCCGCAGGCACTGCGGACGATCGCCGAGTACAACCCGGTCAGCGCCTTCGCCGCCGCGGTCCGAGTCTTGTTCGGGAACCCCACCGCTGTGCCCGCGCACGCCGCCTGGCCGCTGCACCACCCAGTGCCGGTCACCATCGCCTGGTGCCTGACAGTCCTCGCGCTCGCGATCCCGGCGACGCTCGCGGCCTACCGTCGGCGAACCACCATGTAGTACCGCTGGAACCAGCCCGGGGTCCGGGCGTACGATGCTTTGATGCTGATCGGCAGGGATCCCGAGCAGCGACTGATCGAGAGCCGGCTCAGCGACGCGCGCAGTGGCGCCAGCGCGGCGCTGGTGATTCGAGGCGTTGCCGGAATCGGGAAGACCGCACTGCTCGAGCAGGCGATGAGGGATGCCGGAATGCAGACGTTACGGTGCACCGGCGTCGAGTCCGAGCGCGACCTCCCGTTCGCCGGCCTCGAGCAACTCTTCTGGCCCGTACGCGATCTGATCGACCGCCTGCCCGGCGCCGCGCACGCGAGCTCAGCAAGCGCGCGGTCGCAACCGCACGTGCGGCAGGATCGTTCAACACGCTCCCGGTCGCACTCCTGGGACCAGCTCGACTGGCCGCCGACCTCCGGGACTTCGGCGAGGCGGAGGAGTTTGCCAGGGAGGGCATCGAACTCACGCTCCAGCTCGCCCAGGAGAACCCTGAGATGTGTTTCTCGGCCACCCTCGTGCGCTGCCTCGGGGCGCGCGGACAGATTGAGAAGTGCCGCGACCTGGCCGAGGCGACGCTGTGTCGTGCGCTCGCGCATGGGCTCGCCGTCGCCGCGGATGACGTTGCCTCGGCGTGGCAGAGCTCGAGCTGTCGCTCGGCCACGGCGGCGCAGCGCGCGACATGATCGAAGCGGTCTCCAACCGGCTGCTGAGGAGCGGAGCAGCGCTCTCTCTGGTCGAGGCGCTGCTTCTCAGCGGCGACCCCGCCCCAGGACGCGTCGACCTCGATCTGCTTGCGGCTTACGCCGCGCAAGCACAGGATTCGCAGAGTCTCGGACTCCTCGCCCGCGCTCGAGCGCTTCTGGCCCCGTCCCGCGAGCTGGCTGAGCCGCTGTTCCTCGAGGCGCTGCGGCATCAGACCGAGCAGGTACAGCCGTTCGAGCGGGCGCGAACGGCGCTCGCCTATGGGGCGTCCCTGCGCCGGGCGCAGCGCCCCACGGAGGCGCGGGTTCAGCTGCGCGACGCGCTCGCTGCGTTCGAGGGGCTGAACGCCCGGTTGTGGGCAGAGCGGGCACGCGCCGAGCTCGAGGCAACCGGAGTCACGGCCCGCAAGCGCGATCCTTCCACCCTCGACACGCTCACCCCCCAGGAGCTGCGCATCGCGAAGCGGGTGTCCGTCGGCGCGAGCAATCGCGCCGTCGTCGGCCAGCTGTTCATCAGCCCCAAAACGGTCGAGTACCACCTGCGCAAGGTGTTCCTGAAGCTCGGCGTCTCCTCGCGGGTCGAGCTCGCGAACATGCCGCTCCAGCGCGCCGCGGTCGGCGCGGCTAGCTTTGAACGGCTGGACTGATTTGCACGTCTCCGCCGACTTGGACGACGAGGTTGTGAAGGTCGGTGAGGCCACGGCAGGAAGCGATCTCCCACACTTCCCGAGGATCGGGCGTGCCTGGGAACGTATGGCTGTTGGCGCGTCGCGATCGCCCACACCCGCGAGGCCGAGGGCGACTGAGGGAGATGGTGTGCGTCCTCAGGAGCGAGCCGGCCAGTCAGCGGATGATCGTGAACGCCGCGCTCCGTGGCGGGGTTGCAAGGCCTGCGGCGGTCCGGGCGACCGCGGTCAGCGTGTACCCCTGCGGGGGGAGCTTGCGGCCGCCGACGCGGCCGCTGAAGCGCACGCTCACCGCGCCAGCGGCGCCGGTGAACGTGAAGCTGCCGAACCTCTTGGTGAACGTGCACCGCTTCTGCCCGCGCTTGATGTGGCGAGGCGCAGCGACGCAGCGACGCCCGCTCACGAGCTGACGGTGATCTGGCGGATGTCCTGCTCGGGGTGCTCGCGGACGCCGTACAGCACACTCGCGCCGACCCACAGGACCGTTCGGCCGAGATGGTTCGGGTAGCGCATGATCGTCGCGTCGAAGAAATCGACGGCCGTGCTCTGGGTCCTCAGCAGCTCCTCGGCATCGTCCAGGTAGCGCCGCGTCTCCGCGATCGTCCGGCCGGCGTCGTCGTCGAGCTGTGCGTTCTGGTGACCGGCGACGATGTGCCGGGGCCCGAGAGCCTCGACCGTGTCGATCGCCGCGCGCCACGGCCCGAAGCCTCCGACCGCCGCGCTCTGCGCGAGGTACACGTGGACGCCGTTGTAGATGACATCGCCGGCGACGACGAGCTCGAGATCTGGGACGTGCAGGACGGTCGTGTCCTCGCTGTCGGTGGAGCCGACCTCGACGATCATCAGCTCGTGGCCTTCGAGCGGAAAGCGGTTCTCCGGGACCGTCACCGCGATCACTGACGCCGGTGGGATCCCCTGGTACACCTTGTCCCACAGCAACGGACGCGCAGCGAGGTTCGCGTGCATCTGCGCGATCGTTCCCGCCGAGGCCACGACGCGCGCCCCGAGCCGCTCTGCCAGCAACCCGGCGGCGAACCAGTGATCGCCGTGGCCGTGGGTGATGAAGATGTCGGTCAGGTTCCGGCCCTTGCCGGCGACCCAGTCGCCGAGCGCACGCGCCTGATCGGCCGTCATCCCGGGATCCACCAGCACCGCGTCCCTGCTCCCGTAGATCAGCGTGCTGGCCTGGGGAGAGAACAGCTTCGGCTCTCCGTTCGGAAGGAACCCGTCCTGTGGCGGCGGGTCGTTGACGAACACCTCGTAACTGAGCTGCTCGGTCGGTTCGCCCGAGACCGCCGTCGTTTCGCTGGTTGCTCGTGTGGTGCTCATGACTGCCTCCGTACGTTTCGTTGTGTGTCGTCACCGTCGCGCGATCGGACATTGGTCACGCGCGTGTTGGCCCGGGTCCGCCTCGCGCGCGCCACCGTCGGCGCATCGATCGGCTCACATGTTCAGCGAGAGCCGCGAGACGTCCGAAGTCATCTGGAAAGAACATGCTTCACCTCAGCCATGTATCGGCCGGCCGCCGCGGACGCGTCCTCAGGCGTGCTTCCCTGCTGCCGAGCGCGCGTGTAGGCCGCGCACCAGTCCCACCAGTCGTGCGGCTAACCGCCTCGAACAGGCCGTGGTGCTCGGCGGTCTCGCGCAGCAGGTCCGCGAGCGACGCGACGTCCGCGGGCTGGTCCTCCCACTCGCGGCCGGGGAGCCGGGTCGTGATCTCCTGCAGCAGCCAGCTGTTGCCGTCGGGGTCGCTGAACGACGCGGTCGCGAAGTACGAGCGCCCTGGAGACCCGAAGCCGGGAGGCCGCTGCTCGACCACCTCGCTGACGTCGACGCCGCGACTGATCAGCTCCTCCCGAGCGGCGTCGATGTCCGTCACCACGAGCACCAGCCGCTGAGCTGATCCTGGTGCAGCGGTCGTGCGGCCCTTGCCGAACTGAATCGAGGTCGCCGAGTGTGGTGGAGTGAACTGCACCGACCGAACGCTGTCGCCGATGACGAGGTCGATGTCCAGCCGCCAGCCGAGGCTCTGATAGAAGCGCTTTGCGCGATCGATATCCGACACGGGCAACGTCACGACCTCGAGGTTCATGTCGACGGGGCTCAGTTCGGGCGTCTCAGCCACGGTGTTCGTGTTCACATCGGTGACGCTCATTTCAACCTCCCTAGGTTGCATGTGATGGGAGCAGAATCGCGCTCACGGCCACCCGTCGCACCCCGGGACGCCCTGGTCGATACCCGGGTGGTTCGCCGTTGCGCGGCGAGCCGTGCAAGCGGTGCTGGTTTAGGCTGTGCAGGTCAATGGCTGCCGAGCGCCTGCCGGGGTTCCGGGGCCGGTCGAGCGAGTGCGCGCTGCTGGATCGGCTGCTTGCGGACGTGCGCGGTGGGGAGAGTGCGGTGCTGGTCATCCGCGGCGAAGCGGGCATGGGCAAGA
>DATKOY010000280.1:0-4446 GCA_035524415.1 Solirubrobacteraceae bacterium | reverse complement strand
GGGCCTCGGTGTGCGCCACGGCGCCGAGGGGATCCGCAAGTACTGTCGGCGGCAGACGATCGTGCTCACCCGCTTCGCGATGAAGAAGGACCTCTACTTCTACCCGTACGGCAGGCGCAAGAGCGAGTCCCTCGTTCGCCTGCTAAAGCTCCTATACGGGCGTGGCGCCCGAGATTAGTTCGCGTGTCGGGCGGAGTCTCCGAGCCAGCGCTCGGATCAGCGATGTTGTTGCGATCGGCGTTGTCGGCCAGTGCCGCTGGGACAGGTCAGCATCTTCTCTGCCGGGGTAGGACCCTCGAGTCGCTCCGTGGCATGTAGGTGCGGCCTGCGAGTATTGTCGTGGGCATCAGCGAAGCGACGTTCCGCACGATCATCGAGCCCTTCCGGATCCACTCGGTGAGCCCTTGCGGATGACCACCAGGCAGCAGCGTCGGGCGCCTTGTCTGAGGCTGGCTACAACCTCTTCAAAGTGCATCCAAGGGATGTCCGCGAGCCCGGGCCCCCGCAGGGTCCGGGCTCCGGGAGCACGAGTGCATTGAGCGTCAGAGTCGGCGCAACCGGCCAAGGAGATTGGCCCCGTGCATCATCAGCCGCTCGGCTGTGCTGC
Source organism: Solirubrobacteraceae bacterium (assembly GCA_035524415.1). Lineage (GTDB taxonomy): Bacteria > Actinomycetota > Thermoleophilia > Solirubrobacterales > Solirubrobacteraceae > Palsa-465. The sequence goes on along the minus strand of DATKOY010000280.1, from coordinate 3,839 downwards.
CTCGCTTCGGCAGGACACCTGCCTGGCGCAACAGTTCCGTGACGTCGTAAACCACGCGGACGCGACAGAACTTGCCATCGCGCTGCTCAGCGAACTCCGCACCGTGGAATTGCACGCGCCGGCCGGTCGGATCCAGACCAGGCGGGTCCCAACGCCCCGTATTCGAGCCGGTGCCCCTCCAGTACCAAGCGCTCCTGATCCCGGAGGGATCCAGCACCGTCTCATCGAGCTCGAACGACAGATCCGGAACGGCGCGCCAGGTGGCCTCGAGAAACGCCCGGACCTCGGCGCGACCACGCATCTGCGTCGGCCAACTGGCGTCGTCATAGATGACATCGTCGGTCAGCAGCGACAACACCTGCTCGCCGTCGTGTGCATTCCACGCCGCCACGTACTTCTCGACTAGCTCCTTCCCGCGCGACGTGGCGACGTCCCCCGCCGCCGTTGAGGAACTCGTCACAGCCATGAGTCACCTCCTTTCTGAGGCTACGGTCACCGTAGGTCTCGCGCATTCGTCCGTCATCCGTGCAAACTACTCTCGACGGTCACCGAGACGTAGCGCTCGGCTTCCGCGTGCGTCGGAACCGGCTCTCGAATCGCCTGACAGCAGTCTGGTAGCGGTGCGGCCCTATCCGATGCAGGGCCAGCCGACGTAGAGCCGGATCTTGGTGACCCCTGTCTTGCCGGAGGTATTGGTCGCGGTGAGCGTGAGATCGTGTGTGGTTGGCTTGTACGCGCCGCCCGAGTCGGAGTAGTACAGGTTGAGGCTGGGGGACAGGTCGGTTGAGACCTGGATCGGGAAGCCGCCGTTGATGCTGTCGGACCACGTGTAGCTCAGAGCCTGCGGCGGGTTGTTGGGGTCGGTGGCGGTCGCCTGGAGCTGAACCGTCCGATACCAGTGGTTCTGGCTGTCCATCGAGTTGGCGCAGAAACTCTTGCTATCGGGTGGGCTGGTGATCCACGGGATTGGTGATCCCGCAGGTGGGGGGGCCAGCACGTTGATCGTGATCGATGCGGTCGCCGCCTTGCCGTCGCCGTTGGTTGCAGTCAGCGTGATCGTGTGCGCTCCTGACGTGGCCTCGGTGTGGGTGATCTGCGGGCCGGTACCGATGGCGGTGCCGTCTTCCTTCCACACGATCGAGGCCTTCGGCAGCGAGCCCCAGACTGGGTCGTAGACCAGTCCGGTGTAGGTGACGACCGTGCCCTGCTTGATGTTCGCCTGGTCCTTCGGGGCTGTGATCGAGACGTTCGGTGGAGCGATGAACGGCGCCGGTCCATGCCCGTACTCGAAGTAGAGCCAGTGCATGTTCTGCGTACCGGCGTCGTTCTGCACGGACTCGCCGGTCATCACGAACGAGTGTGGTGTCTCTCCGGGCCTGAGGCTGTAATAGTCGCCGGTCAGGTAATAGCCCCCGACGGGAGCCGCCCACTTGACCTGAACGACGGGAGTGAGGAACCCGGCGACCGCCCGTGCATTGTCTCCCAGGGCCGCCGCGTGCAGCGCGATTCCGACCTCACCGGCGCCGTCGGTCTGGAGCGCAGGCCACATGAAGCCCTCGCTGTCGTTGTACAGCCACAGCTCATCCACGTTCTTCCAGCTGTTGACGTCGTACTCGGAGATAAACACGCCGGGTTGCGTCAGGACCGGATGAGCGAGGTCGTTGCAGTACGAACGCGCCGCACCCTGGGCGACGTACAGCGTGCTACCGCTGACGGTGGCGCTCTCGACGAGGCCCGGCCAGTGCCCGATGCGGCCGTACCAGTCGACGCCGGTGGTGCCCCGCATCTTCCATTCACAGTTTGGGACCGAGGAATGGTCGACCTCATGGCGGAACAACAGCATCGAGTTCGCAGCTCTCGACACGATCCGAGTCTGGCTCATGGAGTTCGCGCCGACGTAATAGGTGGCGCTGCCCAGACCCTGGGCGACCTCCATGCGCTGGTGGGGATCGAAGCCGTAATACACGGTTACCTTGCCGGCGAGCGCGAGATCCGACAGCGGCACCTGCGCGAGCAGCGACGCGTCACCGGCCTTGCCCCGCATGATGTCCACCTGCCAGTTGACGCTCGAGTCGTTCAGCGACAGTGAACTTCGATCAAACCAGGCGCTCGCCGGTTCTCCGAAGTCCTGCGGGGTGTTGTCGAAAAACGCCCAGGCGTTGCCGGGGTCGATGCTATGCGCCATCAGCTCCTCGGGGCTGGCGAACGCGATCCGGACCCGGTTGGCGCCGGTGCTGTCGACGAGGCAGTTGTTGGTCGGCGGGCTGCTGGTCCCGACTGCGCAGTCGTACTGCATGAGCCACACGAACAGGTTGTACTTGGCCGAGTACGCAACCTGCTGGTCGCAGCAGAACGGAAGGCCCTGATCCGGGAGGATCGTCGAGGGGTCGAAGTAGGAGAACGTCCTACCGGCGTCGGTCGACAGCGCGACCATCGAGTTGCCCGTGTACCAGACGACGTTCTTGCCGATCGCGGTGGTCGGCTCCTTCGGGTCGCCGCAGCAGTTCTGCGGGCCGAGATCGGTGACCCGGAAGAACGTCAGCGGCGCAGTCGCGGCAAACGCAGATCGACCGCTCGCGGACGTAAGTCCACCGAGCGGCCCGCTTCCAATCTCGATCGGCTTGCCGACGTGCTTGGGGCGCCTGAACACACCGGCCGGGGTCCGCGGGCCGACGCCCTGCGCGTTGCCCTCAGCCGGCGCTGGGAGCGGGACGAACCCCTGGCCTCCGCTGTGCACCTTCCGTCGGACCGTCCACTTCACCCGCGTGGCACACGGCGACCCCGCCTTGCGCAGCAGAAGTGTCTCGGCCGAGGTGAGCTCGCTCAGCGGGCGGGCGATCAAGCCGCGTGGAACGAGGCGCTCGTGCCACGTCCCCGGGGCCCTGAGCGCGCTCAGCAGGTCATCCGCCGCCGCCAGCGCAGCGCACGCCCGTGTTGTCCGGACAGTTCGGACCGCGACCCGTGCCTCGCGCACGATCAACGCCCGACGTCCAGCTCCGAACTTCGAAGCCGGGATCTTCCCGACCAGTGCCGCCGCCCTTTGCAGATGCTGCACGGCAGTGGCGGGACGGCTCGCGGTGTAGCCCGCGCCGGGCGAGGCCACTGAGACGGCTGCCGCAACCAGGACTACAACAAACGATCTGATCCTGAGCGCCCGTGCAGTCATTGTGGGCCTCCTCATATTGAGACGAAACCTGGCCTCCCTGCGAGCAACGTAGGACGACCAGCCCAGGCGCGCATCCGGGGAAACCCGTCCTGCGCCGCGCGATCGGCTACTGATTCGCCCGAGAGCGTGGCCGCCTGAACCGACCTCCTGTCCGCAGCCGTAAGTCCGCTGTGCGCCGACGGTAGGGGCCTGATCTGCTCGGGAAGGGATCGCTCGCGCACACCCCCCGGTCGCCATGGCTGGGCACGGCCCGGACGTCCATGGTCTCGATGTGCTGGTCGACCTCGAGCTTCGTCATCTCCCCGTTCGGCGCCTCGAACTCGACGATGTACTTGACCCAGCCGTGGTGGGACACGGCGCTCAATTCACGCTGCCGTGGCTGGCGGCACGGCCAAGCGATCGTGAGAATCGGCGGCCGGTCCTCCCTCACGTCGCCAACCTTCCGATAGCGCCGTGCGGTTGCGGCCTGCGTCTTCGCTGAGCGCGCGCCGGCCATGCGCGCCCGCCGAACCTTCTCGGCGTGGGCGAGCGCTTCGACGCGAATCGAATCCCCAAACCGCTGGCGCGCGGCCTGACGCGACACCCCGAGAGACAACCCGATCTGATTCCAGGACCGGGCTCGTGCCCGGGCAGTCGCGACCGCCGCCTCCGGCGCAGCCTTCGCGGCTTCGAC
>DATKOY010000279.1:0-14930 GCA_035524415.1 Solirubrobacteraceae bacterium | reverse complement strand
AACGAGGCCGCGCACTGCCGGTTCATGAAGATGATCACGTTGCCGAAGCTGCGCGACGCGCTGCGCGACGGCGTGCACGAGGTGAAGGTCTCGCCGGAGATCGCCGACCGGGCCCGCCTGCCGATCGAGCGGATGGTCTCGATCTCGTAAGGCGCGCAAAGTTCTTCCCGCTATCCGGGAAGAAGTTTGCGTCAAGCCGGCGCGAGCATGTCGAGGCCGTCCTCGACGGCCTCGCGGACGGCTCGCAACGTCGCACGCTTGCGCTCGAACTCGGCGGGTGTGTAGCAGTGGACGTCCGCCGGGGCGCCCATCTCGAGCGCGTCCCACAACGACCCGGCCTGGTAGACGCGCTCGAGCCACGGCATCCCCTCGTAGGCCGGGGAGACGAGCACGACGACGTATTCGGGGCCGCGCTCGCGTTGCGGCGGCGCCCCGTGCTCATCCGCGACGCGTGCGCCGCCAAGCCAGGCGGTCTCGATCGGCCAGCGATCGCTGATCCGGTTCAGGTAGCTCTGCAACTCCCGCCGGTTGACCACAGCCGCTCCCGACTCCACGCTCGCGATTGTCGCGCGTTCTGGGCCCGGAACGCAACGATCGTTTGCCGAGTCCTAATACTTCGCAAGGGCGGCGACCAGGCGGGTGAGCAGTGCAATCGACTGCTCGTTGCTCGGACCGTCCAGAAAGAAGGCGAACGTGAGCATGTGGCCGCTCCGCGCGCGGCAGTAGCCGGCGAGGTTCGTGACGTAGTTGAGCGTCCCCGTCTTGGCGATGCACTGGCCCTGCGCCGCGGTGCCCTTGCCGATCCGCCACGTCGTGCCGTTGACCCCGACGACGGGGAGCGATCCCGACACGACGTGACCGATCGGCGTGCGCCACACGGTTCTCAGCAGCGTCACGACCTCGGTGGGCGACGAGCGATCCGAGCGCGAGAGCCCCGACCCGTCGACGATCCGGGGGTGGAGGCCGTACCCCTCGGCGAGCGTGCTCGAGATCACGTGCGCACCGGCGGCGATCGTGCCCTTGTGCGCGAAGCGCACACCCAACTGCTTGGTCAAGAGCTCGGCGAACAGGTCGTCGGAGGGCACGTTCATCAGATCGACCAGCACGGGCAGCGGGGGAGAGCTGACGACCGCGAGCTTGCGGGCGTGTCGCGGCGTCGGGGCTGTGACCTTTGAGGCCACCGCCTTGATCCCGGCCGCCTGCATCGTCACCGCCAGTTGCTTGGCGGCGAACGTCGGCGGCGTGAGCCCGGTCCCGGTCGCCCCGTGGTCGAACGCGAGCGCGGTGAGCTGGCCTCCGAAATCGGGGATGTCGGGCGCAAACGCGGTTGCCGGGCCGCCCCGGCGTGAGTCGAACAAGGACTCGTCGGCGATCACCGCTCCGGTCACCTCGCGGATGCCGCGGGCGCTCAGCTGGTGGGCGAGCTGCGTCGCGGTCGGACCGTAGCCGTGCTCCCAGATGCGGTTGAACGTGCCGTCGCCGAAGGTCGGATCGCCGCCACCGTGCAGGTACAGGCTCCCATGCCAGATCCCGCCGGGACCGAGGTGCCCGGTTCCCAGCACGATCGTGTGCAGGCGGGTGCTCTGCGGCAGCTTCGTCAGCAGCGCGACCGTCGTGTACAGCTTCTCGACCGACGCGGGCGGGCGCCCGATGGTGCCGCGCAGCGCGAACAGCGCGCTGGCCGCCGTGAGGTCATAGACAGCCGCGCCGGTATGGGGGCCGGCGGTTCGAAGCGTCGCCAGCAGTGACCTGCGCAGCTGGACGAGCGCGACCGGCACCGGCTTGGGCTTGTGTCTGACGTGCGGGTCGCGGTCGACGATCGGAGCGCCGGCCGAAGCGTTCGTGCTCGGGGCGCTCGGGTGAGCGCCACCGCCTCCGCAGCCGGCGAGCGCGATCGCACCGACAACAACGCCCCCGACAACCGAGCTGATTCTTATGCCGCCTCCAACTCCTCCGCGGTGTGCGGTCCGACGACCGCGACTGACAATTCGTCTGCAATTGTCCTCGCCACCTCGGACACATCGTTCAGCGTGACCTCGTCGAGCAGTTCGATACTGCGATCGGGATCGACGTCTTCGCGGTACACGATCGTCTGTTGGGCCGCGTGCCGGGCGACGGCGCCGGTGTTCTCGAACGCGATCGCGCGGGCGCCCGCGGCGTAGGCACGCGCGCGCTCGACCTCGGACTCCGTCGGCCCGTGCTCGCGCAGTTCGCCGACGATCTCGCGCATCCGCTGGTAGGCCTCGATGCACTTGCTCGACTCCAGACCGGCGGAGAGTTGGAGCACCGGCACGTCGGCATAGGCGTGCGGGACCGAATGCACCGAGTAGGCGAGCCCGCGCTGCTCGCGGATCTCGTCGAACAGGCGCGAGCCCATCGACCCGCCGAGCAGCGTCGAGTAGATCACGAGCGACGCGCGCTGGCGGGGATCGGAGACGTCGATCGCCGGGCGGTAGGACATTCGCAGGTGGGACTGGTTGGAGTCGCGCTCGCCGACGAGCACGCGGGGGGTGAACGCCGGTGCGGGCTCGTACGCCTCCGGCTCCGGCTGTGCCCCGAACCGCTCGAACAGCCCGTCGAACCCACCGTCCAAGGAGTCGAGATTCCCAACCGCGAACGCCGCGCCGCGCTTCGGCGACCACCGGCGCGAGCGGAACGCGAGGATCCCGTCGCGCGTGAACGTGTCGCGGATGTGCTCGGGCGGGCCGAGCACCGGCCGGCCCAGCGGATGGTCGCCAAACACGGCCTCGTCGATCAAATGCTCGGCGACGGTTGACGGCTGGTCGTTGGCGCGCGCGATCTCCTGGACGACCACGCCCCGCTCGCGGTCGAGTTCCTCGCCGTCGATCCGGGGGCGCCCGACGAAGTCCGTCAACAGGTCGGCGGCCTCGAGCGCGCGCTGCGCCCGCACCGTGATGTGAAACGCGACGAGGTCGTGGCTCGTGTACGCGTTCAGGACCGCGCCGATCCGCTCGGCCGCCTCGTTGACGGCCCGGTAGCTGGGGTACTTCTCGCCGCCCTTGAACACGAGATGCTCGAGGAAATGGGCCATCCCGTTCTCCTCGGGCTGCTCGGTCCGGGCGCCCGCATCGAACGCGACGAGGATCGTCACGGCCCGGGTCCCTTCGACCGCGATCCGGTGCAGCGGCATCCCGTTGGGCAGGGTCGAGGTCGTGATCGTCGGCATCGACGGAACGGTAGCGATCCCGCGCCGCGAGGCTGGGGCGACGGGCGCGCAGAGGCCGTGGCGATGGGGTCCGCCGAGGCCGCGGCGAGGGGCGATGTCAGGGGCTGACTTAACCCCAGCTTTATGAAACTCCCTGCAAATCACGTTGCAGCAACAAGGTTTTAGGAGCGTCTTGGCGACTGGCTCGCTACGCTGCCGGGCACCTTATGGCTAGAGACCAAACCACACAGCAGCGCTCCCGCCGACGCGTCGCCGCGTCCGCGCCGCGCCCACACAAACCCCGTAGCGGACCGCCCGTCGTCCAGTTTCGTGGCGTCACGATGCGGTATTCCAGCGGAGACGTCGGCCTCGATCAGGCAACGTTCTCGGTCGATCGCGAGGAGTTCGTGTTCCTCGTCGGATCCACCGGATCCGGCAAGTCGACCGTCATGCGGCTGCTGATCAAGGAGCTCGAGCCGACCGAGGGCCGGATCGCGGTCGCGGGCCATGATCTCGACGACGTCACGCGCAAGCGGGTCCCGTACTACCGCCGCAACATCGGCGTGGTCTTCCAGGACTTCAAGCTGCTGCCGAACCGGACCGTCTACGACAACGTCGCCTACGCGCTCCAGGTCACCGGCGGAACCCGACGCGAGATCCGGGCGAAGGTTCCGGACATCCTACGCCTGACCGGACTGTCGACGAAGCTGCACAACTACCCGGACCAGCTGTCCGGCGGCGAGCAGCAGCGCGTCTCGATCGCGCGCGCGTTCGTCAACCATCCGCCGCTGCTGCTGGCCGACGAGCCGACCGGAAACCTCGACCCGGAGACGAGCATCGACATCATGCGGCTGCTCTACCGGATCAACCGGACCGGCACGACCGTGCTCGTCGCAACCCACGACGCCGCGATGGTCAACAAGATGCGCCGACGGGTGCTGGAGCTGTCCCGCGGCCGGATCGTGCGCGACGAGGCCACCGGCCTGTACGCGCGCGACGAGAGCACGCGCGAGTTCGCGCAGCGGATGCGCTCGCCGAACGCGCCGCCTCCGGGACTGCAGGCATGAGGCTCGGGTTCTTCTTGAAGGAGTCCACGCGGGCGATGCGGCGCAATGCGGCGCCGTCGTTCGCCGCGCTCGCCACGGTGCTCGTGACGATGCTCGTGCTCGGGGTGTTCATCCCGATCGTCCAGGCGACGAACGGAGCGGCGAACAGCGTCCGCAGTCGCGTGATGGTCGACGTGTACATGAAGACGGGCGCGACCGCCGCGGACGACGCGCGCGTGCGCAACGCCCTGCTCGGCGTGAACCACGTGAAGTCGGTGCAGTTCGTCTCCAAGCAGCAGGCGTACGCGCAGCAGTCGAAGGCCGACCCGCAGGCATATGCCCTGCTGTCCGCGAATCCGCTGCCCGACACGTTCCACGTGATCCCGGATAACCCCTCAAACGTCCTGGCGGTGCGCAATTCGCTGACGCCGTCGGGGACGCCGCTCGATCCCGCGATCCAGGCCGTGTCGAACAAGAAGAGCGACACGAAGAAGATCCTCGAGGTCACGAACCTCGTAACGATCACCGCCGCGGTGCTGACCGTGCTGCTCACGTTCGCGTCCGTCCTGCTGATCGCGAACACGATCCGGCTGTCGCTGTACGCGCGCCGTCGCGAGGTCGAGGTGATGAAGCTCGTCGGCGCGACGGACTGGTTCATCCGCTGGCCGTTCGTGATCGAGGGCACGATCGTCGGGGCGCTCGGGGCGCTGGTGGCGATCGGCGTGCTCGGCATCACGAAGGTCGCCCTGCTCGACCCGCTGGCGAACAACTGGACGCTGATCGCGGCCCCGCAAACGATCGCGTTCCCGGCGCTCGTCGCGGTGCTGCTCGGCGCCGGCGTGCTCGTCTCAGCGCTCGGCTCGGGGCTGTCGCTGCGGCGCTTCCTGCGGGTGTAGCCGTCTGGGCTTGTGCGCTCCTGTGGTGCCGAACTTGGGCGTTCGGCCCCTCCTGTGGTCCTGCGGGGTGAGTTGTGCATCGGAAAAGGCGCAAACGAAGGAGGCGCTGCGGGCCCTGGGCGGCGCTCGCGGGGGCGGCACAACGTGAAAGTGCGCTGTTTGCAGCTATTTTGCAGATGAGCCAATCCAACAGCACGAACCGCTCCACAGATCCTCCTCTCGCTCGAACAGCCTCGCCATTTCATCCCTCCCGGCGGCCAGCGCAGCGGCCATCACCGCTCATCTGGCAGAAGGTCGCGCGCCTTTGCACGTTGTGCACGCGCGCGTCGGCATCACACCCCTGTCGGTGCGCCGTTGTTGAGCGCGGATGTCCGTCGAGGCTGGGCCGCATGTCTCCAACGTTCGAGGCTGTGATCTGTTCTACGTTATGTGTGAGTGTTCATAAGGAGTCGGTCTGCGTCCAAGGTCGCTCCTACACCCGATCGCTTGCAAAGACGGCCGGGCAAGCGAATCAAAAGGAGAGGTTTATGCATCACGCCTTGCGCCTCAGCAAGAGGTTCGCGGCGATCGCGGCAGCCGCCCTGCTCGCGATCGGCATCACGGCGGCGGTCGCGTTGGGTGCCTCTGGGCATCACGTCCACCACCATGGCTCCAACTCGAACCTGCTGAAAGGGAAGGGCCCCCACAAGGGCCACTTCCAAGGGGGCGGCCTGAGCATCACGAGCTCGCCGTTCGGAAACCTGCCGATGGGCGTCGCGAACATCCCCCAGGGCGGCGCCGCTGTGACGCGTTACACCCTGTCGAATGCGCGCGGGATGACCGTCTCGATCCTCGATTACGGCGGAATCATCCAGTCCCTGTATGTGCCCGACCGCAGGGGTCACGAAGACAACGTCACGCTCGGATTCGCGAACATCGACGGATACACGAATGCCGCGTATCTGAAGAGCAATCCGTACTTCGGCGCGCTCATCGGCCGGTATGGGAACCGGATCGCCGGCGGGAAGTTCACGCTCAACGGCACTCCGTACTCGGTCGATATCAACAACAACGCCAACACCCTCCATGGCGGCTTCACCGGCTACGACAAGGAGATGTGGGACGCCACGGAGATCCCGCCGAGCAACGGCGAGGTCGGGCTGAAGCTGACGAGCTTCCCCGGGTTCCCCGCCAATTCTCCGGGCAAGGCCGGCGAGGGTTGCAACCCGAGCATAAGCCAGCCGGGGATCCCCAACACGTGCACGACCGGCTATCCGGGCAACCTGACCATCAGCGTGACGATCACGCTCAACAACAAGAACCAGCTGAAGTTCCACTACCTCGCAACGACCGATGCGCCCACGGTCGTCAACCTGACGAACCACTCATACTGGAACCTGGGGGGCGAGGGTTCTGGGACGATCTACGACCACATGCTGAAGATCAACGCCGATCACTTCACCCCGGTTGCTGACAGCGGGGCGATCCCGACCGGAGAGATCAAATCGGTGCTCGGCACGGACTTCGACTTCACGACATTCCACGCGATCGGTGAGCGCATCCGCGACGGCAATGACCAGCAGCTGGTGTTCGGACGTGGGTACGACCACAACTTCGTCCTGAACAACCCGCATCCGGGCAACCTGGCGGCTCAGCTGTTGGATCCGGCCAGCGGACGCCTGCTCACAATCACGACAGACCAGCCAGGCATCCAGTTCTACTCGGGCAACTTCTTGGACGGCACCCTGTACGGCACGAGCAACCGGCAGTACCGGCAGGGAGACGGGTTGGCGCTGGAGACCCAGCACTTCCCCGACTCTCCGAACCATGCGAATTTCCCGTCGACCGAACTCGATCCGGGCCAGCTCTACGACACCACGACCGTCTACGGATTCTCGACGGTCGGCGGCCACCACGGCAACTTCAACAAAAGCCGTCACTAGGTAGCCGCTCGCTCTCGGCGTGAGCTCGCGGCGAGGGCGTTAGCATCGCTTGAGGTGAGCGAGGGTAGCCGGGTCGCAATCGCGGCCCGGCTACCCTCTTTTCATGGCTTCACGCCCGTCACGAGCGCCACGCACGCTGCGATACGTCGTCGCGGCGATCGCGGTGCTGCTGATCGGGCTCTGGCTCGGCGGCCACCCCAGCTGGCTGCCCTCGCCGCTGCGCTCCGCATTCGTGGACGACAACAAGAACCAGCTCGTCAACGAGGCGCTCGACCTGCTCTCGCGCGACTATTACCGGCCAATCAATCGCCAGCAGCTCGTCGACAAGGGCCTGGCGGCGGCTATCGCGAGCCTCAACGATCCCTACTCCCACTACTTCAGCAAGGCCGACTACCAAGCGTTCCTGAACCAGTCCAATCCGCATCTCAGCGGCATCGGGATCGACGTGCTGCCGGATCCCCGGGGGTTGCGCATCGGCGATGTGTTCAGCGGCTCGCCGGCGGCGCGCGCCGGCCTCAAGCGCGACGACGTGATCGTCCGGGTCGGCACGGTTCCGCTCGCGAACCGCTCAACCGACTTCGCCTCACGCCTGATCAAAGGACGGGCGGGAACGACCGTCACGCTGACGGTGCTCTCGGGCAAAGAGCGCCGGGTGGTCTCGATCACGCGCGCGCGGCTCGTGATCCCCGTCGCGAGCAGCAACATCGTCGACTACCACGGCATGAAGATCGGCGATGTGCGCTTGACGAGCTTCACCGACGGCTCGGGCGGCGAGGTGCGCCTCCAGGTCCAGAAGATGCTTCACGCCGGAGCGCGGGCCTTGATCCTCGACCTGCGCGACAACGGCGGCGGCCTCCTCGACGAGGCGGTGAACGTCGCGAGCGTGTTCATTCCCGACGGCACGATCGTCTCCACGCGCGGGCGCAGCCAGCCGACCCAGGTGTATGCGGCGAAGGGCGACGCGATCGCGCCGAAGATCCCGATGGTCGTGCTGGCCGACCGTGGCACGGCGTCCGCGGCGGAGATCGTCACGGGGGCCCTGAAGGACCGGGGCCGCGCGAAGGTCGTCGGCACGCACACGTACGGGAAGGGCGTCTTCCAGGAGATCCAGACGTTGTCCAACGGCGGCGCGCTCGACATGACCGTCGGGGAGTACTTCACCCCGAACGGACGCAACCTCGGCGGCGGCGGCGTCCGCGAGGGGGCCGGCATCCCGCCCGACGTCCAGGTGGCGAGCGATCCCAAGGCCCTCACCGACCGCCAGCTGACGGTCGCCGAGCAGACCGTCGCGTCCGAAGTGCAGTGAGCGCTGCGGCCCCGCCCGGCGCGGCTCGTGCAGCGGAGTCGCTGTCGCGCGTCGCGGTGCTCGAGCGACGCGGCAAGTTCCTCGTCGCCGAGCCGTTCTTTGCTCCGGGACCGCGGATGGTGGTCAGCCGTGATCGCGCCTACTCCGTCGGCGATCTCGTGCTCGTGCGCCCGCCGTCGGGCGACGGCCGTTCGCGCGGTCGCGGACGCGCGAGCGTCGTGCAGCGGCTCGGTAAGCCCGATGTCGCCCGTGACGTGATCGGCGCGCTGATGCTCGATCGGGGGCTACGTCGTGGCTTCGATCCGGCGGTCGAGCACGAGGCCCGATCAATGGGGACCGTTCCGATCCCCACCGACCTCGAGGGTCGCCGCGATCTGCGCGACCTGCCGACGTTCACGATCGACCCCGTCAGCGCCCGCGACTTCGACGACGCGATCTCGGCGGTGGAGGTCGACGAGGGCGCCTGGAAGGTGTGGGTTCACATCGCGGATGTGTCCGCGTACGTGTCGCCGAGGTCGCTGATCGACCGCGAGGCGTACCGCCGCGGGACGAGCGTGTACGTGCCGGGGGCGGTCGAACCGATGCTGCCGAGCCAGCTGTCGAACAACGCATGCTCGCTCGTGCCGGGCCAGGACCGGCTGACCGTGACGGTCGAGATGCTGCTGCGCGGCGCGGTCGCGGAACGTGCGTCCTTCTACCGGTCGGTGATCCGCTCCGACGAGCGGCTCGACTACGGGCAGGTCGACGCGATCCTCGCCGGACGTGCGCGGCAGCCGGAGCCGATCGGCGAGTCGCTGGCGGCGGCACGGGCAGCGGCCGCCGCGTTGGGACGTCGCCGCGCGGCGCGAGCAGCGCTCGTTCTGGAGTCGCCCGAGCCCGAGTTCACGTTCGATCGCTCCGGGGCGGTCGTGGCGGCAGAGCCGGTGCACCAGACGGAGTCGCACCGGCTGATCGAGCATCTGATGATCGCCGCCAACGAGCAGGTGGCGCGCCGGCTTGAGCAGCGGCGCGTCCCCTCGCTGTATCGGGTGCACGAGCGCCCGGAGCCGATGGCGGTGCAGCGGCTGATCGGACAGCTCGCCTCACTCGGCGTGCCGACGCCGCCCGCGCCGCGCGGTCACATCACCCCGCAGCAGGCGGCGGACCTGGCCGGCGAGGTGTCGCAGATGGTGTTCGAGTGGATCTCCTCGCGAGGTGGCCGGGGCGGACGCGCCTTGACGAGCCTCGTGCTGCGCTCACTCAAGCAGGCGTACTACGACCATCGCAACCTCGGCCATGCGGGACTGCAGTCACCGAACTACTGCCACTTCACCTCGCCGATCCGGCGCTACCCCGATCTGATCTGCCACCGGGCGCTCCTGTCGTCGCTGTCTGGCGATGTGCCCCCACCCGAGGCCTCGTGGGTCGCGGCCGCCGGCCCGTGGATGTCAGCGCGTGAGCGAGAGGCGATGACGATCGAGCGGGATGCGGATGACGTTGCGCGATGCTTCCTGCTCGAGCGAGAGCTGCGCGCTGGAGCGCACGGCGGCCCCGATGCGGTCTTCGAAGGCGAGGTCGTCGGCTTGATCGGGGCCGGCGCGTTCGTCGCGTTCGGGCCGGAGGGGCTGTATGAGGGGATGCTTCCGGTCCGCCGCCTGAGCGGCGAGTGGTGGGAGCTGAGCGAGGAGGGCACCATGCTGATCGGCACTCGCAGCGGCAGCACGGTGCGCCTTGGTGATGAGCTGTCGGTCCGGGTCGGCTCGGTCGACGCGCCGCGCGGGCGGGTGGATCTGCTGCCGGCCTGGGAGGATTGAGGCTGCGCGATGGCCAAGGGTCGGAAACGGAAAGCGTCTGCGGGCGACGTCGCCACCAACCGGCAGGCGTCGTACCGGTACAACCTGCTCGAGCGGTTCGAGTGCGGGATCGTCCTGACCGGCACCGAGGTCAAGTCGCTGCGCGATGGCAAGGCGCAGCTGAAGGACTCCTATGCCGTGATTCGCGACGGCGAGGTATGGCTGCTCGGTCTGTACATCCCGCCCTATGGACCAGCCGCGCGCGACAACCACGAACCGGAGCGTCCGCGCAAGCTGCTGCTGCACCGCAGCGAGATCGAGCGGCTCGTCGGGCGCACGCAGGAGCGCGGCCTCACGCTCGTCCCGACCCGGATCTACTTCGGTGGGCCTCGATCGCGAGCGAAGATCGAGCTCGCACTCGCCCGCGGCAAGGACCTCTACGACAAGCGCGATTCGATCCGAACGCGCGAGATGGCGCGCGACGTGCAGCGGGAGTTGCGCGAAGCTCAGCGGTAGCGATCTCCCTCGGTCGGCGTCGAGCGCGCGGGCGGGGCGATCGCGCATCGATCACGGCCGTACGTTCCCGCGCTCCCCGGATCCTCGTGGGGTGTGGGAGATCGCCTCTCCGGTCAGCCGAACGTGCGTTGCAGGTGCGTGGCGTCCATGCCGATCACGAGCAGCGCGACGAGCGCCAGATAGACCACAGCGACGAGCGCACGATCGCGCGGCCGGACGCGGTAGTAGGCCTGCTCCTGCGCCCCCGCGCTCCTGCGCAGCTTCAGGCGCCGGTAGGTCTCCATCCCGGCGAACAGGATGATCAGCAGGATGATCGGGTTCGGGAACAGGATCGCGAACGCGACCATCCCCGCGAATCCGGCAATCCACATCCACGGGCTCATCGCGGCCATCGCGCGCCCGCCGTCGAGTGGGACCACCGGAAGGAGGTTGAACAGGTTCAGGAAGAAGCCCGTGAACGCGAGCGCGCGGAACAGGTCGTTGCCGGTCGCGTGCCAGACGACGATGCAGGCGGCCGCGCCGATGCTGCCGAGGACCGGGCCCGCGAGGCCGACGCGCGCCTCGGCGGCCGCGTTGTCGCCGAGCGATTTCGACGTGATCAGCGCGCCCAGGAACGGGATGAACATCGGAGCGCTCGCTTTGATCCCCTCGCGGCGCAGCTGGATCACGTGGCCCATCTCGTGGACGAGCAGCAGGATCACGAACCCGATCGCGAACTGGAAGCCCCAGATCGTCGCGTAGGCCGCGATCGAGACGAGCATCGTTCCTGATGTCGTCAGCAGCTTCAGCTTCGGGATCAGCAGCAGGATCGCCTTGAGCTTCGTGGCGAACGCCGCGATCGCTGCAAGCGCCGGTCCGAGCGTGCGCTTGATCCACGACGGCTTGCGCTGCTCGAACGGCGGCCCGAGCTGCTCGGGCTCGTTGTCCCCGGCGGCCGGCGGAGTCGACGTGGGGAAGCTCGGTGGCGGCGTCGTCGATGGTCCGAGCCGATGCGGCGGCTCGGGCACAGGCGCTGGCAGCCACGGGTTGGTCGATTCCATCGTCATTCGATTGTCGCAGGCCGCTTTCGGCTCTCCCGCCACGACTTACGAACTCCTTCGCTTGGCGCCCGCGTTCAACGGCAACCGTCCGCGCCTCTACAATGATCTCTGTAACACACATAACCCCCAGGGGACGACAGGCTTCGACGTGGTCGGCTCGTGGGGGTGGTTGCGAGTCGAGGTCCCGGGAGGCCTCGTAAAACACCCGGGACAAAATAAGTGCGGACACGCACAACTTTGACCTCGGTCTCGCGGCTGCTTAGTCAGCCACTGACCTAGGTTCTCTCGGCCTCCGCTTGCCTGCGGCGGAGATGTCCGGGATCAGCTAGCAGGCTCGCTCGGTGAGGATGTGCTCCCTCCGATCCGAGGACCACCGAGGGAGCTGGCTCTCGGCAACCCGGCCGGCGAGGCGAGTCGAGAGCGAGATCAGAGCGCCGGCTACGCTCGTAGACGCCACCTTTCACGCGACCGCGGACGCGGGTTCGATTCCCGCCGTCTCCACCTTTGCAAAGAATTCGAACCGCCCTCCGCACCGCCGGAGGGCGATTCGGTTAAGGCCAGCGCGTCGATGCTGGTGACCGCCCGGTAGAAGGGCCGCCCGATGTCGGGCGTGACAAGCTCCATCCGGATCGGGCTGAGGATGTTCCGCAGCGCCTGAGCGGAGCGGGCGGTGCGCTGCTCAAGGACGGCTTGAAGCTTCGTCACGCGTTCCTTGATCCATTCGACCGGCGGTGGGCAGAAGATCTTCTCGCGGCTGCGACGGAGGGTCTCGACCTCGTCGATTAGAGCATCGACGCGTCGCTCCGTCTCCACCAGGGCCTTTGCGAGGGCCTGACTGCCGCGCCCCTCACCGATGAAGTCGACGAAGTTGGTAAGCCGGCGCTGTTCGGCGCTCAGCTCGGCCTCCTTGAGCTTCAGCGTGTCTGGCAGATCGGAGCGCAGGTTGGCGATCTCCTCCTCGACTCGCTCGAGGACGTAGGCGATGTGCTCCGGATCTGAGAGCTGCTCCTGGACCGCCTCGAGGATGACCTTCTCGACGAGTGATCGCTTGACGAGGGTC
Source organism: Solirubrobacteraceae bacterium (assembly GCA_035524415.1). GTDB lineage: Bacteria > Actinomycetota > Thermoleophilia > Solirubrobacterales > Solirubrobacteraceae > Palsa-465. The sequence continues at coordinate 2,206 of DATKOY010000279.1, read as the reverse complement.
TTGTTCTCGCAGGCACCCTTCGTCGCAGCGAGGCAGCCGTAGTACCCGCCCGCCTTGCCGCTCACCTGAGCGATGGTGGCGCCGCAGCATCCGCAGACCATGCTGACGGCGAGCAAGTGCGTTGGGAAGTGCTTCTGCCGGCTGCCCTGCTCCTTCGAGAACCCGCGTGTGCCGCCGCCGGGCCATGTGCGATGCATCTCCTTGCGACGCTGTCGGACTGCCTCCCACAGCTGCTTCGGGACGATGCGGAGCGCTTCATCCTCGTGGACGATCCACTCCGATTCCGGCTGCTCGTACTGACGCCGGCGACCCGTCCGCGGGTCTCGTCGCGTGCCGGTCTTGTTCCAGATCCACCGGCCGGCGTACTTCTCGTTGTCGAGGATCCGGCGATCGTCGCCGGCGACCAGCCCTTCGATGCGCGGATGCTCCCCGGAACGTGCTCCTCGTTCAGCGTCTTGACGATCTGCGTCAGCGGTTGCCCGTCCGCATACGAAGTGAAGATGCGAAGGACGACGGCTGCCTGCTTCGGCTCGATCTCCATCCGGTACCCGTCCGGCCGCGGGCGCCCTTTCTTGTCCATCCGCATCTCGCCGACTGGGATCGAGCGGTAGCCGAACGTCTTCTCGCCGACAAAGAAGCCACGCTCTTTCTGGCCCATCTGACCACGCAGAGTCTTCTTCTTGAGATCCCGCAGCTGGAGCTCGTTGAAGATGCCCCGGACCTGGATCGCCAGCGTCGACTCCTCGTCGTCACTGTCGAGTCCGTCGGCGACGGAGATCACGCGGATCCCCTCAAACGAGAACTCGGCGATGATCGACAGCAGCAGGTGGTTGTCTCGGGCGAGCCGTGAGAGGTCGTCGACCAGGACGACGTCGAACTCGCTTGACTGCGCTGCGGCCATCAGCGCTGCGAGCGCTGGGCGATCGGACCGCGCGCCGGACTGCGCCTGGTCGCTGTAGATGTGGTCCTCAGAGATCGCGATCGAGCGGAGCTTGGCGAGCTTCCGGCAGGCCGAGATCTGATCGTCGATGCTCTCCGGCCGCTGGTTTTCTGAGCTGTAGCGGGCGTAGATGGCGGCGGGCAATGTGACCTCCTGAATCAGACGGCGTGCATGCGGGAGGGATCGCCGGCTTGGGCAGCGGCATCCATCAAGCGGACGTATTCGGCGGCGAGCTCGGCGGCGACGTGATCGAGCAGCTCCTTGATACCGGGCTCGAACTGTGGCCCGCCCTGGCGCGGAGCCTCCAGTTTCTGGTTTGTATTCCGAGCCCGCATGATAATAGACATTGTCTATCATCATGCGGACGGAACGCCTGTTCGATTCAGTTATTCGAGCGGGAGGGAGCGTGCGATTGAGGTGACGCTCAGCTCCATCCGCGCAAACTTGCTTCCCTCAGGTCCGCCGAAAACATGATGTCCGGCCACGACGTGGGTCCTTCTTGCCGGGATGGGCTCATCCGGTTCCGACCCGCCGCCGACCAGCTGTTTCACCGGGATCCCGCCGAAGAGCCTCGCTTTCTCGTTGGGCGCGACGAGCGAGAAGTAGATCGCCGCTCCATCGCTGACGATGATTCTCAGCTCGGGCGCTATCGGAGTGCGGAGGCTCTCTGCGAGCGAGGCGCCGTCGAGCCCCTCCTGGACTTCCTGGCCGAACCGGCGCAACACATGCACGATCGCGCCGACCACGCTGACCGGAATCATCATGTCCCGAAGCCGCAGTGCGACGGCGAGCTCGAGGAAGTTCCCTGTGGAAAAGACGCGGCTGGACCCACGCCCGGCCGCGTCATGGATCTCTGGAACGATGACGCCCTTCTCGCACAAGTGGATCAGTCTGTGCTGGGGCACATCCAGCCGGCGTGCGATCTCAGAGAGCGTGAAGGAGCGCTCGGAAGCCATGATAGACACACTCTATCACCGTCTATCTCGGCCCCGACAACACGCTCGGATGCGTATGCGTAGTCGGGACGATTGTTCTTCTTGTTGGTGCGAGTTCTCCTCGTCCTGGAGATCAAAGACTTGCTGGGGGACGACGGGCTCGGATGCCCGTCGTTCACCAGCAAGTACCGCGACCGCGTGCTCAAGTCGCAGCAAGCTGTGGGCGCGGAGACGACGGCTTCAAGGAACGCCGGAACCGGCCGGACGAGCCAGCGACAACGCAGCTGGGTGAGCGCACCGCCACTTCCCGATCGGCGACGGAGGCTGGTGG
>DATKOY010000278.1:0-3298 GCA_035524415.1 Solirubrobacteraceae bacterium | reverse complement strand
AGTGCTCGACATGGGCAAGGGATCGGTCGGGCTGCTGGAAGAGACGCTCGGGTGCTCGCTGGCCGACGCGCGTGCGATCTACAACGGCGAGTCGACGGTCGCCGACGTTCTCGGAACGAATCCGGAACCGAGTTCGACGTTGCCTCGCGCCGGCGCCGGATCGAAGCCCGGCGGCTCGAGAACCGGACGTCGGGAGGGTGGGGTTTCCGGAACGAAACCGGAACCAGACGGGAAAATGCCTCGCCGACCCCGTCGAAAAGCAGCTGTTGGGCATCAAAAAACCCCGCATGAGCGGGGCTTTTCTTGAAGCGGCTGAAGGGGCTCGAACCCTCGACCTTCTGCATGGCAAGCAGACGCTCTAGCCAACTGAGCTACAGCCGCGAGGCGAGCCGAGTATAGCCCGACGGGTGATCGCGCGAAGTGGGCGGGACGTGGCGAATCCGGCGGCCCGTGGGCGGCGGGGTCATCTGGTTTGGATGATGAAGCTGGGGCGATTGTCGCGAATGATGTGAACGAGGTGTCAACGACCGGCCCCGAACGAGCGCCTCTGGCGATGCATGACCTCCCTCGTGCGCAGCGTCTGCTGATGCTCGAGTTCGGGTCGCGTCAGGAGTTCGAGGACCCGGCGCTCGAGTATCGCCGGTTGTTCTCGGAGCTGCTCGGCACGTTCATGCTGGTGTTGGCGGCTGCCGGCGGCGGGCTCTTGCACGGCAAGGGGCAGATCAGCCTGGCGGCGGCCGTCGTCGCGCCGGGGTTGATGGTGTTGGCGATCATCCTGTTCATGGGGGCGGTGTCGGGAGCGCATCTGAACCCGGTTGTGTCGCTCGCGTTTGCGGCCCGGGGTGATTTTCCATGGCGGAGAGTGCCCGGATACATCGTCACCCAGCTGCTCGGCGCCACGCTTGCCTGCCTGTTCCTGCTGGCCGTATTCGGCAATGTCGAGCATCTCGGCGCGACGTTGCCCGGTCCCGGATATCACGATTGGCAGGCGCTGCTGATGGAGGTCGCGCTGACCGCGGTGCTCGTGAGCGTGATTCTCGGCACCGCGTCGGCGGCGCAGAACGTTGGAGTGATCGGCGCCTTCGGGGTCGGCGGTTACATCGCGCTGGCAGGGCTGTGGTCGGCACCGGTCAGCGGTACGTCGATGAACCCTGCCCGTTCGTTCGGGCCCGCACTGGTCAGCGGCGACTGGACCGCGTATTGGGTGTACGTCGCCGGCCCGCTGGCGGGTGCTGCGATCGCGGTCGGATGCGCCTGGATTCTTCGGGGCCGTGGGGGAGATCCGATCTCGCACGCCGCCGGATCCGGCGTGCTCACAGCCGGACGGCGAGCCGAGGCCACGGAGCTCGCGCACCAGATCGACACCGGCACGACGACTCCGCAGGACGTGACCGCGACCGACTCCCCACCGGGGTCGCCCGACAGCTCGTGAGCCCGGCGCTCTGACCACGCACGCAGGGAAATCCCCTCGTGTGGGAACCAGCGGCGTATCGTCCGATTCGGATGATGGTCGCCGCGCGGCACCTGTCAAGATCGCCCCTGATAGCGATGGCGCCGGCGTTCGAGGCGATCGCCGGCGTGGTCTACATCGTCTGGGCGGGCGTCTATTTCGTCGCCTTCTGGTCGATCACGGGGCAGACGCCGGGCGCCCGGATCATGCAGATCAGGCTGGTCAGCGCGAAACGCGGACGCGTCAAGCCTGCTCGCGCCCTGGTGCGCTGGATCGGGATGAACCTCGCGATGCTGCCGTTGTTTGCGGGGTTCCTGCCGATCCTGTGGAGGCGCAGGGGCTTCCCGGACTGGCTCGCCCATACGCTGGTGCTCGACGCACCACAGGTCTCGCTTGCAGACGCGCGACGGGCAGCGAACCGGGCGGCGCGCGACGGCTCTCGTCACCCCACCCCGGTTGTCGCCTCCGAGACCGCGTCGAGCTCATCGGTAACGGCTGACGGGCGCGCAGGAGAACTCAGTCTGCGCGAACCGTCGGGCGGATAGCCGGACGGCGAATCTCGCCACCGGCAGCACCGGGGCTGGGGTCTCAGGTCGCTCGCCGGAGATCGGTCTCGATTTCGTGCTCGAGCTCGCGGAGGCGGCGGCGCACAGGCATCTTCGAGACCTTGTCGGTGTGCAGCGTGTCGAGCGCGCACGCGAGAAAGCATGCCGCGCCGAGCGACGTGTTCCAGTTGGCCGCCGCGAGATCGAGGACAGAGCCCGTCGAGGGGACGACGTAGCCGGCGACGGCCGAGATCCCGAAGAAGACGCAGCCCAGCAGGTTGACGGCCGGCTGCCACCAGCCCTCGCCTTCGCGCACCGGCAGCCATCCATGCCACGCGCTGCGCGGGGAGGCGCGGTAGGCGATCGCGCCAGAGATGAGGAAGCAGATGGAACCGCGCCAATCCGGACGCCACACGAGCTTGTCGTACTCCGTGCTCGTCACCGCCGTGTGCATCGCCTGATAGGTGGTGACGTTGAAGAAGAGGGTCCCGGCGGACTGGATGATCGCGGCCCACCAGGCGGCGCGGCCCTCGCCCGGAGAGTGCCGATCGGGCCACGCAAGCCAGCTCTGGAGCGCCCCGCCGATCGTGAACAGGATCGAGCCGACGAAGAACGTGATCGCGTCGGCCGAGTCGCCTACGAGGCTCGCGTAGCCGGGGAACGGGCCGACCAGGAAGCAGCTTGAGCCCAGCGCGAAACACAGGGCCATCCAGCGCCGGCGAGTCATCACCCGGCCCGTGCTGACAGCGCCCTCCATGCCGGTTCAGATCGCCGCGCCGGACGGGACACCGGCTGGCGGGCCACAGCTCCATGCCCCGTCGTCTACCTGGCTCATGCTCGCTCGATTCCGAACGTTGCGGCTCTCAACCGGACGAATCATCGGATCGGAGCGTGCCCGCGGCATCATCCGATCCGGATGAGCGCAAGGTCGATTGGTCAGAGCACCCGCACGGTGTGGGGGGTCCTGCCAAGCCCACCCAGAGGCGACGACCGGAATCGAACCGGTGTAGACGGCTTTGCAGGCAACGACAGGGGGATTACAATGGCTCTATCGCCCGTCGTTAGTGTCGCTCAGTTGTTCTGAGTTTGGGTCTGTGTCCCCAGTTGGGGACACAAACGGGGACACAGAATCGCCCCCGAACGCCGCCGCGAGACGCTGCGCGTCGTCCTTGCCGGGGCGATGGTGGACGTAGCGCATCGTCGTGGTGATGTGGGCGTGGCCGAGCATGGCCTGTACGTCAGAGAGCGGGAACGCCTTGACCGCGGTCGAGCCGAACGCATGGCGCAGATCGTGAAAGCGCAC
>DATKOY010000277.1:0-35637 GCA_035524415.1 Solirubrobacteraceae bacterium | reverse complement strand
CCCCCCCCGCGACTGCACTTCGTGCGCGAGCGGTGCCGCTCGCCGGCCACCGTCCGTGCTCGCGACCGGCTTCTTCAAGATCCCGCCACATCGAAAGCGCAAGGTCGTGCTCACGCTGACCGCGCTGGGCAAGCGGCGGCTGCATCGCGGCGCGCACGTACACGTTCGCGTCACCGTCGTATCCGTGAGCCCGACCGGCCGTTCGAGCACGCGCGTGTACTCACAAGTGCTCACCCGCTAGATCATGAGCTGTCGATGCTTCGCTCGGGTTATTGCCGGCCTTACGAGCAGACGTGAAGGCGATTGGGGACGGTCATGTGGCTGACGACTCAGAAGCTGAACGCCCTCCCCGCCCCACTCGCGCCGGTGATCGACGGAGGGTCTCGGATGGCCGGCTCAAAGGGTGCAACCGGGGGTATGGGGTTGAGGCGTGGCCACACAGCGACTATCCGATCGAGTACCTGCGATCCGCGTCCCAGGGGGAAGTCGATCCCGCACCCGTCAACATGCTTCAGCTCCAGCTGGCCGGTCTCACCGGCCGGCAGTTCTGGGAAGCGTTTGGCGCCGGCGGTGGGTCGAGGGTCACTGCTCTTTCGGGCTACACGCAGCGACGTTTGGCGCGCACGTGACGCTGCTGCATCAGCAGGGCAATTCGAGAGTCCGCGGACGAATACCCGCGCAGACACGAAGGCGGGACGAATCAGCGGCTGAGGCGGGAGACCCCCTCCTCGCCGAAACTCGGGTCTCCTGCCTCGCGCGCGGCGATCCCTGCCTTCACATACAGACCGGCGTCCGACCGCGGCGGCGCCGCGCGACTGCCTGTGTCCCGCAAGCCGCAGGGAGTGGCGCTTCGGTAGAGCCGGCACCGTGGCAGCTCGGCACTGAAAGCGGTAGCGAGAAGCCGCGTCGCAGCCTCACTGGTGCAGACTACTCCCGCCAAGGTCCTCCTGGTGGCGCTGACGGGAGAGCTTTACGATTGCGTCACGAACCGGTCTGCGGCGCATGGCGTGCTGTCGCCGGGCGAGACCGACGCCGCAGATACGGTGGCACCGATGCGCTTGACGCGGTGCGTCAAGCGCATCGTTCGCACGCGGTCGTCGTCGGGTTCACCGGACGGTGACTGGGTAAGTTATGTCCTCGACGATGGGGCCACCATACACGGCGATCACGTCATCGCCGTAGACGCCGCCTTGGATGCGCACGCTGTGTGATCCGGGAGTGAGCGGATGCATGAAGGCGCCGAGCACGATCATGTGGGTTCCGCAGCTCGCCGGTTCACTGCAGTCGAGCAGCGGCGGGGTGGTGACAGGTCCCGCGAGATATGCGTGTCGGATCGGCGTGCTTCTGCCGTCGACGGTTATGACAAACCCTTTTCCTCCGAGTTGCGCAGGGTCAAAGAAGTAGGAGATGGCGTCCTCATGGGTCGCGGGCCACGTCCCCAAGACCGGCACGGAGTCGTCGACCCAGAACAGCGGAACGAAGAACGATGTGCCAGGCCGGACCGTGAAGCCGCTTGGGCCGGTGTACAGGATCTGGAACGGCGTTGCAGGGTAATACGCGGCATTGTTCCCGCTCGTGTTGAAGAGCGCGATGGCGCTGGTCATGCGGGTCAGGCTCCAGCCGTGTGGATGTGCGCTCGCCGGTAGCACGTCACTGGCAAGCGCCGTGCCCGCCGACAGCGATGCGAACGCCGTGAGTACAGCGACAATCATCAGCAGTCGCTTGAAAATCCGCATGTTGTCCTCCTTTGGTACCGCTCGCACCGATACGGTGACAGCTGGAAGAGTCCGTCGGGACTTCGCTGCGACCCACAGAGCTCGGATGGCGGAAACCTATGGCACCATGCTCCGTGCCACAGAGGTAACGTCACAACTGGGTGTCGGCACGACACCGGCGCGTGCATCCGGTACTCTCGCTATCCGCTCCCACGGTGCGCCTTGATTACGCCAAGCCTGGACTTCACTCTGGCTCGACGCACGAATTGCCGCATCGGTAGAAAGCACGGATTTCGGGCTCGTAGCTTCCAGGCAACCGATGGCGCTTGCTGGCCGTGATGCTGTGAGCGACGCCGCTGCGGCTCGTCGTTTCAAAGGGGCCGTGTCCGCCAGCATGGCCGCTTGGGCGTCACCCGGCCGTCCGGATGGCGCGCGTGTCGCTGCGACGCAAGGCGGCCCGTTGGGCGAATGCGATCGTGCCGGTGTCCGCGCTGCCCAGGTCGTTTGTTGTCGAGCTCGAGATGCTCACTAGGCGCAAACGAACGGCGTCGACTGGCGCCGGGGCGGAGCGTGATCGCGACCTGCGCGATGCACGTGATCGCTTCGTCGTTTAGCGAGGGCACGACCGCAGCGAGTGTCACCAGCTGCACGCGGCGGAAGTAGTGGCTGAGAGTTCCGCTCGATGCGCCGTTCGTGGCGTGCAAGGTGGTGCGGCCGAGTTGACGGTCTGTGGCGTTGTGCAGCGCGGGAGTGCGTCATCCCCGCATCGCTGCCCAGAAGATCCCCGGGAGCTTCGCCGGACTCGGGGCAGCCTCGAATCCCGTCAACCGATCGAACACCTCGTGGCAGCGGCGGTGGGTTACATACCACGGCGGTTTCGGCATCGTTCGGAATGGGACACGCAGCACGGTCTTCTCCGTATTGGTCAGGAGATATGTGTTGTGCACGACGCCACGGCCGGACTGAATGTTGCTGAGCTCGTGCCCGGGGAACGCGCCCCACGGCGGTGAGACAAGCGAGAAGCCATAGAACGTCGGGCCGTTGACGACAATCGTCCCGTAGCGGAGCGTCGCGATCCCTCGCACGAATGCCGCTTTCGTCTCGGGAGACCGCAGCGAGAGCGGCCGGGCGATGACGGCAGTGGCGAGCGTGCCCCAAAGGCGATCGTTGCAGAAGCTCACGGCGCGGTCGATGAAATCGGCGACCGAGGAGGCCGCAAGCGGCGTCTCGGCAAGGACCGGCGCGAACGGATCTGTCGCGAAGACGACCTCCTCGCTGCCCGGATCGACCCCGGCGATGAGCGCCCACGGCAGGCTCCCTGGATCGCGGGCGCCGAGCAACTCGGCTTCCGGATGTGCGCCCGTGAAGAGCGAGAAGCGCTCCTCCGCGCCAGGATAGTAGGCAAACCGGTTCGCGGTCTGTCGCAAAATCGCTCGTAGTGCGCCGAGCAACTTCTCGCGTCCGCTCCATCCCGCGGGTGTGACGAGCACGCCAGGAGTGACGCACTCGTAGCTGCCGGCTTGAGCCAGCGTGGAAGCGAGCATTTGCGCATGGAAGTCGAACTCCGAACGCGACCACCTCCCGGGGACAATGATCACCGGCGTCACATTGCCCAGTTCGGAACTGATCGGCTTGTCGAGCAGCGGCCGGTTCTCGGCCTTGCGCGCGGCCGCATCCGTTCCCGTCCCGAACACGATCGAGTCGTGTGTCTTGTCCGAGCCAGTGAGGTGCACCGCGTCGATCGCCGGGTGGTGCACGAGATACCGTGCCTCGTCGGCGCCGCCTTGCACGATCCGGAGATAGCTGCCGTCGATCACCGCACGCAACGCCTCGCTGAACACGGCCCGCAGGTGGTTCGTGAGCGGGTTGAGCTTGAGGACCACGACCTCGTCCTCGGCAAACATCTTGTAGATGACGTCCATGAGCGCGATCGCGGAGAGGTTCCCGGCACCCAGGATCGCCCCGACACGTGACTGCCGCCGTGCGCCGGCGCGGTACATGCCTCCAACGGTCGCTTGCACCTCCGCGGCACTCACGCCAGGCGGCATCCACACCTCGCCGGTGAGACCCGTGTAGATCGCGCGATCGTAGGCCTCCCGCGGAAAGATCCTCGCGCACACCCGGTCTCCGTTCACGGTGCGAACCGCTCCTGGAAGTCGAGGGCGACCGCCACGCTCGATATCGCGCAGCGTTGCGCGGAGCTGGCGCATATTGCTGAGCACGCACCACGGGCCGGTGCCCCATTCCTCCTCCGACGCCGGCGAATCGAACGCGATCCGCTTGCGCTCACACTCCGCCTGAACCCAGCGGCGCGCGACCGCATACGTGTCGGCGATCATGCGGTCAAGCAACTCGATTCGCCGGGCGACGCCAAGCCGCTGCCACTCAGCCCGCCGCGCGGACACCGCGGCGACCGCAGCGTCAATATCCGGATGTGACGTCGCCGCAAATCCAGCGCGCTCAGGTGTCGCGATGTTGCTGACGTCGACTCCGAGCCCACACTTTCCGGTCCAGGCGTCACGCGGCAGCCCCGTGCCGCCGCCGCGCACGACTCCTTTCGACATCTGGCGGTAGTCCGAGCCCGCGATTGCATCGGCGACGAAGCGCCTGCGGGCGCCGGTGCCTTAGCACTGGAAACAGCGCGATTGCTTTTGCCTGGACTGCTCGTGAGGCAGCGAGCTGGTCGTCCTGGAACGGGATGAGCGGGACATCGCGGGTCGATTGGTCGTGCCGCGGGCGGCGGTCGAGGCCCTCATCCGGTGAACAATGAAGCGACTGCGCGGATTTGCGCAGGGAGCCTCGATTCGCCACGGCCGCCTCCCGCGGGGGTACCTCCGATTTGAGCCCACAAACGCTTCCAGAACGCTTCCATAACGCCTCAACAGTTCCACCCGAGGATGAGCACCAATGCTCAAACCCCAACGCCCACGGGCGATCCCGTCAGTACCCCCAACCGGATTCGAACCGGTGATCTCCTGCGTGAAAGGCAGGCGTCCTGACCGCTAGACCATGGGGGCGCTACGTAGCCATTGTATGAGCGGTCCGGCCGCCCGCATCACCGGCCCACCCGCCCGCACCGGCGGGTGGGTTTCGCAGCGCTCGTGCGGGTGCTTGGCGGCGCTGGATCAGATCGCGCGCGGCACCTTGCCCGTCACGCGCAGCATCGCGAGCATGCACTTATGGCCGGTGTCGGCGGTCGCGCCGAACATACACGGGCAGCCGCCCGGGATGGTCGTGATGCCGTGCTCGCGGCAGTAGGCCGCCGCCTCCTCGGAGCTGCTGCCGGGACCCAGGCCACGGTGCAGCCACACGCGCGGGACCCCGACCGTGGCGCAGTCGGTCGCCACGTCGAGGGAGGCGCTGGCGGGAGTCGCGATCACGACGCCGTCGACTCCGCCGGGGATCGCGCTCACGGCCGCAAAGCAGTGGTCGCCCTCGACCTCGTCGGCGTTGGGGTTGACGGCGAACACCTCGTGCCCGGTGTCCCGGAGCCGGCGGTAGATCAGGTTGGCCGCCTGCTTGCTGTCGCGCGAGACGCCCGCGACGGCGATCCTGGGCTGCGCGAGGAACTCCTGCGCAGCGTCACGTAGCTTTGTCATGGCAATCTCCAGTCATTCGCAGTCATTACGGGCCGACGCGCGAGCCGACCGCGTTCTGGCGTTTCTTGGCGCGATACAAGCGCTCGTCCGCGCGCTGCATGAGCGACTCGAAGTCGTCGTCCTCAACGGCACCGGCGACGCCGAACGACGCGGTGACCCGAACTGCGGTGCCGTCCTGCTCGAGCGCGCTCCCCGCGATCAGCATCCGCAACCGTTCACATATGCCGACCGCCGCGTCCTCGTCAGCGTGGGGGAGAACGATCACGAACTCGTCGCCGCCGAGCCGCGCGACGACATCCTCACTGCGTTCGTTGGCGGCCAGCGCGGTCGCCACCATCCTCAGGACCGCGTCACCGATCACGTGGCCGTGGCAATCGTTGACGCGCTTGAAGTTGTCGAGATCGAGGATCGCGAGCGAGACCTTAACTCCGTACCGGCGAACCTCCGCCAGCCGGCTCGAGAGCGCCATCTCGAGGTAGCGTCTGTTCGGCACATCCGTCAGCGGGTCGACCATCGCCAGCCGTTCCATCTCGACAAGCCGGGCACGGGTCGACGCGAGCGATGAGTCGTCGGAGAACGACTCGATCGCGCCGATGATCGTGCCGTCGCGATCGCGGATCGGTTGCGCGACGATCCTCACCGGCAGCCGATGCCCCTCTCGGTGGTGCAGCCACACGCGGCAGCGGCGGGTCTCGCCGTCGCGCATCGTGTGAGCGAGGGGGCAGAGCTGCAGACACAACCGGCGGCCGTCGTCATCGATGTGGCGCAGGATCTCGTCGAAGCAGTGACGCCCGACCACCTCACGCGCGCTGTAGCCCGAGACGCGCTCGCACTCCTTGTTCCAGAACGTGATCGTCCGATCCCGATCGACGAGGTACACGGCCTCGCCGAGGCCGTCAAGGATGTCCGTCAGTTGCTCGGTTTGACTCACGGCGGCGACAAGCGCGGCCAGTCGCGCTGAAGACTCCAGCGACACGTACTTTGTGTCGCACATACGCCGCACGCTCGAAAGGGGGGCTTCCCGCATCAATGATCAGTAGTTCCCGCAGCCGAGACGCAGCACCCGGGGGGCGGCGCTGCTCGTGCCGGCCCCGGACGCGCCCGAGCGGGAGCGGCCGTCCTCGTCGCGTCGTTCTAACCGGCGAGGCCGAGCGGGGCGAGCAGCGTGCTGACGGAGCCGCTGATCGGGATCAGCATGACTCCGAGCGCGCACGGATGCGAGGCCAGGTCCAGCGCGGTATCGAGCATGAGCGCGGTGTCGGTGCCGGCGGCGGCTTCCGCAAGGACCGACGCGACGATCGACGCCAGCGGGTCCGTGGCCAGCTGAGGCGGACACAGCAGCAGCTCGAGCCCGGTCATCGCCGCAAGCGAGTTCATATACGAGGCGCCGAGGATGTTGCCGATCTCAGAAAGGGCGGAGTCACCGACCTCGGTCCCGGCTTCCACGCCGAGGAGCCCGCACAGCGTCTGCGCGTCTTCGGTCGAAATCAGCAGCAGCACGAGCGCGTCGAGGTCGCCCTCGAGCGGAATCACGACGCTCGTGACGACATCCTCGGGAGGTCCTGCCGCAGCGACCGCATCGGCGAGCGGCAGCGCCAGCGCGCGCGGCACGCTCAGCGTCACTTCCTGACCGAGCATCTGCGAGAGCGCTGTGGCAGCGGTGCCTGCGCCGATGTTGGCGAGCTCTCGCAAGGCGTCAAGCTGCAGTTCGGTGAAGTCGGTTGCCACGGATTGCGTGATGTGCGTTCGGTTTGCGGAACGCCACCGGTGCGTTTGTCCGCGTGGGGTATACGCATTCGGCGGTCCTCCGAAATACTCGCCACGGTCGGCCACAGCTTTAGCGAGTTCGGGCGAATCGGTCGGTCTACCACTCCCCCCGCGCCACCCTCATGCGGTCAGCGGCTGCTCCTGATCACCGCGCGCGTCGAGCTCGCGGACGATCCCCTGGGTGTCCTCATTCCTGCGCATCTGCTCGTCGATCAGCGGGTTGATGATCCCTCGCAACGCGCTCAGCGGCGCCCATCGCCGCGGCAGGACGGTGCGCGCCGCGCGCTTCTCGACGCCGCGCGCGACGGCCTCGCCAGCCTGTGACGGCGTCAGCCGGGTGTGCAGTGCCTTCGGCCACAGCGCCGTCATGCGGTCCGACAGCGGATCGGCGTCGATTGCGCGACGGACCAGCTCGGTGTCGATGAACCCGAAGTAGGCCACGCCCGCGCTCGCGCCGTGCGGAACGAGTTCGACTCGGAGCGCGCGTCCCAGCTGCTCGACGCCCGCCTTCGCCATGGCGTACGGGGCAGTGCCGACCCCGTTCCAGAACGCATAGATCGACGAGATCAGGACGATGTGACCGCGTCGCGCCGCTACCTGGGGCAGCGTCGTGATGACGGTGCTGTAGACGCCGCCGAGGTTGACCGCGAGCACGCGATCGAACGCCTCGCCGTTCATTGCGCGCACTGTGGCCGCGCGGGAGGCAATGCCAGCGTTGGCGACGACGATGTCGAGGCCACCACGGCGCTCGACGACGTCGGCGACGACGCGCTGGAGCGCCCCGCGGTCTGTCACGTCCGCGCTGAGCCCGATCGCGTCTCCCGGCAGCTGCGCCGCCGCCTGCTCGGCGGCGCTCTGATCGAGGTCGACGATCACCAGCGCCGCACCGCGCCGGGCGAGGGCGTGCGCGGTCCCGAACCCGATGCCACGCGCGCCGCCGGTGACGAGCGCGACCTTGCCGTGGACGCCGAGACGTTCCCGGGCGCTCATCTGATCGAGCCCTAGAACCAGGCCGAACTGATGTCGACGCGGTTGGTCAGCCTCTTCGCGTTCTCCGGTGCGGCGAAGATCGTCCACGGCTGCGCCGTGCGGATCGGCGATCCCCACAGCGCGTTCTTGGTCGAGGCGCCGCAGAAGTAGTTAAGGCGCTTGCCGGAGACGCTCGTGGTGGCGCCCGTCGCGAGTTCGCATTTCCATCCCGCGGTCGTCTCGAGCGCCCAGGGCAGTCCCTTTGTCGAGGGCTTGCCGGTGTTGGCGAACTTCGTGGGCAGCGGCTTCGTGAGCTTGATCTCGATCAGCGACGAGCTCCACGGACCCGATGCCGGGCATAGGACGAGCCCCGCCGCGTGCGCGGGGCTGAAGCAGGGGTCATACAGGATGTTTGCGCTCATGCAGCGCCACGCGCCCTTGTGCGCGACGGCATCCGATCCGGTGAAGCACGACCCGTGGACCGTTTTGCCGATGTGCGCCGGCACTGCGCCGGTCGATGTGAACGGCGTGTAGATGCTCGTCTTCGTGCTTGTGGCTGCGGTCGCACCCGCAACGCTGACCGTGGCGACGGCCGCAACAAGCAGCACGCTCGTCCCCATCCTTCGAGCGACCGATGCGAGCAGGCGATGATGCATGAGCCCCACTTCCTTTTTGTGTACGTGCGCCGGATCGCGCGCGAGGATCCTAAACGCTCCGCCCGGCGCAGCTCGGCCTGCGGTGGGGTCGGGAGCGGTCGGAGTCCGGCCGGCTCGCCGGCGGATCGGCCGTTCGTGGGAGATCACGGCCAAGAGGTCAATGACGGGGCGCGAGATGCCGATCTCGCCCCCGTGAGTACGTCGGTGCCGCCTCCTGGTTGGTCGACCGCACAGCCGGACCAGCAGCCGGACCGGCGGTCGTCGCCGCGCACGCCGCCGGGCGCGCGACGACTGATCGCGGCGGCGGCCGGCGTGGCCCTCGCCGCGGTCGCGGCGTTCCTGGTACTCGGCTCGCCCGGGAACCGGCTCACCGATCCGATCGCGCAGGCGGCGACGCTGTCCTCGAACTCGGCCGGTTACCGCATCCACACGTCGCTGAGGATCACGTCCTCGACGCTGAGCGCGCCGATCACGGCCGACGGCCGCGGGATCGTCGATGTCCAGGATCGCGCCAGCTCGCTGTCCCTGGCGATGGACCTCGGCAACGAGCCGCAGGTGATCCAGGCGCTGGGGAGCAGCACGATCCGGCTCGAGATGATCGTCGACGGAACGGCGGTCTACGCGAAGCTGCCGGACGCGCTGGCGGCGCGACTCCCGATGGCGGGCAAGCAGTGGATCAAGGTCGATCTCGGCAAGCTCGGGGGGGTTCCGGGGCTGTCATCGCTGCAGAGCGACCCGACCGCGAGCGATCCCGGCCAGATCCTGAAATGGCTCACATCCGTGTCCGACAGCGTGTTCACCGAAGGGCACCAGATCGTCGACGGCGTCGAGACGACGCACTACCAGGCTCAGCTCAGTCTCGATCGCCTCGCCGACAGCATGCCCGCGGCGGATCGTGGCGCCGTCCAGAAGGCGCTGGCGCTGCTCGAGCAGACGACGCAGACGCATGACTTCCCCGTCGACGTCTGGATCGACGCGCACCAGCTCGTGCGCAGGGTCGCGATCACGATCAGTCTCGCGCTGCCCAACGGCGCCACGATGCAGGAACTCGAGACGGTCGATCTGAGCCATTACGGCCCGCAGCCGCGACCGGCCGCGCCGCCCGCGTACGAGGTCTACAGCGCGTCCTGACCAGGCCCGCGTGTTAGTGGCGACGTTGGTGGTCAGCCACAATGCGAACAGCGTGGGCGATCCCCGAAGATGGGACGCGAACAGCAAGGAGGGCGGCATGTCTCGAGTACTGCAGGTTCCCGCGCGGATCGTGCTTGGCGGTCTTGCGGTCGGTTCGTTGGCGCTCCCCGCCGGAGCGCTGGCGCGCTTGCCGCACCCGAAGACGACGCTGATCGTGCCGGGCGTCTCGATCGGCGGCGTCAAGATCGATATGACCCAGGCGCAGGTGTTCCACGAGTGGGGAAGCACCGGATGCATCCCCGGCCTGTGCACGTGGCAGGGCCCGGGCAACCCCGCGCACGCCGAGCGCGCGACCGTCAGCTTCTTCAAAGGCAAGGTCATCCAGATCGACATCAACGCGGGCACGACGAACGGGACCAACGTGAAGTTCAAGCCCGGCACGCTGTCGAAGTGGAAGACCGCGAAGAACATCCACCTCGGCTCGACGCGCGCGTCGGTCAAGCGTGCCTACCCGGCGGCCAAGGCAAACAACTCCACCGGCGTGGCCGGCTGGGATCTGTTCGACGGAATTCACTTGACGCGGTTCTCGTCGTTCGGCGTCGGCGCAACGCCGGATCGGCTTCGCTACATCGAGCTCGCGTGCTCGGTCAGCGGCCAGTGCTAGTGCAGCACTACGCCTCAGCGGCTGAGCTGCTGCCAAACGACGCCGGGATGCACGCGTGCGCCTCGAGGTCGTGCGCCCGAGCGCGCACGGTCGACTGCACGTGTTCGTAGAGCGCGTCGGCCTCCTCCGCGCTGTCGGCGATCGCGGTGAACCCCGTCCGCCCGATCTCGTTCAGCGAACTGAGCATGTGGAACACCGCTCCGGTGCGCGCCATCGGGTCGAACCTCAGTCCGTCGCGCCGCACGAGCGCCAGCAGCCCGTCGCGCCCGAGCGCCCGCAGCGCCGGCTCCTCGAAATGGTCGGTCGCGACGTAGTGCTTCTCGCGCCCGGTTGGCGTGGTGAACGTCGAGCGGTCCGCGTCGTAGGTGCCCCCGGTGAGGTGCGCCAGCGTGTCGAACGGGTGCGTCGTTCCACCTTTGCGCAGGTTCAGCTCGATCGCGTACGGCTGCCAGCGGCCGCGCTCGTCACGGGCGACGACGAAGTCGATCGCCAGCCGCCCGATCACGCCGGCGGCAGCCAGATGCCCGCCGATCCGACGTGCGAGCGCGCTGATCGCCGGCGCACACGCTGGCGCCGCAGGGAAGCGGCAGCCGAGATACTTCTGGCCGCTCGGACCGCCGAGGATCTGGTCATGCGTGGACACGACGTGGACCTCGCCGAATGGCGTGATCTGCAGCTGGACGCTTGGACTCCGAAGGTCGCGGCCGGTGATCCATTGCTCGACGATCCCCCCGCGCGCGGCGAGTTTGTCGAGATACATGCGGGCCGTCACGCCGGGCGCCTCGGGCGCAAGCGAGTCCACGCGCTCCGCGAGCCGGTCGGCCTCATCGGGGGCGCCGGGTGCAGGCAGACCGTCGAGCTCCACGAGCGCGTTGCCCTCGCCGGACACGCCCTCGTCGAGCTTGACCACGACCCGTGTGAGACGAGGGTTGGCGCGGCGTAGCCGCGCGATCGCGGCGATCAACTGGGGGACCGATGAGATGCCGTCGGCCCCGGCAGGATGCGGCACGCCGGTGCGCGCGAACAGTTCGCGGCAGCCGCTCTTCGTTCCAAAGCGGGCGTGGCGCGGATCCGCGCCGTACATCGGGATGCCGAGCGCGAGCGCGAGATCGCGCTCGACGACCGTCGTCGCGTATGGCTCCAGGTGGCACGGATTGAATCCGCGCTGCGCGCGGCGAATCCGGTCCAGACTCGCAGGACGCGCGAGCAATCTTCCGCTGAGCGGCCCGGGCGCGACCGCTCCGAGCGCGACGAGCGTCAGTCGTGCCCGCGCGTGAGCGCGCATCCGCCGCGGAAGCAGGGAGAGGTAGTAGTCGACGATCGGCGGGGCGATCGGCGAGGAGGTCACGTACGTGAGCCGCACCCCCGGGTCGCGCAGCTCGAGCAGCGAGCACAGGAGCCGCTCCTCGAGGGCCTGCGTCACGGCTGCGGGCTCGTGCCACTTCTCGACGGACCGGGACGGAACGACCACGAGCGAGCGCTCCCGGCCGTCGCGGCGGGCCGTTTCGGCGGCGACCATGCGCGTCTGGAGTTCGTCGAAGGATGCAGCGCGGGGGGTCGGCATCGGCCGTGACGTGATGAGAGTGTGAGCGGTCATGGCGGGGCTCCTGGTCGAGCTCTGGTCACGAGATGCGGCGACTATCCCGGCGCCCGAGCCCCCCCACCAGGCCCCCAAGGGTGCTGCTCCCACACCTCGCGGTTTGTCCGTGGACCCCGCGCAAACAAGCTACGATCGGCGGCGAGTCGGTAACCGAAGCGGGGTCAGCGAGTTGGTGGCGAAAGTGGAAGGTGTCAAGAACGACACCATGGGTGGACTGACGACGGAGACTTGCGCGCTGACAATCAATGCGTGTTCTCGGTTCGACAGGAGCTCTCGGTGGAAGGAACGCAGCCGGTAGTCAGCCTTCCGCGCTCGCGCGCCGGCGCTCGCGCACGGATCTGGACACGCGAGCGCTTGACGACCACGCCGGGCAAGCTCGTCCTGTTGTCGATCTTCGTGATCGCGGGCGCCGTCGCGTTCGCGGTCAGCGCATCGCTCGCGGAGCGCTCGCGGGCACATGCGGCCCAGGCGGTCGCCAAGCAGACCGAGCCGCTGCTGCTGCAGTCGGCGCTGCTGTACACGGCCCTGTCCGACGCAAACGCGACCGCCACGGCGACGTTCCTCAGCGGAGGCCTCGAGCCGCCCGCTCGCCGCGCGCGCTATCTCGCCGACATGCGGCTTGCGAGCGACTCGCTGGCGACATTGACGCGCGAGCTCGGCAGTGCAGCGGGAACGGCCGCCGCGGTCCGGACGATCAGCGAGCAACTCCCGGTCTACAGCGGGCTCGTCGAGTCCGCGCGCGCGAACAATCGCCAGGGCTTTCCCGTCGGCGCCGCGTATCTCCGGGCGGCATCGGCGCTGTTGACGCAGACGATCCTCCCGCAAGCGAACCGCATCTATGCCACCGAGGCCCATCAGCTGAAAGACGACTACGGGACCGGAACGGCGACGGCGGCGGTCGTGGTGCTCGCGATCGCCGTCGTGTTCGCGCTCGGACTGCTGCTCGTCGCGCAGCGCTACCTCGCCCGCACGAGTCGCCGGATTCTCAACATCCCGATGCTCGTGGCGACCGTGCTCGTGGCGGCGCTCTCGATCTGGGCGCTGATCGGCGTCGTCTCCGAACAGGACGCGCTGGCGCGCGCCCAACGTGCCTCGGACTCGGTCGAGGTGCTCTCGGCGAGCCGGGTCCTGCTCGCGAGGGCCCAGAGCGACCAGAGCCTGACCCTTGCCAACCGCGGAAGCGACCTGACGGACCCGGCGGACTTCAAGGCGGTGATGGCCGGGCTGGCCGGGCTGCTGAACGAGGTCGCCCGGTTGGCCGGCCCAGGTGCGCAGACCGCTGCCGCACACCGGCTGGACAACGAGTTCGCCGCCTACCAGGCGCAGACCACGAAGAGCACCGCGCTCGAGAACAGCGGACTGATCGGACAAGCGACCGGGCAGGGAACGTCCAACGCGACCGCCACCTTGTTCGACGCTGATCTGTCGTCGCAGGAGGCCGCCGCCCAGCAGCGCTTCGCCGGTGCCGCCGGCGACGCGACGTCGTCGCTGAGCGGCCTGTCGATCGCGGTTCCAGTGCTCGCCCTGCTCGGCGGCGCGCTCGCGATCGTCGGCATCCGGCAGAGGTTGGGTGAGTACCGATGAGAGCGACCATTCGCGCTGCGCTGATGGTGGCGCTCGGCGCGGTGCTGCTCGCCGGGTGCGGGTCGAGCTCGGACCGTCCACAGCGGATGGCGCTCGCAGCCCTGGGCGTGTCGGGCACGCTGCCCGCTCCCTCAGCCTCGACCACAATCGCCCGCTCGTGCGGAGACGTGACGGCAAGCCTGCGGCGGCCCACGGCGATGCCCGCCCCTGGGGCGATGCCCCAGGGGAGCTTCATGCAGAGGATCCAGCGCCGGGGGTACCTGGTCGCCGGCGTCGACCAGAACACGTTGCTGTTCGCGTATTTCAACCCGCTCGACAGCCCCCCGCAGCTCGAGGGGTTCGAGATCGACATGCTGCACCGGCTCGCCAAGGCGATCTTCGGTGACCCCAACCGCATCAAGTTCAGGGCGATCACGACGGACGAGCGGATCGATGCGGTGCGAAGCGGCAAGGTCGATGTGGTCGCCGACGCGATGACGATCACCTGCGCCCGCCGCCAGCAGGTCGACTTCTCGACCGTGTACTACGACGCCGGCCAGAAGATCCTGGTCCCGTCCAATTCGACGGCTCGCAGCGCCGCCGATCTCGCCGGGAAGCGGGTGTGTGTCACGAAAGGTTCGACGTCGTACTCAACGCTGAGGCAGCTCTACCCGACCGTCATCCCGTACACGGTCCCCCAGCGCACCGACTGCCTGGTCAAGATGCAGCAGGGGCTCGTCGATGCGGTCACGAGCGACGATGCGATCCTGCTCGGCTTCAAGGCGCAGGACCCGAATACCAAGATCGTCGGCCCGCGCTTCGCCGACGAGCCATACGGAATCGCGATTCGCCAGGACCACCCAGAGTTCGTCCGGTTCGTCAACGGAGTTCTCGCCCAGATGCGCGCCGACGGCACATGGCAGTCGATCTACACGCGATGGCTGGGGAAGTTGTCCCCGTCAACCCCGCCACCTCCGGCGGCACACTATGACGGCTAACCCTCGCCTCAAGCTGCGCTCGCTCCACGAGGCCGCCGAACGTACGTCGGCCAACCTCGTCGAACTCGAGCTCGACTCGAGCCGCCAGCTCCTCGACGCCAGCGAGCTGCGCGGCCAGTCCGCCGCGCGCTGGTCGACCGCCGGCGCCGCGTTGACCGAACTGTGGCGCCGGCACGGGCTCCTCGAGGCGCTGCTCGAGCGGGCGGACAAGCTGCAGGGATCGCGGCACGCGGAGGAGCTTCGCTCGTTGCTTGACGGCCGTTCGATCGAGCTGGCGAGCGCGGACGTGCCGCTGGCGCAGCGGAGCCTGCTGTCGGGACCGCAGGCGATCGAGCGATGCTCTCCCGATGAGTTGCTCGAGACGATGTCGAGCGCCTTCGACGAGGTCAAGCAGGTCGTGTCGACGATCGGCTACGCCTGGGACTCCCTGATTCCGAAACTCGACGGCGCGCGGCGCGCGGTCCAGGAGTGCCGGCGACTCGCGGAGGAGCTCGGCGAGTCAGATCGGGCGGAGCTCGGCCCCGCCGAGCACGAGCTCGCACGCCTGACCGACTCTGTGACGCACGACCCGCTGTCGGTCGCCGCCGACGAGGTCGACGCGCTGACCCAATCGCTGCAGGCACTGCAGACGGACCTCGAGGGCAGCCTCGCGCTCAAGCGGGGATTCGAGGCCCGGATGCTCGACGCCCGTGAACTGCTCGAGCGCGTCCGGTCAGCGCTCGAGCAAGCCGAGTCTGCCCGTCAGGAGGTGCTCGCCAAGATCACCGCGCCGGCGCCGGCGCCGGCGCTCCGCGGTGCGGACGACTGCGCCCGCGGCTTGGCCGAGATCACGGCGCTCGCCGAGTCCGGCGCCTGGCGCGAGGCACGGCAGGCTCTCGACGCATGGACCGCGCAGGCGCAGACACTGATCACGGACGCCGAGCGGGCCCGGGAGGGCAACCGCGCGCCGATCGAGCAGCGCAATCAGTTCCGTGCGCTGCTCGAGGCCTACCAGGTCAAGGCCAAGCGGCTCGGGCGGCTCGAGGACCCAGAGGTGGCGGCGGTTTTCGAGCGCGCACACGCTGCGCTCTATACGGCACCGACTGACCTGGCGCGCGCCGCCCAGCTCGTGCGCTCCTACCAGCAGGCACTCAACGGAGTACGGGGGACCCGCCATGAACTGTGAGCAACCCGGCTGCACGGGGAAGATCGTCGACGGCTACTGCGACGTCTGCGGGCTGGCCCCGACGCGGACGACGGCGCTTCCTGTGGCAGGGCACCCAAAGGGCGTGCAGCCGCCCGCGAGCAGCATGACCGTTGCCGCCGGCGCTTCGGCGGTCCAGACGGGTACGACGCGCACGCGTCCGAGCCGGCGCAGCCGGCTCGGGGCAGGGCTGGTCGAAATCCCATCGGTCCCGTTTCGCGACCCCGCCGACGCGGTGCTGGAGAATCCCACCGTCCCTGAGAGCCGCCGCTTCTGCGCGGGCTGCGACGAGCCCGTCGGGCGCAGCCGCGACGGTACTCCTGGACGCGCGGCCGGCTTCTGCCGCAAGTGCGGTTCCTCGTTCTCGTTCGAGCCAAAGCTCCAGCGCGGTGAGCTGGTTGCCGGCCAGTACGAGGTCGTCGGCTGCCTGGCCCACGGCGGCATGGGTTGGGTGTACCTCGCCAAGGATCGCAACGTGTCGGATCGGTGGGTGGTGCTCAAGGGCTTGCTCAACGCGGGCGACAGCGACGCGACGGCCGCCGCGCTCGCCGAGCGGCGGTTCCTGGCGGAGGTCGAGCACGACAAGATCGTCAAGATCTACAACTTCGTCGAGCACGAAAGCGCCGGCTACATCGTGATGGAGTACGTCGGCGGCCAGAGCCTCAAGCAGATCCTCGCCGCTCGACGGGACGCGAACGCGGGCGAGCCAGACCCGCTCCCCGCGGCCCAGGCGATCGCGTACATGCTCGAGATCCTCCCTGCGCTCGAATACCTCCACGACAGCGGCCTGCTGTTCTGCGACTTCAAGCTCGACAACGTGATCCAAACCCAGCACTCGCTGAAGCTGATCGATCTCGGCGGGGTCTACCGAATCGCGGAGCCGTCGAGCGCGGTGTTCGGCACCGTCGGCTATCAAGCGCCTGAGATCGCCGCTGCGGGCCCGTCGGTCGCCTCGGATCTGTTCACCGTCGCGCGGACCCTCGCGGTGCTCAGCATCGACTTCCGCGGGTACCAGAGCACGTACCGATTCACGCTCCCACCACAGGAATCGGTCGCTCTGTTCATGCGGCACGACTCGCTCTATCGGCTCCTGTTGAGGGGCACCGCCCCGGATCCGGACGACCGCTTTCGCTCGGCCGATGAGATGGCTGATCAGCTCTACGGCGTCCTGCGCGAAGTCGTCGCCGAATCGGAGGGCCGGCCCGTGCCGGGTCCGAGCCATCTCTTCACGCCACCGCTGCGTGCCCGGGTCGAGGGTCCCGACTGGCGGATCCTCCCGCGCCCGCTGGTCTCGAGCGACGATGCGAGTGCCGGTTACCTCGCGGCGATTGCGACTTCCGACCCGCAGACGATGATCACGCAGTTGCGGGCGGCCCCCGACCGCACGGTCGAGGTCGATCTGTGGCTGACGGCAGCGTTGATCGACAGCGACGAGGGGGACGAGGCGCAGCAGCTGCTGGACGCGATCGAGGCCAAGAAGCTACTCGACGCGATCGAGTCCGAGCATCCGCGGGAGTGGCGCGTGAGCTGGTACCGCGGGCTTGCGGAAATGGCGCGTGCAGACGCCGACCGAGCGGTGCCGCACTTCACGCGTGTCTACCACGAACTGCCGGGAGAGCTTGCGCCGAAGCTCGCACTGGCGCTGGCGTGCGAGTCCGCGGGCGCGCTCGACGATGCGGCGCGATGGTATGCCGTCGTGTCGCGCACGGACTCGTCCGTCACGAGCGCGTCATTCGGCCTCGCCCGCTGCCGGCTCGAGCTGGGCGACCACGACGGCGCGCTGTCGGCGTACGAGCAGATCCCGGACTCCTCGAGCGGGTACCTCGACGCGCAGACCGCGCGGATCCGCTGCCTCGCCGAGCAGCCGACGATCGACGCGGTGATCGCCGCCGGCGAGGCGCTCCAAGCGCTGCCGATTGAGGGCGAAAAGCGTGACCAGATCACGGCGGAGCTGTTCGAGGCTGCGCTCGGGCTCACATTGGACGGGCAGGCAGCCGGCAACGGTGGCGCGATGCTGCTCGGGCGGCCGACGAGCGAGCGTGACCTGCGGCTCGGGCTCGAGCACTCCTACCGCGCCCTGGCGCGGCGGGCAGGCACGCGCGGCGAGCGCATCCGGCTGGTCGATCAGGCGAACCGCGCGCGGCCGCGGACATGGACGTGACCGGAACGAGGGAGCTCCGCTGTGCCGCCTGCGGCATGCTCCTGCTCGAGGGCGATCACTTCTGCGAGCAATGCGGCGCCCGCCAGCTTGACGAGGCACCGGTCGAGCCAAATTGCCGCGTGTGCGGGGCACCCACCGACGCGATCGACACCGACGGATATTGCTCGGTGTGCGGCGGCCGCGCACGTCGTGCCGGCGACCGCATCGAGCTCGACCTCGCAATCGCGGCGGCGGTGAGCGACCGCGGCCGCGTGCACCACCGCAATGAGGACGCGTTCCGCGTCGAGGTGGTCGCCGACCGTCGCGTCGCGGTCGTCATCTGCGACGGAATCTCTTCGGCGAGCTCCGGAGACGAAGCCGCCCGCGCGGCAAGCGACGCCGCTGCCGCAGTGCTCACCGCAGCGGCGGCTGCCGAGTCCTGCGATCCGCAGGACGCGGCCCTGGACGCGATCGCGACGGCGTACGACGCGGTCGCGCAGGTCCCGTGGACGACGCGCGCCGAGCGCGCGGTGCCATCGTGCACGCTCGTGTGCGCACTCTGGCGCGACGACGAGATCGTCGTCGGCTCGCTCGGCGACAGTCGCGCGTACTGGCTGGGCGGGCCGTCGACCGGCCAGCTCACGGTCGACGACTCGTGGGCCGAGGAGCAGGTGGCCGAGGGTCGGATGACACGCGAGCAGGCGCTCGGCGACCCACGGTCGCACTCGATCACGCACTGGGTCGGCGCCGACGCGCCGCCGCGGCCGCCGCGCGTCGTCTCCGTCCATCCCGGACAGCCCGGCCGGCTGCTGCTGTGCACGGACGGATTGTGGAACTACATGCCCAGCACCGGCGCGATTGCGGAAATGATCGACTCGCTGCCGCCTGGAGCGTCACCCGCCGCGGTTGCGCGTGCGCTGACCGACGCTGCACTGACACGTGGCGGCCGTGACAACATCACCGTCGCCGTCGTTGACGTCGACCCGTCCTGAGGAGATCCGATGACCAGTTTCGCGACCGACGTCTACCAGAACGAGTTCCTTCCGGCCGGCGGCACTGAGGTCAGCGCGATCGTCACCGTCGCGGCCAGCGGCGGTGGTGGACACGGGCCATCGCGGCCGCCCGCCGCCGCCGAGATCGTGATCGTCGACACGTCCGGCTCGATGGACGTGCCGAGGACGAAGATCAACGCCGCGCGCGAGGCGACGAGCGTGGCGATCGACTGCATCCGCGACGGCGTCGCGTTCGGTGTGATCGAGGGGTGGGAGGAGGCGCACGTGCTGTACCCGGATCATGGACTGGTGCCCGCGTCTGAGCAGACGCGGCGAGCGGCCAAGGAGGCGGTGGCGCGCCTGAAGGCCGGCGGCGGCACCGCGATCGGCACATGGCTGGCGGCGGCAGGCGAGCTGTTCGCGGATCAGGCCGATGCCGTCTGCCACGCGATCCTGCTCACCGACGGCGCCAACGAGCACGAGACACGCGAGCAACTCGACGCGGTGCTCGCGGATTGCGAAGGCCGCTTTCAGTGCGACTGCCGTGGCGTCGGAACGGACTGGGAGGTCAGTGAACTGCGCCGGATCTCGTCGGTCCTGCTCGGCACGGTCGAGCTCATCCGTGACCCGTCCGAGATGGCAGCCGACTTCCGCGCGATGATCGAGACCGCGATGGCGCGAATGACACAGAGCGTGTCTCTGCGGTTGTGGACCCCACAGGGCGCGAAGGTCAAGTTCGTGCGGCAGGTTGCCCCGACGATCGAAGAGCTCACCGAGCGCGCGTCCGCGGTGAACCCGCTGACCGCCGACTACCCGACCGGCAGCTGGGGCGAGGAGTCGCGCGACTACCACGTCTGCATCGAGGTGCCGCCGCGGGGGCTCGGCGAGGAGATGCTCGCGGGCCGCGTCAGCCTCGTCGAGGGCGACGAGGTCCTGGGGCAGGGGCTGATCAAGGCCACGTGGACCGACGACGAGCGACTGTCGACGCGAATCAACCGTGAGGTCGCGCATTACACGGGCCAGGCGGAGCTGGCCGAATGTATCCAGGACGGGCTCGAGGCGCGCAAGTCCGGCGACGAGGCGGCCGCGACGTCCAAGCTCGGCCGCGCCGTCCGGCTGGCAAGCGAGAGCGGCAACGACGGCACGCTCAAGTTGCTCTCCGCCGTCGTCGACATCGATGACCCTGCGACGGGCACCGTGAGGCTCCGGCGCGACGTGGCAGATGTCGACGAGATGGCGCTCGATACCCGCTCGACGAAGACGGTCCGCGTCGGGCCGGCGGCGTGAGCCCGGTCTGCCCAGACGGCCACGAGTCGGGCACGGCCGACTTCTGTGACGTCTGCGGGATACCGATTGCCGCGGCGACTCCGCCTCCCGAGGCGGCTCCCGACGTTGAGGCGCCTCCCGAGGCTGTGGAAATGGACACTTCCGCGACTCCCCCGGCACCGCCCTGCCCCATCTGCGCCACGCCGCGAGCCGGCGATGACCGGTTCTGCGAGGTGTGCGGGCATGACTTCCTCTCGCCGGAGCCCGAGCCGGGCGCGGAAGGTGGGTGGGAGGCGATCGTGGCGGCTGATCGCCACCAGTACGAGCGATGCGCGCCGGCGGGCATCGAATTCCCGCAGAACCTCTTTGAGCAGCGCTACGTGCTTGATCAGGAGGAGATGCGCATCGGGCGCAGCTCCGGTCGCACGGACGGGCAGGCGCCCGAGATCGATCTGTCAGGCCACCTCGAGGATCCAGGAATCTCACGCCGGCACGCGGTGCTCAGGCGCCTCGCCGACGGCAGCTATGCCGTGAGCGATCTCGGCTCGACAAACGGAACGACCGTCAACGAGGACCCTCGCCCGATCGACGCTGATGCCGCCATCCCGC
The DNA here is from genome assembly GCA_035524415.1 of Solirubrobacteraceae bacterium. GTDB lineage: Bacteria > Actinomycetota > Thermoleophilia > Solirubrobacterales > Solirubrobacteraceae > Palsa-465. Next base: position 14,785 of record DATKOY010000277.1, on the reverse strand, counting down.
TCGCCGACGGTGACCGCGTTCGGCTCGGTGCGTGGACCTCGATCACGATGCGACGGGTCAAAAGTCGTGCGGCTTGAGCAGGCCGGAGTCAAGCGCGATCGCCACGAGGGCGGTGCGCTTCTCGTTCTGCGGCAGCTTGCTGAGGCCGAATTGGTCAAACAGCTCCCGCAGGACCGCCTTGACGGTGTCGACGGTGATGTAGAGCTTTGCTGCAATCACCGGATTCGTCGCCGGCGTCGGCGAGGTCTTCTCCGCGATCGGCCGGCATAGCTCGATCAGCACCTTGCGTTTGCGCTCCGTCAGCAGGATGCCGCTGGGCGCGCCAGCGGCGCGGGCCGTGGACTGACTCCCACGCTCACTGTTGGGCGAGCGAAAGACGACATGCGTGCCCCCGAAGCACATCTGGTCGCGGTTATTGAGCCGGTGGCGGCCGTGAATTCTGTCTCTGTTGACAAACGATCCGTTACGCGAGAGCCCCTCGTCGATGAGCGTCCATTGATCACCGACGGGTTCGAGCAGCGCGTGCAGGCGCGAAACCTCCGGGTCCCAGGTGAGCGCGATGTCACAGCTCTCCCGGCGTCCGATCTTGAGTTGCCCGCGGTCGGAGCCGAGCATCAGGATGTGCTGCGCCCCGGCGCCGTCGCGCCAGTGCACGAAAGGGAGGCCGGTCCGTTCGGCCTCGATGAGCGCCTTCAGATCGCGCGGGCTCGGGTAGCGGGTGTCATCCGTCTCAGCCATCTTGTGACCCTTGATGGAGCGACCTTACTTCAAAGCGGACGTTCGCGGGCCCGGCCGGTGTTGCTGGCCGGGCCCGCGATGCGCCCCCTACAACCGTGCGCTGAATGCCACCTGGCCTGAGTCACACTGGTCGCTCTGGTTGTTCGACAGCGTGTAGTTGAGCTGCATCCGCCACGACCCTGTGAACGTCAGCTGCGTGCGGTTGAGCCTGCCGCTGAGGGACTCCGACCCGCCGCTCAGCTTGACGCCGTTCGATCCGGCCTGCGGTGGGATAGCTCCGACCGTTTGGACCTTGCCATTCGGTCCGACCGGCAGATCGCCGAACCAGCCGGTCACCGCGAACTGGTCACCGGAGGTGCAGGTCATGTCGAGTCCGATCGCTGCGAGATGGATCCGCTTGAGATTCCGGGTGAACTCCATCACGACCGGCCAGCCTTTCGACGAGAAGCCGCCGAGCATCATCGTCTTCGAATTCGCGGGAGCGGCCGCGGCGAGGTGTGCTTCAGTTCCCGGGCTCGCCGACCCGACGTGGGCACGGCCGCTGTGCTCAGCCGCTGATGCCGTCGTGGCCGCCAGCGTCATCGAGGCGCAGACGACCGAGGTTGCGTACATGAACGACCTTCGCTGGGGCACATGCGCTGACATGGGACCTCCTCTCTCGGCCGGCCCACACTGCCTTGTGGTGTCTCACCAGCCGATCGTGACTTGACTGAGGCTCAGTGTCAGCGAACGCCGGTCACGGCACCAGTGACCCTTGGTCGAGGTTCTCACACCATCGCCGGCGCACCTGCACAACGTGAAAAGCGTCCGCGGCGTCACGAACTTTCGCCAGATAAGCACCGTGGCGGTGCTTACGTGCAGACACATCGAGCACCGCGCGAACTTTTTCACGTTGTGCCGTGCCCGGCGGAGAGAGGCCGGACCTCTGGACGCGGGCCGCCTACCAGTGGCCGCCGTTCCAGTCGAACGAACCGTGTCGCCCGACAGCGGGGGCCGGCTCGCAGCGGATCAACGCCGCATCGCCAATCGAGGAGATCGCGCCTGAGGAGGTCGAAACGCGCAAGACCAATTCGCCGACTCGTTTCGGCTCCTCCCGGCACGATGGACCCGTTTGCGCCGGTCGGCGCCGGCGAGGTGACCGATAGTCTGCGGGCCTTCATGCGCCGGTGCCGCCTCCCGTCCCTCGCCCTGCTTGTGGCGCTGGCGTCTGCGGGGATGCTTGCGCCCGTTGCGGGCGCCGCCGTCCCGGCGTGGACGACGTACCGCCACGATGCCGCTCGCACGGGGATCGACCCCGATCGCATGATTCCGGTGAGACCAGCGCAGGCGTGGCAGACGCACGAGCTCGACGGCGAGGTGTACGCGCAGCCGCTCGTGTACGGCTCGTCCGTGTTCGTGGCGACCGAGAACGACACTGTCTACAGGCTCGATGCAGCGACGGGCCGGATCGTGTGGTCGAGGCACCTGGGGACGCCGGAGCCTTCCTCGGCGGCACCATGCGGCGACATCTCACCGTCGATCGGCATCACGAGCACGCCGGTGGTCGACCCGGCCGCAGATCGCATCTACGCCGTCGGTGCGGTCTCTGCCGGGGGCGAGGTCCACCACGAGCTGTTCGCGTTCGACCTCGGCTCCGGGCATCCGATCGGCGGCTTCCCGATCCGGGTGGACCCGCGGTATCCATCCGGCGGCGCCGCGGTGAACCAGCTTCAGCGCGCCGGGCTCGCGCTCGACGCCGGACGGATTCTGATCGGCTACGGCGGCAACGACGGCGATTGCAACACGTACTGGGGATGGCTCGTGTCCGCGCCGACAAATGGGACGGCCGCGCTCACCGCCTTCCAAGCCGACGCCGACTACACCGAAGGGGCGATCTGGGCCGGCGGCAACGCTCCCCCGGTGAACGCGGGCGGCGATCTGTTCGTCAGTACCGGCAACGGCAGCGGCGACGCGACCTCGGATCCCGAGTACGGCGATTCCGTCGTGAAGCTGAACGCATCGGCCTCGCCGCTCGACTGGTGGGCGCCGCCCGACTGGCAATCGCTGGACTCCTCCGACGCGGATCTCGGGTCGGGGATGCCGACCCTGCTGCCCGGCGGCTTCGTGTTTCAGTCGGGCAAGGATGGCAACGGGTACCTGCTGAACGGCGGCAGCCTCGGCCACGTCGGGGCGCCGGCCGGCGAGGTGTCAGGATTCTGCTCGGGTGGAAGCTACGGGGGGTCGATCTACGACCCCGCAAACTCGACCATCTACGCCGCCTGCAGCGATGGTCTGCAGGCGCTGTCGCTCGGCTCGGGATCGCCGCCGTCGCTGTCTGAGAAGACCGGCTTTGCGCCACGCTCCAGCGCAAGCGGACCGCCGACGATCGCCGCCGGGCGTGTGTGGGTCACGGACTACGGAAGCGGCAGCCTCGACGGACTCGATCCATCGTCCGGCGCGACGAAGAGCCACTTCCCGATTCCGGAGAACGGGTCTGACGTCAACCACTTCGCCAGTCCGAGTGCCGGCGATGGGCGGTTGTTCGTCGCCAGCGGCGATCAGGTGACCGCGTTCACGATCGCCGAGCCGTCGCCCGTGGCGTCGACGGCGACGACGCTCAGCGCCTCCCTCAACCCGGCGCCTGCGGGCACAGCCGTGTCGGTGACGGCGGCGGTCTCCCCTGCGCCCGATGCCGGCAGCATCACGGTGACCGACGGCGGCGCGCCGGTCGCCGGCTGCGTGGGGGTCGCGACGTCGGTCGCAAGGGCGGGCAGAGCCGTGTGCCACGTCGCGTTTGCGCGAGTGGGCGCGCATCGGCTCGTGGCCACCTACTCCGGCGATCCGTTCTATGCGCCGTCGCGCTCGGCGGGGCTTGTCGAGTCCGTCACGAGTGGCGGCTCGTCCACGACCCCGGTCATTTACCGCCCCGCGATCTCGCCACGGCGCTTGCCGGCATCGACGGCCACGACACTGCGACTGACGTTGAGCGAGGCCGCGACGGTGAACGTCACGATCACGCAAGGGCGCCGCGGCCATCTCGTCGGTGCTCGCTGCTCGACGCGGTCCCGACGAGGCAGGTCGTGCCTCGTGCAGATCCGTCTCGCGCGGCGTCTGTTCCATGCTCGGAGCGGGCGGAATGCGTTCACGCTGAGACTCGGCAGGCTCGCGCCCGGCCGCTACGCGGCGACGGTCGTTGCGACGAACCCAGCCGGCCGGCGATCCCGGACGGTCCAGCTCGCGTTCACGATCATCCGCGCGTGACGATGACACGATCGTGACCGGCTCGGCGAGAGTCTCGCTCATCATCGCCGCCACGATCGCGGCCCATCTCGTGTCCCGAACGGCGAGGGCTGCTCAGCGCCTCGGTCGGCGTGAGCCTGCGGGCGGCTCTGTGACCGTAACGACCCCCGCGACGCGCTCGGGCACGCTCTGATGAGTCCGTGAGGGCAGACGCGGCACCTGTCGAGCGAGCAGCCTCGGCAGTGACACTCCGCATGAACTGAGCGGATTGATCTTGTGGCGTTTGTACAGCTCGATCCGGGCGCGCTGCAGCGCGTCCGGATCACCTACGTGCCGGTGATCGAAGTCGCGGAGTTCCGCGCCGGCAGCGTCCAGGCGAGCTTTCATCCGAGCCTTGGAGGGGCGCTCAAGCGGTGCCTCACCGCACGCGACCGCCGCGCGGTCGGCGGTCCCTGGCTGATCAGAGCTTCGCGATCACGTCGCCGGGTCGCACGATCCCGCCGATGATCACCTTGGTGTTGATGCCGCGGAGGTTGAGCGCGCGCCCGTCCCGCGAGTTGACGAACTTCAGCGCATCGACGCCGAACCGGCGCGCGAACGAGCCGCAGCCTGTGTGAGGCTCGGCGGTGACCTCGATCACGGCGCGCCCGACCGCGAGCCGCGTTCCCGGAGGGAGGTTCTCGTCGCTCAGATCGAGGTCGACGTACAGCTGATCGCCGGCAAGGCCGCCGTGGTCGGGGCGGCCCGCCACGAGCGTGGCGACGCGCGCGTTCATCAGCGTCAGCTGGGCGTCGGGATTCGGTTCCACACCGTCCCGCGCCACGCTCCACTTGTCGCCGACAAGCCCGGCGTCGGTGCTCAGCTCGCCCTCGACCACGACCTCGCGCTGATCGTCAGCCGGACGCCTCACGATCAGCTCGACCCGTCCGGCGTCGGCGGGTGACTTGCGGACCTCCGGGAGTCCCGCTTGCAGCGTTGCGAGCTCGAAGTGCGTCATCAGCGCCTTAAGAATGCCGCAACCGCGGCGCTCGACAGCCGAATGCCCCTCGCGGGCCTTGGTGTGGGTGAAGCTGGGATGATGGCTCTGAGACGTGCACCCGTTCCTCGTCGAGCCTCGCCCGATCGCGTTCGCCCACCGGGGCGGCGCCGGTGATGCGCCGGAGAACACGCTCGCCGCGTTCGAGATCGCCCTATCGCTCGGATACAGGTATCTGGAGACCGACGTCCATCTCACGCGCGACGGCGTGCTCGTCGCCTTTCACGACGAGCGCCTCGACAGGGTCACAGATCGCAGCGGCGCGATCGCCGAACTTCACATCGCCGATGTGGACGCCGCTGACGCCGGTTACGCCTTCTCGTCGGATGATGGCCGGACGTTCCCGTTCCGCGGTCGCGGCATCCGCGTTCCCCGGCTTGAACAGATCCTCGCGCGCTGGCCCGACGCCCGGGTCAACATCGACCCGAAGTCGGACGCATGCGTCGAGCCTCTCGCCGCGCTGCTCGACCGACTCGACGCCTGGAGGCGTGTCTGCATCGGGTCGTTCTCCGACCGCCGCCTCCGTCAGATCCGTGTGCTCGGTCGAGGACGAGCATGCACGTCAATGGGGCCGCACGCGGTTGCCGTTGCCCGCGTCAGCACCGCCGGCGCGCTCATGCGCCGGCTTGGCGCCGACTGCATCCAGGTACCGATGAGGCACGGACGGATTCCGATCGTGACCGAGCGGTTCATCGCGGCCGCCCACAGCGCGGATCTGCCCGTTCACGTCTGGACGATCAACGACGAGACGACGATCAACCAGCTCCTCGACCTCGGGGTCGACGGGATCATGACCGATCACCTCCGCCTACTTCGAGACGTCCTGACACGGCGCGGGCTCGCACCGCCCGGCACCGCCGCAGAGCGCGGAGCGTCCCCGCCCGGCTGAGCGTCGCGGACGCCGGCAGGAGGCGGCTGATTCCACCGCTATCGCCGCCACTCGCCGCCGGCGTCCGCAGCCGCGATCAGCGGCACAACGTGAAGAAGTCCGCGCCGCGTTCGACGTTTCTCCAGGTAAGCACCGTGGCGGTGCTTACCTGGCAAATCTCCGCACCCGGCGCGGAGATTTTCACGTTGTGCAGGGGCAGCTGGAGCGCCGCGCCGATCCCGAACACACACGACCGCAGTCACCGACCACGCACTGACGGACAGCGGCCGGCGGCCGGGAGCATCGGGAGGAGCTCGTCGCTGAACGTGAGCGCGCCGCCGCCGCACCCCGTCCTCAGCGGACCGACGCCCGCAAGCGCGGATGGTGTGGATCCCTACACCTTGGCTGACTATCGGTCGATCGGCTTGGCTTCGATCATGGTGCCTGCGAGGATTCGAGAGACGAGGAGGGACCGTGAACACATGGGGCATTCCGAGCGGCACGTTTTTGGTGATCTATGGGTGCGTGCTGGCGGTGACGGCAGCGATCGTGTGGTTGTTTCGCCGCCGCATCCTCGAACGCGCCGGCCGTGATGGGCTGGTCGCTCTCGGTGCCCCGGAGATCGATCCGTATGAGGCGGCGATGTTGACCGGCGGCGAGAAGCTTGTACTGGCGACGGCGGTCTGCCGGCTCTCGGAGGCGGGAAGCCTGCGGACCGTCGATGGCACGAGCGCGCTCGAGCGCTCCGGCGCGTTGCCGGAGCGCCCGACGCCGGTCGAGCAGTGGGTCTATTCGAATGTGGAGCGGGACGAACCGAAAGCCCTGCTCGATGTCGACGCGGCAGAGCCCGTGCTGTCTGGGATGCGCGAACGGCTGTGGGCGCTTGGGCTGTTGCTGGAGCGCCCGCAGGCGCGTCAACTTCGCAGTCTGCTCGTCCGGTTTCTCCCCGCTGCCGGCCTCGGCGCAGCGCGGCTGATCGCCGGCCTTCACAATCACCGTCCGGTTGGTTTCCTCGTGCTGCTGATGGGCGTCGGGGCCTATACGGCGTACAAGCTCACCGAGCCGCCGCTGACGACGGCTGCCGGTCGGCAACTCCTCAAGCGCCTCGAGGCTGATCACGGTGCATTTGGCGCATACGGATTCGCGGGCGACGTCGCGCTCTCAGGTTTCGCGGCGTTGTGGGCCGCGGACGCGACCCTGGCGACCACGCTGGGCCTGAAGCAAGGTGCCGACGGGACCGGCGGTGGCGGAGGGTGTGGCGGCGGCGGTGGAGGGTGTGGAGGATGAGCGGTTGCTCCGGACCGCTCGGAGTTGGGATCGGCTGGCGCGCCGAGCTCGCCGGGTTCATCGCGCAGCTGGAAGAGCTGCGCTTCGTCGAGGTGGTCGCCGAGAGCGTCCCTGCGGCTGGAGGGCTGCCGCGGCCGCTGTCCGCGCTGCGCCGACGGGGCGTGACCGTCATCCCGCACGGCCTGCGCCTGTCGCTCGGCGGCGCCGCTCGCCCCGAGCGGCGACGGCTCGAGCACCTGGCGCGGCTCGCGGAGCTATGTGACTCCCCGGTAGTCAGCGAGCATGTCGCGTTCGTCCGCGCCGGCGGTGCGGAGGCGGGGCACCTCATGCCTGTGCCACGCACTCGTGACGCACTTGGGGTTCTGATCGAGAACGTGAACGAGGCACAGAGGGCGCTGCCGGTCCCGCTCGCGCTCGAGCACGTCGCGGCGTTGGTTGAGTGGCCCGAGGCCGAGATGGACGAGGCCACCTTCTTAACCGAGTTGCTCGAGGCCACCGGTGCAGCGCTCCTGCTCGACGTGTCGAACCTTTATGCGAACTCGCATAACCACGGATACGACGCACTTGGCTTCCTGGAGCGAGTGCCGCTGGAACGCATCGCTTATGTCCACGTGGGCGGCGGCGTCGAGCGCGACGGGGTCTACCTCGATACCCACACCGATCCGGTGATACCCGACGTGTTGACGCTGGTGGAGGAGTTGTGTGCTCGCACGACGCCGCCGGGGGTGCTGCTCGAGCGTGATGACGACTTCCCGCCGGCCGCCGTTCTGGCGTCGGAGCTGAGCGCAATCGAGGCCGCGGTCGCGGCCGGCCTGAGGCGGCAAAGCGCACGGTGACACAGCCTGACCGCCGCTCACGACTTGAGGAGCGGGAGGCCGAGCTCGTCCGCGCGCTCCGCGGGGGGACGCCGCCGGCAGGTCTCGATCGGCGGATGATCGCGCTCGCATCCGCGGGCATCACTCACAAACGAATGCGGCAGGTGGCGAGGGCCTTCCCGGCGCTCACGAGCGATCTCGGGCCCGACTACCGGGAGCGATTCGCCGCGTTCGCCGAGACCAACCCGCCGATGGACGGCGGCGCCATCGCCGACGGGCTGGCGTTCGGTCGAGCCGTCGCGTCCAAGCGACCACTCGGCAAGGCCGCGACGATTGAGCGGATGATCATCCGCTCCTCGGTCACCTTCCGCCGCGGAGAACTACGACCCCGTCGCACTCCGTACGTGGCGTTCACGTGCCTGACGCGACCGGTCACGCTGATCCTTGTCGTGCGCGTCCCGCGCGTGGGCACGCGGGTCTTCTCAACCTGACGAACACTCGAGTTGCTCCCCTGTCGTTGCAGGAGAAGGCGCGGTTCGGACGAACTGTCCTCAGAGATCCGCTTTGTGAGAGACCTCCGCGACCGGTCGAGCGCGCAGCGCTAACAGCGGGCCGATGGGTACCGTCACTGCGCGCTCGCTCCGATCCCGGTGGCGCATCCGTTGCAAAACTCGGGGCTCGCTGTGCTCCACCCGATGCCCCACGACACAGCGCAGTTCCCACGCTGTATCGCGAGCAGCAGACGACGGCGGGAGAGTGGGGACGCACTCCCCCGCCCTCGCGCTCGCCGGCGTCAGGTTCACTGAGCGACATCGGTGAGAGCCCTGAGCGCATCGGTATCAAGGCGCCGTGGCGCTTCGGTGCGCATCATCTCCAGAGCGCGCTGTGGGGGATACGCCGGACGGTATGGACGCTCGGCGGTGAGCGCTGCGTAGACGTCAGCCACGGCGAGAACGCGCATCGGCATGACCAGCTCGTCGGCGGTGAGCGCACGCGGGTAGCCGGTGCCGTCGAGGCGCTCGTGATGCGCGCCCGCGAGCGGCGCGAGCGCGCAGAGGTTCGGGACGCGCTCGAGGATGTGCTCCGTGACGAGAGGGTGCTTCTTCATCATGCGCCACTCGGCGTCGGTGAGCGGGCCGGGCTTGTCGAGAATCCGGTTGGAGATCGACAGCTTGCCGATGTCATGCAGCCGTGCCGCACGACGAAGGTCGCGCTGGGTGGCGGCGTCGAATCCGAGCTGCGCGGCGACGCGCGCCGCAATCGCGGAGACACGGCTGCAATGCGCACTGGTCCATTTCGATTTCGCTCCGACCACGTCCCCGAATGCTTGGGCGATCCGATCCAGCCGGTCTTGATCGGCAAGCAGGACCCGATCGGGCGGCTCGACCGCAGACACGTTTGGCGCGGCCAGCGATTCCCAAAACCCGTCGTCCGCGCGCAGCGAGACGAGCGCGTCGACGAGTTCAGGATCAAACCATTGGCCGCGTCGCCTCAGCGCGACGTCGCAGGCAGTATCGACACCGCGTACGTAGTGGAACACCTCCACGGTCTGGGCCAGGCACAGAATCCTGGCCGCAAGCGGGATCTCCGCGCCTCTGCACCCTCGCGGCTGACCGCGTCCGTCCCAGTGCTCGTCGAGGGCAAAAATCGCGTTCGCCGTCGCCTCGGAGAACCCCAGCTTGCGCGCGATCTCGGCGCCTTGGAAGCAGCGCGCCGTCATCAGCGAGCGGGTGACCGCGCCCTCGTTGCGGATCGCCCACAGACGCTGAGTCTTCGCGACCAGCGACCTACGTGGCGCGACGGTTCTCACGGACCACACGAACGCCGACAGCGGCCGCGACCAGTCGACGAACTTGGACGTGCGCTTCGCCAGTTGGTCATCCGCTCCGAACAACGCAGACATGTGTGCGGCGTTCGCAGTGCAGCCGGCGTCCTTGAGCAGGAGCGCGTAGAACAGATCCGACCGCGCGTCCGCTGCGAGCCCGATCGCGTCCGCGAGGCGCATGCCGATCAAGCACGAGCGCTGCGCGTGACCGGGCGGCTCCCCCTCGGCGATGTCCAGCGCACACGACAGGCCGGCGATCAGCTCGGACAGCGCGATCCCACCAGGAGGTGCACCCATCCGAGCAGTATTGACAAACCGAGAACCGACCGGCGCGCGATCATGGGCGCATGCCGCGGCGCGGTCGGGCTGAACTCAATCGGCCAGCAGCCGTTGCCACAGCGCGGTGAGGGCCCCGGTCGCCTCGCGGCGACGCCGCGGCGTCGCGTTGCCGCTCCCGAAGGTGTCGAGCAGGTAGGCACGATGGGTCGCCATCAGCAGCAGCGCGAATTCGCGCGGGTTCGGCGGTGGGTGCGGGGCGTCGGCGACGAGGCACTTGAGGAGGCGGCGAGGCCCCACCAGGGCGCGGTCGAGTTGCGTGGCGACCGCGGGCTCGGCAGCAGCGGCTGCGTCGATCGCGCGCAGCAGCGGTCCGTGCTCGGCGTAGAGCGCAACCTGACCCGCGACCATCGTCGCGATCAGATCCTCGGGCGCACCGCGTTGGATCTGATCGACAAGCGGGTCCTCGCCGTCGGGCAGCAGCTCGGGCGCCATCTGGGGAAGGTCCTCGAAGTGACGGTAGAAGACGGTCCGGGTCAGGCCGGCCCGATCCATCGCGTCACCGACGCTGAGCGCTGAGATCCTCGGCAACCCCGACGCGCTGATCGACGAGATTCGCCTGCTCGCGCGGCCATGGGGATCAGCCCGCCGCCCGCAGGCGCGGTCCCGACCGCCCTGTGGACCGGAGAGCTCGACAGAACGCACCCGCGTCGCACGCGCGCCGAGTCGCCGCGCTGCTGGGAGGCGATCCGCCGGTCACAATCGTGCCCGGCGCCGCCACATTCGGGCTCATCGACATCTTCGCGGACGCACTGCGGCTCGCCGCCGGCCTGTGCTAGGCGATCCGACGTTCAGCTCGGGCAGATCGTCGAGCGATCACACCGCCGGAGCCGAGGGCCTGCGCGGCTGAAACGTGTCGACGCTCACGCATTGGGATCAGAGCCACTCCAACCTAAGCGAATGAGTTCCGCAGAGGACAGGCTCAGTTCCGCGGCATACCGGGCGATCTACCAGCACAGCCCCGACGGGGTGCTGTTCACCGCTCCCGATGGCCGCGTGTTCGCGGCCAATCCGGCGGCATGCGCGCTTCTCTAGCGGACCGAGGCGGAGATCTGTGCCCTGGGTCGTCAGGGGTTGGCCGACCGTGGCGATGGTCGGTGGGCAATCATGTTGTCCGAACGCGAGCGCACTGGGCGCGTACATGGCACGGCCAGGATGATCCGCGGCGACGGAATCGTCATCGAGGTCGAGCTGAGCGCGCAGGTGTTCAGCGAAGCTGACGGCGCGCCGCGGACCTGCACGATCATTCGCGATGTCACCGACCGCGTGGGGATGGAGGTGAGCTGGTTGAGTCGAGCGAGCGACTGCGCGAGCTGACGTTCACCGACGAACTCACCGGAATCCACAACCGACGGGGCTTGATCGCAGTTGGGTCCGCCGTCCTCGAGGTGGCCCGTCGCCAGCAACTGCCCGCTCAGCTCTTATTGGTCGACATCGACGGGATGCAGGCGTTGAACGATCGGTATGGTCATCGCGCAGGCGACGCGGCTCTCAGGGCAGCTGCTCGCGCGTTGGACGAACTCCTGCGCCGCGCCGACACCGTGTCCCGATTCGGCGAAGATGAGTTCGTCGCCCTCGCTATCAAGCTCACCGACGCCGACCGAGCGAGCATCGAGCAGCGCCCGCAGCGTTCCCTGGCGAGCGACGCGACCCGCAATGCCGAAGGGCAGATCGTTGAGGTGTCGACCGGCTGGGCGACATGTCTGCCGCATCAGACCAAGACGATCGAAGATCTCCTCGACGACCCCGACCGGGCGATGTACGAGGCCAAATCACTCAAGGCGAAGAGCCACTAGAGGGCTCGAATTGCATCAGCGAGTCGTCTCGCGCGAAGGTACCCTGACGCGTGTGGGCGCGGTTGTCGATCCGCTGCTAGAGGGGCGTGAAGCGCTGACACAGGGCCGCTGGCAGGACGCACGTCGGGCGTTCGAGCGGGCGCTGACGGACCGCGAGACCGCGCCGGCGCTCGAAGGACTCGGGATCGCCCTTCGGTGGCTCGGCGAGTCTGGATCGATGTTCCGTGCGATGACCCGGTCCTACCGGCTCTACCGGCGGGCGAGCGACCGCCGGTCGGCGGCCCGGATCGCGCTGCAGCTGGCGCTCGGCGAGGTGTACTTCCGAATGGAGCCCGCGGTCGCGCTTGGATGGCTCGCGCGCGCCGAGCGGCTGCTGGACGGTCTTGAGCCGACGCCGGAACGCGCGCTCACGATGTGCATCCGCGCGAACACGGCGCTGGTCCTGGACAAGGACCTCGACGGCGCGCTCGCGACCGCGAGGCAGGCGCAACAGCATGCGCGGGCGGCGGGCGCGTTCGACATGGAGATGATGGCGCTCGCGATCGAGGGACTCGCGCTGGTCTGCGCCGGCGAGGTGCAGCGGGGAATGCGACTGCTGGATGAGGCGACCGCTGCCGCAGTGGGCGGCGAAGTCGAGGATCCGGACGCGATCAGCACGACTTGCTGCGCGCTGATCGATGCGTGCAAGCGGGTCCGCGACTACAACCGCGCGAGCCAGTGGTGTGACCAGGTGCAGGAGTTCTGCGAGCGCTGGTCGGATCAGCTGACGTTCGCAGCATGCCGCGCGCACTACGCGGACGTCCTGATCTGGCGCGGCGCCTGGGCCGACGCCGAGGCGCAGCTCGTCGGGAACCTCGGACCGCTCGCCGCGATCCACCGGCTGCGCGTCGCCGACTCGCTGGTGCGACTCGCGGAGCTGCGACGGCGACAGGGTCGCCTCACCGATGCCGCAGATCTGCTCGCTCAGGCCGAGGGCCACTGGCTTGCACCGCTGGTGAGCGCCGAGCTTGCGCTCGATCGTGGCGAGCCGCAACAGGCTTCGCAGGCGGCCGAGCGCTACCTGCGGCGGGTCCCGCCAGAGCTCGTCACCGAGCGGACCGGCGGACTCGAGCTGCTCGTGCGGTCCTCGGTGCAAACGGGCGAGCTCGCTGCGGCTCGCGCGGCGTCCGGGGAGCTGGCGGCGGTGGCCGATCGCGTCGGCACCGCTCCCGTTCGTGCCTCGGCGGCGCTCGCGGCCGGCGTGCTCGCGGCGGCCGAGCAGCGCCCCGAGGATGCCCGCCGGCTGCTCGAGGACGCCGTCGACCTGTTCGGCACGAGCGAGGGACGATATGAGGCGGCACGCGCGCGCCAAGAGCTCGGCGCGGTGCTCGCGGGGCTCGGTCAGGAGCGTGCTGCGGCGCACGAGCTGCGCGCTGCGGCGTCGGAGCTGTCGGCGCTCGGCGCTGCAGCGTCGACGGGCGCCGACGGCGCCCGTCTGAGTCGGCGGGAGGTCGAGGTGCTGCGCCTGGTCGCCCGCGGGCGCTCGAACCAGGAGATTGCGGCGGAGCTGTTTCTCAGCACCCGCACCGTCGAGCGTCACGTCTCGAACATCTACGACAAGATCGGCGCAGCGGGCAAGTCGGCGCGTGCGGCCGCGGCCTCGTACGCGCTCGTCGCGCGGATTGCGTGAACCGATTACGTGTCGGCGAGGGCACGGATGCGTGCACACACTCATGACGCGCGCGGCTGGCGCTCCTAGGGTGCAGTGACACCGAAGCGACTCGCCGGACGCCTTCCGGCGCCCGGCGGGTCCCGGCTCCAGCCCACCACCTCGAAGGAGTGATCATGAGCATCACCGCAGCTGTCACGATCGACGATCTGCGCGCGGCCGCCCTGGCGGGCGGTGGCAGGTTCGGCGAGCACGTCACCGACGATGTCGAGTTCACCGAGATCGACCAACGGACGCCTCCGGCGGCACCCGGCATCCGCCGCGGCCGGTCAGAGCTGATCGCGCTTGCCGAGGACCTCGAGCGCCGGGGGATCCGGGTGGAGGTCGCCGACGGCTTCCTGACGGGCGACCGTGGCGCCGTGCGGATGGTCTGCACCTACCCCGACGGACGCAAGGTCGTCGAGCACGCGCTGCTGACGCTTCGCGACGGCAAGATCGCGCGCTGGGACGGCGTCCAGGCGTGGGACGAGTGATCAGCGACCGCGTGATCGCGTGATCACGCCGTCTTGACGCGGGCGAGGACGTTCTCGTAGAAGGCGTCCTCGGCCCGCAGGTAGCCGCGGATCGCGTGCTCGGCGACGCTGGCGAGCGGTTCGCGCGGCCACGGGAGCACGCTGCGATTCACGAACGGACACTCGGTGGCGAGTCCCTCGCCGTCGGCCAGCAGCAGATCGGCGAGAACCTCGCCGTTGAGGTAGCTCATCGATACGCCGTGTCCGATGCACCCGAGCGCGTAGACCGCGCCGCGATCGCCGCCGACGTATCCCAACGCGGGGGTGAGGTCGAGCGTCACCGAGAACGGACCGCCCCAGCGATGCGTGATCGCGACGTCCTGGAGATGCGGCCACAGCCAGCGGAGATAGTGCTCGAGATGTCGCCAGGCCTCCTCGTCGACGTCGCGGTCCAGGTCGCCGTTCGCCGTGAGGCCGACCGGCCCACCGCCGAGCACGATCCGCCTGTCAGGGGTCAGTCGGTAATAGTGGATGAGGTTGCGCGCGTCCTCGATCCCCTGCCCCGCCGTCCATCCGATCGGTGCGAGTTGCTCCTCGCTCAAGGGCGCCGTCGCCACCATGTAGGTGAACGCGGGCACCTGCAGCCGGGCGAGAGGGGCGAACAGATGCGAGTACGCGTTGGTCGCGAACACGAGCTTGCCGGCA
>DATKOY010000276.1:0-6787 GCA_035524415.1 Solirubrobacteraceae bacterium | reverse complement strand
CTCGTGACCCGGTAGGCGCCGCCGGACGGCGTGACGACGCTCCTGCGCAACGCGACGCCGCGCGTGGCGTTGACGCTCGGCGCGGTGAGCCGCTCGAGCGTCGCGGAACCCGTGGCGCGATCGATCCGCACCGCCACGATCCGCGCGGTCGACCGGCTCTTGTCGATGAGCGCGACCCTGACCGAACCATCGGCCGCGGCGGTCGCCCACACCTTTAGCGACCCGTCTCGCGGAACGCCCGCGACCGGCACGAGCCGCGATCCGGGAGGTGCGGCGTCGGCGAACATCCGCAGCCCGTAGAACTCGGGCGCGATCGTCTCACGCCAGCCACCGTGGCCATGCGCGAAGGCGAACAGCTCATAACCGGCGCCCGGGAAGGTGTGGACGTTGACGCCGTCCACGCCGACGCGCGCCAACTCGAACAGCGTGTCGAGTGCCCACAGCGCGCTCGCGAAGCTCTGGCTGACCTCGCGGTCGGCGCCACAGGAGACGGTGTTGAGCTCGTCCACCCGCAGCCGCAGGCCGCGCGCATGCGCGAGCGCGACCTCCCCGCGGAAGGTGTCCGCAAGCCCGGTCGACGAGCGGGCCGCGAGCAGGTTCGGCACCGTCGGGTACCGCGAAGCCTTGTGGGACACGTAGCACAGCTGCAGCGGGTAGCGGTGGACCGTCACGAGCTTCACCTGCGGCTCCGCGGCCAGATAGCGACCGAGGTCGGCGCGCCAGCCGAGGCCGCCGGTGCTCGGTCCTGACAGGGCGAGGCCCGGCAGCGCCGCGGTCAACGTCGTCGCGTCACGCAGGTAGGCGGCAAAGCCGTAGTCGTGCGGGCGACCCGGCACGGCGCGGCCGCCGGCGGTCCGGTACCACGCGAACAGGCCGTACAGCTCGGGCTCGTTCCCGAGCTGAAACGCGCTCACCGACCCCGCGGGCAGGCCGCCGCTCAGCGCGGCGGCCTCGGCCGCCGCGAGGGCAGGGCTGCCCGCCTCGAGGTTGAGGCCGAGGATCAGCTTCGCGTGCACGGCACGCACGAGCGCGCTCGCGACCGCGAGCCAGCGAGGCGAGAGCGCGTAGCCGACGCCCCGCGGGCGCGTCGCGCCCCTCACCGGCCACCAGGTCCAATCGGCGCTGTCGCCCCCGATTCGCAGGACCGGCCGGCCACTTGGGTCGAGTTGCCGGATCAGGGACACGAACGCCGGGTTGATCGCGTTCGGATCTGTCCCCGCGTAGGCGATGAGCGCCGGGTACTCGAGCGACAGTCCGAGAAAGCTCGCCGGGATCGCGCGTCCACGCGGCTCGCGCGGGAGCACCGTCACGCTCGTGGTGCTCACCACCGGCCCGGTCGCCGAGCCGAGACCGATGAGTCCGGCCCCGAGCGCGAGCGCGGCCACGATCAGGACGACCGGCAGCAGCGGCACGTCCGTCGCTTGACCGCGCTGTCGAGCCGAAGCGCCCACGAGCGAGCAGTTTGCCGATCCGACCCCTCACGGGGCCACCCGAATCTGGAACTTGAGTTGCGTCGCCTCCGCGTCAGGGTGGAAACCGAGGGCGTAGCCGTACGGCGCCAGCTCCGCCGAACGCGTCGACGGCGGCACGAAGTCTCGAATGGAGGTAGCCGGCGAGGTTCGCACCGTCCTCGATCGCGAGGGCGGCGGCATCGAGATGACCGTGGAGATACGCGACGCGTTCGAGGTCGTTGCAGTCTCCCTCCGGGCTCAGATAGTCCTTCGTCGCACACCACGCGCGCCGCCCGCGCGCGGCATCCGCGTGCCCGAGCAGCTCTCGATCGTCGGCCTCTACGACACGTTCGAGGCGTCGATCGTCACGCCGGCGCTGACGACCGTTCGCCAGCCGCTCGCGGAGATGGGCCGGATCGCGGTCAACCAGCTGATCCGGCTGCTCTCGGGAGAGCGGATCGAGGCGCTGCACGTCGAGCTCGCGACGAAGCTGACCGTGCGGGAGTGAACGGCACCGCCCGGTCCCGGTTAGCGCGGGCGGGGTTTGGGTTGGCCGGCGCGGCGGTGGCGGTGGCGGTGGTGGGTGGTGGTCGCGGTGGTGGTGGCCGCGGTGGGGTGGATGGCTGCGATCGCCTTGACTCGCCGGCCCACGAAACGGCAGCAGGTTGCCACAGTTCCGACTCGTGTATGAGGTGTGGAAGATTGCCGCTGCGGGTGGGGCGTTGTTGGACACAGCGCACCGCCGCGACCGAGGTGTGGCCACTTGCCACCGTTCGCGGCGGTCCGCAGCCGGCAGCGACCAGCGTTCGGTCGGGCCGCATCGCGACACGCATAACCGTGCCTTCGTACGAGCCCGGTGACGGTGACGCGGACCCTCGGAGCGGGTGACCCGGCGGTCCGTGGAGCGGGGACCCGGCGGTCGGTGGAGCGGGTGACCCGCGCCCTCGGATCGCTCGAGAACACCCGCGTGAGCCCAGGTCAGAGCCCAGCGGGGTGAAGCACGGTGGTGAAGGTCGCGAGGTAGGAGTCGGACGGGCGAGCGATCTTCTCGACCCCGCCGCCGCCGCCCCACGCTCCGGCCATCCCGCCGGACTCGTAGAACTGGCCGTCGATCTCAATGATCACGTGGCCGGTGGAGCCCGGCTGGGCACGGTCGAAGATCGTCACGTACTGACCAGGGCCCGCGAGGATCCCCGGCTGGCTCGGCAACGAGGTCGTATCGGCGGGCTCACTGAGGTAGCCGCCGGCGTGGAGCACGGCCGAGACGAAGCCCGAACAGTCATAGCCGGACTGCGGGCCCCAGCCGCCGTGGCCGCCGCCCCACACGTACGGCTTGCCGACGAGCGAGTCGGCCATGTTCACCATCGCCTGCACGCGCGCATCGGACCCGGGGAGGAGCGGGGTGGCGATGGGAGCGCCGGAGCCCAGGGCGCTCGCGAGCGCGCTGCTGAAGTTCGTCGCGTCGACGCCGGTTGCGCTCGCCGACGCGGTCGGGACCGCCGAGCCAGCGGCGGTCGCGCCCGCCACTCCCGCCGGGTCCGACAGCTGCTGCTGCATCGCGAGGATCTCGCCGATGCGGCTCACCACCGAGTCAATACTCATCTACCCGTCCCGATCGGCGTCGGCCGGCGGAACTTGAACGGGCGCTGCGGTCAACCGACGGCGCAGCGAACGAGTGGGAGGACCGCCACCCAAACTTCTACAACCGCCGGGACAACCTCCTCAAACGCGGCGCGGACTCTTTCATGTTGTGCGGGCCGCCCGCGGATCGACGGACGTTGCGGGCATGCCCCCCGCAGCCCGATCACCGGAGCAGACCGTCACACGACGGCGGTCCTAACCGACGCGGTAGAGCGTGCCGCCGCTCACCGAAACCGCCGTGACGGCCGTCCCGTATGCCTTCACCCAGGTCGTGATCGACTGCGAGGACCCGCCGCCGCCGGGGCCACCGCCACCGCTGCTCGAGAGCAGCACGTACTTGAGCTGCCCGGAGGACACGAGCTTCGCGAGCTGCGCGACCGTCGGGGCCGGGTCGCTGCCGTTGAAGCCGCCGATCGTGACGACGGCCCTGCCGGTTTCGATGATGATCGGCGCGGTCGTTTGCGAGCCGGTCGCGGCGAGCAGGTATTTGGCGGTGCCCTGGTGGGCCTCGAGGTAGGCGATCACCGTGCTCGAGAGCTGCCCGCCGGGACCGCCGGACCGGGTGAAGCCCGACGGCGGCGTGCTCGGCCGGTTCACGCCCGATGGCATCGCGGCAGAGCCGCCGCGAGCACCGCCCGACCCGCCCGACCCGCCCCACCCGCCCGACCCGCCCGAGTCCGACCCGCCGCCACCGATCGAGCCGAAGCCCGGCCCGCCGCCACCGATCGCGCCGAAGCCCGACGCGACGCCCGGGGGGCCGGCCATCACGTTGTTGCCGCTCAGCGATCGCCCGACGGTGGCGATGCTGTACGACGCCGGACCGGCAAGGATCGCGACCGCCGCGGCGACTGCTGCAACCGGCAGCAGGACCCGTCGGCCCGGTGCTGGGGTCCGCAGGACCACAACACTCGCCACCACCAGCGCCGCGGCCACGGGGATCACGACGCGCAACGCGGGCGCGAAGCTCGGCGTGCGACCGAGCAGGTCGACCGCGAGCGCCGCAGTCGCCGCGATCGCCAGCACGAGCGCGGCGACGCCGGCCCACGAGCGCCGGGCCCAGCCGACGAGCAGGACGGCGCCGGCGCCGCACAGCGCGGCGATCGCGGGCGCGAGGGCGCTCACGTAATAGGGGTGGAAGATCCCCTCCTGGCTGCTGAAGATCGCGACGTGGACGAGCGCCCAGACGCCGAACAGGACGAGCGCGGCCCGCCGGAGGTCGGTGCGCGGCGCGCGCCGCGTCAGCCACAACCCGGCGAGCAGCCCGATCGCGGCAAGCGGGATCAGCCAGGCGATCTGGCCGCCGACCTGCCCGTTGAACATCCGCAGCACGCCGGCGCTGCCGCCAAAGCCCATGCCGCCGCTGTTGCCGCCGCCCTGCCCGAACAGCCGCCCGAAGCCGTTGTAGCCGAGGATCAGGTTCCAGATCGAGCCGTCGGTGCTACCGCCGATGAAGGGCTTTGAGCCGGGCCACACGGTCACGGCCAGCGGCCAGGCGGCGCTGACGAGCACCATCGCGGCGCCCGCGGCGAGCAGCTGGCGGATCCGCACCCACAGCCGCGGCGGTCCCGCGATCAGGTACGCGAGCGCGAGCGCGGGCACGACCATCCAGCCCTGGAGCAGCTTTGTCATGAACGCGAGCCCCACGATCACGCCGCACCAGACGAGGAATTTCGTGCGCCCGGATTCGATCGCCCGCACCATCAGATACGCCGAGGCGACGAGCAGCAGGACAAGCAGCGCGTCGGGGTTGTTGACCCGCGCGATCGCCAAGGTCACCGGCGTGATCGCCAGTACGGCCGCCGCGATCAGCCCCGCAACGGGCCCGAGCGCCCGGCGCACCGTCAGGTACAGCAGCAGCACGGCCGCGATCGTGCACAGGGCCTGCGGCAGCAGGATGCTGAAGCTCGAGAATCCGAATGCGCGGGCCGACAGGCCCATCAGCCACAGCGACAGCGGCGGCTTGTCGACCGTGATGAAGCTGCCCGGGTCGAGCGAGCCGAAGAACCATGCCTTCCAGCTCTCGCTGCCGGCCTTGGCAGCCGCTGCGTAGTACTCGTTCGAGTACCCGCCGCTCGTCAGGTCCCATAGGCACAGGAGCGCCGCGATCGCGAGCACCGCGAACAGCGCGGGCCGGACCCAGGCCGGATCGCCGGCCCGTCCGCGGACGAACGAGCGCAGCCGCGTTCCGGCGATCGAGGCGGAAGGACGGGATGGGAGTGCTGTGGTGGACATGGCGTCAGTGGGGTACGGCTCGTAGCGCCGCGGGACGCCGCACACGCCGGGCGAACACCCACGTGCGCAGTGCGACGTAGCGGCTGACGGTTGCAAGCACGCTCGCGATCACGAGCACCGTCACTTCCACGGCGCGCGCGGGGGACGGATCGATCGCGAGCAGGGCGTCGAGCGCGCCGCCCGTGATCGCCAGCGCGACGAGATAGACGAGCGCACCGGCGGCGTGGTGGCGCAGCAGGCCCTCGCGCCCGCGCACGCCGAACGTGAAGTGGCGGTTGGCCTGCGTGTTGGCGACGGCCGTCATCGCGAGCGCGAGGGCGTTCGACACGCCCGGGCTGAGCCACACCCGCAACAGCAGGTACAGCCCGGCATACGCGATCGTCGAGACGACGCCGATCATCATGAAACGGGCCAGCGGCGCCTGGACAAGCAGCCGCGCGACCCCGCGCAGGTCGCCGAGCGCGGTCGAGACGACGTCGACACGCGAGTCGGGGTCGTCGACCCAGTCGACGGGGACCTCGTGGATCCGCAGGCCGCGCCGCTGCGCGAGCACGAGCAGCTCGGTGTCGAAGAACCAGCCCTCGTCCTGCACGTCCGGCAGCAGCGTCCGCGCGACATCGGCGCGGATCGCCTTGAAGCCGCATTGCGCATCCGAGAACCGCGCACCGAGCGCGAGGCGCAGCAGGCGGTTGTACGTGCGGGAGATGAACTCCCGCTTGCGGCCCCGGACGACGCGCGAGCCGCGCGCCAGCCGCGTCCCGATCGCGACGTCGCTGTGGCCGGAGACGAGCGAGCCGATCAGCGGCAGCAGGGCGCGCAGGTCGGTCGAGAGATCGACATCCATGTAGCACAGGACATCGGCATCGCTCTGCGACCACGCGGCCCGTAGCGCGCGGCCGCGTCCCTTCAGCGGCAGATGGAGGACCGTCGTGCTCGTCAGGTCGGCGGCCAGCGCGCGGGCGATCGCGAGCGTCGCGTCCGTGCTCGCGTTGTCGGCGATCACGATCCGCCAGGCGAACGGAATGTGCGCCGAGAGGAAGGCGTGCAGGCGACGGATCGAGCGCTCGAGCCCGGCCTGCTCGTTGTACACCGGGACGACGATGTCGATGAGCGCGGTCCGCGGCACGGCGTGGAGGGCACGGGGGCGGTCGCGCTCGGGGATGGCTGTGGAGATCATCGCGTGGTTCTCGTGAGCGTGGGGGAGCGGTGCGACCAGCATCGACCCCGTCGCGAAGCGGGCGCTATGAAAGGCATAAGACGAGTGTCGGAGCTACGCGAACGGGCGCGTGCCGCAGCGGAAGAAGTACGGCAGGCGGGTGAGTGGCGCGCTGACGGTGACGGTCCGCCGGCCGTGGACGGTCAGTCCGGTGTCGGGGTCGCGCCAGCAGCCGGCCGGGAAGTACACGCTGCGACCGACGGCTCCCTCGCTGACGACCGGCGCGACGAGCACGTCGTCGCCGAGG
>DATKOY010000275.1:0-71531 GCA_035524415.1 Solirubrobacteraceae bacterium | reverse complement strand
CCCAAAAACCCCTCTGAGCAGCCCCTTCCCAACGACATCGGCATAACCACGACGTCGGCATATTCGTGGAAGCGGAGCGGCCGGAGAGCGGCACGCGCCAACGCATCCTTGTAGCGGCGTCGCAGCGCCGAGCCATCGAGGTAGCCGCCGGCCTCGCCGACGAACACGAGATCGTCGTCGCCGACCCAGTCCGAGCGCGAGCCGAGCTGAGCGAGCGCGGACGCGACATCCGGCGCCAGCGGCACGGCCCGGACCTTCCCGGACTTCGGGGTCGTCAGCACGCCGCCGGCGTAGCTCGCACGCACCCGGATCGTCGAGCCGGCGAAGTCCACATCCCGCCAGCGCAGCGCCAGCAGCTCCCCCATCCGCAGACCCGTGAACGCGGCGGTGAGGAACAAGGCTCCGTCCTGCTCGGAGGCCGCGGCCCGGACAAGCGCCCAGACCTCCTCCGGCGAGAACACCTGGATGTCGCCGCTCGGGCGCATCGGATGCTTCTTGACCCGGGCCAACGGATTCGCGGCCAGCCCCCAAACGATCTGCGCTCGCCGGAAGATCCCGTGCAGCTGGATCAGCAACTTGTTCTTGCTCCGGTTCGACAGCCCGGTCAACGACCGACGCCAGCGCTCGATCTCCTCAGGCGTGATCGAGTCAAGCGAACGATCGCCGAATGCCGGCAGCAGATGCGCCCGCAGGGCCGACTCGTAGTCGACCAACGTCGACGGCTTGCGCTCCCGATCCTCGCGAATGAACCGCAGCCACTCCGCGGCAGCATCCGCAACCGTGACGCCACTCCGAGCCATACCGGGCAACATCCCGCGCCGCGCCTCGGCGAGGACGTCCTGGAGCCAGGCATCCGCAGTGCGTTTGGTGAAGTAGCCGGCGGCAGGTCGACCGCGCTCAGTCCACGCTGGCCCTATTCGCTTCTGGACCTGTCGCCCATCCGGGAGCCGGTATTTCGCGTACCAGACCGGACGCCGCGTGCCTTCGCGACGGAAGACCGATCCGGTGGGAACGCCCGGAGGGCTGCTCACTCCTCAGAGAGCACTGAAGCCTCGCGACAATGGGACAAAATTCGCAGCAGCCCCCAAGATCGCCGGTGCCAAGCCTACCGCTTTCCAGCCGAATCCCGATGCCGCCGGTGGGGATCGAACCCACGACCTTCGGATTAAAAGTCCGCTGCTCTGCCAGCTGAGCTACGGCGGCGTGGTGCCCATGATCGCGCACAGAGCGCCGCCGCGGTGCCAACGCGCCCGGCGCGGGCCCGGTCAGCCGGCGAAGGCGACGGTCTCGATCTCGACCAGCATGCGCGGGTCGACGAGCCCGCCGACCTCGACCATCGTCATCAGCGGGCGGATCGCGCCGAAGACGTCGCCGTGGGCACGGCCGACCTCGGCGTTGCGGGAGATGTCGGTGACGTAGATCCGCACCTGGACGACGTCGCTCAGACGCGCGCCGAAGCGGGCGAGCTCGTGTTCGACCTTGCGCAGGATCTCGATCGTCTGGTCGTAGGCGGTCTCGCCGAGGATGACGCCGTCGACGGTGGCCGAGGTCGTCCCGCCGACGAACACGAACGGTCCTGCGCGGCAGACGCGGCTGAAGCCGTAGGGCTCCTCCCACGGTGACGGCGGGTCACCGCCGAGACGCTCGATCGCGGCGCTCAATGGCGGAAGTGGCGCCGGCTGGTGAACACCATCGCGATCCCCGCCTCATCCGCAGCCTCGACGACCTCGGGATCACGGACCGATCCGCCCGGCTGGATGATCGCCGTGATGCCCGCCTCGATCGCGAGCTGAGGACCATCCACGAACGGGAAGTAGGCGTCGGACGCGAGCACCGAGCCGGCGGGATCCGTCTGTGCCTTCTCGAGCGCGAACCGCACCGCATCGACGCGGCTCATCTGACCGGCGCCGATCCCGACGGTGGCGAGGTTGCGGGTCAGCACGATCGCGTTCGAGCGGACGTGCTTGCAGACCCTCCACGCGAACAGCAGCTCGCTTCGCTCGGCCTCGGAAGGATGGCGTTCGGTCACGACCTGCATCTCGCCCCACTCCTCGAGGTCGGCGTCGCGGTCCTGGACGAGCATGCCCCCGACCACCTGCCGCAGGTGCGGCTCGATCATGTTCGCCGAGCGGCGCTCGCGATCGTCGAGGATCCGCATGTTTGGCTTGGTCGAGAGGATCTCGAGCGCGTCGTCGTCGTACCCGCGCGCGAACAGGACCTCGATGAACTGCTTGATGAGCATCTCCGCGAGCGCACGGTCGACCTTGCGGTTGATCGCGATCACGCCGCCGAATGCGGACATCGGATCGCACGCAAATGCGCGCTCGTAGGCCCCCAGCGCGGTCGAGGCGATCGCGACGCCGCACGGGTTGTTGTGCTTGATGATCACGCACCCGGGCACCTGAAACTCGCCGAGCAACAGCCGCGCCGAGTCGAGGTCGAGCAGGTTGTTGAACGACAGCTCCTTGCCGCCGAGTTGCGCCACCATCGAGAGCACGTGCGTGCGCGTCCCGACCTGCGCGTAGTAGGCGGCGCGCTGATGGGGATTCTCGCCGTAGGGCAGTTCGAGCACCTTCTCGAACGCGCGCACCATCAGCGGCGGGAAGTCCTCGCGCTTCTCCTGGAACCAGCGCGCGATCGCCGTGTCGTAGCGCGCGGTGTAGGAGAACGCTTCGGCGGCCAGGCTCTCGCGCGTCGCAGGCGACAGGCGCCGGTCGGACTCGCGCAGCTCGTCGAGCACGGCGTCATAGCTCTCCGGACTCACCACCGGCGCGCTGAACGCGAAGTTCTTCGCGGCGGCGCGGATCATCGTCGGCCCGCCGATGTCGATGTTCTCGATCACCTCCGCGTCCTCGGCCCCGCGCCGCGACGCGGTGCGCTCGAACGGGTACAGGTTGACGCACACGAGGTCGACGAACTCGACGTCGTGCGCGCGCGCCGCGTCCATGTGCACGGGGTTGTCGCGGACGGCGAGCAGTCCCGCGTACAGCTTCGGGTGCAGCGTCTTCACGCGACCGTCCATGATCTCCGGAAACCCGGTGAGATCGGTGATCGACCGCACGGGGATGCCGGCCGCGATCAGCTCGTTGGCGGTGCCACCGGTCGAGATGATCTCGATTCCGAGCTCCGACAGACCGCGCGCGAACTCGACGATGCCGGTCTTGTCGGACACCGACAACAGCGCGCGCGTGACCTGAACCTCGCCGGGAGCGACGGGGCCCAGCGACTCCACACGCGGCACGCCCTGTGGCATACGAGCACCGACTCTACCGGGAGATGAGGACTCTCCGTGGATTGGAGGGATCAAATCGCACGGCTCCCCGGGCGATCAGGCGGACCGCTTCGGGCAGCAACTCGTGCTCGATCGGGTGCAGCTGCGCGAGCACCTCCTCGGCATCGCTCGCGTCCGGCAGCTCGATCGCACGCTGCAGGATCACCGGACCGCTGTCGACGCCCTCGTCGACGAAATGCACCGTCACGCCGAACACCTTGACGCCGTAGTCCACGGCCTGCGCCACAGCGGCAAGGCCGGGAAACGCAGGCAGCAGGGCGGGATGCACGTTGATCACACGGTTCGGGAACCGCGCGAGGAACGACCCGCTCAGCAGCTGCATGTAGCCGGCCAGCACCACCAGTTCCGTGCCCCGAGCGTCGAGCCAGTCCGCGATGGCCTCGTCGCGCTCGGCGCGATCCACAAAGTCCTCCAGCGGAAACACACGTTCTGGGACGCCCGCCGACCGCGCCCGCCCCAATGCCAGCGCCGCCGGCTTGTCCGACGCGACCGCCACAATCACGATCCCGTCCCGGCCGTGCACCTGATCGAGCAGCGCCTGCAGGTTCGTTCCCGCGCCCGACGCGAGGACGGCGACGTTCATGCCGCCGGGCGCGAGCGCGCTCCCGCGGCCCGCAGCTTCGGGAAGCGCCCACCGCTCGAGCGCAGCGTCCCCGCGGCGAGCAGCTCGTCCACGCGCGCGAGCACGTCGCCCGAGCGCATGTGCGCGAACGCGCCGTAGCGCGGCAGCGCGTCGTAGCGGTTCTCGGCGATGATCTTCGAGCGGCCGCCCCGCAGGATCTCGACGGCGCGGGTCCGCCCGACGGCCGGCCGAGCCTTCTGGACGACGTCGATGATCGCGTCGTCGAGGCCCTCCGGCCCGGCGGACGCGTGCGTGACGCCGCTGCAGACGTCGCAGCACTCGCCCGCGGGAGCGGGCGCGCTCGGATCTCCGAAATGCGCGAGCAGCGCCCCGCGGCGGCACTGCGCCTGCTCGACATAGCTCCAGATCGCGCGGTACTGGTTCCAGCGAACGCGCTCGCCGTCGCGCGCAGACGCGCGGCACGCCGCGAGCGCGCGCCGGTCCCAGCTGCCGAGCACCGTCCCGCGGACCCGATCCGGCGCCGAGGGCTCGGGAGCGACGATGCCTGCTCGCGAGAAGTGACCGATGATCGCGCGTGCCGCCTCGTCCTCCTCGCGCGCGCCCGTGAGGCCGGCGAGCTCCGCGAGTTCGATGTCGTAGTGCCCGTCGAGCCCGGCCCATTGCAGCCGCTCCGCGACCCGCTCGAACGCATGGTCCGCCACCCGCGCGCGCTCGATGAAGAACACGTGCAGCCCCTTGTCGCGCTGCTCGGCGAACAGCAGGCAGCGTGCAGGCAGGCCGTCGCGGCCGGCGCGGCCGGCCTCCTGGTAGTAGGCCTCGAGCGACCCCGGGACCGATGCGTGGCAGACCGTACGGACGTCCGCCTTGTCGATCCCCATGCCGAACGCGTTCGTCGCGACGATCACCCGCACCGAGCCGCGCATGAACCGCTCCTGCGTGTCGGCGCGCACGCGCCGGTCGAGCCCCGCGTGATACGCGACGACCTGCTCGCCCAGCCCCGCGCTCAACTCGCGCGCGAGCTCCTCGCTGGCGCTCCGTGTGCCCGCGTAGACGATCGCCGGCAGCGCGTTGGGTTCTCCGAGCGCGGCCGCGAGGCGCCGTCGCTTGTCCGCCGCGGTCGCGCACGGCACGACCGCGAAGCTCAGGTTCGGCCGGTCGAAGCCGGTCGTCACGCAGACGGGATCGCGCAGCGCCAGCCGTTGCACGATGTCCTGGGCCACCTGCGGGGTCGCGGTCGCGGTGAGTGCGATCGTCGCGCGGGCACCGACCCTCACGGCGGCGTCCGCCAGCGCGAAGTAGTCCGGCCGGAAATCGTGACCCCATTGCGAGACACAGTGCGCCTCGTCGACGACGAACAGTCCCACCCGAGCCTGCGAGACCGCATCGACGAACCGCGGCAGCCCGAACCGCTCCGGTGCGACGTACAGCAGCCGGACCTCGCCGCCGACCGCCCGCGCGACCGCCTCGACGTTCTGGGCGCCCGCGCGCTGCGCATTGACGAGCTCGACGCGCCCGGGCACGATCCGCGACAGCGCCTGGACCTGGTCCTGCATCAGCGACACGAGCGGCGAGACGACCAGCGTAAGGTCGTCCCGCATCAGCGCCGGCAGCTGGTAGCAGAGCGACTTGCCCGACCCGGTGGGCATCACGACGAGCGCGTCGCGGTTGCCGAGCGCCGCCGCCACGGCCTCCGCCTGGCCGGGTCGGAACTGCTCGAAGCCGAACGTCTGCTGCAGCGCGTCGCGAGGATCCACGGCCGGCGACGATAGCGGCGCCCTCGGCGTCCTCGCTCTGTGGCAGATGTCACATCTGCAGACGGCCGGCGAGGCGCATGTTGCGCGTATGCATCTGGCCGGTGGGACCCCTCATTCATGCCGAACGCGCCTCAATCCACTCCGCGCCCGGGACCCGCGAGAACGGTTGATTCCCGCGGCGCGGCGCGGGTCGGAGACGGGGGCTACCTGGGGGTGGGGTCAGGCCCGCACGAGCGGCAGCGAGGACTCGAGGGCGAACTTGCCGTTCGCGTCCTCAGTCCCCGCCAAAGGGTATTCGCCGCTGAAGCACGCGTCGCAATGGGTCTCGCGCGAGCGGCCGACCGCCTCGTAGACCCCACCGAGCGAGAGGTAGTGCAGCGAGTCGGCGCCCAGCTCGGCGGCGACCTCGTCGACGCTGCGCCCGTGGGCGATCATCTCCTCGCGCGTGGACATGTCGATCCCGTAGTGGCAGGGGTGCTTGATCGGCGGCGCGGAGATCCGCAGGTGGACCTCGGCGGCACCCGCATCGCGGAGCATCTGCACGATCTGGCGGGTCGTGTTGCCGCGGACGATCGAGTCATCGACGACGACCAGGCGCTTGCCGCCGACGACCTCACGCAGCGGGTTGAACTTCAGGCGCAGGCCGTGTCGGCGCAGCTCCTGCCCGGGCTGGATGAAGGTCCGCGCGACGTAGCGGTTCTTGATGAACCCGTCGTCCTGCGGCAGCCCGGCGGCGCGGGCGAGACCGCGCGCGGCGGCGTTGCCGGAGTCGGGCACCGGGATCACGATGTCGGCGTCGACCGGCGCCTCGCGCCATAGGATCTCCCCCATCGTCGCGCGCGCCACCTGGAGCACGGTGCCGGCCATCCGCGAGTCAGGCCGGGCGAAGTAGATGTACTCGAAGATGCAGA
Source organism: Solirubrobacteraceae bacterium (assembly GCA_035524415.1). GTDB lineage: Bacteria > Actinomycetota > Thermoleophilia > Solirubrobacterales > Solirubrobacteraceae > Palsa-465. The sequence goes on along the minus strand of DATKOY010000275.1, from coordinate 64,991 downwards.
ACGCCTCGCGCTCCCCCTCGACGGCCATCCGGGTCTTCAGGCCGCGCTCGGTCAGCGTCACGACCTCCCCGGGCTGGACATCGCGCAGATAGCGGGCGCCGATCAGGTCGAACGCGCACGACTCGCTCGCGACGCAGTAGACGGCGCGGCCGGATCCGTGCTCCTCGATCATCCCGAGCGCGAGCGGCCGCAGCCCGTGCGGGTCGCGGAACGCGACGACCGCCTCCTCGGTCATCACGACCGTCGAGAACGCGCCGCGCAGCCGCGGCAGCACGTCGGCGACCGCATCCTCGATCCGTTCGGCGGGATGCGTCGCGAGCAGCGCGGCGATGATCTCGGAATCCGACGTCGAGCGGAACGGCACGTCGCGGCCGCGCAGCTCGGAGTGCAGCTCGACCGCGTTGATCAGGTTGCCGTTGTGCGCGAGCGCGAGCGTGCGGTGGTCGTCGCGCACGATCGGCTGGGCGTTCTCCCACTCGGAGGAGCCGGTCGTCGAGTAGCGGACGTGGCCGATCGCCATGTCGCCGACGAGCGACCGGAGCGTGTGCTCGTCGAAGACCTGTGCGACGAGGCCCTGGTCGCGGATCGCCATGATGCTGCCGCCGCGCGGGGCAGTCGCAATCCCCGCGGACTCCTGTCCGCGGTGCTGGAGCGCAAACAAGGCGAAGTACGCGAGCCGGGCGACGTCATGCTCGGGCGCGTAAATCCCGAAGACGCCGCACTCGTCGCGCGGACCGTCGCGATGATCATTCGGAAGGGGCATGAGCGGGGCCGATGACCCTGCGATCAAGGCTAGCAGCGGCCCTAGACCAATCCCGCGAGCCCCCGCTCGCGCGCATCGCGAACCTCGGAAAGTGGAAGGTCGAGCTGCAGCCCCCCCGCCGCAATCGCGAGCCGGTCGCCGCCGACGCGCCCGATCAGCGCCGTCGCCGGCAACCCGCCGGCGCGCAGCGCCTCCTCGGACCCGGAGACGATGAACGCCGCTCCGGGCGCCTCGCCAAACAGGCCCCGCTCGCCCACGTCGGCAAGCTCGATCGTCGCGCCGAGTCCGCCCTGCAGGCAGCACTCGGCGATCGCCACGGCGAGGCCGCCCTCGGCGATGTCATGTGCACTTGTGAGCGCCCCCGCCCGCACCGCATCCCGGACCGTGTGCTGCGCATCACGGACAGCGTGCATGTCCATGAACGGGAGCGGCCCCGCGGGAGCCTCGCCTCGCAGCTTCGCCAGCTCCGACCCCGCGAGCGCGTGGGTGAACGAGCCGACGAGCGCGATCGCGTCGCCCTCGTGCGCGAACCCGAGCCGGCCCGCGCCCGCCGCGTCGGGCAGCGTGCCGACCATCCCGACGACCGGCGTCGGGAAGATCGGGCCGGACGGCGCCTCGTTGTACAGGGAGACGTTGCCGCCGACGACCGGCACGCCGAGCGCCTCGCACGCCTGCGCGAGCCCCTCGACCGCCTCGGTCAGCTGCCAGGCGACATGCGGCTTCTCCGGATTGCCGAAGTTCAGGCAGTTCGTCAGCCCGAGCGGCCGCGCCCCGACGCACGCGAGGTTCGCCGCACACTCGAACACGGCCTCGATCGCCCCGGCGCGCGGATCGCAGGCGACCCGGCGGCCGTTGCCGTCGATCGAGACCGCGATCGCGGAGCCGTCCGGCAACGCGAGGACGGCCGCATCGGCCTGCTCGGGCCGGCGCACGGTGCGCGACTGCACGACCGGGTCGTACTGCTCGAACACGGGACGACGCGATGCGATGTTGGCGCTGCGCAGCAGCGCCAACAACGTGTCGGCCGCCGACTCGCGACCGGAGAGCACCGCGGGCAGTGCCGGGTAGAGCTCCTCCTGCGGCGGTGCGGGCTCGAGGTCATACAGCGGGCAGTCGTCGACGAGGATCCCGACGGGGAGGTCGGCGACGACGTTGCCGCGCTCGAGCACCCGCAGGCGCCGCTCATCGGTGACCGACCCGATCGGCGTCGCGAGCACCTCCCAGCGCTCGCACACCGCGAGCACCTCGGCGACGCGCTCGGGCTCGACCACGCACAGCATCCGCTCCTGCGACTCGGAGACCATCGTCTCGAACGGCTGCATCCCCGGTTCGCGCAGCGGCACGCGCGAGACGTCGATGTCGAGGCCGACCCGCCCCTTGCTCGCCATCTCCGACGCCGACGAGGTCAGCCCGGCGGCGCCGAGATCCTGAAGCGAGGCGAGCAGCTCGCGGTCGAGCAGCTCGAGACAGCACTCGAGCAGCTTCTTCTCCGTGAACGGGTCGCCGATCTGGACCGACGGGCGCTTGGCCTCGTCGGCCTCGCCCAGCTCCGCGCTCGCGAGCACCGAGGCGCCGCCGATGCCATCGCGCCCGGTGAGCGCGCCGAGCAACACGACGACGTTGCCGACGCCGGCGGCGGCGCTGCGGATCAACCGCTCGCGCGGAGCAAGCCCGAGGCACATCGCGTTGATCAGGCAGTTCTGCTCGTAGCTCTGCTCGAAGTAGATCTCGCCGCCGACGGTGGGGACCCCGATCGAGTTGCCGTAGTGCCCGATCCCGGCGACGGCGTGCTCGAGCAGGTAGCGCGAGCGCTCGGAGGTCGCGGGCTCGCCGAAGCGAAGGCTGTCCAGCACGGCGATCGGCCGCGCACCGACCGCGAACACGTCGCGTAGGATCCCGCCGACGCCGGTCGCGGCTCCCTGGAACGGCTCGACGGCGCTCGGGTGGTTGTGCGACTCGACCTTGAACGCGACGACGAGGCCGTCGCCGACGTCGACCGCGCCCGCGTTCTCGCCCGGCCCCATCACGACGTGCGGCCCCTCGGTCGGGAGGCGGCGCAGGAGCCTCTTCGAGTGCTTGTAGGCGCAGTGCTCGGACCACATCAGCGACAGCATCGCGAGCTCGACGTCGTTCGGCTCGCGCCCGAGGTGGTCGACGATCAGCGCGTACTCATCGTCGGTGAGCCCGAGCTCACGGTGTTTAGACGAGAACGCCGTCAACAACCTGCGCCCTGATCGACTCGAAGATCCTGAGCCCATCCGTCGAGCCTGTCAGCGGATCGACCGCATGCTCGGGGTGCGGCATCAGACCGAACACGTTGCCATGCTCGTTGCAGACGCCGGCGATGTCGTCCTGGGATCCGTTCGGGTTCTGCCCCCGCGCGTAGCGCAGGACCACGTGGACCGACTCGGGCGTGTAGTAGCGGCCGGTGGTGTGCTTGACCGGGATCGACAGGCGTTGGTGTTCGCTGCATGCGCGCGTGAACGGCGTGTTCGCGTCGACGACCTCCAGCTCGACTTGGCGGAAGACGAACTTGAGGCTCGTGTTCGGCAGGAGCGCACCCGGCAGCAGGCCCGCCTCGCACAGCACCTGGAAGCCGTTGCAGATCCCGAGCACGAGCCCGCCGGCACGCGCAAACTCCGCAACCTCCTCCATCACGGGCGCGAACCGCGCGATCGCCCCGGCGCGCAGGTAGTCGCCGTACGAGAAGCCGCCGGGCACGATCACCGCGTCGACGCCCTGGAGGTCATGGTCGGCGTGCCACAGCATCACCGCGTCGCCGACCCGCTGCGCCGCCTCGAGCGCGTCGACGTCGTCACACGATCCGGGGAAGCGAACGACCCCGAACTTCATGACGGCGACTCGACGATCTCGTAGTCCTCGATCAATGGGTTGGACAGCAGCCGCTCGCACATGTCCGGCAGCTGCGTCGGGTCCTCGACGTCGAGTTCGATCAGCCGCCCGACGTGCACGTTCCGCACGCCGCTGAAGCCGAGCGCCGGCAGCGCCCGCTCGACGGCTTGGCCCTGCGGGTCGAGGATCCCCGCCTTCGGCCGCACGAGCACGCGCGCCCTCATGCCTCGGTCCTGTGCCGCCACGCGTCGAATGACTCGCCCGTGATGCGCTCGTACGCCTCGACGTACTTCTCGCGGGTCTTGGCGACGACATCGGCCGGGATCGCGGGCGCGGGCGGGTTGCGGTCCCAACCCGTCGACGACGCCCAGTCACGGACGAACTGCTTGTCGAAACTCGGCTGGCCACGACCGGGGTCGTACTGGTCAGCGGGCCAGAAGCGCGAGGAGTCGGGGGTGAGCACCTCGTCGCCGAGCGTCAGCTCTCCGCTCGCGTCGAGCCCGAACTCGAACTTCGTGTCGGCGAGGATGATCCCGCGCTCGCGCGCGTGATCGGCGCCGGCGTTGTAGACGGCGAGCGAGACGTCGCGCAGGCGCTCGGCCAGCGCTCGGTCGCCGACCAGCGCGGCGGCACCGTCGAAGTCGATCGCCTCGTCGTGGCCGACATCGGCCTTCGTGCTCGGCGTGAAGATCGGCTCGGGCAGGCGGTCTGACTCCCTCAGCCCCGGCGGCAACGCGATCCCCGAGACCGCTCCCGTGCGCTGGTAGTCCTTCCAGCCGGACCCGCTCAGATACCCGCGCACGACGCACTCGACGGGCACCATCTCCAGCCTGCGCACGACCATCGCGCGGCCGCGGACCTCGTCCGGGACGCCGGCGGTGATCGACACGAGGTGGTTGGCGACGATCTCCTTCGTCAGCTCGAACCAGAACGCGGAGAGACCCGTGAGGACGCTGCCCTTGTCGGGGATCGGCGTCGGGTGCACGACGTCATAGGTCGAGATCCGATCGGACGCCACGAACAGCAGCGAGTCGCCGAGACTGTAGATCTCACGGACCTTCCCCGAGGCAATGAGGGGCAGGTCGGCAACGGCGGTCACTGGGGCGATCGTAGCAACGGCGACGGCGGCTGCCGGCCGCCTCACGCGATTGCCTGCAAGCGCCCCACGATCTCGTCCGCGTACCGCACGAACGGCCCGTAATCGAACACCGCATCGAGGTCGTCGAGCGCCCCGCCGACGGGGTCGGAGACGAGCAATGCGCGCATCGGCGTGCGCGTGTCAAGCGCCGCTTGCGCGAGCCCCTGGACGATCCGGTACGCATCGTCGCGCTGCAGGCCGGACTCGACGAGCGCCAGCAGCACCCGCTGGGAGAACAGGGCCCCGCATGTCAGATCGAGGTTCTCACGCATGCGCGCGGCATCGACGACCATCCCCTCGACGAGCCCGAGCACGCGCCGCTGCATGTGGTCCAGCAGGGTCGTCGAGTCCGGGAGGATGACGCGCTCGACCGAGGAGTGCGAGATGTCGCGCTCGTGCCACAGCGCGACGTCCTCGACGGCCGCCTGGGCGTTGCCCCGCAGCACGCGGGCGAGGCCCGCCACCTGCTCTGCCTTGATCGGGTTGCGCTTGTGGGGCATCGCGCTCGAGCCCTTTTGGCCGGCGGCGAACGGCTCGCGGACCTCCCCGACCTCGGTGCGGGCGAGGTGGCGCAGCTCGGTCGCGAACCGCTCCAGCCCGGCGCCCGCCAGCGCGATCGCCTGCAGCAACTCGGCGTGGCGGTCGCGGGCGACGACCTGCGTCGAGACGGGCTCGGCGTCGAGCTTCAGCCGCGCGAGCACGCGACGCTCGAACTCCGGCGAGGTCGCCGAGTACGTGCCGACCGCGCCGGACAGCGCGCCGACCGCCGCCTGCGTGAACGCCCGCTCGAGCCGGCGCGCGTTGCGGTCGGCCTCGAACGCGAAGCCGGCGAGCTTGATCCCGAACGTGGTCGGCTCGGCGTGGATGCCGTGCGTGCGCCCGACGCACAGCGTGTGGACGTGTTCGCGGGCCTTCGCGGCGAGCGCCTGCACGAGCCGGCGCGAGTCCGGCAGCACGACCTCGGCGACGCGGCGCAGCTGCAGAGCAAGACCGGTGTCGAGCACATCACTCGATGTCAGCCCGTAGTGAATCCAACGGCCGGCGGGGCCGGCCGAGTCGGCGAGCACGTCGACGAACGCGGCGGTGTCGTGGTCGGTGACCTTCTCGCGCTCGTTGATCGCCTCGACGGTGAACGTTGCCGCTCGGATCGCGGCAAGCTCCTGCGGCGTCGGACCGTCCATCTCCTCGCAGGCGGCAACCTCGACCTCGCGCATCGCCTCGAAGCGTGCGTGGTCGGACCAGATCTCGGCCAGCTCGGGCCGGGTGTAGCGGGCGATCATCGGCCGCCGATTATCGCGATCGACGGCCCGCGCTACACGGACAGGATCCGCGCGGCGAGCACGGCCGCGTTGCGCGCGTTGTCGACCCCGACGCAGGCGACCGGCACCCCGGGCGGCATCTGCGCGATCGACAGCAGCGCATCGAGCCCGCCGGCGACCGACGTCCGGCTCGTCAGCGGCACGCCGATGACCGGCAAGTCACAGTGCGCGGCGACGGTGCCCGGCAGCGCCGCCGACAGTCCGGCGCCGGCGATGATCACCCGGATCCCGCGCATGCGCGCGTTGCGGGCGTACTCGGCGACGGTGTCGGGCTCGCGGTGGGCGGACATGACGCGCACCTCGCAGCGGATGCCGCGCTCGGTCAGCTCACGCTCGGCGGCCTCCATCGCCGGCATGTCGCTCTTGGAGCCCATCACGATGCCGACCTGCGGCGCCTCGTCGACGTTGAGTTCGGCGAGCTCGACCTCCGGATCGACGATCGTCTCGGGAGCCTCCGGGCCAAACGTCATGCGCTCACCGCCCGCAGCGCGATGTCGCGGCGCAGCTGCTTGCCGTCGAACTCGATCATGTCGGCTGCAGCATATGCGGCGGCACGGGCAGCGGCTGCGCCGGACCCCAGCGCGGTCACGCTGAGCACGCGCCCGCCGGCGGTGACGACCGCTCCGTCACCGTTCAGAGCGGTGCCCGCGTGCGTGACGAACACATCTGCGCCGACCGCGTCGAGACCGCTGATCACCTCACCGCTCGACGAGCTCTCCGGATAGCCGCGGCTGGCGAGCACGACCGTCACCGCCATCTCGGGCGCCCACTCCAGGCGCGCGCCGGCGAGGCCGCCGGGCACGGTCGCCGACTCGAGCATGGCGAGCAGGTCCGAGCGCAGGCGCGGCAGGATCGCCTGCGTCTCGGGGTCGCCGAAGCGCACGTTGAACTCCAGCACCTTGGGGCCGTCGGCGGACATCATCAATCCCGCGTAGAGCACGCCGTGGAACACGATCCCGCGGCGGCCGAGCTCGTCGAGCACGGGCTGGTGGACGCTCGCGCAGATCTCCGCAGCCCGCGCCGCGTCGACCGCCGGCACCGGCGAGTACGAGCCCATCCCGCCGGTGTTCGGGCCGAGGTCGTCGTCGAAGATCCGCTTGTAGTCCTGGGCCGAGGCGAGTGGAACCGCACGCACGCCGTCGCACAACGCGAGCAGCGAGAGCTCCTCGCCCTCGAGGTGCTCCTCGACGACCACGCGTTCGGTGCCGAACCGCCGCTCGACGAGCAACTGCTCGAGCGCCTCACGCGCCGCCATGGCGTCGGGGGCGATGATCACGCCCTTGCCGGCCGCGAGCCCGTCGGCCTTGATCACGGTCGGGTAGCCCGTGATCGCGGCGAGGCCCTCGTCGACGCCGGTCACGACGCGGTAGGCCGCCGTCGGGACCCCGGCGGCCAGCATCACCTCCTTGCAGAACGCCTTCGAGCCCTCGAGCGCGGCCGCGGCCGCGCTCGGTCCAAAGCACCGGACCCCCGCCTCGGCGAGTGCATCCGCGACGCCCGCGACGAGCGGCGCCTCCGGTCCGACCACGACAAGATCCACGCACTCATCGCGCGCCGCGCGCACGACGGCGTCGCCGTCGTCGGCGGCCACCGACAATACGCGGGCATCGCGCGCGATCCCCGCGTTGCCGGGGGCGCACAGCAGTTCCGGCTGCCGCGGAGAGCGAGCGAGCGCGTGGATGATCGCGTGCTCGCGCGCGCCGGCGCCGAGCACCAGCACGCGCGGGGAGCGTTCAGCAGCTGCGTCGGCCATCACGCACCCGGTCCCGTCTAGATCGCGCTGATGAAGTCGTCGATCGGAATCGCACTCAGGGTCTCGTACTTGCCCGTCCCGCGCGAGCCCAACTCGAGCGAGACCCGCGCGATCACCTTCTCGTCGGGAGCTTCGACGACGTTGACGAAGTCGAACCGGCCGAGCGTTGCCCACTGCGCCTTCACGGTGGCCCCGAGCTGTTCGATCTCGCGGTTGACCTCGCGGATCCGGGCCGGGTTGTTCTTGATCGTCTGCACCCCTTCAGGAGTGAGCGTGGTCAGCATGATGTACGTCGGCACGAACGCCTCCTTCTCGACGTGGTGAGACGGCACTTGTAGCAGGTAAGCTCCCGATCCCAAGGGGTGGTTGCTTCGATGGCAGTACCGGAGACGAGATTCACCAAGGCCGGTGACCTGAGCATCGCGTACCAGGTTGTGGGCGACGGCGACGTGGATGTGATCCTCGTCCCGCAGTGGCTGTCGAACATCGAGCAGTACTGGGAGCACCCGGCGGCGGCGTACTTCCTGCGCCGGATCGCGGCCTTCAGCCGCCTGATCATGTTCGACAAGCGCGGCACAGGCCTGTCGGATCCCGCGCCCGGAACCCAGACGCTCGAGGAGCGGATGGACGACGTGCTCGCGGTCATGGACGCGGCCGGTTCTGAGCGTGCCGTGCTGCTCGGGCCCTCCGAGGGCGGGCCGATGGCGGCGCTGTTCGCCGCCACGTATCCCGAGCGCTGCGTCAGCCTGATCCTGTACGGTGCCTGCGCCCGCTGGCTCCAGGCGCCCGACTACCCGCAGGGGCGTCCGCCCGAGCTCGTCAAGGCCGGGGGGCAGATCTGGATCGACGGCTGGGGCTCGGGCAAGTCGCTCGCCGTGCTCGCCCCGAGCCTCGCCCGTGATGGCAACTTCAGGCAGTGGTGGGGCAAGTTCGAGCGCCACTCAGTCCGCCCCGGCATGGTCGGCCCGATCTTCGAGACGATCAACCAGATCGACGTCAGAGCGGTCCTCCCCGCGATCCGCCTGCCGGCTTTGATCGTGCACCGCCGCGGCGACCGGCTCGTCGACGTCGCCAACGGGCGCTACCTCGCCGCGAACATCCCCGGTGCCCGCTACGTGGAGCTCGACGGCGAGGATCACATCTACTTCGCCGGCGATCAGGACGCGCTGCTCGACGAGATCGAGGAGTTCGTCACCGGCTCCCGCGGCATGCACGACCCCGACCACATCCTCGCCACTGTGATGTTCACCGACATCGTGCGCTCGACCGAGCACGCCGCCCGGCTCGGCGACCGGCGCTGGCACGACCTGATGGCCGACCACGACCAGCTGATGGCGCGCCAGATCGCCGTCTACCGCGGACGCACGATTCGCAGCACGGGCGACGGCGTGTTCGCCGCATTCGACGGGCCGGCGCGCGCGATCCGCTGCGCGCTCGCCGCCGTCCAGGCAGCCCACGCGCTCGACGTCGACATCCGCGCCGGCCTCCACACCGGTGAGTGCCAGCTCGCGGGCAACGACCTCGCGGGCGTCACGGTGCACATCGGCGCCCGGATCGCGGACCTTGCCGAGCCGAGTCAGGTGCTCGTCTCCGGGACGGTCCGCGACCTCGTCGTCGGGTCGAACATCGCCTTCCAGTACCGGGGCGTCGAGTCGTTGCAGGGCGTGCCCGGCGAGTGGCGCCTGTTCACGGTGAACGGCGCCGACCGTCGCAACGGCTCGCAGACGCTGGGCCGCGACGGCGCTGGCGGCGGCTAAGCTAAGCTGCCGCCGCCGTCTCCGGGGTTTCGGGCGTTTCGGGCGTCTCAGGTGTCTCCGGGCTCTCGACGGGCTCCACTCGCGCGAGCACGATCTCGCCGTCGACGGCGTCCACGTGAACGGTGTCGCCGGGCACGAACCTGCCTTCGAGGATCGCCATCGCGAGCGGGTCGACGAGACGCTTCTGGATCACGCGCTTGAGTGGGCGCGCGCCGTACGTCGGGTCGTAGCCGAGGTTGCCGAGCAGCGTTCGTGAGGCCTCCGTTAGTTCCACTTCGATTTCCCTCTCGCGGACCCGCGCGATCAGCCGCTCGACCTGGAGGTCGACGATCTCGCCGATCTGCTCGCGCGTGAGCGAGTGGAACTCGACGATGTCGTCGAGACGGTTGATGAACTCGGGCTTGAAGTTCGCCTCCACCCCGGCCCGACCGCCGGGAATGTTCGAGGTCATGATCAGCACCGTGTTCTTGAACGAGACCGTGCGGCCCTGACCGTCGGTCAGGCGCCCGTCGTCCATCACCTGAAGCAGCGTGTTGAACACGTCCGGGTGCGCCTTCTCGATCTCGTCGAGCAGCACGACCGCATACGGACGCCGGCGCACGGCCTCGGTCAGCTGGCCGCCCTCGTCATAGCCGATGTAGCCCGGAGGCGCCCCGACGAGCCGTGACACGGAGTGCTTCTCCATGTACTCGGACATGTCGATCCGGATCATCGCGTCCTGGCTGTCGAACATGAACTCGGCGAGCGCCCGGGCGAGCTCCGTCTTGCCGACGCCGGTCGGGCCGAGGAACAGGAACGTCCCGATCGGCCGATCCGGGTCCTGGAGGCCGGCCCGTGAGCGCCGGAGCGCCGCCGACACCGCCTCGACCGCCTCGTCCTGCCCGATCACGCGCCGGTGCAACCGCTCCTCCATGTGCACGAGCTTCTCGATCTCGCCCTCCATCAGGCGCGACACCGGGATCCCCGTCCACTTGGCGACGACCTCGGCGACGTCCTCGGCATCGACGACGTCCTTGAGGAACTTCGCGTGGGCGCCATCGGCTTCGGCCTCGGCCTCCGCCTCCGCGGCCCTCGCGAGCTGCTTGTCCAGCTCCGGGATCGTCCCGTACTGCAGCTCCGCGGCGCGTCCGAGATCGGCCTCGCGCTGCGCGCGCTCGAGCTCGATCTTGGCCTGCTCGATCCGCTCCTGGAGTTCCGCGACCGCCCCCACCGTCTCCTTCTCGCGCTGCCATTCGGCGTGCATCGCGGCCGAGCGCTCCTTCTCCTCGGCGAGCGTGCGCTCGAGCTGCTCGCGCCGTGACACCGTGCCGGGATCGTCGTCGTCGCCGAGTGACTGCAGCTCGATCTCGAGCTGCATGATGTGCCGGTCGACCTCGTCGATCTCGGTCGGCTTCGAGTCGATCTCCATCCGGATCCGCGACGCCGCTTCGTCGACGAGGTCGATCGCCTTGTCGGGCAGGAAGCGATCGGCGATGTAGCGCTGGCTGAGCGTCGCCGCGGCGACGAGCGCGGAGTCCTGAATCCGGACCTTGTGGTGGACCTGGTAGCGCTCCTTCAGCCCGCGCAGGATCGCGATCGTGTCCTGCACGGACGGCTCGCCGACGAGCACCGGCTGGAAGCGGCGCTCGAGCGCCGGGTCCTTCTCGATGTGCTTGCGGTACTCGTCGAGCGTCGTCGCGCCGACGCACCTCAGCTCGCCGCGCGCAAGCATCGGCTTGAGCATATTGCCGGCGTCGACCGAGCCCTCCGCCGCGCCGGCGCCGACGATCGTGTGCAGCTCGTCGATGAAGACGATGATCTGCCCCTCGGCGTCGGTGATCTCCTTGAGCACGGCCTTGAGCCGGTCCTCGAACTCCCCGCGGTACTTCGACCCCGCGACCATCGCGCCGATGTCGAGCGAGACGAGCCTGCGGTCGCGCAGGCCCTCGGGGACGTCGCCGGCGACGATCCGCTGGGCGAGGCCCTCGACGATCGCCGTCTTGCCGACGCCCGGCTCGCCGATCAGCACCGGGTTGTTCTTCGTACGACGGCTGAGGACCTGGATGACGCGGCGAATCTCGTCGTCGCGGCCGATCACCGGATCGAGCTTGCCCTGCGCGGCAGCCTCGGTCAGGTCGCGGCCGTAGCGCTCGAGCGCCTGGAACTTGTCCTCCGGGTTCTGGTCGGTGACCCGGTGGCTGCCGCGGACCTCCGACAGCGCCTTGAGCAGCTGCTCGTGCGTGGCGCCATTGCTGCGCAGCGCCTCTCCGGCCTTGCCGCCGTGCGCCGACAGCGACAGCAGCAGGTGCTCGGTGGAGACGTACTCGTCCTTGAGCTCGCGCATCTCGTGCTCGGCTGCGCGCAGGATCTGGACGAGCTCGGTCGAGCCGGCGGCGGGCTCGGGGCTCGTGCCAGCGCTCAGCGTCGGCAGCGCGTCGAGCGCAGGGCCGAGGGCCTGCCGGACCGCGGCCGGGTCGACACCAAGCTTGCGCAGCACCGGCACGACGACCCCGCTGTCCTGCTCGAGCAGGACCGCGAGCAGGTGCTCGGGCGTCATCTGTGGATTGCGCCGCTCGTCCGCCAAGCGCTGCGCGGCCTGGAGCGCCTCCTGCGATTTGATCGTGAACTTATCGGGTTGCATGTCGTCTCTCTTGCGTAAATCTAAGTCGGTCGGACTTAGATTATGGCAGGTCCAAAGCGCGGTGCAAGGCCGTGTTTGGGCTGGCTAGTAGCCAGCCCAAAGAACGCAACTCCCACCGCGGGTTCGGCGCGCGGTACGGTCAGCCGTTGATCGTGAGCTTGCGGCCGGCGGTGATCGACCGGATCGAGCCGCCCGCATCCCGGAAGACGCTGAAGACGGACGCGTCGAACAGCACGCCGTGGATCGTCGCGGTCACCTTCCGGTGCGCGGCGAGAGCGGCGCGGAGCTTGCTGAGTTGGCTGGTGGAGAACCGCATCGTCACGGTTCGGTTGCCCGCGCCCGTGAGGCGCGCGACGTTCGAGTCGACCTCGAACGCCTTCTGGCGAGGGATCGAGACGGTCGTGAAGGCGCCCAGCACACACGCCCCTGAGCAGCTCACGGTGGCGGTCAGCTGCCGCCGGTGCAGGGGGCGCTGCCCGCCGGGCACGCTGAGCCGGATCGACACGGCCGGCGGCTGCGCGAGGAGCGCCGGCTGCGCGAACGCCGCCAGGTTCACGCTCCCCAAGCCAGATGCGTCGTCGTATCCCACGGTCGCGCTGCAGCAGCCAAGCGGGCGGCCCCTGATGTCCTGGCCGACGTCGTTGCCGATCGAGGTCACGTCGGAGAACACCGACGACCCCAGCGGTGAGCGCGCGAGGCTGTACAGGAGCGGATTGACGAACCCGAGCACGTCTCGGTGCGCTGCGCGCAGCTGCTGGTTGACGAGCGCGAAGCCACCGGCGAGCAGCGGCGTCGCCGCGCTGGTTCCGCCGATCGCCACCCACGGATTGGAGGTGTGCGAATTGACGCAGTCCGGTGAGGCGGTGCAGTAGATCGCGTAGCCCGGGAGGATGTCGGAGAGCATCGCGACGTCGGGCACCCCGCGACTGTTCGGGGCGAAACTGCCCTTCTGGTAATTGGGGCGGTCGAAGAAGAGACTCTCACCACCGCCGCCGGCCGAGCCCGGCTGGTCGGTCGTGTCGTTCCAGACGAGCTGCTCGGCGATCTGGTTGGCGGTGTTGAGCACGAAGTTCGTCCCGCCGACCCCGGTCACGAAGTTCGACGAGGCCGGGTAGTTGACCGCGAGCCGGGGATCCGGGCTCCCGTCGCGCAGCGTGCAGTCGGCGGAACCCTGGTCGCCGCTCGAGGCGAGGAACGTGATCCCGCTCGCGGCGGCAAGCTCGAGCGAGCCTTCCGCGGCGAGGACGCCGTCGCGCCCGAGTACGGCGGCGACGATCGGCTCACAGAGCCCGAGCGAGGCGGAGATCACCTGCGGCGCACTCTTGGCCTGCAGCGGCGCGGTCAGCGCCACAAGCGTGTCGGCCGCGCTCGGCTTCGTCTCGTAGACGTCGATCTCGCTGAGGTCGGGAGCGGCCGCGTCGAGCACCTCGAGGTCGAGCGTGGCCTCGCCGCCCGGCGCGAGCAGCTTCGAGATTCCGACGCCGAACGTCTTGACGGCGGGGATGTCGAGCGAGAAGCAGGCGGCGAACTGGCGCAGGTCGTTGTACTGGAAGCCGTCGATCTCGATCAGCGCGACGCGCTGGCCCTGGCCGGTGACGTGCGCGGCGTGCAACGGGTCATAGCCGTACGCGGTCAGGATCTGGTTGGGGGTGAAGCCGCCGGAGTTCTGACCGGCGGGGCAGCCGCCGGGAGTGCCGGTGCGGGCCTGCGCCGAGGACGGTTGCGAGGCGGCGAGGTGCGTGATGCGCTTCTTGTGGGCGGCGAATGCGGGCTGGGCTGCCGCGTTGTCGAGCGGGCGCGTGTCGAGGCCGATCACGGTCGTGACCGCGCCCCGGAGGGCAGGCGGCAGCGGCACGGTCGCGGTCGCGGCGGCAGCGGTTCCAAGCTCGGGCGCGAGATACCGGCCCCCGCCGTCGGCCCGGAACTGCGCAAGCGGAGTCGCGAACACGCGCTCGGCCAGCCCGGCGCGCATCATCGCGTCGGCGAACAGCCCGGTGGCGTCGATCCGGACGTGCGTCGCCCCGACATGCTGCAGGTACGACAGCACGCGGCTGCGCGTCGTTGCGCTTGCACCGTACCGACGGGCGAGCACGGACACCGGCTGGTAGGCGCGGTATGCCGGAGACCCGGGAGTGCTCACCGCCAGCGCTCGGCGCTGCAGACCGGCGAGGTCTGCCTTGAGCGGCAGCACGAGGTTGAGTTGCGCGCCGGCCGGTGCAGGCCCGACGCGGGTCGTGTGCGCGAGCGGCTGCGCGGTAGCCAGCGCCGGCGCGAGCCCCAGTGCGATCGCCATGGCGATCGCCGCCCCCTTCGAGATCATCCCCATAGGCTGATGCTGTCACAAACGCGTCCGCGCCGGTCAGGGCGTGGACGAAAGGCTCCTTCGCGCCTTAGCTTAGCTATCGGCGCGTTGGACGGAGATCTTGAAGCGCTGGATGTCGGCGTGGCGGACGATCTCGCCGCCACCTGTGTACGGCACGATCTCGGCGCGCAACTCGCGACGCAGCGCCTCGAGGCGCTCGACCTCGGCTTTGAGATCCCGGGCGCGCTTCTCGAGCGCCGCCACCTTGCGTGACATCGACTCGAGCTCGTCCTCGAGCTCGAACACGCGCTCCACGCCCGCGAGGTTCATGCCGAGCTCGGCCGTCATCTCCTGGATCCGCCGCAGCCGCTCGACGTCCTTGTGGGAATACAGGCGCGTCCCCTTCGGCGAGCGCTGCGGCTCGATCAGCCCGCGCGCCTCGTACATCCGCAGCGTCTGAGGATGCATGTCGGCGAGCTCGGCCGCGACGGAGATCATGAACACGCCGCGGTCGGAGGAGACCTCGACGCGGGTCGTCGTCCTCACTCGTCTCGTCGCCATCAGTGGCCACCTTGCTGCTGCGTGAAGAGCTTCGCCCGCGGGTTGCCGTTCATGACCTCGGAGAGTTTCTCGACCGCCTCCGTCTGCTCGGGCGAGAGCGACGACGGGACGTCGATTACGAACCGGTAGTGGATGTCGCCGTTGCCCTTGCCGCCGAGCCGTGCCGGACCCTCGCCGCGCAAGCGCTGCACGGTGCCGTGCTTGGTGCCGCGCGGGACGCGCAGGCGCTTTGACCCGCCGAGCGTCGGGACCTCGATCACGGCGCCGCGGATCGCCTCCGGAATCGTGAGCGGGACCTCGACCTCGAGGTTCTCCCCGATGCGCTTGAACACCGGGGACTCCTGAACCCGCGTGATCACGTAGAGATCGCCCGGATCGGCACCGCGCACGCCCGGCTCGCCCTTGCCGGCGAGGCGGATGCGGCTGCCGTCGCGCACGCCGGCCGGGATGTTCACGCGCAGCCGGCGCACGCTGCGCTGAGCGCCGCTGCCGTTGCACGTCGGGCAGGGATTCTCGATCACGGTGCCGGAGCCTTGGCAGTTCGAGCACGGCTGCGAGATCGAGAAGATCCCCTGGCTCTGCGCCTCGACGCCGCGGCCGTTGCAGACGGGGCAGACCTTCGGGCTCGTGCCGGGCTTCGCGCCGCTGCCGTTGCAGGTCGGGCACGGCTGCGAGGTCGGCACCGCGAGCGGCACCTGCGCGCCCTGCGTCGCCTGCTCGAACGTGAGCGACACCTCGGTCTCGAGATCCCGTCCGCGGGCCTCGCGCGCGCGGCCGCGCGGGACGTCGCCGCCACGGCCGGCACCGCCACCGCCGCCACCGCCGCCGAACAGATTCGAGAGGATGTCGCTGAAGCTGCCGCCGAACGAGCTCGGATCGAACCCGCCCGGCATCCCGAAACCGAACGGCCCCGTGCCCCGGTCGTACTGCTTGCGCTTCTCCGGATCGGACAGGACGTCGTACGCCTGCGAGATCTCCTTGAAGCGCTCCTCTGCCTTCTTGTCGCCGGCGTTGCGGTCAGGGTGGTACTGGCGCGCGAGCTTGCGGTACGCCTTCTTGATCTCTGCCTCGGATGCGTTCTTTCCGACGCCGAGGACCTTGTAGTAGTCAGGCCTGTCAGCCATCGCGCCTCACCCCCTCGCTAGGCCGCAACGATCACCCGCGCCGGGCGCAGCACGGTGTCGCCGAGGCGATAGCCGCGCTGGTAGACCTCGACCACCGTCCCGGAGGCCGCACCGACGACCGGCTGCTGGGCGATCGCCTCGTGGTGCTGCGGATCGAATCGCTCGCCCTTGGGCGAGAACGGCTCGATCCCGACGCGCGCGAGCGCGGCGATCACGTCCGCATGGACCAGCTTGATCCCCGAGATCAGCGGGGAGCCGTCACCCTGGGCACCGTCCGCGTTGGGCGCTGATGAGCTCGCCGCCTCGGCGGCCTCGAGCGCACGGTCGAGGTTGTCGACCGCGGGCAGCAACTCGAGCGCGAGCTTCGCGACACCCCTGTCCTGGGCGGCCGCCGCCTCGCGGATCGCGCGCTTGCGGTAGTTCTCGAAGTCGGCCTTCGTCCGCTGAGCAAGCTCGAGGTACTCATCGGCCTTCTCGGCGCGCGCGGTCAGCTCCTCGAGGTACTGCTCGATCTGCTCGTCGCTCGCCAGGCTTTCCTCAGACGACGGCGCGACCTCAGTATCGGCGGGCGCGCCATCGGCGGCCGGCGGGGACGGCGCGGGCGGCGCGGGCGGCGCTGAGGCCACTCGCGCCGACTGCCGAGCGGTCTCGTCCCGGGCCGGCTCGCCGGTGGCCTGAGCGGCGGATGTGCCGTCCGGGCCGCCGGACGCGTGAGGAGCGCCCGGCGTGCCATCGATGTCGTGCTTCGGCCCCACCGCTTACTTCCCTTCGTCGACGACTTCGGCGTCGACGACGTCCTCGGCGCCGGCGCCGTTGGTCGCTCCGCCGGTGCCGTCGGTCGGCGCGCCCGATGCGGCCTGCTCCTGCGCCCGCTGGTACATGGCCTCAGAGACCTTGTGGAACGCGGACTGCAGGGCCTCGGTCTTGCTGTTGATCTGCTGAGCGTCCTCGGACGTGAGCGACTCGCGCACGGCCTTGATCGCGGCCTCGATCTCCTCCTTCGCGGACGAGTCGACGGCGTCACCGAGGTCCTTGAGCTGGCGCTCGGCCTGATAGGCGGCGTTCTCGCCGTTGTTGCGGGCCTCGGCGAGCTCGCGCAGCCGGCGGTCCTCCTCGGCGTGGGACTCGGCGTCGGACACCATCCGCTTGATCTCGTCATCGGACAGACCGGAGCCGGACCGGATCTCGATCTTCTGCTCCTTCTGCGTGCCGAGGTCCTTGGCGGAGACGTTGAGGATGCCGTTCGCGTCGATGTCGAACGCGACCTCGATCTGCGGGATGCCGCGCGGCGCCGGCGGGATGCCGGTCAGCTGGAACTTGCCCAGCGACTTGTTGTACGCGGCCATCTCGCGCTCGCCCTGGAGCACATGGATTTCCACACTCGGCTGGTTGTCCTCGGCGGTCGAGAAGATCTCCGACTTGCGGGTCGGGATCGTCGTGTTGCGCTCGATCAGCTTCGTCATCACGCCGCCCTTCGTCTCGATCCCGAGCGTCAGCGGAGTCACGTCGAGCAGCAGCACGTCCTTCACGTCGCCCGCGAGCACGCCGGCCTGGATCGCGGCGCCGACGGCGACGACCTCATCCGGGTTGACGCCGCGGTGCGGCTCCTTGCCGGTGAGCTCCTTGACCTTCTCCTGAACGGCCGGCATGCGCGTCATCCCGCCGACGAGGACGACGTGGTCGATCTGCGCCGCGCCCTTGTCCTTGGCGTCATCGAGCGCCTGGCGAACCGGGGCGACCGTTCGGTCGAGCAGTTGGGCGGTGAGCTCGTTGAGCTTCGCGCGGGTGAGGCGGGTGTCGAGGTGCTTCGGCCCGCTCGCGTCAGCGGTGATGAACGGCAGGTTGATCTGCGTCTCCTGCGTCGTGGAGAGCTCGATCTTCGCCTTCTCGGCCGCCTCATAGAGCCGCTGCAGTGCCATCGGGTCCTGGCTCAGATCGATGCCCTGCGACTTCTTGAACTCGCTCACGAGCCAGTCGACGAGGGCCTTGTCGAAGTTGTCGCCGCCGAGATGGTTGTCACCCGCGGTCGCCTTGACCTCGAACACGCCGTCGCCGATCTCGAGCACGGACACGTCGAACGTGCCGCCACCGAGGTCGAAGATCAGGATCGTCTGGTCGGACTCCTTGTCGAGCCCGTATGCGAGCGACGCTGCGGTCGGCTCGTTGATGATCCGCTTGACGTCGAGCCCCGCGACCTTGCCGGCGTCCTTCGTCGCCTGGCGCTGGTCGTCGTTGAAGTACGCGGGGACGGTGATGACCGCGCTGTCGACCGGCTCACCGAGATACGCCTCGGCGTCGGCCTTCAGCTTGCCGAGGATCATCGCGCTGATCTCCGGCGGGGAGTACTGCTTGCCCCCGGCCTCGACGCGCGCATCGCCGTTCGGCCCCGAGACGACCTTGTACGGCACGATCGCCTCCTCTTCGCGCACCTCGGCTTCCTTACGGCCCATGAAGCGCTTGATCGAGAAGACGGTGTTCTGCGGATTGGTGACCGCCTGCCGCTTGGCGACGGTGCCGACGAGCCGCTCGCCAGACTGCGTGAACGCGACGACCGACGGCGTCGTCCGACCGCCCTCTGCGTTCTCGATCACGGTCGGCTCGCCTCCCTCGAGCACGGCCATACAGCTGTTGGTCGTTCCGAGGTCGATTCCGATCGTCTTTCCCATGTCTGTTCTACTCCTGTGCGTTCGTAAAAATCTAAGCGTGAGAGTAGCAGATCTGTTCTGGGGGTTGGGGCGGCCTGCGGGCCGCTCTGCGCGCCGGTCCGCGGGCCGCTCTGCGGGCTGCTCTGCGGGCTGCCGTGCGGGCTGCTCTGCGGGCTGCCGGCGACGAGCGCCGAACCCCCCGGGGGGGTCCCGGTCGCCCGGATTCAGTCCCGGCCGGTTCAGTCCACCCGTCCCGGCTGGTTCAGTCCACCCGTCCCGGCCGGTTCAGTCCACCCGGAGGTCCATCGGACGACACTCGCCCGTCACTGGGCGGTGACTGCGGTTCCACGCCCCCGAAAGGGGCTCCAAACCGCACTCACCGCTTCTGGACCGACGAGTGCGGGCTGGTGAACGTCCCGGCCAACGGCTTGTGAACGTCCCGGCCGGCGCTTACCCGAATGAGCCCGCGCTCGGACACATCCGCCGCAGCGCGCAGCCGGCGCAGTCCGGGCGCCGCGCGGCACAGGTCCGCCGACCGTGCCGGAGGAGATTCAGGTGAAACTCGAGCTCCTCGCCCGGGGGGGTGATCGCGAGCATCGTGTCGTGGAGCTCTTCAAACGGCGCGCCCGGGCGGAACAGGCCGAGCCGCGTGCCGACACGCGAGACATGCGTGTCGACCGGCACGTCGCGCATCCCGAGCGCGAACAGCAGCACGCAGGCGGCGGTCTTACGGCCGACGCCGGGCAGCGAGCACAGGTACTCCTGGGCATCCGGCACGGACAGATCGGCGAGCCAGTCCAGCGACAGGTCACAACCCGGCGAGGTGTCCGTGATCGCCCGCAGGATCTGCTTGATCCGCGCCGACTTGACCTTTGAGATCCCGCCCGGCCGGATCGCCTCCTCGATCTCGTCGACCGGCGCGTCGCGGACCTTCACCCAGGTGTCGCCCGGAAAGCGCTTGCGCAGCGCGAGATAGGCGATGTCCCGGTTGCGGTCGTTGGTCGACTGCGAGAGCACGGTCAGGATCAGCTCGGCGATCGGGTGGCCGTGCGGCGCAGCCAATGGGATGCCATACACCTCGCGCAGCCGGTCGCGGATCGCCCGCACGCGCCGCGGCGGTGGCGGTCGCCACTCCTCAGCCACCACGACCCGCTTCTCGGAGGGAAACACTGGCGATTCGCATCGCACCCCGTGAAGCGAATCGCCAAAGATCGACACGGGAGCGCCGGCTCGTCAAGCGCCGCCGGCTCGTCAAGCGCCCCCGCCGGCTAGTCAAGCGCCCCCCATCGCTCGCACGCCCGCGCCCCGGCTTCGACCGCATCCCGCAGCGACGCCGCGACCGCGGGCGGGTAGAACCCGGTCCCGGCCAGGCGCGCCAGCAGCAGCCCGGTGAGGGCATCGCCGGCGCCGATCGAGCTCAGGACCCGGGCCGGCACGCCGGGCGCATCGGCGCGCAGCTCTCCGCGCAGGATCGCACCGCCGGCGCCCAGCGTGATCACGACGAGCCGTGCGCCCGCCTTGACGAGCGCCAGCGCCGCGCGCTCGGGGTCCTCTTCGCCGGTCATCAGCGCCGCCTCGGCCTCGTTCGCGCGCACGAGCAGCGCGCCCGGCACGCACGCGTTCGCGCTCGCCGCGGCGTCCGCGCGCGACGACCACCGGTGCAGGCGCACGTTCGGGTCGAAGATGACCGGCCGCTCGAGCTCGAGCATCAGCTCGCGGGCGCGCATCGTCAGCGCGCGTTCCTCCTCCCCGACGAGGGTGTTCGAGCTGATGAACAGTGCCGCCGAGTCGTGCACAGCCTCCTGCACCCGTTCCCCCACCGCCGCGACGATGCCGGATCGGTCGCCCCCGTAGAGGTGGTAGTGCGGCTCGCCGCGCGCGTCGACCGCGACGACCGCCAGCGGCGTCTGACGGTCCTCGGCCAGCTCGAACAGCGACACCTCGACGCCTTCGTCCTCGAGCCGGTTGCGCAACCATCGCCCCCAGTCGTCCGCGCCGGCCCCGCCGGCGAGCGCGACTCGCGCTCCGGCGCGCGCAGCGAACACCGCCACGTTCGCGACGACGCCGCCGAAGTGCGGCGTGAACGACCCGGCCTCCGCGAGGCGCTCCACCGGCGCCTCGCAGATGAGATCGACGAGTGCCTCCCCGAGGCAGAGAGTGCGCGAGGGTGCCGGCGGCGGATCGGGCTGGGTCGTGGTCATGACCGAGGACGTTATCCTCGCGGCCCCGTGCGCGTCGACGAGCAGACGATCACTCTCGGCGGATCGCCCGTGTTCTATCGAGCCGCGGCGCCCCCGGACGCCGGCGGAACCGCCGCGCCCCACGACCGCCCGCTCCCCCTCTATCTCCACGGCGTACCGACCAGCTCCGACGACTGGGTCCCGTTCCTCGAGCGAAGCGGCGGGCTCGCGCCCGACCTGATCGGATTCGGCCGCACGGGCAAGGGCGGCAACCTCGACTACACGCTCGCCGGCCTCACGGACTTCGTGCAACGGCTGCTCGGGCATCTCGGGTTCCACGACCGTCCGATCCAGCTCATCGGCCACGACTGGGGCGGCGCCGTGGCGCTCGCGTTGGCGCAGCGTCACCAGCACACCGTCGAGCGGATCGTGCTGATCAACGCGGTGCCCCTCGGACCCACCGGCTTCCGCTGGCACCGCAACGCCCGGCTGTGGCGGCGGCCGCTGCTGGGCGAGCTCGCGATGGGCGCGACGACGAAGTGGCTGCTCTCGCGCGCGCTGAAATCGGGCACGACGACCGACGCCGCCTGGCCGCAGCAGCGGCTCGACGCGATCTGGCGCCAGTTCGACCAGGGCACGCAGCGGGCGATCCTTCGCCTGTACCGCGCCAGCGACGAGGGCTCCTTAGCGCGGGCGGGCGCAGATCTCAACACGCTCACAATGCCCGCACTCGTACTCTGGGGTACGCGAGATCCATGGATCCCGTCCACGATCGCCGACGCCTGCCACCAGGCGCTCCAGAACTCGAGGCTCGAGCCGGCGCCCGACGCCGGCCACTGGCCGTGGCTCGATCACCCCGCGGTGATCGACCGCGTCGCGCAGTTCCTGCGCGGTTGATGGGGCGACAGCCGATCGACTGGCGGCTGGTGGCGCCGACCGCGGTCGCGGGCGTGCTCGCGATCGTCTATGTGATCGTCTCGCCGCCGAGCTTCGACCTCGCGGCGCACCTGCTGCGGGCGCAGCTGTTCCGCGCCGAGGGGTTCGGCCTGTGGAACAACTGGTGGTATGCCGGCCACCACACGCTCGGCTACAGCGTGCTGTTTCCGCCGATCTCGGCGCTGCTCTCGCCGCAGCTCGCGGCAGGGATCGCCGCGACCGGCACGGCCGCCCTCTTCACCATCCTCGTGCGTGAGCACTTCGGGCCCGACGCCTGGCTCGGGGCGGTGTGGTTCGGCGCTGCGACCGCGACGAACCTGTACACGGGCCGGCTCGCGTTCGCGTTCGGGCTGTTGCCGGCCGTGGCGACGATGCTCGCGCTTCAGCGACGCCGGCCCTGGCTCGCGGCCGTCCTCGCAGTCACAACCGCGCTCGCGAGCCCGGTGGCGGCCCTGTTCTCGGCGCTCGGCGGCGCCGCGGTGGCGATCGGCGCCTACGTGCACAGCCGGCGCGCGAGCAGCATCTGGCCCGGCGTTGGCGTCGTGATCGGCTCGCTGCTCCCGGTCGCGCTGCTCGCCTACGCGTTTCCGGAGGGTGGCAGCGAACCGTTCACGCTCGCGACCCTCTGGCCGATCCTCACCGTCGCCGCCGGACTGCTCGTCGCGCTGCCCCGGACGGAAACCGCGCTGCGCGTCGGGGTGGTGTTGTACACGGTCGGATGCCTGTTCGCGTACACGATCTCGACCCCCATCGGTAGCAACGCTGCCCGGCTCGGGGCGCTTGTCGCGGGGCCGATCGCGGCGCTTGTGCTGTGGCCGCGGCATCGGCGATGGTTGCTGCTCGCGGCGCTCCCGCTCGTCTACATCCAGTGGCAGGCGCCGGTGCGCGACGTCAACCGCTCGGCCAACGATCCGTCGGTGCGGGCGGCGTTCTACCGGCCGCTGCTCGCCTTCCTGCGCGACCAGCAGGGTCCGCCGTTCCGGGTCGAGATTCCGTTCACGAAATTCCACTGGGAGACGTACGACGTCGCGCCGTATTTCCCGCTCGCACGCGGTTGGGAGCGCCAGCTCGACATCAAGTACAACCACCTCTTCTACGACGGCACGCTCACGCCGGCGAAGTATCAGACGTGGCTGCACGATCTCGCCGTTCGCTTCGTCGCGGTGTCCGACGCCCGGCTGGACTTCTCCGCGGACAAAGAGACCCAGCTCATCAACCGCGGGCTGCCCTACCTCCACCTCGTGCTGCACACGAAGGACTGGCGCGTCTACGCGGTCCGCAACCCAAGCCCGATCGCGTCCGGCCCCGCGCGCCTGCTCGCACTCGGGACCAACTCGCTGACGCTGTCGGCGCAGCGCGCGGGCACGATCCTGCTCAGGGTCCGTTTTACGCCCTACTGGGCAATCGGCGAGGGCGCGGGCTGCGTCGCACCGGCAGGCGACTTCACGAAGCTGACGCTGCGCTCACCCGGCACCGTCCGGCTCGTGATCAGGTTCTCGCTCGACCGGATTCAGGCGCGTTTCGCCCGGTGCACCTGAAAGCTGCTCGTCACTACGGAAGGGAATCCGTGCCGTCGCCGAAGACCAGGGTAAGGCCACGGGGTAGGATGAAGGGCGCGATGCGGCGAGGACTTCGCATGATTGAAGCGCGCGTGTTGCCGCGCGGCTGGAAGGATGTCGTTCGACAGCTCCTGCTGTTCGTCGGCGCGTATCTGCTGTACCAGCTTGTCCGCGCGGTCGTGTCGAGCAACGGCTACAAGCCGTTCGGGGATGCCACGAAGATCATCAACCTCGAGCACTCGCTGCACGTGTTCATCGAGCCGAGCGTCCAGGCCTGGGTGGCGGGACGCCACTGGCTGATGGACATCGCCGACTGGAGCTATCTGAACGCGCACTACTTCGTCACGATCGGCGCGCTCGTGTTCATCTACCTGCGCCGCAACGACTCGTTCTACTTCGTGCGCAATATGTTCATGATCGCGATGGCGATCGCGCTCGTCGGCTATGCGGTGTACCCGACCGCACCGCCGCGGCTGATGCCGGAATGGGGCTTCACGGACTCGATTTCACAATTCCTCGGGACGACGGTCGACTATGGACCCGAGAAGGCGTTCCTCAACTTCTACGCCGCGGTCCCGTCGATGCACGTGTGCTTCGCGATCATGGTCGGGTGGCCGATGGCGAAGCTCGTGTCCGCGCGTCCGGCGAAGATCGCGTGGTCGCTGTACCCGCTGTTCATCACGTTCGTCGTCGTGGCGACCGGCAACCACTACTTGACCGACGCGTTCCTCGGAGCGGTCACGGCCGGCGCATCCGCGCTGCTGGCCGACCGGCTGCTCGCGCGCGCCCGACCCGACGCATGGAGATTCGGACAGGCCACCGCCTGATCTGACCCATGGCCGAACGAACCGAGGCAGTTCGGGCGCGCAACCGCAAGCCGCGCCGACGTCCCGATGGGTCGACGACGCAGGAGATGATGCGCAACCGGCTGATCGAATCGCGGCTCACGCCGAATGCGATCTCGCTGACGGGCTTCGCGCTCAACCTCGTCGCGGCGGGACTGGTCGTCGGCCGGATGTTCGTGCTCGCCGGGGTCGCGTTCATCGTCGGGTCGGTGATGGACACGCTCGATGGTCGCTACTCGCGGATGTCGGGCAAGGGGACCCCGTTCGGGGCGTTCCTCGACTCGACCCTCGACCGCCTCGAGGAGGGCATCGTGCTGACCGCGGTCGCGGCGTATTTCGCCTCGCGCCACAACCAGGTCGCGGTCGCGGCCGTCGTCGTCGCCGTGCTCGGCTCGCTGATGGTCTCCTACACCCGTGCCCGGGCCGAGGCTCTCGGCGTCGCGTGCAAGGTCGGCCTCGCGACCCGTCCCGTCCGCGTCGTGATCCTCTCGATCGGACTCGTGTTCGCGAAGGGCGCCGGGATCGGGAACTTCGAGCTGCTCGCGCCCGCCGTGTACGTCCTGGCGGCGCTCACGGCGCTGACGACGATCCAGCGGATCATGCACGTGCGCTCGCAGCTGCGCGCGGCCGCAACCTGAGCCACGACCACCTCACCGGCGGCCGACGACCACGCCGCCGTCGCCGTCGACCGCGACGCACAGCCGCGCCGTCGGGCACGAGACCGCAAACCAGCGACGGCCGGACCGGTCTCGCCGCCACGACGGCGCACGCCCCGGCGTGCTCGAGCTGAACACGTGGCCGGCGAAGTCGAGGGCGGCGCAGCCGCGGGCGCGCACGCACGCCACCTCTTCGAAGCCGATCGAGGTCTCGGCACCCCGGATCCGAAGCCTGCTGAAGCCGTGCGCTGCACCGATCGGGTCAAACGTGTAGAGCGTCCCGCCGGCGCCTGAGGCTCCCGGCGGCCCCATGTCGGTGACGAGCGCGAGACACATCGACCCTGTCGCGCACGCGACCCGCCAGATCTCCGGGTCCTCCCCGATCCCGCGCGTCACCCGCGCCACCCTCCACGCACCTCCCGGCCGCGACGAGCTGGCGACATGGTCGCCGAAGCCGTCGACCGCGACGCAGGACGAGCGGGACGGGCAGGCGAGCGCGGTGAGCGCGTCGAAGCCGGGAAAGGTGACGGGCTCGCAGGCGGTCCATGGCGTCGTCGAGCGCAGGAGGCGGTCCTCACCGTCGGCGGCCTCGCACAGCCCCACGCCGGCACAGGCGATGCTGTTCAGGTAGCTCGACCCGTCGATGTGCTGAACGGTCCAGGCCGTGATACCCCCGGTGGGGTTGGTCGCCGTGATCACATCGCCGGCGTTGTCGCCCGCGATGCACAGCGCCTCCGACGGGCACTCGATCGAGTAGATCGCGTTGGCGCCGTCGACGTGCGCCTGGGCCCATGCCGCGCTGCTGCTCGGGCTTGTCGTCGATCGCCACGCAGAACGTCGTCAGCGGCCAGGCACAGCGATGTCGACGGGCACGTGACCCCGTCGCTGGGAACGTTCGAGTACGGCGGCTGGTTGACGATCACGCGTGGACTCGACCAGCTGAGCGGGGTCGCGGCAGCGCCCGCTCCCGAACACCAGACGGCCGCCGCGGAGGCCGCCAGCACGAGCGGTCCCACGCGCCCCCGGAGCACGGGCGCACCCTACCTCAGCGGACGGATCCAGTCACACGATGTAACAAAATGCCCCGCCGGGGATAGGTAGGTCAGCGTCTGCGCTACGACACTGGCCGCGCAGACAGGATCTTCGAGAAGGGACCTCACCGTGACTACCAGCAACGGCTCCACCAACGGCGCCGCTCGCCACCAGGCGGACAAGGTCCGCGTGGCGATCATCGGCGTCGGCAACTGCGCCAGCTCGTTTGTCCAGGGCGTGCACTACTACAAGGACGCCGACCCGCGCGAGTCCGTTCCGGGGCTCATGCACGTCGATCTCGGCGGCTACCACGTCCGCGACGTCGAGTTCAGCGCAGCCTTCGACATCGACATCGAGAAGGTCGGCAAGGACCTGTCTCAGGCCATCTTCTCCGGTCAGAACAACACCATCAGGTTCTTCCCCGACGTCCCCAACCTCGGCGTCGAGGTCCAGCGCGGCATGACGCACGATGGGCTCGGCAAGTACCTCAAGCAGAAGATCACGAAGGCCCCCGGCCCGACCGCAGACATCGTCCAGATCCTCAAGGACACCCGCACCGACGTCGTCGTCTCCTACCTGCCCGTCGGCTCCGAGCAGGCGACGAAGTGGTACGTCGAGCAGATCCTCGAGGCGGGATGCGGGTTCGTCAACTGCATTCCCGTGTTCATCGCCCGCGAGGACTACTGGAACAAGCGCTTCAAGAAGGCCGGGCTGCCGGTCATCGGCGACGACATCAAGTCCCAGGTCGGGGCGACGATCGTGCACCGCTCGCTCGCTCGCCTGTTCCACGACCGCGGCGTCAAGCTGATGCGGACCTCGCAGCTGAACGTCGGCGGCAACATGGACTTCTACAACATGCTCGAGCGCGAACGCCTCGAGTCCAAGAAGGAGTCCAAGACCAACGCCGTCACTTCGATCATGGGTCACACGCTGCCCGCCGATGACGTCCACGTGGGACCGTCGGACTACGTGCCGTGGCTGACCGACCGCAAGTGGGCGCACATCCGGCTCGAGGGCGAGGCGTTCGGCGACGTGCCGCTGATCGCCGAGCTGAAGCTCGAGGTCTGGGACTCGCCGAACTCGGCGGGCGTCGTCATCGACGCCGTGCGCTGCGTCAAGCTCGCGCTCAACGACGGCCTTTCGGGCCAGCTCGACGGTCCGAGCTCGTACCTGATGAAGTCGCCGATGCACCAGCGCCCCGACGACGAGGCACGCGAGTTGACCGAGGCGTTCATCGCCGAGCATGCGCGCAAGCCGCTGACCGCGCCGACGAAGGGCAAATCGAAGGCCGGCAAGGCGTAACACGACGGGCCGCGAGCGCGGCCCGCCGCCAAATACACTCCGTCCTCGTGCCGTCTGAGCGACTCGCGATCGCGCAGGTGACCCCCTTCGCCTTGGAGGCGGCGAACGAGGTCAACGAGTACGTCACCCGCGTCTCCGAGCAGCTGGCGCAGCGAGGCCACCGCGTGCTCGTGATCGGCCCATCCGAGTCGAGCGGGCTCGTCCGCGACAGCCGTAGGACGCTGCGCTCGACGCCCGAGCGCCTACTCGAGCAGGCACAGGGCGCGCCGCTCGTGCTCGGTGTCGGCGAGGTGCTCCCGTTCTCGCCCACTCAGCGCCGCGCGTCCTCGCTGCCGGTGGACGTCGCCCGGACGATCGAGGACGCCCTCACGACGCTCCCGCTCGATGTCGTGCACGTGCACGAGCCATTCGCGCCGAGCGCCTCGAGCGTCGCACTGCGGCACTCGCGCGCGCTGAACGTCGGCAGCTTCCACGCCCCGACCGAGCGGACCCTCTCGACCCAGCTGGCGCGGCCGCTCACGCGGCTGCTGTTCGGGCGCCTCGACGCCCGGATCGCGAGCTACGAGGCGACGCGCGATCTGATGCAGCGGTTCTTCCCAGCCGACTACCGCGTGGTGCTCCCAGCCGCCGACGTGCCGCTGGCGCGCGGCGACGGGCTCGAGATCCTGATGATCGCGCGGGAGGAGCGGGCGGCGCTGCGCGCGTTTCTCCGGGCCTTGCGCCTCCTCCCGCCGGACGTCGACTGGCACGCGACCGTGTGGTCCTCACGGCCGCTGGCGGCTCCGGCGACACTCGGTCGGGCGGTCCGCGAGCGCGTCCGGTTCGTCGACGCACGGGAGATGACCCAGGCCGAGGCCGAGGCCGGCGCGTCGCTGATCGTGCTCGCATCGGAGGGGATTCGCGCGACGCCGGGCGTGCTCCTGCGAGCCCTTGCTGCCGGGATCGTGCCGGTCGCGTCGCGGCTGCCCCCGTACGAGGAGCTGCTCGCGGAGGGACGCTACGGGCTCGTGTTCGAGCCCGGCGATGTGCAGACGCTTGCGGGACAGCTCGAACGGCTGCTGTCGGACGCGACCGTTCGTGCGGAGCTGCGCTCCGCCGGATCGTCGTTACGTGAGGCGCTGCGCTGGCCGCGTGTCGCCGACGAACTCGAGGACGTCTACGGCTCGCTCGTCGCCCGCCGCCACGACGGCCGCAGCAACGCCCGCGTCCGGCGCAGGCTCGCCTCCCGCCCGCTGATCGACGTCGACCTGCACATGCACACCGACCACTCGCACGACTGCGCGACGCCGGTCGAGGTGCTGCTGTCCGAGGCGCGGGCGCGCGGCCTCGGCGCGATCGCCGTCACCGACCACAACGAGATCGCCGGCGCGCGCGAGGCCCGCGCGAAGGCCAACGGCATCAAGGTGATCGTCGGCGAGGAGGTCAAGACCGCCGAACAGGGAGAGGTGATCGGCCTGTTCATCGAGGAGAAGATTCCGCGCGGGTTGACGTTGCAGGACACGATCGCCGAGATCAAGCGCCAGGGCGGGCTCGTCTACGTGCCGCATCCGTTCGACCGGATGCACTCGGTCCCCGACTACGAGCACCTGCTCGACGTCGTCGACGAGGTCGACGCGATCGAGGTGTTCAACCCGCGGATCGCGATCACCGAGTTCAACGAGGAGGCGGTGCGATTCGCGGCCAAGTACCGGATCCCGGCGGGCGCCGGATCGGACGCGCACGTGCCGCAGGGACTCGGATCGGTGCGCATCCGGATGCGCGATTTCGACGGCCCGGAGGAATTCCTCGAGTCGCTGCGTGACGCCGACATCGTGCGCAACCCGGCGAGCCTCTTGTACGTCCAGGCGCTCAAATTCCTGCAGACGAAGGCGATGCCGGAGGCCGCCCGACGCGCCTCGCGGGACCGCCGGGTGCGGCGGGTCACGCGCAAGTCCTGATGCACGCGCAAGGACATGCCGCCGAGCCGTCCAATCCGAGGGGGATGCCGGCGACCGACGACGAGATCCGCGAGAAGTACCTCGAGCGCGCGATCCGGGAACTGAACGCGTTCTCCCGCGCTCTGCAGTCCTGCTCCGAGTGCCCGCGCGGCGGGTTGATGCCCGTGCTCGGCTCGGGCCATCCGCAGGCGGACATCTTCCTGATCAAGCATTCGGCCCGCCCGTCCGAGGTCGAGGAGGGCGTCGCCTTCTACGGCAGGACCGGCAATGCCCTGATGAAGTCGCTCAAGCGGCTGCAGATCGATCCGCTCGCCGTGTACGGGACGCTGTGCGTCAAGTGCCCGGTGCCCGACCCCGTGATGGCCGACCCTGCGTGCGTCGCGCGGCTGGCCGAGGAGATCGCGATCGTGCAGCCGAAGCTGCTCGTCGTGATGGGGGCGGAGGCGCTCGCCGTCGTCAACGAGCTCGACCTCCCGCTGTCGCACGTGCTCGAGCCGGCGCTCGGCGTCGTGCAGCGGCTCACTCCGTCGATCGAGGCCCTGTACGTTCCGAACATCGATGAGGCGCTCGACGAGGAGAGCGCCAAGCGCGAGTTCTGGTCGGCGTTCCGCGTGCTCGGCCAGTGGTGGGCGGATCTCCCGCCGTACTGAGGACGGCTCGCCTGATCGCCTCGGGAGTGGCGCCGTGGCCGTGCCGGGGTGCGTTTCGCGGCTGTGTCGGCTGGCGCCGAGGACGACAACCCGCAGTTTGGCTAGCTAGAACCCGAGCGTCTCGGGCACGAGGATGACGTCGGTGCGGCCGCCGTGTTCCCGGTGGATGATCAGCGTCTTGGAGAGGACGCTCCCCGGGAAGCCGACGCTCTGCATCCGCGCGAACTCCCGCGGCAGGCTGTATTCGCGCACCCGACGCAGGCCCTCGTCCAGGTCGTGGACGAGCTTCTGGTGGCCGACGACGAGGATGACCTTCCCGGCGGCGTAGGCGTACGCGCCGAGCTGACTGCCCGAGCCTGAGCCGACGATGATCTCGCCGTCATCGGTGATCGCGTGCGCGCTGCCAATGATGTAGTCGGGGGCGGCGCCGAGCTTCTGCCGCTCGCGCGCCTGGGTTTGACGGTCGAGGGCAGTGAGCTTCGAGCGAAGCGAGTCGTACCGTCCGCTCTCGTCGATCTCGCTCGTGATGCCGAGCTCGCGCATCGTCTCCGACAGGGCGATGTGGACCTCCGACCCCGCGGGGATCGCGTCCAGCACGAGCTCACGGGCGTGCTCTCCGCTGTCGGCGATGCGCGCGTTGAAGCCACGGCCGGAGAGCGCCGCCGCGGTTCGTTCGAGGCGCGCGCGGTCGGCCGGGTGTTCAAACGCGAGATTGGGCGGACCGGGGTCAGGAAGGGTGATCGTCGACACGGGCGTCGGCTCCTTGGCGGCGGGCGGCGGCTTACTTTGTACTCAGCAAACCATTTGTATATCACAAATGGTGTGTCGAGCTAGGCTAGAACCATGAGCGTGACGAGAACCGACGCTCCGGTCGGCACCCCGTCAAGCGTGCTGATCTCGCAGCTCGCGCGCGGGATGCGCCGCCGGTTCGAGGAAGCCGTGGCCTCGCTGGGTGTTCGCCCACGCGAGCTCCACGCGCTCCAATACCTGCGCGAGCGCGGACCGTCCGCGCAGCAGACGCTCACCGAGCTGCTCGGGATCGACGCGACGAACATCGTGGCGGTGCTCAACAGCCTCGAGGACGCCGGCCTGATCGAACGCCGGCGCGACCCGTCCGACCGTCGGCGGGCGATCATCGCGCTATCGCCGGAAGGTGGGCAGCGGCTCGCCGATCTCGACCGCGCGCTGTGCAGGATCGATGACGAGCTCCTTGGCACGCTCACCGGTGCGCAGCGCGCGACCCTCAACGACCTGCTTGCTCGGGCCGTCGGCGAGCTCACCGCGAGCTGCTCGAAGCCGAGCGACGACGGTTGTTAGCACCCGCACGCCGGGGACGAGCCGGCGCGGGTAGACTCGACGTTATGGACCTCGAAGAGAAGACTCTCGACAAGCTCGGCGACCGCTGCGAGGAGTGCGGCGCGAAGTTGACGCCGGCCGAGCTTCAGGCTGTGATGGAGAGCGGCGGGCCCGTCCTGTGCTCGATTCACGCCGCGGAGGACGAGCCCGGGCTCGCCGCCGACGAGGCCGCGTTCATCGAAGGAGAGTAGGCCGCTCCTGAGCAGAGCGCCGCGTGTGCCCAGGGCACCGCATGCTGCGCGTCTGTACGTCGTCAGTACGTACCGGTCGGGCCTCAGAGCTCGAGCACGATCTTGCCGAGCTTTCCGCCCGCGGTGAAGCGATCGTACGCTGCCTGCGCCTGGTCGAGCGGGAAGGTCGCGGCGATCGGCACCGTGACGGCCCCGGAGGCGAGCAACGGCAGCACCGAGCGCTCCATCGCCCGGGCGGTCGCCGCCTTCTCCTCGAGTGGGCGCGGGCGCAGCGTCGATGCGCGGAGGGTGCCGCGCTTGCCCATCAGCAGCCCGAGGTTGACCTCCGCCTTTGCGCCTGCCCCGATCCCGATCACGACGATCCTGCCCCAGAGCTCGAGTGCGCCGACGTTGGCGGGGATGTTTGGCGCTCCGACCAGCTCGAGGATCACGTCAAACGGTCCGTGGTCGACGAACGCGTCGGGGTCGATCACCTCGGCGCCGAGGTCGGCGACTCGAGGGCGCAGATCGGCGTTGCGCACGGTCGCGGTCACGCGGGCGCCGCACGCGCGGCCGAGCTGGATCGCCGCGGTCCCGACGCCGCCGGCCCCGCCGTGGACGAGCAGCCGCTCGCCGGACTTCAGCCCGGCCTGGGTGAACACGGCGTCGTGGGCGGTCGTGAACACCTCCGGCACGGCCCCTGCCTCGATCCAGCCGAGGTTCTCGGGGACCGGCATCAGCACTCGCTCGTGCACGGTCGCGAGCTCCGCCTGCCCGCCGCCGGCGACGATTGCCATCACGCGGTCGCCGGGCTGGAAGCGCATCGCCCCGGGCCCACACGCGATCACCTCGCCCGCGAGCTCAAGCCCCGGGATGTCCTGGGGAGCGCCCGGGGGAGCCGGATAGCGACCGAGACGCTGGTGCATGTCGGCTCCGTTCAGGCCCGCCGCCATGACGCGCACAAGGACCTCGCCGGAGCCGGCAACCGGATCCGGGTGCTCCTCGACAACGAGCTGGGTGTCACGGATGGTGACGGCGCGCATCGATCCGGCGGAATCCTACCTACGCGCGCGCCAGCACCGCCACGCACTCGATGTGCGGGGTCTGGGGGAACATGTCGACGGGCCGCACGCGTGTCAGCTCATAGCCCGCTTCGACGAGCTGGGCCGCGTTGGGCGCAAGCGTCGTCGGGTTACAGGAGACGTAGACGATCCGTCGCGGCGCGGCCTCGATCATCCGGCGCACAACCTTCTGCGAGAGCCCGGCGCGGGGTGGGTCGACGACGAGCGCATCGGGCTTGCCGGCGGTCGCGACGAGTTCACGGAGGGCGAGACGGACATCGCCGGCGAAGAAGCGGACGTTGTCGA
Organism: Solirubrobacteraceae bacterium; assembly: GCA_035524415.1. GTDB lineage: Bacteria > Actinomycetota > Thermoleophilia > Solirubrobacterales > Solirubrobacteraceae > Palsa-465. The sequence continues at coordinate 32,166 of DATKOY010000275.1, read as the reverse complement.
TCTCGTTGTGCTTGGCGTTGGCGATCGCGTCGGTGATCGCCTCCTCGACGAGGTCGAGGCCCCAGACCTGCGCGACCCGCGGCGCCATCAGCAGCCCGATCGTCCCGATCCCGCAGTACAGGTCGTAGACGCGCTCGTAGCCGCGGAGCTCCGCAAGCTCGATCGCAATGCGATACAGGTGCTCCGCCATCTCCGTGTTCGTCTGGAAGAACGCCTGCGAGGAGATCCGCAGGCGCAGCCCGCCGAGTTCTTCGTCGAGCCGGTCGTCGCCGGCGATCAGCTCGGTCTCGCCGCCGTGGGTGACCTCGGCCGGCCCCCGCACCTGGGTCCAGAGGACGCCGTCCGCGGACCGCGTGGCGGCGGCGAGCCCGTCGCGGTCGAGCCTCCCGGGGCTCGTGACGAGGCGCACCTGCAACTGACCCGTACGCCGTCCCTCGCGGACGACGAGATTGCGCAGGAACCCCTCGCCGCTGCGGCGGTCATACGAGGTCAGCCCCTGCGCCCGGCACCACTGCACGACCTCCTCGCGCGCGGCGTTGCCGGCCTCCGACGCGAGCAGGCAATCGGCCGTTTCGATGATGTCGTTCCAGCGGCCGGGCGCGTGAAAGCCGCAGACGAGCCGGCCGGAGGCATCAGCGCCGAACGAGTACTCGAGCTTGTTGCGGTAGCGCCAGGTCGCCTGCGCCGGAAGGATCGGCTCGAGCGCGTAGCCATCGAGCTTGCCGATCCGCCGCAGCGCGTCGTCGACCTGCTCCTGCTTGACCTCGAGCTGGCGCTCGTAGGGCAGCACCTGCCATGGAGCGCCAGGATGGTCGGCGACGGGGTCGACCCGGTCGGGGCTCGGGGCGAGGATCTCGATCGCGCGGGCCTCGGCGTACGCCCGTTTCGCCTTTGCGACGGTCGCCCTGACGCGGTCGCCGGGGATCGCGTCCTGGACGAACACGACATACCCGTCGCGCCGCGCGACACCGGCGCCGCCGTACGCGAGCCGCTCGATCGTGAGCTCGAGCTCGTCGCCGCTGCGCGGTCGTGGAGACGGCGAGAAGGCCGTCGAAACGTTGGCCTGCATCGCATCTAGCATGCCATCCCATGGATCTCGAGGCTTACCGCCGCCGCGCCGAGGCGTTCACGCACGAGCTGACGGGCGAGTACTACCGGCATTACGCGGGACTCAAGGAGGACTACGAGATCGAGGCGATCTACGACGACCACGCGGAGCTGTTCACGCGGGCCGCAGTCGAGCAGTTGCGGGATGCGCTCGAGCGGGCGCAGCCCGGCTCCGAGGAACGGCGACGGCGCGCGATGCTGCTCGATTTCGCAGTCGAGGGCTACATCGGGCTCGAGACCAAGCGGCCCGAGGCCGAGATCGCCCGCCGCGAGGCCGGCATCGTGCTCGAGCTCGGCGGCGAGCGGCTCGGCTTCCGCGAGTCAGCCGTCGCCCAGGCGAACGAGCCTGACGGCGCGCGCCGGGCGGAGATCGAGGACGCTCGCCTCGCCGCGACCGAGGAGCGGCTCAACCCGCTGTACCGTGAGGTGCTCGAGACCCAGCACGCGATCGCGGCTGAGCTTGGGTACGCGAGCTATCGCGAGCTGTGCGCGCAGTGCAAGGGATTCGACCTCGCCGCCCTCCGCGCCCAGACCGCCGAGTTCAGCGCGCACTCCCAGGCGCGCTACCCGGCGGTGGTCGAGCCCGAGCTGCGCCACACGCTCGGGCTCGCGCTTGACGACGCGCGCCGGTCCGATCTCCCGCGCTTCTTCCGCGCTCCGGAACTCGACGCATCCTTCCCCGAGGAGACGCTGATCTCGAGCTTCGCGGCGACGATGCGCGGGCTCGGGATCGACATCGGCGCGCAGGCCGGCGTCGTGCTCGACGTCGATCCCAGGCCGCAGAAGAGCCCGCGGGCGTTCTGCGCTCCGGTGCGGGTACCCGGCGAGGTGTACCTCGTGCTCGCGCCCGTCGGGGGCCGCGACGACTACGCCGTCCTGTTCCACGAGGCGGGCCACACCGAGCACTACGCCCACGTCGACGCGGGGCTCCCGTTCGAGTTCCGTCACCTCGGCGACAACGCGATCACCGAGTCGTTCGCGTTCCTGTTCCAGCATCTGGTCGAGGATCCCGAGTGGCTGGCACGGCGGCTTGGAATCGAGGACGGCAGCGCAATCGCCGCATACGCGCGCGCCTACCGGCTCGTGTACCTGCGCCGCTACGCCGCCAAGCTCGCCTACGAGCTCGAACTGCATGGGGGCAACCGCTCGGCGGGCTCGTGGGACGGGCTGGCCCGGCGCTACTCCGAGCTGCTCGGCGACGCGCTCCAGCTGCCATGGCCGGCCGCGACCTACCTGGCCGATGTCGACCCCGGCTTCTACTGCGCGTGCTACCTGCGCGCCTGGGCGCTCGAGACGCACATCCGCGGCTACCTGCGCAGCGAGTTCGGACCGGCATGGTTCGACTCCGGCGAGGCCGGCGCGGCGCTTCGCCGGCTGTGGCGCGATGGCCAGCGCCGCTCTCCGGAGGAGCTGCTGTCAGAGCTCACCGGGGAAGTGCTTGACTTCCGGGTCCTGATCGGCGATTTGGATCTCTAGGCGCCCGCGCCTGACGAAGCTCCATCACGAGCTCGTTCCGTCCGAGCGCGTGATCCGACCGCGGATCGCCGCGTCCTCGAGGATCTCCTCGATCCGTTCCCGGGTGAGTATCCAAAGCGGCCTGACCGTCGCGAGGGTCAGGCGGGATGAATCAGCAGTTCCAGGAGCGCCTTCTGGGCGTGGCGGCGGTTCTCGGCCTGATCCCAGATTCGCTGGCGCTCGCCGTACAGGACGTCGGGGGTGATCTCCTCGCCGGGATGCGCGGGAAGGCAGTGCAGCGCGACCGCCCCCGGGTGGGCGAGATCGAGCAGCGCGTCGTCGACGCGGTACCGGGCGAGGGCGCGGCGACGCTGCTCGGCCGTCTCGGGATCGTCGCTCATGCTCACCCACACGTCGGTGTAGATCGCGTCGGCGCCCGCCGCCGCCTCCCGCGGATCGTCGGTGAGCTGTGCGCCCGCGACCGGCTCGAGCTGGAAGCCCGGCGGCGAGGCGACCCGCACCGACACGCCCGCGAGCGCGCCGAGGATCGCGAGCGAGCGGGCAACGTTGTTGCCGTCACCGACGTAGGCGAGCGTCAGCGCGCTCAGCGGCCGCTCGAACGCCTCGGCGAGCGTCATCAAGTCGGCCAGCGCCTGGCACGGGTGATGGCCGGCGGTCAGCATGTTGATCACCGGCACGGTCGCGTGACGGGCCAGTTCCTCGACGAGCTGGTCGGGTCCGGTCCGGATCGCGATCGCAGCGACGTGCCGGGACAGCACGTAGGCGGTGTCCCGGACGGACTCGCCGCGGCTGAGCTGGAGCTCCTCCGAGCGCAGGACCATCGGGTGGCCCCCGAGCTCGTAGATGCCGGTCTCGAACGAGACGCGGGTCCGGGTCGAGGGCTTCTGGAAGATCAAGGCGACGCTGCGCTTGGCGAGCACGCCCGAGCTGAGCGGGGCGGCCTTCAGCTCGCGCGCACGGTCGATCAGCGCCGTGAGCTCAGGCGCGGTCAGCTCCTCACCGGTGAGGAAGTGGCGCGGCATCGGGGGCCGGGAGTGTACGTTGGTGTCGGTGTTGCTGCGCGTGCTCACGTGGAACCTCATGCACGGGCGTTCGTTGCCGCCGGCAGGACGGGATCTGTCTGACGAGTTCGCGGAGGCGCTCGCCCGCTGGGAGTGGGATGTGGCGCTGCTCCAGGAGGTGCCGCCGTGGTGGCCCGCGGCGTTCGAGCGGCGGCTCGGCGCGACGGCGGCGGTCGTCCTCACCTCTCGTAACTTCGGCTTGGCACTGCGGCGCGCAGTCGCGGTCCGCCGGCCCGATCTGATCAAGTCAAACGGCGGCGGCGCCAGCGCCGTCCTCGTCCGGGGGCAGGCGATCAGCGAGCGGCGGATCGAGCGCCTGGCGATCCTGCCCGAACGGCGGTGGCTGCTCGGGGTGCGGCTCGGACGGGGCGCCGGTCCCTGGGTCGGCAACCTTCACGCCAACGGGCGGCCGGTGCCCGCCGCCGGGCGCGAGCTGCGGCGCGCCGCGGCCGCGATCGGGCGCTGGGCCGGCCCAGACGCGCCGATCGTCCTGGGCGGCGACTTCAACCTCGTCGTGCCGTCACTGGCCGGATACGTGGTGGCCGCCGGCCACCACGTCGATCACATCCTCGTGCGCGGTTTCGAGGTCGCGAGCAGGCCGTCGGTGCTCGACCGCGGCCCGCTGTCGGACCATGCGCCGGTGTGCGTGGGGCTCACGCCAGCTGCGACGCCCGCTCACGGACGAGGTCGACGATCTGTCCAGGCGCCTTGAGCGTCGAGCCCGAGTCGAACGGCGGTTGCGGGTCGTACTCGATGCCGAGCTGGATCGCCTGAGCGATGCCGTCGCCCGCGATCTTCGCGGCGAGCATGAGCGCCATGTCGATGCCGGACGACACCCCCGCCGCGGTGATGATCTTGCCCTGCTCGACGACGCGCCGGTCGCTCACGGGCGTGACCCCATACGCGGAGAGGACGTCGAGCACGAGCCAGTGTGTGGTCGCCTCGAGGCCGTCGAGAATCCCGCCAGCGGCCAGCAGCAACGAGCCCGTGCAGACCGACGTGGTCCACTGCGACCGCGCGTGTGCCCTGCGCAGCCAGTCGAGCATCTGCTCGTCGTGCATGAGCGCGCGCGTGCCGAACCCGCCGGGCACGACGATCACCTCGGGGTCGGGTAGGTCGTCGAGCGTCTCTTCCGCGACGATCGTGAGCATGTCGTTCTCGGTCCGCTTGGGCCCCGGCTCGGCCGCGATGAAGTGGACGGCGGCGCCCGGCAGGCGCGAGAGCACCTCGTAGGGCCCCACGGCGTCGAGAGCGGTGAACCGGTCGAAGATCGGAATGGCGACGTTCATCGTGTGGCGCTCCTGATCGGGATGATGTTGTCCTCATGGGTTGGCGACGCGGCAAACCGACTCCGGTACTCGCTCGGGCTCACGTGCAGGCGGCGGCCGAACACGCGTCGCAGCGTCTCGACCGTCCCGAAACCGCATTGCTGCGCGATCTCGTCGAGTTGCAGATCGGTCGTCTCGAGCAGCGTGCGGGCGCGCTCGAGGCGCAGCGACTCGACATACGCCGCGGGCGTCATCGCGACCTCGCGTGCGAACACGCGCGCGAAGTTGCGCGGGCTCATGAACGCGCGGTCGGCCAGCGCGGGAACGCACAGGTCCTCGGCGAGGTGGTCGCTGATCCACTCCTGGAGCTCGCGGATGCCCGGCTGGATCGAGAGCTGCCCCGACAGTCCGGCGCTGAACTGCGCCTGTCCTCCGGGACGGCGGATGAACAGCACGAGGTCGCGGGCCACCGACACCGCGGCGCGCCGGCCGAGGTCCTCCTCGACGAGCGCCAGGGCCAGGTCGATGCCGGCGGTGACGCCCGCGGAGGTGTACACGTTGCCGTCGCGGACGAAGATCGGATCCGGGTCGACGGTGACCGCTGGGTAGTGGCGCGCGAGCGCCTCGCACGCTCCCCAGTGCGTCGTCGCCCGACGCCCGTCGAGCAGCCCTGCCCGCGCGAGCAGGAACGCGCCCGTACAGACGGACGCGATCCGCCGCGAGCGGCGTGCCGCCAGCCGCACCCAGTTGATGACGCGCGCGTCGCGCGCGGCTTCGACCGTGCCGAGCCCGCCGGGAACGACGAGCGTATCGATCGGGCCGCGGCAGGCATCGAGCGCGCGATGCGGGACGAGCTGCAACCCGCTCGAGGTGTGCACCGGGTCGGTGCCGGGGGCGATCAGCTCAATGCTGTAGGCACCCTCGGGCGCCTCGCGGTGCGCGAGCGAGAACACCTCGGACGGGCCGGTCACGTCGAGCGCCTGGACGTCGCTGAACAGAAGGATGACGATGCGGCGCAGGCTCATGGGGGCGATGATCGCGCGCCCTCACGTTGGCCGCAATGTCAATGACCGGACGATTTCTGCCAGCCTGGGGACAGCGCCGGGCTGCGCAGGCCGCCACGCCGCTACGCGCCTGTGCCGCCGGAACCCGAGCCGCGGCTCGCCCGCAAGCCAAATCCGCGCAGCATCAGCAGCGCCTTCTCGCCGAGCGTCCCGCGCGACGGCAGCACACCGAGCTGGGTCGCGGCGTCGTATAGGTCGAAGAACGCCCGCACCCGGAACAGCCGCTCGGACGTCAGCTCGCAGTAGAAGACGCAGTGCACGACGATGAAGCGGTTCGTTGCCGGCAGCCCCTCGAGCGCGGCCTTGTGCGTCGCGAGCAGCTTCGCCGGCGCCGCCGCGAAGCGGCCCTGCGACAGGCGCTCGCCGGTCCGCTCCAGACGCGCGTCGGGGAAGCCCGCCCATAACCGGGAGGCGTGGCGGCCGAGCTCCTCTGGACCCTCGAGCGGCTCGCTGGTGAGTGGGTCCTCGTAGTGCACGTCCTCGGCGCACAGCGGCTCGAACGCGTCGGGGTCCTTCCCGCTCCAGGCCGCCTCCCAGCCGTCGAACAGCTCGTCGACCGTCACGGCCGCGGGCCCGGCGCGTCGAACACCGGCATGCCCTCCTCGGGCGTCGATGCCTCGGCGTAGCGCCGGCGGGGAATCCGGCCGGCGCCGCGCGCGTGCAACCCGGCCTCGACCCCGAGACGGATCGCGTGCGCCATCGCAACTGGGTCGTGCGCTCGGGAGATCGCGCTCGCGCAGAGCACGGCGTCACACCCGAGCTCGAGCGCGATCGCCGCGTCGGACGCGGTCCCGACCCCGGCGTCGAGGATCACCGGCACGCCCGCCCGCTCGATCATGATCGAGATGTTGTACGGGTTACGGATGCCCATGCCGCTGCCGATCGGCGACCCGAGTGGCATCACCGCCGCACAGCCGACGTCCTCGAGCCGCCGCGCGAGGATCGGGTCGTCGGTCGTATACGGCAGCACGACGAAACCATCGGCGACGAGCTCCTCGGCGGCGGCCACGAGCTCGACCGCGTCGGGCAACAGCGTCCGATCATCGCCGATCACCTCGAGCTTGATCCAGTCGGTCTCGAACGCCTCGCGCGCCAGCTGGGCGGTGATCACGGCGTCTCGCGCCGTGAAGCACCCAGCCGTGTTCGGCAGGACTGCAACGCCGGCATCGGTGAGCACGTCGAGAATCGAGCCGCGGGCGGCCGGATCGAGGCGGCGCAGGGCGACCGTGCACAGCTCGGTCCCGGAGGCGAGGAGCGCGGCGCCGAGCACCTCGTGGTTGTCAAACCCGCCGGTGCCGAGGATCAGGCGGGAGTGGAGCTCACGGTCGGCGATCCGCAGGGGCTCGGTCATCCCATCATCCTCCCTGAACGGCGCTGACAACCTCGACCCGGGCGCCGTCGAGCAGTTCGGTGTGCTGCCAGCTGCCACGCCGCACGACCTCGCCGTTGAGCGCAATCGCGATGCCGCGCGCCTCGGGAGCGACGTCGAGCGATGCGACCAGCGTCGCGACCGTCGCGCCTGCCGCCAGCTGCCGCTGCTCGCCGTTCACGGTGACGATCATGCCGGACTCCCGACGGCCGCGCCGTCAAACCGAGCCGGCGTGAACGCGGCGGCGAGCTCCGTCGGCGGCTCGCCCGCGAGCGCGGCCGCCAGGATCTCCGCCGTGATCGGCGCGAGCAGGATCCCGTGGCGGTGGTGACCGGTGGCCCACTGCAGACCCGTGATCGCGCCGGGGCCGAGTGCCGGCGCGTTGTCAGGAGTGCTCGGGCGCAGGCCGGCGATCAGCTCGTCGATCACGAGCTCGGAGAGCCCGGGCAGCAGCTCGATCGCGTCACGCAGCAGCTCGAACAGCGGACCCGCGGTCACACTCGTGTCGAAGCCGCGCTCCTCCATCGTCGCTCCGAGCACGTACCTGCCGTCGCCGCGCGGCACGACGTACCCGCTTCCCTGCATCCGCAGGGCTCGCGTGAGCAGCCCCGGCCCCGCCGGGTCGTGCAGGCGCATGATCTGTCCCTTGACCGGCCGGACCGGGACGCGGGCACCGTCCGGGAGCCCGCCAAGTTCGCCCGACCACACGCCGGCCGCCACGACGACCTGCTCGGCGAGGACCCGCGTGTGGTCGGCGAGCCTGACACCGGCGATGCGATCGCCGGAGCTGAGCACCTCGGCAGCCGCGACACCGGCGCGCAGGTCCACTCCGGCGATGGCGCAGGCCTGCGCAAGCGCGGCCGTCAGTTCCCGCGGATCGATCGCGTGGTCGTCGGGAACCTCGAGCGCCAGCCGCAGGACCGGCGCGATCCCGGGTTCCAGCCGGCGCGCCTCGGTCGCGAGCAGGCGGCGGACGGGAAGGCCGAGATCGCCTCGCAGCTCGAGCTCGCGCTGGAGCGCCTCCGCGTCATCCTGATCGCGTGCCGCCGCGATCGTGCCGCAGGCGAGGTATCGAGGGTCGTGCCCCGACGCCTGCACGAGCTCCTCGACGAACGCGGGGTAGGCGCGCGCGCTCGCCAGCCCGAGCGCGAGCAGCATCCGCTCGGTGTTCCGCGCCTCGCTGATCGGCGCGATCATCCCGGCGGCAACCCGGCTCGTCCCGGCACCAAAACGGTCGCGCTCGAGCAGCGTCACGCGCAGGCCACGCTGCGCCACGCGCCACGCAACCGCGAGTCCGATAACACCGCCGCCGATGATGACGGCGTCTGGTGATGCGTTGAGGTGGTCGGTCACAAAACTTCTCCCTGCGCCGGCATTACCCGGGTCAGGTTCAGACGGTCGGCGGATCACGCGTCCGCCCTCTCAGCCATACGGAGGGCTCCCGTTCAACCAAATCGTAGCGCCACGGTCATGCCAGACTTGTCGCGTGGCCGATCTCCGCGAACGTCTGTCCGCCGCCCACCTGTACCTCGTCTGCGACGCCGAGCCCGACGCGTTCCTGCGCGAAGTGATCGAGGGTGGCGTCGACATCGTGCAGCTGCGGATCAAAGAACCCGCGTCCGACGATCGGCTGATCGCGGTGGCCGAGCGGTTCGCGCGCTGCTGCGCCGATTACGGCGCGCTGTTCATCCTCAACGATCGCCCGGACCTCGTGCAGCGCGTGAGCGCCGACGGCGTGCACGTCGGGCAGGACGACATGCCGGTCGCGCAGGCGCGCGAGCTCGTCGGACCGGATCGGCTGATCGGGCTCTCGACCCACAGCCCTGACCAGGTCGACGACGCCGCGCGGCTCGACGTCGACTACATCGGCGTCGGACCCGTCCATGCGACGCCGACGAAGCCGGGACGCCCCGCGGTTGGCCTCGACCTCGTTCGCTACGCGGCCGCTCGCACGGGCGTTCCGTTCTTCGCGATCGGCGGGGTCGATCCCAGCAACGTCGGGGCCGTCGCCGGCGCCGGCGCGCGGCGGGTCGCGGTGGTCCGCGCGCTGACGCGTGCGGCGGAGCCGGGGCGAGTCGCGCAGGAGCTGCGAAGCGCAGTGGCCGGCGAGCGGAGGGAACGCGTTGGCGCAGCGTAGCCGCAAGCGGGGCCGGCGCTCGCGGTCATCGCCCGCCACGGGCTCAGCGGTCGAGCCGGCGCCCGGCCCGGCACCGGCGCGGCGCCTCACCGCAGACGAGCGCAACGCCGCCGTGCGCGCGTCGCTCGTGCCGCTCGCGCCCGGTGAGCGGCCGTGGCCGGTCCTGGTCAGCGTCGTCGTTGCGAGCCTCCTCGGCGGCGTCAATCTCGTGATGTACCTCCTCGGCACGAAGCTGCATGTCGGCGGACAGCAGCCGCACCTGCCGGCGATCCTGGTCTTCTCCGGCCTGATGCTGATGTGCGCGATCGGGATGTGGCGGATGCGCTACTGGGCTCTGCTCGGGTTTCAGACGCTGCTCGCGATCGGCGTGCTCGGCTTCTGCCTCGCGCTCGTCAAGGCCTCGACGATCGTCGGCGCGCTCATCTGCGTGGTCGTGATCGGGGCGGGCGGCTTTCTCTTCTACAAGCTCGTGCGCGTGCTGAGCAGGGTTCAGATGCCCGCGCCGCCAGGTCAATAGCTGTGTTTGGATAGGCTCACTGGCCATGGCTGATTCAGCATACGACTGCGTCGTCATCGGCTCGGGTCCCGGCGGGTACGTCACGGCGATCCGCGCCGCCCAGCTCGGGATGAGGACCGCCGTGATCGAGAAGGACAAGGTCGGTGGCCGCTGCCTCAACTACGCGTGCATCCCGGCCAAGGCCGTGCTGCGCGTCGCCGACGTGCTGTCCGAGGTTCGCGACGCGGATGAGTTCGGGATCAAGGTCGGCGAGCCGGAGGTCGACTTCGCCGCCGTCGGCGCCCGGCGCGAGAAGGTGATCTCGACGCTCACCGGCGGCGTCGCGGGGCTACTCAAGAAGAACAAGGTCGATCTGATCGAGGGCGAGGGCGCGCTCGCGGGCCCGGGTGCGGTGGCCGTCGGCGAGCAGCGGATCTCCGCGACGACGATCGTGCTCGCGACCGGATCGCTGAAGCGGCCGATCCCCGGCACCGCGTTCGGCGGCCGCGTGATCGGGACCGAGGAGGCGTGGGCGCTGTCCGAGCTGCCGAAGACGATGGCGGTCATCGGCGCCGGCGCATCGGGCGCGGAGATCGCGTCGGCATACGCCCGGCTCGGAGTCGACGTGCTGCTGTTCGAGGCGCTCGAGCGGGTACTCCCGACCGAGGACGCAGACGTCTCCAAGGCGGCGGAGCGGGGACTGAAGCGCCAGGGCATGAAGATCTTCACGAGCACGCTCGTCGAGGGAGTGCAGTCGGGCGAGACGAGCGTCACATTCACCTATGGCGGGGAGTCCGCCGAGGTGGACTGGTTCGTGATCGCGGCCGGCCGCGGCCCCGACATCGAGGCGCTCGGGCTCGACGCTGCCGGTGTGAAGCTCGCCGCCAGCGGACTCGTCGACGTCGACGGCGCGATGCGCACGAGCGTGCAGGGCGTCTACGCGATCGGCGACATCGTCCATGGTCCGGCGCTCGCCCACAAGGCCTCCGATGAGGGCGTGATCGCGGTCGAGGACGCCGCCGGGCTCAGCACCCACCCGATCGAGTACATCGACATCCCGCGCGCGACGTTCTGCACGCCCAACGTCGCCAGCTTCGGCCTGACCGAGGCCCAGGCGCGCGAGGCCGGCCACGACGTCGTCGTCGGCAAGCTCCAGTACGGCGCGGTCGGCGCGGGGACCGTCTACGGGGATCGGACCGGCGTCGTGAAGATCGTCGGTGAGAAGAAGTACGGCGAGCTGCTCGGCGGTCACATCGTCGGCGCAAAGGCGACCGAGCTCATCCAGGAGCTCGTCAACGTCCGGGTGCTCGAGGGCGGCTACCCCGAGGTCGCCCGCATCATCCACGGCCACCCGACCCTGTCCGAAGCCGTCATGGAGGCGGCGCGGGCAGCCGACGGCTGGCTGATCCACGGCTGAGGCTCGTGGCCGGCGAGCCGCACAGAGACATTCAGCCCGTCTTCTACTACGACCTCGGCAGCCCGGAGTGCTATCTCGTCGCCGAGCAGATCATGGCTGCCCTGCCGGTCGTGCCGGAGTGGGAGCCCGTGTACGCGCCGACGATCGGGCTCCCGGTTGCCGAGCTTGACCGCGACGCGCTCGTCCGGCGTGCTGCCGAGCTCGAGCTGCAGCCGGTGCGCTGGCCATCGCGGTGGCCGCCTGACACGCGCGAGGCGATGCTCGCGGCGACCTACGCCAAGCGCGTCGGGCGTGCCGTCGCGTTCTCGCTGGCGGCGTTCCGCCAGGAGTTCGCGGGCGGGCGCGACCTCGGCGAGCGCGACAGCGTTCTGATCGCCGCCGCGGCGGCCGAGATGCATCCGACCGCGATGCTGAAGGGGATCGCGCTGCGCTCCGTCACGGACGCCCTCGCGCAGGCATGCGCCCGCGCCGCGACGGCGGGCGTCAGCGCGCTGCCCGCGATCGAGCTCGCCGGCGGCGTGCTCGAGGGCGAGCGAGCACTCGAGCGTGCGGTAGCGCTGCTCGCGGGAGCGCGCGCGTGAAAGCCAACCGCGCGTACGAGTTGATCGTCTCCCGCGGCGGCATCGAACCCGCCTTCCTCGCCGATCCCGAGCGGCTGGACCGGATCGAGGTCGTGTCGATTGACGACGGCGAGGTCGTCCTCTACTGGGACCTCCCCGCCAAGGACGCATCGAAGCTGCTGCGAACGCTCCGAGCAGATCTCGCCGGGATGGACGCCGACGAATTCATCCGGGCCTGGGAGGGCGCCGATCACGGCGCGGAATAGAGCGGCTATGTTGAACCGATCGTGACGCCACCGGCTCCATCGAGCAGCTCCCCAGGCGCCAAGGGCGAGGTCCGGATCGAGGAGCCAAATCGCGCGCAGCGGACGATCGCGCGCCGCAGCGCCGAGGCTCGCGCGACGGTGCCCGACCTCGAGCTCACAGCCGTCGTGGAGCTCGACGAGTCGCTCGCACTGGCCGTCCCGCCGCAGCTGACCGCGTCGCTCGTCCACGCGTGCGCCGGCGCGCTGCGGGCCGTCCCGCGCGCGAACGGCTCCTACCGCGACGGGCGTTTTGAGCTGTACTCGCGGATCAACATCGGCGTGATCCTCGCGAGCGACGGCGCGTACGCGATCCCGACCCTGTTCGACTGCGAGCGCAAGTCGGTGGCGGAGCTCGCGGGCGAACTCACCGCGCTCGAGCAGCGGGCCCGCGACGGCGAACTGCTCGCACCCGAGCAGTCCGGTGCCACGTTCACGGTGTGGAACCCGGGAGCGGCCGGCGTCGCGAGCGCGACACCGGTCGTCGTGCCGCCGCAGGCGGCGGCCGTCGCGGCCGGCGCCGTCCGCGCCGTTCCGGTCGTACGTGAGCGAGCGGTTGTCCCGAGCCACTGCATGGCGATCACCCTCGCGTGCGACCACCGGATCCTGTATGGGAGCGACGCGGCCCAGTTCCTGACGGACATCACGACCCGCCTCGAGGAGGCGCGCCTGTGACGGAGACGCTCGAGGCGGCCGCACAGCGCATCGCCGAGCGCGGACGTGACGCGCTCGTGGCGCGGCTGCGGCCGGCGTTCGCGGACGCGGCCAAGGACCATGCGGATGTCCTGCGGCTGACCGACGAGCAGCTCGAGCAGATGGTCCAGCAGGCGGCCGATCAGGCCGACGCGGTGCAGTGGCGCCGGGCACTCGCCGCCGTCGCGACCAAGGAGCTCGGGATCAGCCTGGGCGAGGCGCTGATCCACCCCGCGGTCGCACGCGCCCAGGAGCTCGTCGGGGTGCCCGCACGATCCGGACCCCCGGCGGCGCCCGCACCCGAGCCCGAGGCGGCGGCGGCGCTCGCACCGGAGCCCGAGCCCGAGCCGCCACCCGAGCCCGAGCCCGAGCCGCCACCCGAGCCCGAGCCCGAGCCGCCGCCGCAACCCGAGCCCGAGCCCGAGCCGCCGCCGCAACCCGAGCCCGGACCCGAGCCCGTGCGCGTGTCGGCCGTCCATCTGGGCGGTGTCGCGAACCTGCCCGTCGGCGCCAGCGACATCGAGCTGCACCTGACCGAGCACGGACTGGACATCATCCAGGGGATCAGCACGACGCTCGGGCGGCTTGGGTGGGACGACATCCGCGCGCTCGAGGTGACGAGCGCGCGCGGCGTGCGCCGCCGCCGGCGGGATCTTCGCACGTGCCTTGTCGTCCGCACCGCCACCGGGGAGGCGAGCTTTGCGATTCCGGCGGTGGCGCCGGAGGAGCTGCGCGCGCACGTCGAGCCGCTGCGCAAGCGTTACGCGCGTGGCAGGCGCGGGCGCTGAGCGCCCGTTCCGTACTTGGTCCGCGCCGGGCGCCGTGGCGGTCTATGCGGGTTCTCGCTGCAGGACGCGAATGTCGTGAGCGAGTTCCTCAGGCGTCAGCTGATCGGCGGCAAAGCCGACGCGCTCGAACCCGCGTTTGTCGATCAGCAGGACGAAGGTGGAGTGGTCGATCGGCCCCTGCACGGGCTGGATCGCGTACGCATGCCACACCTGGCGCATCGCCGGGCGGGGCCCGTTCACGAACGCGAGTCGGGCATTCATCTCGTGCTTGACGAGAAAGCGCACGCGATTCGCGCGGGTGTCCTCGCCGGGCTCGACGCTGATCCCGATCGCCGGCACGCCGCGTCCGTAGTTGGGGAGGTCGTTGAGCGCACCCTTGATCTGCTCGACCATGAACGGACACGCATCGTGGCAGAGCGAGTGGATGAACGTGAGGATCACGACGTGCCCTCGGTACTGCGACATCGTCACCCGCTGGCCGTTCTGGTCGAGCAGCGAGAAGTTCGCAGCCTGCAGCCCGGGTGGCATCGTCGGTCCATCGAACTTCGACTTCGGGGTGGTCGAGGCATCGCCCGATTGCCGGGTTGCCACGAGGACCGCGCCGATCGCCGCCAGCAGCGACACGAGCACGAGGAGCAGGAAGCGCTGGAGACGGGAATCAGTCATCGCATTACGCCGGTGTGTCCAAGCGAATAGCGGCCCGGCTGCGGGTACACACACAGTCCGTGCGGCTCAAATCCGACCGCGACCCGCCGGATCAGCCGCCCGGTCCGGGTGTTGATCGCGTACACCGAGGCATCGTAGCGGCCCGACAGCCACAGCACCTGGCCCGACGCGGACACGCCGCCCATGTCCGGGCTGCCGCCGGGGATGTGCCAGGTCGCCACGATCCGGCGTTTCGCGAAGCTGATCACGGAGACCGTGCCGGCCTGGCGATTGGAGACGTACAGGCTGGTCGTATCGCGGCTCGGGTAGAGGCCGTGCGCGCCGGCGCCGGTTGTGAGGAATCCTCGGCGGCGGAACGTCCGCGCATTGATCTCCCAGACGCCCCCGTAGGTGAGATCGGCGACGTAGAACAGGCGGCCGTCGGGCGAGAGCTTGACGTCCTGCGGCGAGGCGCGCCGCGGCAACGTGAGGATCCGCACGACGCGGCGCAGCGGCACGTCGACGACGGCCATCCGGTTCGCAAACTCGCAGCTGACGAGCATCAGGCGGCCGTTGGCGCTGAAATCGGCGTGGTTGAGCCCTGCGCAGGCGGGGATCGCGAGCGAGTGGCGCAGCCGCATCGTGTGCGCGTCGCGGAAGTCGATCCGGCGCAGCGACTCGGCCATCACGAGCGCGTCGCGGCCGTCGGGCGTGAAGTACATATTGTATGGGTCGGCGACGCGCACGGGCCGGCCCGGCCTGCCGCTGACCGGGTTGATCGGGGTGAGGCTGTTGCCGATGTCGTTCGTCACCCACAAGGTGCGCAGGTCATAGGACGGCACGACGTGCTGTGGCACCGCGCCGACGGCGAACTGGCGCACGATCCGATACGTCCGGGGATCGATCTCGTCGACCGTGTTGCTGCCGCTGTTGGGCACGTACACGAGCGGGCGAAAGCGACGGGCGACGGGCGATAGCTCGCCGCGGAGATCGGCCGCGTAGACGTTGTGCACGTCGATCAGCGGCGGCACGTGGTAGGCGCGCAGCGCGCGCAGCGCGGCGCGTGGCGGGAGCGCCGGCGGCTGCCAGTTGAGCACAAGTGGTGAGACATGCTCCTCGATGCGCGGCGCGTGCGCCGAGCCACCGCCGCCGCACGCGGCGACCGCGCTCGCCCCGACGGCGAGCGCCGCCACCATCGCCCTGCACATCGCGCGGCTCATGCCCGACCTCCGGCGGCCCAGGTCCGCGGCCCGGCCGGGAGAGCCGCGAAGAACGCCCAGATCGTGCAGGCGCCGCAGAACGTCGACGGCGGACCGGGATCGGGGGGCGTCGCGCCGGGCCACTGATGGCGCCCGCCGTCGATCCTGATGTGCTCCACGCGCACGCCCCCTGCACAGCCGGACCACGCAAACCATCGTGCACGCGGCGCCAGCACCCCCGCTCGCCGGCGTGGCCCGCAGCGGTCACGCCGCACCCATTGATCGACGACAGGCGGTAACCCGTCGGCGGTCCGGCGCGGGCGGCCGCCGAAGTACGGAACGATCTGATCGGCGGTGCCATGGATTTCGAGCACCGACACCGGCCGTGCCGGCCGGCACGCCGGCTGGCGGCTGTAGTCGCCGGCCACCGGCGCGACGGCCGCGATCCTCGTGCTCAGCGCGCACGCCGCGAGCGCGACCATGCTGCCGCCGTTCGAGACGCCTGTCGCGAAGACGCGTCCGGGATCGACGCACATCGTCTGGCTGAGCAGATCGATCAACTGAGCGAGGAAGCGCACGTCGTCCGCCCGGCCGCGCGCCGCGGTGCTGTTCCACGATCGCCCGCTCGAGCTCGGGTAGGCGACGAGGAAGCGGTCGCGATCGGCCACCGCGGAGAACCCGCTGTAGGGCTCCATCCGCGGGCCACTGCCGCCATACCCGTGCAGCGCGAGCACGAGCGGACGCGGTTGTCCGGCGGCAAGCCCCGGAGGGACGTGCACGAGGGCTGTTCGGTTCGCCGCGCCGACATCGAGTTGCAGGACGTAGCTACCCGCCACCGGCGGGCTCGCACATCCGCCCGTGGCGCGGGCGACGGTCCGGCTGCTCAGTGTGGCGATCGCCACACTCAGCGCAACGACGGCGACGATCGCCCTACGAGCCCGCACGGCCGGGGCGTAGCACGTACAGCCGCGACGTTCCAACGATCCCCGCCTGTGCGCTCACGTCAACGCCGTTGTGGCGAATCCATTGCGCGGCAGGACCGCACGCAGCCCACCCGGTGTTGGCCGGCCCGCAGCGGTAGCTCGCGACGAGGGCGTACCGCACGGTGCCGGCCCGCACCTCCGTCAACAGGCGCCCGAGACTGATCAGCCGCCTGCCGCCGAAACTTGTGAGCGGCAGGATCGCCCGCTGGTCGTGGATCACAAGCGGCGCCAGCTGCAGCGGCTCGTCGACGGCCAGCTCGTACCGAACGCCCGTCGTGCGGAGCGTCAGATAACGCGACAGCGCCGCCGCATTGCCAGGCGTGATGACGGCGAGCCCGCGCGAGTCGTCGGCGCTCGTGCGCACGAGCGAGACCGTCTCGTGGACGGGGAACACAAGCGCACAGGCGACGATCAGCCCGGCGAGCAGCCACTTCGCGACAGGCTCGTGGCCGATTCGCGCCCGCGCGATCAGCGCAGCGCCGATGGCCGAGAGAATCAGCGCGGCCGCTCCCCATCCGATCGACGCCTCCCGGAAATGGAGCGTGTACCAGCACGTGAGCACAAGCGCCAGCGCCGTTGCCGCCAGCGACGGCGTCGCCGCTCGGACCCGCCCGCGCGCGCCGGTCAGGCCGGCGAGGGACGCCGCGCCGTATCCGAGCGCGCCCGCGAGGGCGGGCGCCAGCGCCTCGAGGTAGCGCGCGTGTACGGTGCTCATGGTGTCGAAGACCAGCGCCCCGCACGCGATCCAGACGGCAAGCGCCAGCGCAAACGCCTGCGGAAGCTCCGTGAGCGCCATCGCCTCGCCTGCCTGGCGACGGTGCCTGACCGCGCGGATGACGGCCGCCAGCCCGATCGCGATCGCGGCAAACAGGACGCACCCGAACAGGGCGTCGTAGTGCCAGCCGGTCGAGACGAGCAGACGGAACGGCCCGGGCCCCCCGGGCTTCGTGCTCTGGGTCGCGCCCGAGACCTTGCCGAACCCGTTGAACACGAACATCGCGTTCCACACGGTGCCGTCGCTGGATCCGACCGGCCACGGATGCGCTCCCGGGGCCAGCGATGCCGGGATCGCCCACGCGAGCCCGACTCCGACGAGCGTCGCCCCACCCACAAGGAGGTCCTTCACGCGAATGCGGCGCTCGCCGCCTCCCGCGAGCACGTACAGGACGACGAGCGCCGGCACCGCGATCAGGGCCTCGAGCAGCTTGACGTTGAAGGCGACGCCGAGGGCGACGCCCGCGAGCACGATCGCGCGGCGGTCCGCCGCCTCCGAGGCGCAGGCGCGCACGGTCAGCCACAGCGCGCCGATCACCAGCATCATCATCAGCGAGTCCATCGTGTCGCTGCGCGAGGTGAGGACGGACTCCGGGAGCACCGCGAGCGCGGCCGCCGATGCGAGCCCCGCGGGCCGGCCGGCGGCCCGGCGCACCGTGTCGTACAGCAGCGGCACGGCCAGGGTCCCCGCAAGCGCCTCGGGGAGCCTGAGCGCGAACCGGCTCCACCCGAGAAGCTTGACGCTGATCACCTCGAGCCACAGATCGAGCGGCGGCTTGTCGATCGAGAGGATCCCCGCCGGGTCGAACGCGCCGAAGAAGAAGTTGTGCCACGAGAGCGACATGCTCCTGACCGCCGCGTCGTAGAACGCGTTGGCGCTGACGCTGTCCAGTTGCGTGAACCGCAGCGCCGCGGCGATCGCCGTGATCAGGCAGATCGGCCACGGGATGCGCCACGTGAGGCGGCGCAGGCCCGCCACCGCAGCCGCCCCGCGGGAGGGCTCTGCGGCCGGAAGCGAATACGTCGCCGGCTCGTCGACAGTGGTCGTCATCTCGGACCCGCGCGCATCTTGGCAGAGCCGGAACAATCTCCGAAATGAGCGAGGCCTCAGATCTTGCGCAGCGCCTGCGGGGAGCGGTCGGCGACGAGCGCGTCCTGGCCGCGATCGCGGCGGTTCCGCGCGACCCGTTCGTGCCCGAGTTCGAGCGTGATCGCGCGTACGACAACGTCGCGCTGCCGATCGCCTGCGAGCAGACGATCTCGCAGCCGCTCGTCGTCGCGCGGATGCTCGAGGTACTGCAGCTGCAGCCGACGGACCGCGTGCTCGACGTCGGCACCGGCTCCGGCTACCACGCAGCGCTGCTCGCGCGGCTCGCCGCGCACGTGTGGACGATCGAGCGCCACCCGGAGCTGAGCGCCCAGGCCCGCGAGACGATCGCGGCACTCGGGATCGACAACGTCGAGTTCTTCGTCGGCGACGGCTGGCGCGGGCTGCCCGACTACGCCCCGTTTGACGCGATCAACGTCGCCGCCGCGACCGGTCAGGCGCCGCCGGCGATGCTCGAAAGTCAGCTGGCGCCCGGCGGTCGGCTCGTCGCGCCGGTCGGCGCGACCTACCAGCGGCTCGTGTTGACGGTCCGGACCGAGCACGGGCTCGAGCGCACGCGGCTCGAGGCGGTCCGGTTCGTCCCGCTCGTCCACGACGACTGACGGCGGACGCACAGTTCCGTCGATAGGCGGAGGAACGCCCGCGTTCAGGATCGCGCGACCCGACCCACGCCGTCACGGTCTCCGAGCCGGTCCCGCATCACCTCAAGCGCCACCGGGCTGCTGTCGACCAGGACGAACCGCCGCCCCAGCGTGCGGCAGACCGCGCCGAGCGTGCCCGACCCGGCGAACGGGTCAAGGCACCACCCGCCGGGCCGCGAGGAGGCGGCGACGATCCGCCGGAGCACGCCCTCGGGCTTCTGCGTCGGGTATCCGGTCTTCTCGCGGCCGTTGGTCGGGACGATCGTGTGAAACCAGACGTCGGTGGGCCGCTTGCCGCGCGCGGCCTTCTCGGCGCTGACGAGGCCCGGAGCCATGTAGGGCTCGCGCTCGACGGCGTCCGCGTCGAACCAGTGAGCTCCGGGCGTGCGGACGTAGACGAGGATCGTGTCGTGCTTGGCGGGCCAGCGGCGGCGAGGTTTCGCGCCGTAGTCGTAGGCCCACACGAGCTCGTTGAGGAAGGCCTCGCGGCCGAACACCTCGTCGAGCAACAGCTTGCAGTAATGCGCCTCGCGGTAGTCGATGTGGAAGTAGAGCGTCCCGTGGGGCGCGAGCAGCTCGCGCAGCCGCCGCAGCCGTGGCTCGAGAAACGCGAGGTAGTCGGCGAACGTGTCGTCGTAGCTGAGCGTCTGCAGCAGCCGCGAGTGGTATCGCCGGCCGCCGAACCCGGTCCTGTCTCCCGCGAGATCGGCGACCACCGACAGCGTCCGCCGCGACTGCGCACGACCCGTGTTGAATGGGGGATCGAGGTAGATCAGATCGAACGCTGCGTCCGGTAGCCGATCGAGCACCGGCGCGTTGTCGCCGAACACGACCAGATCGTCGTCGAGAACGACCGCATCAGAGCTCGTCTGGATCCGCACGGAGGCACCGTATCGCGCCGCCCGGCCGGCCCTGTGAGCGCTCCCAACCGCTAGCATTAAGGCTCCGTGCTTGCTGAACGTATTCGGCACCTGCGCGATCGGATCCTCGGTTGGCGCATTGCCCGCTTTGCGATTTCGTCGGCGGTCGCCGCCACGACCAGCGCGATCGTGTTCGCGCTCCTGTACGTGCTGGGCGCTTCGACCACCGCGTGCTCGATCTGCGCGTTCGTCGCCGGCGCGATTCCGAACTGGACGCTGAACCGTCGCTGGACGTGGAAGGTCGAGGGCAAGGTCGCGTTCGGCCGGGAGATCCTCGCCTACATCGTCGTTTCCGCCTCGACGCTCGTCCTGCTGTCGCTCGCGACCGCCTGGACCGACGAGCAGGTCCAGTCGATCCCCGCCGGCCACGGGATCCGCGTGCTGCTCGTGACGGCGTCGTACTTCGCGGTGCTCGCGCTTCTATACGGCGTGAGGTTCTTCCTCTACCAGCACTGGATCTTCTCGGGTCAGAGCCGCGTACGCGCCGCCTTGCGGTCGCGCCGCCAGGTGTGGACCGCCGCGCGGGCGAACCGCACGCCGTAGGCGACGTTCCCGCCCTTCTTCGTGCCCGTGGCGTGCCGGCCGCGGTCGCGCATCGTCGTCGGCACCTCGGCGAGCCGGAATCCCTGGAGCGCAGCGCTGATCATCAGCTCCGACGCCTGGTACTGCGGCTGCTCGAGCGTCACCGCCGCCGTCACCTCCGAGCGCATCGCGCGCAGCCCGCACGCCGGGTCGGTGATCCGGCGGCGGACGAGCACGCTGATCAGCGCGCCGAAAACGAGCACACCGAGGTGGCGCACCTTGTCCGTCGTCAACTCGCTGCCGAGCCTGCGCGAGCCGGAGACGAAGTCGGCTCGCCCAGCGAGGATCGGCTCGACGACCCGCCCGATCTCATCCGGCTCGTACTGCCCGTCCGCGTCGATCGTCACGATGATCCGAGCCCCGCGGGCGCGTGCCAGCCAATAGCCCAGCCGCAGCGCCGCGCCCTGACCGCGGTTGACGGGGACATCGCAGACGAGCGCGCCGGCACGCCGCGCCTCTGCGGCGGTCCGGTCCCGAGCGCCGTCAACGACGACGATCGTCTCGGTGCTCAGCCCGGCCGCCTCGCGCGGGATTTCGGCGACGACCTCGGCGACGGTCGGCTCCTCGTTGTACGCAGGGATCAGAATCGCGAGCGGCGCGCCGGTGCCCGGCGGATGCTCGGCCAGGAATGCTGCCGCGGCGTCGCGTTCAGCGGGATCGAGCTTGGCGAGCTCGAGCTCGAGCAAGAACGGCTCCGGCGCCGTCGCTGCCAGGTCCCCGGTCGTCATGACGCGCCTCCCGCCGGCACAGGCGCGGCCGCCGCTCCGGCGCGGATCGCGTCGACATCGGCGCGCGACCATTCGTCCCAGACGGCGGCCAGTCCGTCGCGGAAGCTCGTCTGCGGCGACCAACCGGCCGCGTGCGCTCTGCTCGGATCGACGATCACCGCCGGCATCTCGCCGGCCTTGGCGGGACCGTGCCGTACGTCGAGCGGCGCACCGGTGATCTCGCGTACCGCCTCGACGACCTCGAGCACAGACAGCGAGGAGCCCGCTCCGATCACGATCGGGCCCTGCCACGCCTCGTTGAGCAGCGCGAGCGCGAATCCGCGCACGACGTCGCTGACGTTGACGTAGTCGCGGACCTGGCGGCCGTCCCCGTAGATCTCAAAACCACCCCCCGTCCGGATCGCGCGCATCAGCCGCGCGACGATGCTGTCCTTGGCCTGCATCCCCAGCCCGTATACGTTCGTCAGCCGCAGGCAGGCGCAGCGCACACCGTACGACGCGGTGTACGCGGACATCAGCATCTCTCCGGCGGCCTTCGTCGAGCCGTACGGCGTGAGCGGACGCAGCGTCGCGGCCTCGGTGATCGCCGGCGCCTCCGTCGGCCCGGTGACCGCATTCGTCGACGCGAACGCGAACGCGCCGGCGCCGGCCTTGCGGGCGCCCTCGAGCAGCAGCGCGGTCGCGGCCACGTTCGTGCGATACGTCAGCTCCGGGTGCTCGAGCGACCGCAGCACCGACGTCACGGCAGCGAGGTGCACGATCGAGTCGACGCCGCCGGCGAACGCCGCCTCGATCACCTCCGGATCCGCGATGTCGCCCTGCACGATCTCGACGGCGGGATCGGGATGAGGCTTCACGTCGACAACGCGAACGTCCGCGCCCGCCGCGGACAGGACGGCCACGACGTGGCGGCCGATGAAGCCTGACCCGCCGGTGACGAGCACGCGCTGACCGCTGAGGGACTCGGCCCCGCTCACGGCGCTGCACCGCCGCACACCACGGCCCGCGTCGCAACCTGCCCCATGTGTGAGCTGCTCAACATTTCGCTAACCAGGCTCCGAGGGTACGTGATTCGCCGTCCGCGGCGAGCGATGCACACCGGCTGCTAACTTCCGCTCGCAGCGATGACGGTCTTGGTGGCTGGTGCAGCCGGTTAGCCGGCGGCGGCGCCCGCCGCGGCGGCCCGGGCGGATCGGCGCGGGCCTGCGCACCCCACGCCTCGTGCTGCTGCTCGCCGCCGCGGTGCTCGCGATCGCGGTGATCGTCGCGCAGACTCAGCGCGGCGACGTCGTGCGCGTGCCGCTTCCGGGCATCGGCAGGCCGGCGCGCGCCGGCGACCCGTTCGGCTACATCCCGTCGCGCGAATCCGCATTCGTCGCGCGCGCGACCGCCGGCAGCGCTCAGGTGCTGTTCACGAAGAGCCCGGGCGGAGTGATGGCGACCGCCGCGCGCGTCGCGGCCTACCGTCCCCTGATCGACGCCGCCACGCGCGGCTCGGGCATCGACCCCAATGTGCTCGAGGGGATCGTGTTCGTCGAGAGCGCTGGACGGCCGTATGTCGTGGCCGGACCTGATGCGACCGATGCTGCCGGGCTGACCCAGATTCTTGCCGAGACTGGTCAGTCGCTGCTCGGGATGCACATCGATCTCCCACAGAGCCGCAAGCTCCTGCGCGCGATCGGAAACGCCGGCTCACCTGGGCAGGTGACGGTGCTGCTGCGCCGGCTCGCGCGAGCCGATGACCGGTTCGACCCCGCGAAGGCGCTCGCCGCAACCGTCCGCTACCTCCAGACAGCGCAGCGGCACTTCGGCGGCCGCGCGGATCTCGCGGTCGTCTCGTACCACATGGGGATCGGGAATCTCGAGCACGTGCTGAGCGAGTACGACGGCGGTCACTCGGTCCCGTACGCGCAGCTGTATTTCGACACCGCCCCCGACCACAACAGCGGCGCCTTCCGCCTCCTCTCCGGGTTCGGCGATCAGTCCTCGCTGTACTACTGGCGCGTGCTCGGCGCGGTCCAGGTGATGAGGCTCTACCGCAGCGACCGTGCGGCGCTCGCTCGGCTGACCGCGCTGCAGATCTCCCGCGAATCGACCTCCGCCGTCCTGCATCCGCCGGACCGGACGCCCGCGTTCTCAGACCCGGCGACGATCTCCGCGGCGTATGCGCGCCGCGCGCTCGTGCGGCTTCCCGCCAACAGCGCGAGGCTTGGTCTCGCGTACAGCCCGTCGATCGGTGCGCTCGCACACCGCCTCGGGGTGCCGCCGGGTCTCTACCTCGGGCTGCGCCCGGCCGCGCTCGATCTCCTCGTCGAGCTCGCAGCGCGGGTCCAGGCCCTGTCGGGAGCCCACGCCCCGCTGATCGTGACGAGCGCAGTCACCGACGCCCGCTACCAGCGTCAGGCGGGCTCGTCGGACCCCGACAGCGACACCGGCTTTTCGTTTGAGATCGCGCGCACGTACGCGAGCCGTGCACAGGCGGCGGCGTTCCAGTCGATGCTCGACCGGCTCCAAGCGCTCAACCTGATCGCCTGGGAGCGGCAGCTTGCGACGATCAAGGTGACGGTCGCCGCGGACGCCTCGCGGGTGATCGTGGACGGACCGTAGTAGGTTGCGCGCCGTGACCGATGCTTTCCGCACTCCGCCCGAGCTCCTCGAGGGGCTCCCAGACTTCCCCTTCGAGCCGACCTACCGCAGCCATGACGACTTGCTCCTCGCCCATCTCGATGAGGGTTCCGGACCGCCTGTCGTGTTCTTTCACGGCGAGCCGACGTGGTCATTCCTGTGGCGCAAGGTGATCCCTCCCGTGCGGGACGCCGGCTACCGCTGCATCGCTCCGGATCTGCCCGGCTTCGGCCGCTCGGACAAGCCGACCGACCTCGCCTGGTACAGCTATGACCGACACGTCGACGCGATCGCGCCCCTGCTCGAGGACCTCGACCTGCACGACGCAACGATCGTCGTGCACGACTGGGGCGGGCCGATCGGACTGCGCCTGGCCGTCGCGTATCCGGATCGGATCGCGCGGATCGTCGTGCTCGACACGGGCCTGTTTACCGGGCACCAGAAGATGACCGACGCGTGGCTCGCATTTCGCGGCTTCGTCGAGCGCACCGAGGACCTGCCGGTCGGCTTCCTCGTGCGGGGCGCGTGCAAGCACGACCCCGGCGACGCGGTCATCGCCGCCTACGACGCGCCGTTCCCGAACGCACCGTCGAAGGCGGGCGCTCGCGCATTTCCGCTGATGCTGCCGACCTCGCCCGAGATGCCTGGCGCGCAGGCGGGGCAGCGCGTGCTCGACGCGCTGCGCACCGACACGCGGCCGAAGCTCGTGCTGTGGGCCGATTCGGACCCGGTGCTGCCACTCGAGACGGGCGAGCGGTTTGCCGGCGTCCTCGGCACCGATGTGGCCCACGTCATCGAGGACGCAAGCCACTTCCTGCAGGAGGATGCCGGGCCGCAGATCGGCGCCCTGATCGCGGACTGGCTGGCCTCCGGCGCCTGAGCGCGCCGGAGGCCTCGCAGCTCGTCAGGCGGCTTCCTTTTCCCGCTCCAGCTCTGCCGCCGCCGCAACTTTCTCGGCGGCCTCCTTGGCCTCCTCAGCGGCCCCGTTGGCCTTGTCGGCAACCGCCTGCCTGGCCGTCGCCGGCTTCTCCCCCAGGGCGATCGTCTCGGTCATCCTGGCCTCGTATGCGGACCGGTCGGTGTGATCCGGCCGCGCGAGCACTTGATCGCTCTTCAGGGCGCGCCCGATCGCCTCGGCGACTCGGCGCGGCAAGATTGCGGTCAGGCGGACGGCCGCGTTCATCGACTTCGGCACGTACACGTCGAAGCGACCCGTCTGAAGGGCCTCGACGATCGCGTCGGCGACGTCCTCGGGCTGCGCGATCTTGATCGCGCGCGATTGCGTCAGGCCCGATCCGAGCTCGGTGTTCACGACGACGGGCATGACAACGCTGACATCGACATTCGTCCCGCGCAGCTCCGCCCGCAGCGTCTCGCTGAGGCCGACGACCGCATGCTTGGTCGCGCAATACGTCGCGCCGCCCGCTACCCCGGCCTTGCCCGCCATCGATGCGATGTTGACGAGGTGGCCGCGGCCGCGGGGCAGGAACCGCTCGAGCGCGAGCTTCGACCCGAAGATCACGCCGTGGAGGTTGATGTCGACCATCCGCTTCGCAGTCGCATCGCTCTCCTCGACGAACGGCCCGATCGGCATGATCCCGGCGTTGTTGATCAGCACGTCGACAGGGCCGAGGCGAGTCTCGACGTCGGTCAGAAACGCGTCGAAGCTCGACCGGTCGGTGACGTCGAGCGGCAGCCCGATCGTGCCGACACCGAGCTCGTGCGCCGTCTGCTCGGCGAGCGGCGCCTCGATATCGCCGATCGCGACGCGCGCGCCCTGGGCGATCAGCGCGGCTGCGGTGGCGCGACCGATCCCACGTGCGCCGCCTGTGAGTGCGACAACCTGACCGCCGAGCGATCGAAGGGCTTTCGCCATGTACATCCTCCTGGTTACGGCCCGTCGTGAGCGGGCCACATGTGCGGTGGCGCGTAGACGGTATCGCGCGGAGGCCTGCGAGCGTGTGCCCGGACTCGGACTGAATCGTGCGGCTGGTCAGCCGGCCCGGAGGTGGTTCCGGTTAGCCGGCGGCGGGCGCGACGTCTTGGGCCGCCGGCGCGGCGTCTTGGGCGGCCAGCGCCGTGGCGCCGGCCGAGGCCGTGAGATCGGGGGCACTCGCGGCCACCCCATCGGAGCTGGTCGGTGCCGCGGTGCTGATGCTCACTTGGGCCGTTGCGATCGAGCCTGCGCTCGCAACGTCACTGTTCGGGGTCGTCGAGGCGGGCGGGGTGGTCGAGGATCCGTCGCTGGGCGAGACCGCGATGTTCGTCCCAGTCGATGTGTTCTCACCCGAGCCGGAGCTGCCGCGGCCGCCGCCAGGATCGCCACCGGTGCTCGAGCCGCCCGACCCGCCGTCGGAGCTGCCTGACCCGCTCGAGGAGCCCGAGCCGCCGCCGGAACCGCCCGTGGAGCCCGAGCCTCCGCTTGAACCGCCTGAACCGCCCGTGGAGCCCGAGCCGCTGCCGGAGCCGCCCGACCCGCCGCGGCCGCCGGATCCGCCGCCGGAGCCTCCGCCGGAGCCCGACGCTGCCCCAGAACCGGATCCGCTCGTCGTCGGGGTCGCCGATCCGCCTGAACTCTCGCTGCTGGACCCGCCGCTCGAGGAGCCGCCGCCCTGACCGCG
The DNA here is from genome assembly GCA_035524415.1 of Solirubrobacteraceae bacterium. Lineage (GTDB taxonomy): Bacteria > Actinomycetota > Thermoleophilia > Solirubrobacterales > Solirubrobacteraceae > Palsa-465. Next base: position 5,602 of record DATKOY010000275.1, on the reverse strand, counting down.
CGTCGAGCCGCCGCCTCCTCCTCCACCGCTGTTCGTGGTCCCCGCGCTACTGCCGTCGTGCCCGGTGCGTTGCGACGAGCCGCCCCACCCGGAGGCGCCCGACCCAGAGCGCGAACTCGGGTCGCCCTGCGTCTGGCTCTGGCCCTGCCCTTGACCGAATGCCGACGAGCCGAGATACGGCTGGCTGCCGGTTGTCGTCGGAGTCGTCACCGTCGGTTGGGGGGACGACGGCGCGCTCGCTGCCGGTGGGAGGACGGGCGCGACCGCGGGCGATCCGGCTGCCGGCACGCTCGGTCCCACGAGCACGCGCCCGGTTGACGAATGACCGGCCGCCGCGCGGTGCACCGCCATGCCGAGGCGCGTCTTGCCTGCGGATGCGTACCACGAGCTGCTTGCGGCCGGCCCCGCCGCGAGCCGGGTGCCCGCGGAAGCCGTCGAATGACCAGCCCAGATACCTCCCGACGAGGGGCTCGGCGTGGCGCCGTGCAGGTGGGCTGTGGTGCGCCTGACGGCGTGATGGTGGGTCTTCAGGGGTCCGATGCCGAGGTGCAGCCCCAGATCCTGCGTGACGGCGATCGTCCCCGCGGTCCCCGCCCCGGCGGCGAGCGCTCCGATCACCACCTTCGCGAGCCCGCTCTTCAGCGCCGTTGACGCGGCGAGACCGCCGACGATGCCCGCGCCCGTTCCGCCACCGATCGTGGCCGCGAGCACGCCCTCTTTCAAGGCGAGCGTCGGCACCACCGGCAGCAGGACCGCGAGTTGCCGGCGCTGGTGCTCGATCTGCTTGCGGAATTCGCGACAGCCGGCGCACTCCCGCAGGTGCCGGCGCAGATTCCCCCGCCGCAGGGCGCCGCCGCGCTGGGTGGCGAGCTGTTCCCGGATGTCCGCGCAGTCGGTCTCGCGCGCGTTCCGGCTGGCGACGAGCGACTCGCGCGCCTGGAACACGAGCGCCTTGACCTTCTCACGGGGCACGCCGAGCGCCTCCCCGATCTCCTCGTGACTGAGCGAGTCGAGCTCGGCTAGGACGAGCGCGGCGCGCTGGTCCTCGGGCAGCCGCCGCATGTCGACCACCAGGTCGCGGAGATCCTGGCGGCGCTGCACCTGGGCGGCCAGACCCTCGGTGGCCGGCTCATCGAGCTCGGCGGCCGGCTGGTCGCGGCGGGCGCGCAGGATCGAATAGCACCGGTTGCGGGCGATCGTGAACAGCCAGGCCCGCAGGTGGATCTGCTTCTGCGACGTGATCAGATCGTTGTATGCCGACAAAAAGGTGTGCTGAACGGCATCCTCAGCCTCCTGAGGATCCCCGAGCATGTGCCGGCAAAACGACAGGATGCCCCGGTGGTGGCGGTCATACACCACCTCGAATGCGGCCGCGCGTCCTTCGCGGATCAACGCGACGAGGCGCTGGTCTGAGGCTAGCCGCAGCAGCTGCGGCGACATAAAGACCCCGGCCGGCGCCAGCCGCGGCACCGCGCTCGCTTCCATGGGGGGCATTATGTTCGAGTGGCATGAAAAATGCGAGCCCGGGGTGCAGGATCGCTCGCAATAAGGCCCCAACATCTGTCCCTTCCTACGTGTGGACGGGCCTGGTCAGGTGGGTGTTGCGCCTCCCAATCGGGTCGTGCGGGTGGGCGCGGCGCCTCCCGCTCGGGTGGGTGTGGCGCCTCCCGACGGGTTTGGCTGGCCAGCCAGACGAGATCCTGGATATGCTGCCGCCATGCCCCGCTTCCGCCACGAAGGGCAACGGCTGGCCTACACGATCTACGGTAAGGGTCCCCACACAACCGTGCTCATGCCGGGGTTGTTGCTCTCGCAAAAGATGCAGGCGCCGCTGGCGCGCGAGCTCGCGGCCCGCGGGAACCGGGTGGTCACGTTCGATCTGCTCGGCCATGGCGCCTCGGATCGCCCCCAGGACATGACCCGCTACTCGATGTCGGCGTTCGCCAGGCAGGCGCTCGCGCTGCTGGACCACCTCAAGGTCGATCAGGCGGTCGTCGGCGGTACCTCGCTCGGGGCGAACACCACCCTCGAGCTGGCGCTGATGGCCCCCGACCGGCTGCGTGGCATGCTGCTCGAGATGCCCGTCCTCGACAACGCGATCCCGGCCTGCGCGGCGGCGTTCACGCCGCTCCTGTTCGCGATGACGTTCGGCGAGCCGGTGATGAAGCGCCTTGCCCAGTTCGCTCGCGCGATCCCGGGCGATCGCCTGCCGTTCCTGCTCGAGATCTGGCGCGACGCGGTCGCCCAGGATCCCGGCCCGAGTGGCGCGATCCTGCACGGCATCCTGTTTGGACGCACGGCGCCCCATCGCGACGAGCGGATGACGCTCCAAGCGCCGGCGCTGGTGATCGGCCATCCTCGCGATCCGGTCCATCCGTTCTCGGACGCCGACATGCTGGCGGGCGAGCTGCCGAACGGGCGGCTGCTGAACGCCGACTCGGTGCTCGAACTGCGCCTGCGGCCGGCGCGTCTCACGGCCAAGATCGCCGCATTCGTCGAGGAATGCTGGAGCCCGACCGGACAGTCGGCCATCGCTGCCGCCTAAGCCTAAGCAGGCGATCGCTCGTCCACAACCCCTCACTCGCGCGGCGCGGGCATGTGAATGCGGATTCACGACCCCGAAAGGGGCTCCAATCCGCACTCAAGGGGGCCCAGGACGCGAGTGTGGCGGGGTGATCGCGGGTGCGGCGGGGTGAACGGAGTGTGGCGCTGTGACCGCTACCGCGGTGCCGGCGGTCCCGGCGGCTCGACGATGTCCCGCCCGGTGGGCCGCATTCCCTCGTCCAACTCCAGTTGCCAGAAATACCGAGTAAAGGTGATGCCGGCGCGAAACTGGCCGACGTGCGGCTCGACGCGCTCACCGCGGGCCATCCGCACGATCAGCTCCGGGTAGGTGCGGCCCGGGTGGGCGGCATACATCGGCGCCGGAAACGCACCGCCGAAGCGGGTGTTGACGTCGGTGATGCCGAGTCCGATCTCGCGGTCGCGGAACACCTGGACGGTGCAGGGGCCGCGAACCCCCAGGGCCTCGACAACCCGCCGGCCGAGATCGATCAGCTCGCCGTCGTCGATCACGGTCCCTTTGATCGACTCTCCCCCTCGCGATTCGATCATCGTGCGCGGGATCGCGTTCAGGCAGCGCCCGGCGAGATCGGACAGGCAGTCGATCGAGAACTCCGGACCGTCCATGAAGCGCTGGACCATCGTCGGCTCGTCCACGTAGTCGACGAAGAACGCCGCGGCGCGGGCGTCGTCGGCCCGATGGATCGAGCGGGCGCCGGAGCCCTGCCGGGGCTTGACCATGACCGGAAACGCCGGGACCTGGTCGCCGGGCAGGACGGTCGGTGGCGACGGCAGACCGAGTCGCGAGAGCAGCAGGTGCGCCTCGTATTTGTCGAACGTCGCACGAGCGATCTCGGGATCGGGTACGAACGCCGGCAGCTCCCCGGCCGCCCGCGCGTGCGCGAGGACCTCGATGTCCAGATCCGTGAGCGGGACGACGGCGCGCGCACCGTAGTCGTCGCAAAGCGTGCGCAGGGCGGGTACGTACCCCGGATCGTCGATCCGCGGCACCGCGACGTGCAGATCCGCCGCGTACCGTGCCGGCGCCAGCGGGTTGGGATCGGCCGCGATCACGAGCGCGTGCTGCGCAAACGCCGAGACGATGTCGTAGCGCTTGCCGACGCCCGTGAGCAGGACCCCTACGCGCTCGGAGGCTGCCATCCGCCCGTCTCCCCCTTGTAGATGCCGTGTCCGCTGAACACCATCCCGACCGTCCGCACGAGGATCTTGAGATCGAGCGCAAGCGAGTAGTGCTCGACGTACCAGAGGTCGAGCTCGATCCGCTCGGGCCACGGTAGCGAGGCGCGGCCGTTCACCTGTGCCCACCCCGTGATCCCAGGTTTGACCGCGAGTCGGCCGCGCTGACGCTCCGTGTACTGCTCGACTTGGACAGGGATTGTTGGGCGCGGCCCAACAATCGACATGTCCCCGCGCACGACGTTCCAGAGATTCGGGAGCTCGTCGAGCGAGTAGCGCCGCAGCCATGCCCCGATCCGGGTGATCCGGTCATCACCCTCCTGGATCGCGAGCCCGGCGCCGGTGAACTCAGCGCCGCGGACCATCGTCCGCAGCTTGTAGATCGAGAACAGCGCCCCGTCCTTGCCGACGCGCGTCTGGCGGTAGATCGGATGCCCGGGTGACTCGAGCCTGATCGCGGCCGCGAGGACCGCCACGATCGGCGCCGACAGCGCCGCGGCGACGGCGGCGAGGACCACGTCGATCGCCCGCTTCATCGCGTCCCCTCGGCCGGCTCCCAGCCCGCCTGGGTGCCGTGGGCGAGCCAGTCCCACAGGCCCGCCGCCAGCGAGGCCGTCGTCAGCACGTAGTAGCGCGCGACGAGCAGTGGGCGCGCCGGCACGACCGGCGCGAGCAGCGCCGCCACCAGCACGGCGGCCTGCGCCGCGACCGCGACCGCGTACACCCAGCCGTGGCCGAGCAGCGCGATGCTCGTCCCGAGCGCGATCAGGTGCAGGAATGGTGAGAGATAGCGAAGGATTCGGTGGGAGAAGATCATCAGCGCATACAGCGGGTCGTATCCGCGCGGCGAGAGCATGCCGCCACGCAGGACGATCGGCCACCCGTGGCTCATCATCCGCCGCTTGCGCGCGAACTCCCCTTCGATTGTCGGCACCATCTTCTCGCACGCCCGCGCGTCGGGGACGTACAACGCCAGCCAGCCGCGCTTGACCATGTTGAACGGGAACGAGAGGTCGTGGCCCATGATCGGGTCGACGACGAGGTAGGAATCCCGCCGCGTCGCGTAGATCGCGCCGTTGCCACCCGTCACCGAACGCACGCGCGACTCGAGCGTGCGCAGCGTCATCTCGTAGCGCCAATACAGGCCCTCCTGGTTGGTCCCGCGCTCGTTGACGAAGCGGACGTCGCCGCAGACGTAGCCGACCCGCGGATCCTCGAACGCCTCGACCAGCCGGCTGAGCGCGTGCGGATCCCAGCGCGCGTTCGCGTCGGAGAACGCGACGATCACCCCCTTCGCGCGCTCCACGGCCGCATCCTGCGCGCGGATCTTGCCGCCGCGCGGCAGCTCGAGCACCACATCCGCTCCGGCCGCGCGGGCGAGCTCGGCCGTCGCGTCGGTGCAGCCGTCACACGCCACGATCAGCTCCAGGCGCTCGCGCGGGTAGTCGAGCTCCCTCGCGTTGCGCACCTTCGCCTCGATCACGGACTCCTCGTCGTGCGCGGCGACGATCAGCGTCAGCGAGGGAAGATCGGCGGAGTCGCCGGCGGGCGGGGCAACCGGGCGTCGGCCGGCGAGCGGCGCCAGAGCCGCGAGCGCCAGCGCGTAGCCGAGCTGCGTCCACAGGATCGCGCCCGCGCACACCCAGAAGATCACTGCGAGAGCTGTCACGGTCGGCCATTCTCGCCGCACGCGCCCTCGGCGGCGTCCCGGCGGCCGCACGGAGCCGGCGGGCATAGACTCAGCAGCCATGACCTACACGATCAAGAACCTCGACGAGACGAAGGACAGCGCGGTCGAATTCGGGCTCTCCGAGATCGGGGAGGCGCACTTCCCGCGTGAGGA
>DATKOY010000274.1:0-3610 GCA_035524415.1 Solirubrobacteraceae bacterium | reverse complement strand
GCCCAATCCTGCAACGACTCCGGCGGGTCAACCGGCACCAGCTCGCCGCGCAACACACGAGCCTCGCCGTCAATCCCTTCCTGCGTCATCCGTGTGCTCCCTCCTGCCGCCGGCCTCAGCCGGCAGCGATCAGGCCACACCCGTTACACAAAGTTTCGGACAGACCCGCCGCCGGCGAGCGGCGGCTACTGCTCCTGCGTGGACTCGCAGCGCGCACGTTTCCCGACCTTCAGCACTCGAACGTCAGAGAGCCGCGGGACTCGGCGTCCGACTCGTGCGTCGGCGATGGCGACAAGCGGCCGTGACTTCACGGCGACCGTGCGTTTAGGAGCGTTTAGGAGTTATAGGAGTCGGAAGCTCGTCCCTGCCACGGTGGTGGCTCCCCGGAAACTCGCACGAAAAGTGGCGTAATGAGAAGTTTCGTGCTAGTTTGCGGGGGATGGCCACGACGCAAAGAGATCTGACTGAGGCTGGCCGTGCAGCCCGGGCGCTTGCCCGTTCGGGACTGGCGGTGATTCGCGTCCCCGAGGATCTCCCGGAGCTGGCCGAGTACGGGCTTCCGGAGGCGGGGCTCGCGCCGCTGGTCAAGCTCGGGCTGGTGCGGCGGGCCGCCCGTGGGGTCTACGAAGTGCGCGACCCGAACGGTGTGACCCGGAGCTCGTTCGAGACGCTGCTCGCGGGCCGCTTCGCAGGCACACCTCATCTGGTGACCGGCTGGTGGGCGCTGGCGCAGGCGGGGCTGACGAACCAGGACGTGCGCACTGTGGTCGTGCTTACCGCGACCAACCGGCGTGATCTTGCGATTGCCGGCCGCAGGGTGCGTGTCGCGAAGGCTCATGACGATCTGTGGGGCGGCGATGTCCGCGAGAACGGGCTCGTCGTTGCGCGTCCGGAGCGTGCCTTCTGTGACTGCGCCGGTAACGCGAGGACCGCACGGATTCCAGCGACCCGGATCGCGGAGGCGCTCGAGACGTATCTCGACTCGACACCGCAGGCTCTCAATCGGCTCGCCCGCGCGGCACGGCGGACGGGATCCCCGGTTGTCGCTCGGCGGCTCGGATACCTGGTCGAGCTGATCGCCGGCGAGGAAGCGGCGCAACCGTTCCGCGATCTGTTCGGCGCTCCCCACGACGCAGAGGCGCTCGACCCCGGCGACGACGATTCCCCGATCGTCCCCGGCTGGCATGTCCGCACGAAGCTCGCCCCCGAGGAGCTACTCGAGCACCGGGTCGTCTCGTGACGATCCGCCGCCTGGTACAGAACGACTTCGACCTCCAGGAGGCAGCCGACGCGCAGGACATGAGCCTGGAGGACGCAGCCCGAGATCTAGCGATCCTCTCGATCATTGCCTCACTCGCCGACAGGTTCGGGAAGAGGATCATCTTCAAGGGCGGCGCGGCGCTCCGCTTCGCCCACGGAGCAAGCAGGACAAGCCGCGACGCTGACGCAACCATCACCGAGCCGGCCAAGGCTCCGATCCCGGCCGACGAGGTACTCGCGGCGATCGGCGATGCCCGCATGGGGCAGTTCCTTCGCTACACGGTTCCGAAGCAGCCGGCGACCGCCAACAAGTATTCACTCGACGTCGACCAGATCAAGTTCGCCTGCGTGAACGTCGAAGGCACGCTCGACGTCGAGCTCAGCTACCGCGAGGACGTCGTGCTCGGCCCGATGTCGCTTCCGATCGGCGAGCCCTACTTCGAGCCGTTCACCGTCCTGACAATGCGGCCGGTCGAGATGGCCGGCGAGAAGCTGCGAACGCTCGCGCAACGACAGCGCGGAACAGACCTCTCCGACTGCGTACTACTCGAACGGCTCGCGAACGACGAACTCGAGCACCTCCCGCGTGTCCGCGAGGAGAAGTTCAAGCTCGTCCGCGACGGGCTCGGGCCAGACGAACTCGAACAACGGATCGACGACCTCCGCGCACGCTACGACGCCGACGTCCGCGCCGTCGACCCCGACGCACCGGACTACGACACGGCGCGAGCGGCCGCAATGCGACTCGTACACGCAGCCTGGTCATAGCCGGCGATCCGGGAGCGAGGGCGCCACAGCTCCGCTCCACCCCTTCACGTACAACTGACGCGGCCGCAGCCTGGGCCAGCGTTCCGAAATGACGCCCGAAGGTCGTTTCGTAAGGTCCGCAGGGGAGATGTGCCCGCCTGAGTCGATGCTCCGAGGAGCCTGCCAGACGGCGTGCCAACTTCCTTCGGGCGGGCTAGTCAGCAGAGAGAAGTTCTTCGTCGAACCAGACGTCCTCATGCCCCGGCGCGACGAGGAAGCGCCAGCCGGCGGGAAGCCCGAGGTACGGGATCGCCTCGGCGATGTAATCCTCAGCGTGGGCTGCATGAAGGGACGTGAACGCGTCGTCACCGATAGGTAAACCGTGTCCACCCGTCCAAATGAACCAGCCCGCCATGTCGTCCCAAGGTGGTTCTCGGTAGCCGTTGAGCGGCCAGTTGAGTTCACTTGGCTTCGATGCGAGGTCATTGGAGATTGCGATCCGCACATCTGGCCGGAGCGGTGTCAACGTGACGCCGAGGCGAAGCGCCAACTCATCCGCGGTCGAACCGATCGGTGCCTTCGTTCTCAAGCCTAGGGTCCGAAATGCGTCAGGTTCATCTGACGCGAGTAGTGGGAGAGTCGGCCTCCCTGGGCGTTTGAACACGTCGGGCAATGAGCATTCGTCGTGGTGTTCTCGAGATCAATCTCGCCATGCTCGTAGTGCTGCTGCACGAGTGGAGGCTCGTGATTCACATACATCTTCGAAGCCTTCTGACCGCACTCAACGCAAGGCTGCCCTTGAACGGCGGCCTTCTGCGTTCGCGTAGCACGAGCTGAGGATGGTCGCTTGTACGGTTCGGAGGGCTTCGCGCTCTGCGCTTCTGCATTCTCGGCGTAGGGATCGGGAATACCGTTATTCCGCGCCTGATCCGCAGCGGTGATGTAACCAGACCGGGCATCGTCGGCTGCCGCGGCGGCATTGTCCCCTCCGCCGAGGCCGGGATGGTCCTCGCCGTCCTGGCCTGACGGATCTCCCTGGACGGTTGGCGCGTCAGCACCGTAGATGTAGGCGGCTGCGTAGGGGTTGGTCAGCCCGGCGGGGCTTGGGTCGCTCTCGTTGAAGCGGCCGGTGTTGGGGTCGTATTGCCGTGCGCGGAGGTTGTAGAGGCCGGTGGTATCTCGGTATTGGCCGGTGTAGCGAATGGGGTTGGTTGGTGCGCTGCCGGCGTTTTGGGTTGTGGTGAGGGGGGTGCCGTAGGGCTCGTAGCTATATGTCCACTGTGTGGTGCCGCTCGAGTCGGTGAGGTTGGCGACGTTGCCGAGGGGGTCGTAGTGGTAGTAGAAGCTGCCCGCTGTTGTGGTCATGGAGACGGGGCTGATGTTTGCGCCGTAGGTGTAGCGGCGGATGAGGTTGTTTGAGCTGTCGCGTTCGATCGCGAGTTCGGCGAGCGGGTTGTTGGTGTCCCAGACGTACTTGGTGACTGTGCTGCCGGTGGTGTCGGTGAGGCGATTGTTGTCGCCGTCGTAGGTGTAGGTGTCGGTTGTGGCGCCGCTGGTGGTGGTGGCGAGCCGGTTGGCGGAGTCGTAGCTGAAGGTGCGGGTT
>DATKOY010000273.1:0-2570 GCA_035524415.1 Solirubrobacteraceae bacterium | reverse complement strand
GACCGAGCTCACCATCCCCGGAGCCCCGGTCCCTGGCGATCGGAAGGTCGCCAAGGCAGTCGCCATGCGCGGGACACACGAAGAGCGAAAGCGATCGCGGGAAAGTGTGGCCTCAGGCTTGAGCACCGTCGCTGGTGTCCGAAACCGGCAGTCTGAGGACGGCGGACAGCATGACTGCTCAGTCACGGATGGAGCAGTCCGCTGAGGCGGCCGTGGACGCTCGCAACTCGTCCGGGGCGGCGGTCGGCGTTTGCTGGAAGCGAGCTAACGCCGGCTCCTCCTTCCGCGGGAAAGCAGGTCCGCGGGCTGATGCCGCTGCAGCTGTCGACGGCCGTCGACGACGAGAGTTGCGAGATTGGCGAATGGGAGGTGCGCGGCGACGCGCGGGCCGAGACTCGCTTTCATTTCCGCACGGGTATCACGAGCGTGGTGCCGTGGCGGGTTGTGTCCGAGCGCGGCAGTCTCGAGCGCCGCCGCACCGGTCTCCAGACTGCCCATGCTTCTGTAGTCAGCAGTGTCGCCTGCCCCCGCTGCAGGCGAACTCTCCGGCGGGAGGAGTCGCCTGCCGTCCGGCGCGCCAACGGCTGCTTACGCTGGCCGAGTAGGAGCCCGCTGCCGTCTGCGGTTCGCTGCTCCTGGTCGTCCCGTGCGACAACGAGCCTCAGGATCGGTGCCAGTGCTGCTCGCAGATTGGCTTCCGGAAGCGCCCGCGGTCCGCGACTCGTATCCCGAGCCGGCGTTTGCGGGATCGCCGCACGGATCACCTCGCTCTGCGAGCACGAGGCGCGAACCAGCGACGGCCGACGGCGTTGGCTGGTCGGCGCCTAGGCTGCGACTGGCGCGTCGGATTACTGCCGCAGTCGTGGTAGAGCGACACGCTGGTGATGATGCCCGACCGCCAGTTGCGTCCGTCGTGTATACAGCGGGAGCGACGCGAGCGGGCGATGGATTCGACCCCTCGTCGCGCGGGATTGCAGGGTTAGCGATCGACGCGCAGAGAGTCGCGTGGCGAGTGGAATCGCGAGGCTCGTACTCGAGATCCGCCGCGGCCAGCCGGCGCCGGGCTGTCGGCTACCACGTCAGCGTGCAGTTCTCGGCGCTGAGCAGCGACGCGAAGGTGCAGATCGCATCGAACTCCTGCGGCGATCGCCGCGCCAGCCATCGTACCGTCGTCGGTGGTCGCTCAGGACTCGCGGACCATCCGCGTGTTGTCCTGAGGTTGAACGGGCCGACGGCGCGCCGCGCTACGGGACCTTCAACTGGGGCCACCGCTGGGAGTGGCCACGCCTCAACGCCCCGCCGACAGACGGTGACGCATGACTGGCCCCCGGTGTCGCAACCAGTGAGATCCGGCTGTCGCTCAACATATAGCTGTTAGCGCGAGCCACACGAGCGACGACCGATCACGTGTGCGGGCGCGCGGCCGCGCGGGCGGCCATCTGTAGCTGGCGCGCAGACACGCCGTACCGCTCACGGAACAGGCGACTGAAGAACGATATGTTGCGGAAGCCCCATCGGTAGGCGATCGCGGTGACCGACTCGTCCGTGCCGCATAGCAGATCGGCGTGGCAGCGGCTGAGCCTGCGCTCGCGAATGACCGCGCTGACGCTGTCGTCTGTGGCCTCGAACAACCGGTGCAGGGTGCGGAGCGAGATGGCGTTCGCCTTGGCGATCGTCGCCGGGGAGAGGCTCGGGTCGCGGAGGTTCGCATCGATGTACAGCCGCACGGCCATGAGCCGCGCCGGAGTCTGGTATCGCGGTTGAGGGTCGTCGCGCGTCGCGACGACCGCGCGCGCGATATCCAACGCGGCATCGGCCACCGCGTCGCGCGCCGCGACGTCGAGGTTGCTGACGACCGGCATGAGGGAGCCCAAGAAGCTTCCCATGAGCCTGGCGGCGGGATGGTCGGAGCGGAACGGCTGGCCGAACATCGCCTCGTAGCCTGGAGCTTCGGTCGCCAGGCGCTCACGCGGGACGACGAGGGTTTGGTTATCGACCCTGCCGAACGTTGTAAAGCTTCCGCGGCGCGCGGTGTCCCACATCACGAGCTCGCCCGCGCGAAGCACGACCGGCTGGCCCTCGAAGTCCAGGCCGATCGTGCCGCGGCGCATGTACAGCAAGCCGAGGAGGTCAGGGTCGTTGGCGGCGATCTCGGCTGGGCCTCTGCGTCCGTCGCCGCGGTCGTGCACGGTCTGGACCAGCGCAAGGCTGCCGAGCTGCCACCGCGACGTGCGGGCGGAGAACGCCTCGCCGGACGCCGGGACGGCCCGGACCGCGAACCCGAAGGTGTAGGTCCGCGCGAGCACCTCGCGCCAACCCTCTGCGAGGTTCGATGTCTCGACGTCGCGCAGGTCGCAGGACACGTCGCCTAAACCTTAATCCACCGGGTCGGTAGGTCGGTTCCGTCCGAACCGGAAGGAAGAATGACGTCCTGTGCAGGGCTTTAACGGCTGTATGGGGCAGCCGGGGCCTGCGGACAGGAGGTCACCTTCAGGGTGCATGATGACGAGTGGGTCGGACTGGACGGTCTGCAGGTCAAATTCGACGATGAGCGCGCGGTCTCGGACGCC
>DATKOY010000272.1:0-38233 GCA_035524415.1 Solirubrobacteraceae bacterium | reverse complement strand
GCCGCGAGGTCGTCGTGGTCGAGCAGGCCAACGTCGTCCATCCCGCGCGGCAGCGGCTCGGCCGGCTCGATCTCGATCCGGCGGTAGCGCTTGAGCCCGGTGGCGGCCGGGATCAGCTTGCCGATGATGACGTTCTCCTTGAGCCCGTTGAGGCGGTCGATCTTGCCCTCCAGCGCTGCGTCGGTGAGCACCTTGGTGGTCTCCTGGAAGGAAGCCGCGCTCAAGAACGAATCCGTGTTCAAAGACGCCTTGGTGATCCCGAGGATGATCTCCTCGGCCTGGGCGGCCTCGCCACCGGCTTCCATCACGGCCTTGTTCGTCCGCGCGTAGTCGAAGCGGTCGACGAACTGGCCCGGGAGCAGCTCCGTGTCGCCCTTCTGGTCGACACGGACCTTCTTCATCATCTGGCGCACGATCAGCTCGATGTGCTTGTCGTTGATGTCGACACCCTGGGACTTGTAGACCTCCTGGACCTCGCGGACGAGGTACAGCTCGGTCTCGGTCCGTCCCCGGATCGCCAGCAGTTCGTGCGGGTACAGCGACCCCTCGTTGAGCTGGGTCCCCGGCTCGATCCGCTGGCCGTTGTCGACGAACAGGAGCGTCCGCCTCGGGAACGTGTGGCGATGCTCCTCACCGGTGTCGTCGGTGATGACGACCGTGAGCGCCTTGTCGGTCTCCTCGATCGACACCTTGCCGCCGACCTCGGCGATCTTCGCCAGGCCCTTCGGCTTGCGCGCCTCGAACAGCTCGACGACACGCGGCAGACCGTGCGTGATGTCCGCGCCGGCGACGCCGCCGGTGTGGAACGTCCGCATCGTCAGCTGCGTGCCCGGCTCGCCGATCGACTGGGCGGCGATGATCCCGACAGCGTCGCCGATCTGCGCGAGCTTGCCGGTCGCCAGCGAGCGGCCGTAGCACGCCTGGCAGACGCCGGTCGGCGCCTCGCACTTGAGCGCGGAGCGGACCGGGACCTTGACGAGCTGGCCCTTGTCGGTGTCATCGGCATAGGCCTCGACGAGATCGGCGAGCTCGGCCCGGTCGATCTCCTTGCCCTTCTCGACGATCACGCGACTGCGCTTGGTCGTGATGTCCTGCGCGGCGATCCGCCCGATCAGGTTGTCGTTCGGCTCGCCGGTCGGCCGCAGCCGCCGGGTCTCCGGATCGACCTCGAGCTTGGACACCGGCATCTCGATGAACTCCTCGGTGCCGCAGTCCTCCTGACGGATGATCACGTCCTGGGCGACGTCGACGAGCCGGCGGGTCAGATAGCCGGAGTCGGCCGTGCGCAGCGCCGTGTCCGCGAGTCCCTTGCGGGCGCCGTGCGTCGAGATGAAGTACTCGAGCACGGTCAGGCCTTCCATGAAGTTGGCCTTGATCGGCCGCGGGATGATTTCCCCTTTCGGGTTCGCCATCAAACCGCGCATCCCGGCGAGCTGGCGGATCTGCGAGAAGGAGCCACGAGCCCCCGAGTTGGCCATCATGAAGATGGGGTTCAACTCGTCGAGGTGATCGTAGAGCGCGTCCCCGACCTCGTCGGTGGCGCGGTTCCAAAGACCCACGACCGCCTCGTGGCGCTCCTCCTGGGTGATCTCGCCCTCGTCGTACTGGGCCTCGATCGCCGCCAGCTGCGCGTCGTAGCGTGCGAGGATCTCCGGCTTGGTCGGAGGCGTCTGGACGTCGTTCTTGGAGATCGTGACACCCGCCTGCGTGGCGTAGTGGAAGCCGACGTCCTTGAACGCGTCGAGCACGAGCGAGATCGTCGGGGCCCCGTGCGCCTGCACGAGGTCGTCGACGAGCTTGGTCGTGTCCTTCTTCTTCATCGAGCGGTTGATGAACACGTAGGTGCTGTGGTCAAACGCGTCGCCGAGAGCCTCAGCGAGCGCCCGCTCGATCTTGTCGTTATAGATGATCCGTCCGACGGTGGTCAGGACATGGCCGCCCTCGAGCCCAAGCGGTCGGTACTCCGCCAGGTCGTGGAGCTTGACCACGCCGTGCTCGTAGGACCACTCCGCCTCCTGGGCGGTGCGGTATACGTGCGGGCGCGGCTCGCACGTCGACGGGTCGAGCTTGGCGAGCGCCTCCTCATCCGGACCGTAGGTCAGGTAGTACGCGCCCAGCACCATGTCCTGCGACGGCGTCGCCAGCGGCGCACCGTGTGCCGGGGACAGGATGTTGTTCGCCGAGAGCATCAGGATCCGTGCCTCCGCCTGCGCCTCCGCCGAGAGCGGCAGATGGACGGCCATCTGGTCGCCGTCGAAGTCGGCGTTGAACGCATGGCAGACGAGCGGGTGGACCTGGATCGCCTTGCCCTCGACGAGCACCGGCTCGAACGCCTGGATGCCCAGGCGGTGGAGCGTCGGCGCGCGGTTGAGCAGCACCGGGTGCTCGTGGATGACCTCCTCGAGCACGTCCCAGACCTCGGGGATCATCGAGTCGACCATCTTCTTGGCCGCCTTGATGTTCTGCGCGGACTTGCGCTCGACGAGCCGGGCCATGATGAACGGCTTGAACAGCTCGAGCGCCATCAGCTTCGGCAGACCGCACTGGTGCAGCCGCAGCGACGGGCCGGCGACGATCACGGAGCGGCCCGAGTAGTCGACGCGCTTGCCGAGCAGGTTCTGGCGGAACCGGCCCTGCTTGCCCTTGAGCATGTCCGACAGCGACTTCAGCGGGCGGTTGCCCGGCCCGGTGACGGGCCGGCCGCGGCGGCCGTTGTCGAACAGCGCGTCGACGGCCTCCTGGAGCATCCGCTTCTCGTTGTTGACGATGATCTCGGGGGCGCCGAGGTCGAGCAGTCGCTTCAGCCGGTTGTTGCGGTTGATCACGCGGCGGTAGAGGTCGTTGAGGTCCGACGTGGCGAACCGGCCACCGTCGAGCTGCACCATCGGCCGCAGCTCCGGCGGGATCACCGGCACGGCCTCGAGGATCATCATCTCCGGCTTGTTGCCGGAGTGGATGAACGCCGAGACGACCTTCAGCCGCTTGACCGCGCGGGCCTGCTTCTGGCCCTTGGCGGTCTTGACCTGGTCCTGCAGGTCGGCGGACTCGGCGTCGAGGTCGACCTGCTGGAGCAGGTCGCGCACCGCCTCGGCGCCCATGCCGCCGCGGAAGTACTCGCCGAAGCCGTAGGGCGAGCCGAACCGGTCCTTGAGCTCACGGAACGTCGTCTCGTCGTTGACGACGTCCTTCGGCTTCATCGTCTTGAACAGCTCCCACACCTGGCGCATGCGCTCGGCCGCGTCCTCGATGTAGGCCTCGGTGTCGTCGATGTCTGCCTGGAAGCTCTTGCGGAGATCCTTGAGCATCTTCTCGCGCTCGTCGTCCGACAGCTTCGCGACGTTCACCTCGAGCGTCTCCGCCCAGAGGTGGTCCTCGTCGGAGAAGTCACGGCCGGTCTTGGCCGTCTCGAGGAACTGCTCGCGGCGCGCGAGCGACTCCTTGAGCTCGAGCACGCGCTCTTCCTTCTCGGCGGCGTAGGAATCGAGCACCTTGCTGACCTCGCCCTCGAGGGTGTCGATGTCCTTGGCCCGGGCCTCGTCGTCGACCCACGTCACCATCGACGCGGCGAAATAGAGGACCTTCTCGAGCTCCTTCGGCGCCATGTCGAGCAGGTAGCCGATCCGGCTGGGCACGCCCTTGAAGAACCAGATGTGGCTGACCGGCGCGGCCAGGTCGATGTGGCCCATACGCTCGCGGCGAACCTTCGATCGCGTGACCTCGACGCCGCAGCGCTCGCACACGATCCCCTTGTAACGGACACGCTTGTACTTGCCGCAATAGCACTCCCAGTCCTTCGTCGGACCGAAGATGCGCTCGCAGAAGAGACCGTCCTTCTCGGGCTTGAGCGTGCGGTAGTTGATTGTCTCTGGCTTGGTGACCTCCCCAGAGCTCCAGGCACGGATCTGCTTGGAGCTGGCGAGGCCAATCTCGATCGCGTCGAAATTGTTGATGTCGATCAAAGTGGGCTTCTTCCCTTAGTGCTGTTCTGAATCTCTGTGGGCTGGGGCTGGGACGAGGTCGACTAGACCTCGTCCTCCTCCAGCACGCCTTCGGCTTCGCCGGCGGGGATGTCGGCGTCGAGCATCGGGTCGTCGTCGGAGGAGAAGTCCTCCTCTTCGAGCTCCTCGCCGGGCTCGAGATCGCGATCCCCGTCCTGGACTTCGTCCTCGGAGGCCTCGACGGTCTCGCCTTCGTGCTCGGTCGCCTCGTCCGCCGCCGCGCCGTCGGTGGCGCGGACGCCTGAGAGGTCGATCCCGAGCTCCTCGGCAGCCCGCAGGAGGTCGTCGTCCTCCTCGCGCATCTCGGCGCGCTCGCCTTCCTCGGAGACGACGTTGACGTCGAGCGCCAGCGACTGCATCTCCTTGAGCAGCACCTTGAAGGACTCGGGGATCGACGGCTCGGCGATGTTCTCGCCCTTGACGATCGCCTCGTAGGCCTTGACCCGCCCGACCGTGTCGTCGGACTTGATCGTGAGCATCTCCTGGAGCGTGTAGGCCGCGCCGTAGGCTTCGAGCGCCCACACCTCCATCTCGCCGAAGCGCTGGCCGCCGAACTGCGCCTTGCCGCCCAGCGGCTGCTGGGTGACGAGCGAGTAGGGACCGGTCGAGCGGGCGTGGATCTTGTCGTCGACGAGGTGCAGGAGCTTGAGGATGTACATGTATCCGACGGTCACCTGCTCCTCGAACGGCTCGCCGGTGCGGCCGTTGAACAGCGTGACCTTGCCGGACGCCTGCTCGCCCTCGCGCCGGCTCTTGTCGACGTCCATCCTGATCCGGCCCTCGTGCTCGTCCTGCCAGCGGACGAGCGCCGCGTCGACGTCGGCCACCGTCGCGCCGTCGAACACCGGCGTGGCGACGTACACCTTGCCGTTGCCGCCGTTGCCGGCATGCTTGTGGGCCTCGGAACCGTCGTCGTACCAGCCCTGCGCGGCGACCCACCCGAGGTGCGTCTCGAGGATCTGGCCGAGGTTCATCCGGCTCGGCACGCCGAGCGGGTTGAGGATCACGTCGACCGGCGTGCCGTCCTCGAGGAACGGCATGTCCTGCTCGTCGACGATCTTGGAGATGACGCCCTTGTTGCCGTGGCGTCCGGCGAGCTTGTCGCCCTCTGCGATCTTGCGCTTCTTGGCCACGAACACCCGGACGAGGTCGTTGACGCCCGGCGGGAGGTCATCGCCCTCGTCGCGGCTGAAGGTCTTGACGTCGATGACGACGCCGCCCTCGCCGTGCGGGACCTTGAGCGAGGTGTCGCGGACCTCGCGCGCCTTCTCCTTGAAGATCGCGCGGATCAGCTTCTCCTCGGCCGTCAGCTCGGTCTCGCCCTTCGGCGTGACCTTGCCGACGAGCAGGTCGCCCGAGGCGACCTCGGCGCCGATGCGCACGATGCCGCGGTCGTCGAGGTTACGCAGCGACTCCTCCGAGCGGTTCGGAATGTCGCGGGTGATCTCCTCGTCGCCGAGCTTCGTCGTGCGGGCGTCGATCTCGTACTCCTCGATGTGGATCGAGGTGAGCTCGTCGTCCTGCACGAGGCGCTTGGAGAGGATGATCGCGTCCTCGAAGTTGTAGCCCTCCCAGGACATGAAGGCGACCAGCAGGTTCTTGCCGAGCGCCATCTCGCCCTGATCGGTCGCGGAGCCGTCCGCGAGCACGTCGCCCGCGTCGACCGTCGTGCCGACGGTCACGATCGGCTTCTGGTGGATCAGCGTGCCCTGATTGGAGCGCATGAACTTCTGGAGCTCGTACGCGTCCTGGCCGCCCTCGCTGCGGTCAACGACGACCTGCTCGGCGTCGACGTACGAGACGGTGCCCGTCGACCCCGCGACGACAACGTCGCCGGTGTCGATCGCCGCCCGGCGCTCCATGCCGGTGCCGATCAGCGGCGCGTCGGTCACGAGCAGCGGCACCGCCTGGCGCTGCATGTTCGAGCCCATCAACGCGCGGTTGGCGTCGTCGTGCTCGAGGAACGGGATCATCGCCGTCGCGACCGACCAGATCTGCTCCGGGGAGACGTCGATCAGGTCGACCTGCTCGGGCGTGGCCGTCACATACTGCCCGGCCTGCGTCCGGCACAGGATCTCCTGGCCGGTGAGCTTGCCCTGGGAGTCGACCGGCGTGTTCGCCTGGGCGATCAGCTGCTCCTCTTCCTGGGTCGCGTCGAGATGCACGATCTCGTCGGTGACCTTGCCGTCCTTGACGACGCGGTACGGGGTCGTGACGAATCCGTGCTCCGAGATCTCGGCATAACTCGAGAGCGAGCCGATCAGGCCGATGTTCGGACCTTCCGGGGTCTCGATCGGACACATGCGCCCGTAGTGGGTGGGGTGCACGTCGCGCACCTCGATCGGCGCGCGCTCGCGGGTGAGGCCGCCCGCGCCGAGCGCGGACAGGCGCCGACGGTGGGTCAGACCCGCCAGCGAGTTCGTCTGGTCCATGAATTGCGAGAGCTGGCTGGAGCCGAAGAACTCCTTGAGCGCCGCCACCACCGGCCGGATGTTGACGATCGTCTGCGGGGTGATCGTGTCGGCATCCTCGGTCGTGAGGCGCTCGCGCACGACGCGCTCCATCCGGTACAGACCGATCCGGAACGCCTCCTGGATCAGCTCGCCGACGGTGCGCAGCCGGCGGTTGCCGAAGTGCTCGTACTCGTCGAGGTGATCCTGGATCGGCTCGCGCGGCATCGTCATCGCCTCGGCGGCGAAGTCCTTGATCTCGTCGCCGGGCTCCTCGGGCATGCCGAGCAGCCGCGGCAGCGAGACGAGCTCGCGGACGAGCGCGATGATGTCGTCGTGGGTCAGCGTGCGGGTCTCGAGGTCGATGTCGAGCCCGAGCCGCGAGTTCAGCTTGTAGCGGCCCACGCGGGTGAGGTCATAGCGCTTGGGGTCGAAGAACAGTTGGTGCAGCAGCGCGCGCGCCGCGTCGATTGACGGCGGCTCGCCGGGGCGCTGCTTCTTGAACAGCTCGATCAGCGCGCCCTCCTCGGTGCGCGTCATCTCGGCGTCGGCGTCGAGCGTCAGCCGGATGTAGAGCGAGTTGTCGAACAGGCCGAGGATCTCCTCGTCGCTCGCGTAGCCCATCGCGCGCAGCAGGACGGAGACGGGCAGCTTGCGCTTGCGGTCGATGCGGACGTAGACGCGACCCTTCTTGTCGATCTCGAGCTCGAGCCACGAGCCGCGAGCGGGCATCAGGTTCGCGATGAACACCTGCTTCTCGCGATCCTTCGGCTCCATCACGTAGGCGCCGGGCGAGCGCACGAGCTGGGTGACGACAACGCGCTCGGTGCCGTTGATGATGAACGTGCCGCGATCGGTCATCCACGGGAAATCGCCCATGAACACCGACTGCTCGCGGATCTCGCCCGTCTCCCGGTTGATGAACGCGACCGTGACGGTCAGCGGCCGGGCGTACGTCAGATCCTTCTCGCGACACTGCTCCAGGCTCGCGACAGGCTCGTCGAAGGTGAAATCGCCGAACTGGACGGCAAGGTTTCCGGTGTAGTCCTCGATCGGCGAGATGTCGTCGATCGTCTCGCGCAGGCCACCGCCGTCGGGGTCGGTGAGCCAGTCGAAGGACTTGCGTTGAATATCGATCAGATTGGGGACTTCAAGGACCTTGTTCAGACGCGCGAAGCTCCGGCGCGTCCGGGGGGCGTGAGCGGTTGCCAAGACGGCGACTCCTCGGTGCGGTCGAGAGGGAGGCTAGTCAGCGCCCTTGGGCCGCCGGCGGCGCCCGGCGGACGGGCGGACCGGCTCCCCAGGAGCGCGACCAGCAAAGATAGCACACGGCATCGGTGCCCTGTGCAGGACCGTCAGCTCTCACGGACCCCGCCCCTTGGCGACCGCGTATGTGGCGCGGCGCCGCGTCGGTTCGGGCGGCTACGGCTATTGGCTGACCGGGGCAGTGTAGGGACAAATCCGCACTTGAGCAAGGGAGATGGCCAACTGAACGACCACGCCGCACGTTCACCGCGCGTTCACAAACGCCCCCGCGATACCCCTCCCGGCGGTGAATGCCGATTCACCGCCACCCCTCGGCGGTGAATCGCCATCCCTCTGGAACCGACGTCCGCCGCGGTCTCGCCCGAGCCATTACGGTGACGCTCCGTGACCGCGACCGCGAACACAACCGAGCGCCGCCTCGTCCTCGTGATCGGCGCGATCGTGTTCGTCGACACGATGTTCTACGCGGCGATCGCGCCGCTGCTGCCAACGCTCGCGCACGAGCTCCATCTGTCGAAGCTCTCCGCCGGCGTGATGACGGCGAGCTACCCGCTCGGCACCCTGCTCGGCTCGATCCCCGGCGGCATCCTGGCCGCCCGTGCCGGGCCGAAGCTCGCCGTGTGCGCCGGACTCGCGCTGCTCGCGGTCTCGACGCTCGCGTTCGGCTTCCTGCAGAGCGCGCCGATGCTCGACCTCGCACGCCTCGTCGAGGGCATCGGGGGCGCGTGCTCGTGGGCCGGCGGGATCGCCTGGATCGCGAACGAGACGCCGCCCGACCGCCGCGGTGCGCTGATCGGCAGCGCTCTGGGGGCAGCGATCGGCGGGGCGCTGTTCGGCCCGCTGATCGGCACGATCGCGGCGGGCATCGGGCGCGGCCCGGCGTTCAGCGGCGTCGTCGTCGTCGCGCTCGCCCTGATCGCCGTCGCACGGCGGCTTCCCTCACACCACGTGCCCTCCGACCAGGGCGTGCGGCATCTCAGCGACGCGCTCCGCAGTCGCGCCGTGCGGATCGGGATGTGGCTCGTGACCCTGCCGGCCGTCGCGTCGGGCGCGATCAGCGTGCTCGCGCCGCTGCGGATCCACCGCCTCGGCGGGAGCGCCGCGGCGGTCGGCGCCGCGTTTCTCGTCGCGGCGGCTGTCGAAGCCGTGATCAGCCCGATGATCGGGCGGATCTCCGACCGCCGCGGGCGGCTCGTGCCGCTCCGTTTCGGACTTGCGGCGGCCACCGTGCTGCTGCTGTGCTTCACGGTGCCGGCGACGCCCGCGCTGCTCGGGGCGCTCGTCGTCGCGATCGCCGCCGCGCTCGGAGCGTTCTGGGCGCCGGCGATGGCGCTGCTGTCCGACGCGGCCGAGCGTCGCGGACTTGACCAGGGTCTCGCCGCCGGGCTGATGAACCTTGCGTGGGCCGGCGGTCAGATCCTCGGCTCGGGCGCAGGCGGCGCGATTGCAAAGGCGACGGGCGATGGCGTGCCGCTCGCGCTCACCGCGGCGTTGTGCGCGAGCACGCTGGTCGGGCTCACGCTGCGATCGCCGCTCGAGCCGGAGGCTGGGCGATAAGCCCAACCCCGGCGAACGAACGAGCGGCGGCTACTTCAGCTCGACGACTCCGCCGGCTTCCTCGAGCTCGGCCTTGAGCTTCTCGGCCTCGGCCTTGTCGACGCCCTCCTTGACCGGCTTGGGTGCCTCGTCGACCAGCGCCTTGGCCTCCTTGAGACCAAGCCCGGTGGCGGCGCGCACGACCTTGATCACCTGGATCTTCTTGTCGCCGGCAGCGAGCAGCATCACGTCGAACGCGCTCTGCTCCTCGGCCGCCTCGGCGCCGCCGTCACCGCCGGCCGCAGCGCCGACCGGTGCGGCCGCCGCGACCGCGGTCGCCGAGACGCCGAACGCTTCCTCGAGCGCCTTGATCCGCTCGGACAGCTCCAGTACCGAGATGCTCTTCAGTTCGTCAATCCACTCTTGCGTGGTTGCCATGCTTCCTCCTTATTCGTCGGACGATGCCGCGTCCGACGCGGCGTCTGCTTCTGCTTCAGGTTGTTCAGGTGGTTCGGCAGCCGCCTCGGGCTCCGCGGCGGCCTCGGGCTCTGGCTCCGCGGCGGCCTCGGGCTCTGACTCCGGCTCCGCCGCGGCCTCGCGCTCTGGCTCCGCGGCCGGCTCGGGCTCGGCGGCGGCCGGCGCGGGCGCCTCGCCGCTGACGAGTCCTTGGTCGGCGATCGCCTTGAGTTGGATCGCGAGACCCGCGATCAGCGCGTTCAGCGTCCGGACGAGGCCGGTGATCGGCGCGGCGATCGTGCCGACGAGCTGCGCGTTGAGCACCTCGCGCGAGGGCAGCCGCGCGATCGAGCGCACGTCCTCGGCACTGAGCGCGGCGCCGTTCATCAGCCCGCCCTTGAACTCGAGGATGTTGAGCGCCCGAGCGGTGTCGTTGAGCGCCTTGGCCGCGAGTGCCGCGTCGCCGTGGACGAGCGTCAACGCGGTCGGGCCTTCGAGCATCGGCTTCAGGCCCTCGGCGCCCGCCTTGTCCGCCGCGCGCTCGGACAGCGAGTTCTTCACGATCCGGAACCGCGCGTCAACCTCGCGCAGCTTGGCGCGCAACTCGGCTGTCTGGGACACGGACAGGCCCCGGTAGTCGACGGCAAAGATCGCCTCGGCAGCGCGAATCTGTTCGGCGATCTCGTCTACAACTGCTGCTTTCTGGTCTCGATTCATACGGTTCCTTTGTCAACGAACAACGCCCGCTCAAATGGCGGGCGTCGGTACCGGAGCCGGGCAATCACCGCGGCTCGGTGGGTCGAGGCTCCGCCTGGTCCGGACTTGTGCGCTGCGCGCCGCCGGAGGTCTGGGGCTTGGCTCTCTCGATGCGAACTCGGCGCGAGTCTACGCGGCGACGGGCTCCTCGACGATGTCGCGTGTACGGGACGGGTCGACCTTCACGCCGGGGCCCATGGTCGTGGCGAACGTGACCGAGCGGATGTAGCGGCCTTTCGCCGCCGACGGCTTCGCGCGGATCAGCTCGTCGATCACGGCGGCGTAGTTCTCGAGCAGCCGCTTCTCGTCAAAGCTGCGCTTGCCGATCACGAGGTGCACGATCGCGTTGCGATCGGTGCGGTACTCGACCTTGCCGGCCTTCGACTCCTCGACCGCCTTGGCGACGTCCATCGTCACCGTGCCGACCTTCGGATTGGGCATCTTGCCCGCCGGTCCGAGGATCCGGCCGAGACGACCGACGACCGGCATCAGGTCGGGCGTCGCGATCGCGACGTCGAAGTCGTCGAACCCGTTCTGGATCTTCTCCGCGAGGTCCTCGGCGCCGACGACATCAGCGCCCGCCTCCTCGGCCTCGCGGGCCTTGTCGCCCTGGGCGAAGACCGCGACCTTGACGTCCTTGCCGAGCCCGTTCGGCAGCGCGATCGTGCCGCGCAGCTGCTCGTCGGCGTGACGGACGTTCAGGCCTGTGCGGACGTGAACCTCGACGGACTCGTCGAACTTCACGCGCGCGAGCTGCTTGACGAGCGCGATCGCCTCGGCCGGTGCGTACTCGCGCTCACGGTCGAACCGCTGCTTGGCGTCCTCATATGTCTTGCCGTGCTTCGACATCACACCACCTCCACACCCATCGACCGGGCGGTGCCGGCGATGATCTTCGCCGCGGCATCGACGTCGTTGGCGTTCAGGTCCTTCATCTTCTTCTCCGCGATCTGCCGCAGTTGATCCTGGGTGATCTTGCCGACCTTGGTGCGATGCGGCTCGGGCGAGCCCTTCTCGAGCGAGATCGCCTGCTTGATCAGGACGGCCGCCGGCGGGCTCTTCGTGATGAACGTGAACGAACGATCCTCGTAGACCGTGATCACGACGGGGATCACGGTCCCGGTGTCGTTCTGCGTCTGCGCGTTGAACGCCTTGACGAATTCCATGATGTTGACGCCGTGCTGGCCGAGCGCCGGACCGACGGGCGGCGCCGGGCTTGCTTGGCCGCCGACCGCCTGCAGCTTGATGTGTGTCAGAACCTTTTTTGCCATGCGCCTAAATCTTCTTCACTTGATCGAATCCGACCTCAACCGGGGTCTCACGACCGAAGATCGAGACGAGCACCTTGAGCCGCTGCGCATCTTCGTTGACCTCGGAGATCTCCCCGGAGAAGTCTGACAGGGGCCCCGAGATCACCTTGATCGACTCGCCGATCGAGAACTGCGCCCGGCTGCGCGGCCGTTCTGCGGTCTCCTGGTGCAGCAGGCGATCGACCTCGGCCTGGGTGAGCGGGACCGGTTCGTTCGATGCGCCGACGAAACCGGTCACTCCGGGGGTGCCCTTCACGAGCGACCAGGAGTCTTCATTGAGGTCCATGTTGACGAGCACGTATCCCGGCATCGTCCGCTTCTCGACGGTGACCTTCTGGTTGTCCTTCATCTCGGAGACGGACTCCGTCGGCACGACGATCTGGCGCACCGCACGCTGCTGCCCGAGCGACACGACGCGGTGCTCGAGGTTGTGCTTGACCTTGTTCTCGTGGCCGGAATATGTGTTTACGACGTACCAGCGAAACATTTGGCTTATTTGAAATGACCTGTGAGGATGTAATTCATCAACTTCGTGGAGAGAAAGTCGGCCACGCCGAGGAACACGCCGGCAACGATCACAAACCCGATCACGACCCCTGTGGCCTGCATCACCTGCCGGCGATCGGGCCACTGTACCCGTTGAAGCTCGCGCCAGCTTCCTCGTAGGAAGTTGACGACGCGCCCGATCAGGCCGGGACGGTGCTCGGGAACCGCAGTCGGGCCGCCGGGGGCGGCGAGCTCGGCGCCCTCCACACCGCCACCGTTCTCGGATGCCTCGGCCGCCTCCTCTGCCTCCGCCTCGAACTCGAGGACATCGGCATCGGCGTCCGCCTCGGCTTCCTCCGCCAGCTCCGGACGCCCGATCGCGAGCTGCGCGTCGGCCAGTTCGACATCGGGCGCTGCGTGCTCGATCGGATCGGGCGCGGCCTCCTGCTCGAGGCCGGTGCGGGCAGCGACGGACGCGCCCTGCGGCCGGCGTGAGCGCCGCTCCTTCGCTCGTTTGCGGTTGCGAGCCACGACCTGCCCTACTCCCGGCTAGCGCGTCTCGCGGTGCGCGGTGTGGCGCCTGCACCAGCGGCAGTACTTGCGCAGCTGCAGCCGCTCAGGATTGTTCCGCTTGCTCTTATTCGTCTGGTAGTTCCGGCGCTTGCACTCTTCACACGCGAGAGTCGCAGCGATCCGGACATCTCCACGGGCCATCTAGGCGCTTCCCGTACGGTGGTGGTCTTCGGTCGGGCGCCAAGTCGCGGGCGTGTCTACGAACGCCGCCCCGGCGCCGATCGCCAGTGTAGCTACTCCGCCGCCGCTTATTCCACCAGCTCGATCGGCGAGAGCTCGAGATCGAGCCACCGGTCCCCGCGGATCACGCGGGCGGACGTCCGCTGCCCGATCGCCTCGCGCGTCATCAGCCGCTGCACGTCGTCGACGCGCTCGATCGGCACGCCGCCGAGCTCGACGAGCAGATCTTCGGCGCGCAGGCCCGCTCGCTGCGCGGGACTCCCGGGCGACACCTCGATGATCTCGACCCCGCTGGTGCGCTCCAGCCTGATGCGGGCGTGTGGCGGTAGCGGGCGCGGACCGGCCGCGATCCCGATGTACGCGCGGCGAACGCGGCCGTCGCGCATCAGCGACGCGATGATCTGGCGGGTCGCCGCGTTGATCGGGACGGCGAGCCCGAGGCCGACGCCGGCAACGGCGGTGTTGATCCCGATCACCCGCGCCGAGCTGTCGACGAGCGCGCCGCCCGAGTTGCCCGGGTTCAGCGCCGCGTCGGTCTGGATCACGTTGTCGATGTAGCGCACCGTGCGTCCCGCGCGCGCCGGCAGCGAGCGGCCGAGCGCTGAGACGACGCCCGCCGTGACCGAGCCGGCGAACCCGTTCGGGTTGCCGATCGCGACGACCAGCTGCCCCACGCGCAGCCGCTCGGCTTCACCGAGCGTCGCCGGGACGAGATCGCCCCCCTCGACCCGAAGGACGGCGAGGTCCGACAGCCGATCGATCCCGACCACCCGGAAGCTGAGCTCGCGGCCGTCGACGAACGCCGCCCGACCGGTGCGACCGGGTCCGGCGACGACGTGCGCTGATGTCACGAGGAAGCCGTCGGGCGTCAGCGCGACGGCGCTGCCGGCACCCGCCGGCATGTGTCCGCCGCGCGTCCGCCGCGTCACGCGCAGGTTCGCGACGGACGGCGCGAGCCGCTCCGCGACGTCGACGACGACGCGCGAGTAGGCGTCGAGCGCCTCGCTCTCGCGGCGCTCGGCGCCGGCCTCCTGCTGCTCGTCGCGGGTCGGTTCCAATGTCGCGTCCATCGTTTCCCCTGTCTGTGTCAGAACGTCACCGTGACCGAGCGCTCGTCCGTGCCGCGGACGATCTGCAGGTCCAGCGCGCGGTCGGCGCGGGCGCCGTCGAGCGCCTCGTACAGTGCGTCGATCCGGTCGATCTGGCGATCGCCGGCCGCGACGATCAGATCGCCACGCTCGATCCCGGCGCGCGCGGCGGCGCTGTCTGACTCGACCCCGCGGACGAGCACGCCGTCGCGCTCGGGCAGGCCGACGGCGCGGCGCAGCCGCTTGGCCACCCGCGGCGGCGCGATCGCGACACCGAGACGCACGCGCGTCGGAGCCTCGCCGCGGCCGAGCGCGGCGACCCGTTCGCGCAGAGCGCTGTCGGCCGGGATCGCGAGGATCAGCCCGCCGTCGACGCGCACGGAGTTGATTCCGAGCAGCCGCCCGCCGGTGTCGAGCAGTGGCCCGCCCGAGGACCCGCGAGGCAGCGGGGCGGTGTGCTCGATCGCGCCCGCGATCCGCCGGCCGCGAGGGCCGCGGAAGCTGCGCGCGGTCGCCGACACAAACCCTGGCGTCACTCGCAGGCCGCGCCCGCCGGGATTGCCGAGTGCCAGCACCGCGCGGCCGATCTCGACGGCGCCGCCGCCCTCCTCGGCCCAGCTGACCGGCTCGACTTCGCCGGTGTCGACCTCGAGGACCGCGATGTCGAGGTCCGAGTCGGCGCCGGCCACGCGGGCGGACGCCTGGCGGCCGTCGAGAAACGTCACGGTCGTCTCGTCATGTTTGAGGTTGTGCGCGTTGGTCAGCACGCGACCGGGTGCGATCACGACGCCGGAGCCCACGCCCCATCCACGCCCGAGGCCGACGACCGCCGGCCCGGCCTGAGTGGCCGCCGTCTGCACGGAGGCCTCGATCTCGTCAAGCAGTGTCATCTGGATTGCCTCTCTTCCGAAGGGTCGCCCAGGTGACGGGCCGACCCCATGCAATTACTTGTTACTTGCGATTTGCAAGTCGCTACTGTATCAGACGATGAGCGGGCGTACGATTCCCTTCGCCATGGCCGAGGCCGAGTCGCGGAGCACATCCACCGACCCCGAGCCGCTTGCGAGGCGGGCGGGCGCCGAACCCGACGGCCGTGCCGCGCTGGCGGACGCGCTCGCGGCGGTCGGTGATCGGTGGACGCTGCTGCTTGTCGCGGCCCTGCTCGACGGCCCGCGCCGCTTCGGCGCGCTCCAGGAAGAGGTCGACGGGATCGCCCCGAACGTCCTCACGCAGCGGTTGCGCCAACTCGAGCGCAACGCGCTCGTCGTGGCGCGCCCGTACTCGGAGCGGCCGCCGCGGTTCGTCTACGAGCTGACCGAGTCCGGGCGCGAGCTTGCCGGCGTGCTGCGGCTGCTGGCCGGCTGGGGAGCCCGCAACGCCGAGGGCGCGGTCGCGCCCCGGCACGCCGTGTGCGGCACGCAGATGGAGGCGCGCTGGTGGTGCCCGACGTGCGAGCGCCCCGTGTCAGACGAGGAGGGCGAAGAGCTCCACTACGCGTGAGTGCGTCGGCCGCGCGGCCGGCAGGGTCGGCGGGGTCGGCGGGATCGGCGGTGTTCGGACCGCCGTGGCGGGCCCCACCTGCAGACCGTGCGGCTCGGGCTGCTATCGGCTGGCGCCGAGTAGGGGCCTTCGGCCTGGCCTGGGTGAGAGAACCGCTCGGGTCATGGGCTGGGGAAGGGGCGGGTGCGGGGCGCGACGGGCCTGCACAACGTGAAAACGCCTCCCGGTGTCACGACGTTTTGCCCAATAAGCACCGTGGCGGTGCCTTTCGTGAAAACCGTCGAACGCGGCGCGAACTTTTTCGCGTTATGCCGCCCCGGGCCAACCGCACCCACCCTTCAATGCCCTGTACCGGGCTTCCCTCCCACCCAGGCCGGGCCGAAGCCCCCACTCGGCGCCAGCCGTCATCGGACCGAACCAAGAGCGGGCAAGCCAATGGCCTCCCGAGATGTTCACCGCGCGACACTCGCGCCGGCGCAGCTGTGGCGATGCGGGTCCGGCGGGAACGGCAGGTCGGCGACGAGCGCGGTCTCCAGGTAGTCGTCCTCGAGGCGGCTGCCCGATCCCGGTGCGAGCTCGGCGCCCACGCGCCGTAGCGCGGCACGGGAGGCGTCCGGCACGACCCACGGAGCCAGCGCGACGAAGTCCGGGAGGCGCCCGACGTCCGGCCGGAAGACCGGCAGGTCCTCGCCCGGCACGAACGACGCGTTGCCGATGTAGTGACATCCGCGACCGCTTCCGCCGGCCCCACCCAGCCCGCGCTGGGTGATTGCGCTCTGGCCGTCGAACGTGAGATCGCCGAGGTTGCCGACCATCATCGCCGTCACGTTGTAGTCGAAGTGGACGCTCGGATCGGCGACGGTGCGGTAGGTCGAACCCATCCACGACAGGGGCTGCCACTGCTCGGCGCCGTTGCCGTCGGGTCCGGTCCAGGCGCCTGGGTTCGCCTCGTCCTGGATCACGAGGTTGGCGCCGAGCCGGTCGAGGCAGCGCATGTAGTAGAGCGAGGTGTCGCTGCAGGAGTTGACGGCCGCGCCCGGCGAGCCGAACGTGAACGCCGGCAGGCTCGTCGCGAAGCCGATCCGGGCATGCGTGCCGGGCAGCGCGTACGGGCGCAGGTTGGCGATCGCGGCAGGGCCGTGGCTCGGGCCGGGCGTCAGCCCGATCCCCACCTCGAGCCCGGTCAGCGGCACCTTCAGGTTCGATGCGACCACGTTGCGCATCACATCCGGACCGGCGCGCCGCACGCCGCGCGGGCCCCACATGAACACCTCGTTGTACACCTGGGGAGCGGTCGCCACGTACACCGACGCCGGCCGCGGATGGAGATCGGGGTCGGAGAACGTCGCCAGATCTGACGGCGCGCGCGACTGCGTGAACGGCGCGATGTCGGCGGAGCCGATCATGTACAGCCCGTAGCGCTTCGCCTCGGCCGAGAACGTCGCCATGAAGCTGCGGACGATCGTGTCGGTGGCCGCGACGAACCCGCGCGAGAGGCCGGTGAAGCCGGTGAAGCGCCGCGCATACGCAGCCACCGGCCCGGCGTACGCGGACGTGATCAGCCCGAGCGCCCCGATTGCGCCGCACGCCGCGCCGGTGGTGCCGCAGCCGCCGGTGCGCAGCGTGAACAGGGCTCGCCCCCGCGTGCCACGCGAGCCGATCGCCAGCGTCGCCAGGCCGATGTCCTCGTTGAACACAACGACGTTCGGCCGATTGCGTGCGCGATGCGGCAGCACGTATGTGCGCAGCATGCAGTCGATCTTCGCCCGGAACGAGGCGTAGGAGACGACGCTGCGCGGGGCCTGCTCGTACTGCATCGCGAAGATCCGAGGGGATCCCGGCCGCGGCTCATACGCGGTGATCGCGGCGTGGGTCCGGGCCGCGGCGAGCGACGCGCAGACCCCGGGCAGACCGGACGCGCGCGCGGCGGCAACCGGGCCGGCACACATGCCGGCAACGACGCCCACACACCCGAGCACACACGCAAGCCCTCGCACCACCTCGGGCCAAGCCTGCCAGATCATCGCCAGAATGTGCCGGCCCCACGGACGAACGGGGCCCAGCATGTCCCACACGACGGATCGCCGGATCAGCCGGCGCACGCTGATCGGCGGCAGCCGCTCAGACTCCGGCACGCGCCGGCCTCACGGCCGACGTGATCGTCGTCGGCGCCGGCCTGTCCGCGCCGTCCGCGGCGCGGCGGATCCGCGCACGCGGCCGGTCGGTGATCGTGCTCGAGGCCCGCGACCGCGTCGGCACAGGACGCTCAACCATGACCTGACTCCCGCCGACCCCACCCACCCCGGCAAGGTCGTCGAGATCGGCGGCCAGTGGATCGGGCCAACCCAGGACCACCTCGCAACGCTCGCGCGCGAACTCGGCGTCCAGACGTTCAAGACCTACAACGACGGCAATTATCTGTTCCATGAGAGCGGCAAGATCACGCCGTGCTCGCCGAAGGGTCCGCTCGGCCCGATGCCCCCGGACCTCACCGCGGACGCGCAGATCCAGCCGCTGCTCACACGCCTTGACGAGATCGCGAAGACCGTGCCGCTCGCCGCGCCGTGGACGGCGCCGAACGCCGACGAGTGGGACGGGCAGACGTTCGAGACGTTCAAGCGTGCGCAGGGCTTCGGAACCGGAGCCAACGGCCTGCTCGATCTCACGATCGAGGACAGCCGCTTCGTCGGCGGCTCGCAGCTGATCTCGATCCGCGCCGCCCAGTCA
The DNA here is from genome assembly GCA_035524415.1 of Solirubrobacteraceae bacterium. GTDB lineage: Bacteria > Actinomycetota > Thermoleophilia > Solirubrobacterales > Solirubrobacteraceae > Palsa-465. The sequence goes on along the minus strand of DATKOY010000272.1, from coordinate 19,907 downwards.
CTGGGCAAGCGCGTGATGCTCTCTCAGCCGGTGCGCCGGATCAGCCAGGGGCGCGGCGGCGTCACCGTGTACACGGACGCGCTGACGGTCAAGGGCAGGCAGGTGATCGTGACGGGCCCGCCGTCGCTGACCGCGCTGATCCGCTACGAGCCGGATCTCCCCGCGCTGAGGGCGCAGCTGCTGCAACGGTTCCCGCAGGGCTCCGCGATCAAGGTCGAGGCGGTCTACCGGCGCCCGTTCTGGCGCGAGCGCGGCCTCGCGGGCCAGGTGACGAGCGACACCGGACCGATCAAGCTGACGTTCGACAACTCGCCTCCCGACGGCTCGCCGGGCGTCCTGCTCGGGTTCGTCGAACCCGCGGGTGCTACGTCGGGTACACCCCGCCCGGCGTCCTGACCGAGTACGGGCCGTGGATCCGCAAGCCGGTGGGAAGGATCCACTGGGCCGGCGCGGAGACCTCCGACTACTGGAACGGCTACATGGACGGAGCGGTCCGCTCCGGCGAGCGGGCCGCCGCCGAGGTTCTCGCGGACCTCTGAGCACGTCGGCGCCCGCCGACATGGCGTCGCAGCAGCGGGTAAGAATTCCCGCATGTTCCGCCTGATCGGCCTCGTCGTCTCGATCGGCCTCGCGGACTCGCTGAACCCGACCACGATCGCTCCCGCGCTGTATTTGGCCAGCGGCGAGCGACCCCGGGAACGGGTGACGCAGTTCACGCTCGGCGTGTTCGCCGTCTACCTGCTCGGCGGAGTCGCGATCGCGCTCGGACCGGGACAGCTGATCCTGTCGCTCGTTCCCAAGCCCGACGCGGAGGATCGCCACGTGCTCGAGGTGATCGCGGGCGTCGTCATGCTCGTCGTCGCCGCGCTCCTGTGGCGGCACCGCGAGGACCTCGCGGATCGGGAACTGCCCGACCTCGGAGCGGACACCAAGTCGAGCGCGATCCTCGGCGCGACGATCACGGCCGTCGAGCTCCCGACCGCGTTCCCGTACTTCGCCGTGATCGCCGCGATCGTCGGCTCGGGACTCGGCACCGCCCATCAGTTGGTGCTGCTCGTGATCTTCAACATCTGCTTCGTGCTCCCGCTCGTTGGGATCGTGTGCACGCTCACGTTTGCGGGCAGCCACGCCGAGCACATGCTGAGCGTCGGGCGCAACTTCCTGCAGCGACACTGGCCCAAGCTGCTCGCCGGACTGATGCTGCTCGCCGGACTGTTCGTCGTCCTGCTCGGCGTCACCGGCCTGACCGGCCACAGCCACAGCCGGTTCGGACGGTTCATGCGGCACGTGCGCCGCTTCCTGCATCCGTAGCCTGACGGTGGATGACGCATGACTTCGACCTCACACGGCTGGTGCAGATCCAGGAAGTGATGGGGGTCGAGATGTCCGAGCTCATCGGCGGGATGCTCGACAGCATCGGCGCGGCACTCGAGCAGACCGAGGCCGCGATCGGCTCCGGCGACCTCGAGTCGGCCGCCAGGGCCGCGCACGCGTGCCGCAACGACGCGCTGATGTTGGGGGCCACGCAACTGCTCGCGGCGCTCGAGGCGCTCGAGCAGGCCGCGCGGTCCGGACACAGGGGGCACGCTGACCAGGCGTTGGTCTCCCTGCGCACGATCTGGCCCGCCACACGCACCCAATTGACGAAAATCGCGTTAGATAGTTGATGCGATCCCGCGCGGAACCGCCCGACTGCGCCCGCTCACCATCGTTCCCTCCGTATCCTGGTCCCACACGGAACCGGAATCAAGGGGGTCGCATGCGGCAACCGCGCGGAGTGACATTCGGACGGTCCTCGCCGGGGCACGACGTCGATGGCTGACGACACGGCTTCGCGTGTGCTCGTGGTCGATGATCACGAGCTGAACCTCAAGCTGCTGTTGCGCGTGCTCGAGCTCGACGGCCACGACGTCGTCCCCGCTGCTTCGATGGCCGCGGCCGAGCGGGCGATCGCGCAGGAGCAGCCGTCGCTGATCGTGCTCGACCTGCAACTGCCCGACGGCGACGGCCTCGATCTCGCCCGCCGGCTCAAGGCCAGCCCCGAGACGCGGCGCTGCCCGATCCTCGCATGCACCGCCGGCGCGATGAAAGGCGACGAGGAACGCGCCCTGGCTGCAGGCTGTGACGCTTACCTGTCAAAGCCGATCGATACCCGTGAGTTCGCCCAGCTCGTGGCGTCGATGCTGGAGGGCGCTTAGACGGCGATGACGGCGCCGTCCGACGCGGTGTCGACGCCGATGCCGGCGGCCCGAGCCAGCATCTCGTCGCTCATGTGCGTGAGCACGAGGCGTTTGCACGTCAGGCGCTCGCGCTGCGTCGACAAGGTACTCCAGTCGAGGTGAAACGGAACCCGCGAGTGCAAGAAGTTGCACTCGCACACGAACAGGTCGGCGCCGTCCGAGACCTCGATGAGGCTGTCGGTCCATTCGGTGTCGCCTGAATAGGCGATGACCTTGCCGCCGTACTCCACCCGGAGCGCGTACGGCGGCGCGCCGCTTCCGTGACGCACCTGATAGGGGGTGACGATCGCCGGTCCGACGGTCGCGGGCTGGCGCTCGGGCAGCTCGGCCACGGTCGTCGAAAATCGGCGATCGGCGCCCGCGGCTCCGGGGTACAGCGCCTCGAACGTTCGCCGCAGCCGTTCCTCGGTCCCCGGCGGTCCCGCGATCACGAGCGGCTTCGTACGCCCGGAGAACTGCCCGTCGAGGATCAGCCAGGGTAGACCGCCGAAGTGATCCCCGTGCAGGTGCGTGATCGCCACGAAGCCGATCGCGCTCGGATCGATCCCCGCCCGTTTCAAGGCGGTGAGACTTGTCGCCCCGCAGTCGATCAGCAGCGGTTCGTCCGCACCGTCGAGGTGAAAGCACGTCTGGAACCGCCCGCCGCTGGAGAACGCGTCGCCGCACCCGACGAACTGGAGCCGAACCTCGCTCATCACCCGTGTGGGACTCTCGTCAGCCGCCGGTGCCCTCGCGCACCTGCCGCACGAGGCGCCGCATCCCTTTCAGCCACCGTTCGTTCTGGGTCGCCTTCAGTGCCAGGTAGTCCGCGACCTGCGGATGCGGCAGGATCAGGAACCGTTCCTCGCGGATCCCCTCGATCACCGCCTCGGCGACGTCCTCGGGCTCGAGCAATCCTTCGGCGAGCAGCGGGGCCGCACCGATCGGATCCTCAAGGGCATGATCGAGCATCGGCGTTCGCACGCCTTGCGGGCACAGACACGAGACGCGCACGCCCGCATCCCCGTAGGTGATCGCGAGCCACTCCGCAACCGCGACGGCGGCATGCTTGGTGACGGAATACGCCAGCGCACCCACCTGGGTGAGCAAGCCAGCGGCTGAGGCGGTGCTCAGCAGATACCCCTCGCCGCGCTCCACCATCTCCGGGATCACCGCGCGCGCCGCCCACACGTGCGCCATCGTGTTGACCTCCCAGGTCCGCTGCCATTCCTCGTCGGGGGCCTCCGGGCCTCCGCCCGGACCGGGGACGCCGGCGTTGGAGAAGCACACGTCGATCGGCCCACCGGCTTCCCGAGCGCGGGCCACGAGCCTCGTGATCTCCTGCTCGCGGCTGACGTCGACGCCGACGGCGACGGCGGTCGATCCGATCTCCGCGGCCACCGCCTCCGCGCCGGCGGCGTTGAGATCCGCAACCACGATGCACCGCGGCCGCTCGGCTGCCATCCGCAGTGCCAGCGCCCGGCCGATGCCGCTGCCGGCGCCGGTGATCACGATGTTGCGGCCTGCGAGCTCCACGGGAGCACCCAGCCTAATCGAAGTTGAATCCGATTTCAACTAGGCGTACACTGTGGCTGTGCAAAGGCAGCTGCCCGTCCACACCGGTCGCGCCCCCGCCAGCGCGCGCGGTGCTCGCACCCGGCAGGCGCTCGTACGGGCGGCCCGCGACGTGTTCGAGCGCGATGGGTTTCTGGACGCGCGGATCACGGACATCACCGCCGGCGCCGGCGTCGCCGCCGGCTCGTTCTACACCTACTTCACCGGCAAAGAGGACGTCTTCGCCGCGGTGATGTCGGAGGTCGAGGAGGAGATGCTGCACCCGCGACTGCGCGAGATCGCAGACCGCGACGATCCCGTGAGCGTGATCGAGGCCGCCAACCGTGCGTACCTCAGCTCGTACCGCCGCAACGCCAGGTTGATGGGGTTGATGGAACAGGTCGCACAGATCGACGAACGCTTCCGCCGCCTGCGGCTCGCCCGCGCGCGGGCGTTTGCGCGACGCAACGCCCAGTCGCTGCGGCGCTTGCAGCAGCAGGGGCTCGCCGACCCACACCTCGATCCGATGCTGGCCGCCGAGGCGCTCAGCGTGATGGTCTCGAGGATGGCCTACCTGCGCTACGTGGAAGGCCTGGGGAACGCGTCGTTGCAGTCACTCACCACGACCCTGACGCAGCTCTGGGTCGGCGCACTCGGAATACCAAAAGAGAGGAACTGAGATGGAATTCGAGCTCAGCGATCGCTGTAAGGACCTGCGCGAGCGCCTGCTGGCGTTCATGGACGAGCATGTGTATCCGGCCGAGCCGATCTATCACGAGCAGCTCACCCAGTCGGGCGATCCCCACTTCGATCCGCCAGTGATGGAGGAGCTGAAGGCGCTGGCGCGCGACCGCGGCCTGTGGAACCTGTTCCTGCCCCACGATGCGCCGGACCTCGGCACGCCCGGCCTCTCGAACCTCGATTACGCGCCGCTGGCGGAGATCATGGGCCGCAGCCACATCGCCTCGGAGGCGTGCAACTGCTCGGCTCCCGACACCGGCAACATGGAGGTCCTCACGTTGTTCGGCACAGCCGAACAAAAGGATCGCTGGCTGCGGCCGCTGCTCGATGGAGAGATCCGCTCGGCGTTCGTCATGACCGAGCCGGCGGTGGCGAGCTCGGACGCGACGAACATCGAGATGCTGATCGAGCGCGACGGGGACGAGTACATCCTGAACGGGCGCAAGTGGTGGGCGTCGGGGGCAATGCGCAAGCGCTGCGAGATCATGATCGTGATGGGCAAGACCAACCCGGACGGCCATCGATACCGCCAGCAGTCGATGATCCTCGTCCCGAGCGATGCCCCGGGCGCGTCGATCGTGCGAAATCTGCCCGTGTTCGGCTACGTTGACCAGGAGGGACATGCGGAGATCGTGTTCGACAACGTCCGGGTCCCCGCGTCGAACCTGATCGCCACCGACGGCGACGGCTTCCTGATCGCGCAGGCGCGCCTCGGTCCAGGCCGCATCCACCATTGCATGCGCGCGCTCGGCGCCGCCGAGCGGGCACTCGAGCTGATGTGCGAGCGGGCCGCGTCACGGGTCACGTTCGGCCGGCCGGTCGCAACCCGCGCGAACATCCAGGACTGGATCGCGGAATCGCGAATCGAGATCGAGATGGCCCGCCTGTTGACGCTGAAGACGGCCTGGCTGATGGACACGGTCGGCAACAAGCATGCCCGTATGGAGATCTCGGCGATCAAGGTCGCGGCCCCCAGCGTCGCGCTCAAGGTCGTCGACCGCGCGATCCAGGTGCACGGCGGCGGCGGTGTCTCCGACGACTTCCCGCTCGCGATGATGTACGCCCATCTGCGGACGCTGCGGCTCGCCGATGGACCGGACGAGATCCACAAGCGGACGATCGCCAGGGACGAGCTGAGGAGGTTCGTGCCCGAACCGGCTGCGGCATAGCGCCCGCTCCGGCGGGCAGCGTTCGCCCTCGCCGCCGGCTCGAGCCCGCCGAGCTCGAGCGGTTCCTCGACTCGCATCGGACCGCCGTGCGAGGAATCCGGCGGCCCGGGTCGAGGTCACGACCGAGGTCGAGGAGGCGGTCGCAGAAGCGGACTGCATCTACACCGACCTCTGGTGGTGGGTTGACCAGGAGGACGAAATCCCCGAGCGCCGGGCGGCGTTCATGCCGCGCTATCAGGTGAATCGAGATCTGTTCGCCCGTGCACCGAGGCATGCGCAGTTCATGCACTGCCTGCCGGCGTCGCGCGGGGTCGAGGTCACCGGGACGCCGCGAATGGCATTCTCGCTGTACTACGCGGTGTTCGCGGCCTCATCGGTCGTGTTCCTGCTCCCCTACCTGCTCATGTTCCCCGCCGCGCTCAGGCTCAGGATCAAGGATCCCGAGCGCCCACGACCGTTCCGGGTTCCCGGCGGGACCGTGACGCTCGCCGTGCTCGTCGCCGGTGAGGCACTGATCTGGCGTGGGGTTCACCCGCGCAAAGCGTCGCGTTCACGTCCACGGCCGCTCGGACCGGCGGCGGCCAGCCGTCCGTGAGCCCGCGATCGTGAGCGAGACATTCGACTCCACTCCGCGGGCCGACGGCTTTCGCATGCCGGCCGAATGGGAGCCGCACGACGGTTGCTGGATGGTCTGGCCGCAGCGGCCAGACAACTGGCGCTGGGGCGCCAAGCCGGCCCAGGCCGCATACGCCGCGGTCGCTCACGCGATCGCGGCCAGCGAGCCGGTGACGATGGCGACCTCCGCGGCGCAGTACGAGCACTGCCGGGCGACCCTGGCCCCCGAGATCCGGGTCGTGGAGATGTCGAGCGACGACGCCTGGATGCGGGACATCGGGCCGACGTTCGTGATCGATGATCACGGCCGCAGGCGCGGCGTCGACTGGCGGTTCAACGCCTGGGGCGGGCTCGACGGCGGGCTCTACTTCCCGTGGGATGCCGATGATGCAGTCGCCCGGAAGGTGCTCGAGATCGAGCGCGCCGGTCGCTATCGCGCGCCGATCGTGCTCGAGGGCGGCTCGATTCATGTCGACGGCGAGGGCACGCTGTTGGTCACCGAGGAGTGTCTGCTCAACGCCAACCGCAACCCTGACCGGACGCGCGAGGAGGTCGAGCAGATCCTGTGCGCCTACCTCGGGGTGGAGAAGGTCATCTGGCTCGGTGCCGGGGTCTTCAACGATGAGACCGACGGCCACATCGACAACCTGGCGTGCTTCGTCCGGCCCGGTGTCGTCGCGCTCACGTGGTGCGCTGACGACTCCGACCCGCAGCACGCGATCTCGCTCGACGCGTTGCATCGCCTGGAACGGGCGACGGACGCCGCCGGGCGCTCGCTCGAGGTCGTGCGCCTGCCGTCCCCAGGCCCGATCCTGATCAGCGAGGATGAGGCCCGCGGCGTCGACGCGGCGGAGGGCACGCTGCCACGGAGGGCAGGTGACCGCCTGGCCGGATCGTATGTCAACTATTACCTGGCGAACACGCGCATCGTGTTCCCGCTGCTCGACCCGCGCCACGACGACGAGGCCGCGGAGATCCTCCGCGGCTGCTTCCCGGACCGCGAGGTCGTGGGCGTCGACGCTCGCGAGATCCTGCTCGGCGGCGGCAACATCCACTGCATCACTCAGCAGGTGCCGCGACGCGGCGCCGCGACCATCGAGGTGACCCGACCATGACCACCGACCACAGCCGGCACGAGCGCGATCCGCTCGCCGGCGAGACGGGCGTCATCGTGATCGTGCATCCGCTTGACCCGATGCTCAACTTCTTCGGCGCCGTCAGCGAGCAGGTCGCCAGCGATCGCCCCGACATGCTGCTGGACCAGATCGATCACCGGATTGCATCCGGCGGCCTCGACGGTCACGATGACGAGATGTTCGTCGGCCCCCTCCCCCAGGCGGTGCCCGCCGCAGCCCACCAGCATCGGGCTGACGCGATCGTCGTCGGGGAGGACCTCGGCATTCACGACACGCGGCTGCCGGTCACCGTGGCCCCGGCCGGCAGTGGGGGGTGACGTCGGGCCCACGCCGTGACGGCATGAGCTCGGGATTCGTCTCACGCGTCCGGCTGACGCGTCTCGCGTGGATCTCGATCGCCGCGGCGATCGCGACGATCGCGATCAAGACGCTTGCATGGGCGCTGACAGGATCCGTCGGCTTTCTCTCCGATGCCGCTGAGTCGGTCGTCAACCTCGCGACCGCGATCATGGCCCTCCTGATCCTGCACTGGGTCGCCCGCCCGCCCGACGCCGAGCACATGTACGGGCACGAGAAGGCCGAGTACTTCTCGGCCGGCGCCGAGGGCACGCTGATCTGCGTGGCCGCGGCGGGGATCACGTTTGCGGCGATTCAGCGGCTGCTCCATCCGGCCGAGCTCAAGGACGTCGGTCTGGGCATCGCGGTCTCGCTGTGCGCCGCCGCGCTGAACCTGGCCGTCGCGCGGCTGCTCATCTATGCCGGGAAGCTGCACCAGTCGCTCACGCTGGAGGCGGACGGACGCCACCTGATGACCGACGTGTGGACGTCGGTCGGCGTCGTGATCGGCGTGGCGGCCGTCGGGCTGACCGGCTGGAAGACGCTTGACCCGTTGATCGCGCTGGCCGTGGCGTTCAACATCGTCTTCACGGGCGTGCATTTGATGCGCCGCTCGGCCGGCGGGCTGATGGACCGTGCCCTTGCCCCGGAGGAGCTGCGCGACGTGCAGGCGACGCTTGAGCGCTACGCGGGCCCCGATGTCCAGTTCCACGCCCTGCGTACGCGACGGGCCGGACGGCGCGCGTTCGTGACGTTCCACGTGCTGACGCCCGGGACGTGGACCGTCCGACAGGGTCACGATCTGATCGAGCGGATCGAGGCCGACCTGCACCAGCAGATCGAGAACCTCACGGTCACCTCGCACCTCGAGCCCGTCGAGGATCCGCGCTCGTTCGCCGACGTCGGGCTCGACCGGCCGGCGAGCGTCCCCGCCGCGCCACCGACGGGCAGCGCGAAGGGTTCGAGAGCTGAGCTCTAAGCTGCGGCGCAAGATGAAGCGCGAGACGCTGCTTGCGCGCGGCGGTCTGCCGCCACTCGAGCGAGCCACGATCCACGCCTACGAGGATGGGGTCCCAGGACCGTTCTCCTACCAGCGCGCCGCTCACCCGGTCGGCGTCGAGGCGGAGCGGCTGCTCGGTGAGCTCGACGGCGGCGAGGCGCTCCTGTTTGCATCGGGCGCGGGCGCAACGACCGCGCTGCTGCTCGCGATCCTCGGCCCGGGGAGCACCGTCGCGGTCGCCGACGGCGGCTACTGGGGGACGGTCGCGCTCATGCGCGACGAGCTCAGCCGCTGGGGGCTGCACGTCGTCGGCTTCGACCAGACCGGGCCACCGCCGCCCGCGGACCTGGTGTGGCTCGAGCCCTGCTCGAATCCGCTGCTGACGTTCCCCGACCTCCGCGCCACGATCGCGTCGGCCCACGACAGCGGCGCCCGCGTCTGCGTCGACAACACCGTGCTCAGCCCGCTGCTGCTGCGACCGCTCGAGCACGGTGCCGACTTCGTGCTGCACAGCGCGACCAAGATCCTGGCCGGCCACCACGACGCGCTGCTCGGCGTGGTCAGTTGTGCGCGGTCCGAGGACGCGACACGGCTACGGTCGTTCCGCGGCACGACAGGCATCGTCGCGGCACCCGATCCCGCCTGGCTGCTGCTGCGCGGCCTGAAGACGCTCGCGCTCCGGGTCGAGCGCCAGTCCGCCGGCGCGCTCGAGCTCGCGCGCCGCCTCGCCGGCCATCCGGCGGTCGCCCGCGTCCGCTATCCCGGCCTCGATGATCCGGTGGCGGCGCGCTATCTGCGCGCCTTCGGCCCGCTGCTCTCGTTCGACGTCGAGGACGGCACACGCGCCGCGCGCGTCGAGCAATCGCTTGCACTGATCTCGAACGCGACGAGCCTCGGCGGCGTCGGCTCGACGCTCGAAGCGCGCCATCGCTGGGAAGGCGACCGCGTCCCGCCGGGCCTGCTGCGCCTCAGCGTCGGCCTCGAGGACATCGAGGACCTCTGGCAGGACCTCGCGCAGGCGCTCGAGCGCTCGGGCGGCTGATCCCGCGGTCGGCGGCCCTCGAACCCCAGCGGACCCGGCCGCGGGTCGGCATAACGTGAAAAAGGCTCGGCTTCGACGCGAGGGTTGTGCAGATAAGCACCGTGGCGGCGCTTATCTGGCAAATGTTCGAGCGCGGCGCGAATCCTTTCACGTCATGCCGGCCGATGGGAGTCTTGTAGCCGTCGCCTGACGCCCGCGCCGAGGGTGCCACCTCGAGCTCGGGCAACAACACCTCCACGACCCACGCCGGGGGGTACCGACCCTATCCTCGAACCCGGACGAACGACGCGGTGCGCGTGCGCGCATCCGCAGAATCCCGCGAATAATGTGCGGTCAAGCACGGGGTGGCAATCGGGGCTGCCGCCGATCAACGGAGAGATGAGCCGAGATCGCAGCGTGGAGCGGCGTCTGACCGACGCTGACTTGTTCTTCTCGACGACCGACCATAAGGGCGTGATCACCGCCGGCAACCGCGTGTTCGAGCGGGTGAGCGGCTACACGCTCGACGAGCTGATCGGCCGCGCGCACAACATCGTGCGCCATCCCGACATGCCGCGCGCGGTGTTTGCACTGCTGTGGGACACGATCGGGGCGGGGCAGCCGGTCGCCGCTTACGTCAAGAACCGCTGCAAGGACGGTAACTACTACTGGGTGCTCGCGAGCGTCGCTCCGATCGAGGGCGGGTACCTCTCGGTTCGCCTGGCCCCCGGCACCGAGTACCTCTCCGTCGCGCAGGACCTCTACGCCACGCTCGTCACGCTCGAGCGCGAGATCGAGGGGGACGACGTGCGCCGGCGCAAGCCGTCGATCGAGGCCTCGGTGGCGCGCCTTGGCGAGCTGCTCGGCGAGGCGGGGTATCCCGACTACTACGCCTTCATGCGTGCGGCGCTTCCGGCGGAGGTTGCGCGACGCTCACAACTGCTGCCGCCTGAGCATCGCCGGTCGCTTGCAACCGTCTCCACGGACAACGAGGAGTCCGTCGCGGACATCATCGCCGCGTACGCATCGATCAGTGACTTTCTGACCCATCTGGTGACGGACCTCACGCGCTACGCGCAGGTCGGCAGCGACCTCGCGGAGCATTCTGCGTACCTGCGGGCGATGGGCGACGACGTCCGCCTGTTTGCGCTGAACGCGCAGATCGGCGCGAGCCGCCTCGGGGAACAGGGCGCGGCGCTGGACGCCGTCGCACGCCTGCTCACCGAGCAATCGCAGGCGACCTCGCCGCTCGTCGCGACCGTCGCGGAGCGGGCGGCGAACGCGGTCAAGGAGATCGAGGACATGACGTTCCAGCTCTCGCTGAGCACGATCCAGGCGGAGATGATCGCGGTGTTCGCGCACGAGCTGTGCGCCGCCGAGACGATCGACCACCGGACCGGGAGGAACATGGCCGGCCTGGCGGACGCGCTCCAGCGCGGGAGCGATCGCACGTTCGCGGCGCTCACGGCGGTCGCGCGCCAGCTCGGCGAGGTGATCGAGCACGTCGCCAGGGTCGCGGTCGGAATCGAGCGCCTGGCACGGCTCGCGCTCAACGGCCGCGTCGAACTCGCGAGCGTCCCGGACGCCGGCTCGATCAGCACGCTGTTCTCCGACGTGGAGCGCCAGGTCAACGACGCTCGCGCGCGCCTGAGCGAGTTCAGCGCAATCAAGGACGCCGCACACGACCTCGAGCGTGCGGCGGGCGACGACGCGATGCACGTCGCGGGCACGATCCACGAGCTCGCGCTCACGTTTGCCGCACCACCCGCGCCCGCCTGAGTCAGGCAGAAGTCAGGCGCTCAGCCGATCTGCGTGTGCCACACCATCCCGCCGGAGGTCGGCGAGCCGTCGAAGGTTGCGACGAGATCGAGCCGCTCGCCGCGCGCCGCGACCGCGACCGACCCCGGGCCCGCCTGCGCGCCCGTCGCGATCGATGGCAGCGACACCGTCCACGTGCCGGGTGCGGCGACGCCGGACCCAGCGAGGAAGCGACGGAAGTGCAATAGCCACGTCGCGCGTGGGGTGTTGTTGTCATAGGAGCCGACCCACAGCGCGCCCGACGGCGTCGCCGCGGCCAGCAGCCTCGGGCTGGTCACCGGCCCGAGATCCGTCGCGGTCGTGTCGCCGGCATGCAAGAGGAAGCCGTGCAGCGTCCCGCGAAGCTGCAACGCATACGCCAACCACGCGCCCGAGCTGCCGGGCCGGCTGAGGAATGCGAGCGGCTCCGACGCGTCGTAGTCGGCCCACGACGCTCCCGGCGGCAGCGGAACCTGCTGCGGCGCCCCGATCTCGCCGGTCGTCGTCGACACCGGCGCGAGGTACAGGCCGTTCTGGCTCTGATCGCCGCAGTTGATCTCGAGCCATGCCAGCCACACGCTCTGCCCGTCGCTCGCGACCTGGTCGGAATGGTCGAAGCAGAACGCTCCGAGCGCCGGCTCGTGGTCGACGCCGCTCGCGCCGACGCCGCGCCACAGCTGGAAGTTGTTGACCGCCTGCGTGACGGTGTACGGAGTTCCGTCCGCGGTCTGCGCGAACGAGGTGGCAGGCCCGTGCGCACCCGGAAGCCAATCTCCGACCGCGCCGTTCTGCCAGCTCATCAGCCCCCGCGGCGAGACGCCGCTCGGAGTCCCGTCCGGCCAGGTGTCGGTGAAGCCGAGCAGCCGCAGGCCTCCGGCGGCAGTCAGCAGAGGCGCGTACTGGAGCAGCGTCGCAGGCTCGTCGACTGACACCGGCCCCTGGCGGTCTTGCGGATCGAGCGTGGTCTCCAGGTAGTTGCCGGGTTGACCGGAGTTGCGCGCCGCCGAGCCGATCACGGCGATGTGCAGCACGCCGTCCGCCGTGACCGCAACCGAGGTCGGCGACAGGTCCTCGTTCTGGAGCCCGGCCAGCGGCTGCCAGGGGGTCGAGATCGCGCTTGCCTGCTCCTCGGTCCTCGCGCTATCCGCGAACGCGTCGGATCCGGTCGCCGCGACGTCGAGCACGCACGCCTGAAACACGTCGGGATCGCTGATTCCGCGGGATCGACAGACAGCCTCGGCGCGCGCCCGCACCCCCGCTGACAGTCGGTCGATTCCGAACAGCTGCTTCGGGAACCGGCGGTCGGTGAACGTCGCCGTGCTCTGCCCGCGACCGTAGTCGAACAGCGACTCGCGCTGGCGCACGCGCCACGACTCGCCGAACACGTGATAGCGGTTGTTGTACTGGGACGGGAGCTGGTCCGGGGCGATTTGATCGACCGTGAACAGCCGTCCCTCGCGCGTGCGGAAGTCGTCCGCGGCGACGCCGTCGAAGTTGCCGAGCAGTCCGATCAGGTGACCGCGCAAACGGGACGCGGGGTAGAGCCAGATCGCCACTCCCGAGTCGCCGACGCTCCACACGCAGGCGAGCGATCCGTCGGGCCATCGCAAGTCGAGCTCGTCACAGGGGTCGGCCCCGGACGCCGGGGTGACGCTGCCGCCTCCGGGGAGCGTCACCGGACCTCGCTCCGGGTGAACACGGCGTCCGCCCACGCGCACGACAAGCGGCTCGCCCGTCGAGATCGTCACCCGAGCGCGCCCGACCCGGAACGCGAGCTGCGTGTTGACCGACAGGAAGTTCGAGAAGAACGAGTTGCGAATCCGCTGCTGGCGTGCCTGCACTTCGAACCCGCCGAGCGTCGAACGTGCAAGCACGAACTCGCCGAGCGCCTGGAACTCGTAGCGTTGCCCGTCGAACGTCCGCAGATGCGGGTCTCCGTTCGAGCCTCCGCCTGGCGGCCCCCCGCCACCGCCGCCTCCCCCTCCCTGTGCGTTGGCGGTGCAGTACTCCGACAGATCGTGCCCGCCGAGCGTCAGCCTGGTCGGGTGCTGGTCGCCGGCGAGGCCGGCGTACAGCAGCGGCCCGGTGTCCGTGTGCGGTGGAATCGGCCTGGACGCGTGCTGGCCGGGCGGGCACGCACATCCGCCTCCGAGGCACAGCCACACTCCCTGCGGGGCGTCCCACTGATTGGCGCTGCCGTCCGTCAGCCGTCCGTGTCCGTCGACGAACACCTCGACGAGCCGTTGCGCGGTGTTGTCGATCTGAACCTTCAGCGCGGCGTAGGGCTTGGTCGCAACCTGGACCGTGCCGCTGACGGGCGCGACCGCGTCGACAGAGACTGGGTTCGCGACCACATACGGCTGCTGCTGCTGCCACCCGCTCGGCCAGCCGGGTTGCGAGAACAGCCCGGGGCCCCAGTGGTCGAGGACGAGCGCGCGCTGCGCGCCGGTGCCGATGTCGAACACCGCGGACGAGTCGGCACCCGCCTTCCAGATGTCGAGGATCCGCGGCCACACAGCAGCGCTCGTCGCCTCCTGGGCGACGAGGCCCCAGAACCCGAACGGCTCATAGCTCTGCTGAAAGAGCGGCAGCTGGAGGTAATGGTCGAGCCACACCTTGTAGTAGAGGCCGGGCGGCGCTGAGTCCGGCGCGAACGTGCCGGGTGCGACCTCGTTGCCCGCCCACGTCGCGAGGCCGTCCTCGACCCACTGAGCGTTGTCGCCGGGGAACTGGCCCCCGAACTTCAGGCGCATCGCCCATTCGCCGTGCAGGCAGTGGTACATCTCATGACCGAGGATCGTGCGGCGATTGGTCACGGACAGTGCACGCCAACCGTCGTACAGCCGCACGAAGCACTCATCCGGCAGCGAGCCGTACAGCTGGTTACCGTCGGCCGGCGCGGTCGCCCGGCTCGAGTACCACGAGATCGTGTTGGCGAGCGTGCTTCCGCCGCTGGGCACGCTGTAGGCGCAGATGCCGAAGGTCGCCGTCGCAAACGGCATGTGCGCCTGCTCGGCGGTGTGCAGTGCTCGCGCGTCATCGGTGGCGGCGACGTCGAGCGTGAGGCCGCCGACCTGCGCGATGCATCCGTCAACGACGGTGGCACTCGCACGGGCTACGCGCCGCCGGTCAGCTGGCCACAGCGCTCGGATCACGGCCCGGCGCTGCGCCCGCGTCAGCGTCGGCCACTGCTCGACGAGCACGCGCTGCACGAACCACGACCCGGAGATCGGGGGCACGCGGGGCGAACCGGCCGGAAGGCTGACGCCGGGCAGCCGCCCGTAGGCCAGCGAGAACATCCGCAAGAGCGTCGTGCGCGAGACGGAGCCGTCGGCGCGCTCGCCGGCGATGAGGAGATCCCACGCAGTCCGAGACAGCGCCGTCCGCAGCCGGCTCCGTTCGAGCGCTGCATAGCTTCCGAGCAACAGGCGGGCGCTCGTCGGGCTCGCGTGCACCTGGAGCGTCAGCACGGCGATCGCGGGCCCGGACTGCACGGCCGTGAGCACGGTCGCGGAGCGCCGGCCCCGGGTCAACCGCCGCCACGCCGCGAGCGCGCGTCCCGCCTGTGCGGGGCTCCCGAGCACGAACGCCTGCACCGTGAGCGTCAGTGCTGATGCGCCGCGCCCGCGGCGGAACGCGACGGCCGCGATCGACGCGCCGCGCGCCGCGCGCCCGCCGAGAAGCCGGATCAGGACCCGACGCGCGGCGCCGATCGATGCGTGCGCCTGCGCAAGCCCGGGGACCTCCGATTGCGTGAGCGCGAGACCGCCCGGCGGCGCTGCGCGCGCCGCTGCCGCGAGGCTTGCGATCAGAAGCGAGGTCCCCACCACCGCGCCAAGCCATGCTCCCCTCCTGGGCATGGCGCGATCGTAGGTCCGGGCATGGCGCCCGTCAGTACCGCAACAGTTCCGCGTTAGTCCCGTTGCGCTCCGGCGCCGAGTTGTTCGCTCACCCGCTGCACCGCCGTCCGCAGTCGCCTGAAGTAAGCCGTCCGGCTCAGGTTCAGCTCCCTGGCGGCGAGCTCGTGCGTCGGCGCCGGATCGAGATAGCCGCGGACGAGCACCTGGCGAAGCCGGCGGTCCTCCTCGGACGGTCCGAACGCGTCACGCACGGCCCGATCGATCAGCTCACGCACGGTCTGCGCCCGCGCGGAGGGCGACCCGTGTCCCGGTGCGAGCGGCCCGTCGGCGAGCAGCGCCGGCGAGCCGTAGTGCTTGAGGGCGTCGCGCACGTCGGCGATCGTTGGTCCTGCGCGCGGTGGCGGGGGTGGCGGAAGCCCCAGCTCGCGGTACACGGCCGCGCGTTGAAACCCGAGCAGTCCACCCGGCCCATAGTCGAGCACATGGCATTCGACGTGCACACCACCATGGTCGACGGCGAGCTCGCCGATCGCGACCGCGCCGCAGGCGGCGCTGAACGCTTCCGCCGCATCGTTGCCCCGAACGATCGGAAGGTACGCCGCGGCCGGATTCTCGAGACCTGCGCCGATGATCCCGGCCATGCCGATCAGCCCCGTGATCGGGGATCCCCGCTCGTGCGTCAGATCGACCGCCTGGCGCCAGATGACCGCACCGCCGGGTCCGACGTGGGTAGCCGCATGTCGAAGCCGCGGTCCGAGGACTGGGTCATCCGCAGCGTAGGGCGGCGCGCTCGCCGGCGTCACGCCAACGCCGTAGCCGGCGACCTGGTCGTCATGATCGCGCACGATGATCACCCGCTCCGGGGACTCCTCGAAATATCGATGTGCGCTCTGAAGCCACGCGAGTGCAGCCCGGCCGCCGCGTTCCGCGATCGCCCGGAGGTCTCCGGATCGCGGCGCGTCAATCCGGTAGCGCCCCGACGGATCCCACGAGAAGCCCCAGCGGATCGCCGGGTCGTGCACGAGGTGTTGGAGGTCGAGCGTCAACTGCAAGAGCCCACCGGTCGTCGACGTCGCGTAGAGCGCATCGACGATCCGGCGCCGCAGCTCGCGCTCGAACTCGGGCGAGCGCCGTCTGAGATCCGCGCGGAGCGCCTTGCCGACGAGGTCATGGACGGTGATCCCGTCGCGCAGCGGCTCGGCGCTCGGATGGGCCCGCAACCAGGCGAAGGCCGCGTCGGCGTCGATGCCGGGCAGCGCCTGCGCGAGCAGCGCGGGCGTCGTCACGCGCGCGAGCGCCGCGACCGCCAGCGCCCCGCGATGCTCCCCTTCGGGCTCGGCGTCGAGCAGGCGGCGCAGCAGCCGCTCGACGATCGCCGGCGGGCCGTCCGGCGCGTGCACCGATGACGGCAGGCTGCCGGCGTCGGCCGCGAGCACGAGCGCCAGCGGCGAGCCGCCGGCCCACGCGATCGCTGCCGACCGCGCGTCGGCATCGTCGACACCGCGCAGCGCAAGCAGTGCGTCGGCCTCGCGATCCTCGAGCGGCCCGAGGGCCAACTCGAGCACGAGCTGCTCCCATCCGCCGGTGAACCAGCCGCGCGCCGGCGCCCGCCGCGAAGCGAGCACGACGATTGCGTCCGGGGGCAGGCGCGGAAGCAGCTCGTTGCGGAGGTGGCTGTCCAGCGCAGACAGACGCTCCCATGAATCCAGCAGCACGAGCGGTCGCTGTGATCCCAGCGCCGGAGCGAGTGCTGCGTCGAGTACGCCTGCCAGCGGCGGGAGGTCGCGGGCCTCGATCGCGACCGGCGTCCAGCCGCGCGCGCCGGCCCGCCGTGCGAGCTCGCGCAGCAGTGCGCTCTTGCCGACGCCCGCCGGACCGTGCAGAGCGACGACCTGCGCCGGGGGCTCGGCGGTGAACAGCGCCTCGATTCGCGCCAGCTCCGCCGATCGGCCGACGAACCGGGCGGCATCAAGCCTCGACATTCGTGTCCCCAGGGTCCTGACCACCCTGGGCGGAAGCCTACGCGGCCGACTGACGTTCGGGTAGTCGCTACGCCGCCTGGGGCTGCGCCGCGGTGGGTGGTCGCTGCGTCCGGTTTCCATGGTCCGTTGGTCCTACGACCGAGCGGCGGCGGCGATCGTGTCGGCCACCGCGGCGGCACCGCCGGCACCCAGCGTGATCGTGTAGTGATTGACGCCGGGGACGAGGATCGCCTCGCGGCGGTCGGGATCCTCCGCCGCCCACGCTTGCACCCGCCGGAGCGGCTGCATTGGCGCAGGCTCGTTCATCAGGCCACGGGGCGCGCACAGCAGCTTTGCCTCGACCGTCAGGCGGTGCGCCGGCAGACCGAGCGTCGCCAGCTCTCCGGCGTCCGCGCGCACGGCCGGCTCCGCTGCCGACGGATGCAGGTGTGGCGCCTCGCCGTCAAGATCATGGGTTGCGTAGGCGACGAGGTCATCGTCCGCGACGTCGCCGCCGGAGAACGCTGGATGTTGCCGCCACCACGCGCAGTACTCCTGGACCGAGCCGAACGTCAGTCGCAGCCTGGCGAGTGCCGGCCCCAGGAACGCATCGGCGAACTCCTGCGGGTCGACGCCTTCGCTCCCCGGAATCGTCAGCCCGCCATCGACGAGGATGGCGCTGCGGACGCGATCGGGGTGCTCGGCTGCGAGCCGCGCGACGATGTACGCGCCAAGCGAGTGCCCGGCGAGCACCGCGCGCTCGATCCCGAGCTGATCGAGGACCGCGAGCGCGTCCGACACGTGCGCGGCCGTCCCGTACGGCGGCGGCAGTCCGTTGCTCGCACCCCGGCCGCGCAGGTCGAGCGCGATCAGGGCCGCCCGCTCGCCGAGCGCGCGCGCGACCGCGAGCCACGCGCGGCTCGTGCCGGTAATGCCATGGACCGCGAGCACGAGCGGCGCCTCCGCGGCTTGTGACCCGAGCCGGAACGCGGCGAGCGGCCCGCCCGCGGCATCCATCGTCAGCGCTTCGATGGCGAGGGGCTCGGGCATCTCGCGCCGAGCCTACCGCCCAACCGGTCGGCGTACCGAGCGCGGCGGACCCTAGGCGGCCAGCTCGATGTCGTCGGGCCCGTCGTCGACGAACCGCGACACGATCGCAGTCTTGATTCCGTGCCAGGCGGCGTACGCGTAGGGATGATGGAAGACCTCCATCGCGTTCTCGCCATCGCGCAGTTCGATGCAGAACGCCTCGCTGGTCCGGATATCCGTGACCGCCACAGCCAGTCGCCCGTCATCCTCGGCCCACAACAGTCTGACGTGGAGGCCGTCATTGACGCGAGAATGAAGCTCTCGCATCGTATGTGGGATCGAAGCAATCATTTCCCTCTCTCCAATCGGCAGGTGGCCGGAGACCTGAAGGGTTCCATCGCACGATTGCTGCGACATCGGGGAAAGGGGCCCGCGATCGCGCGGACAACCGCGCTGCGTGATGCGGATTTCCCGCATCACGGCATCCCTGACGGCGGCGTCGCCGGAGCCAGGTTAAGAAGTCCTGAAAAATGCACGCCGCATCACGCTCAAAGCGGCAGAATATGAGTCAGATGTCGACAACATCCACTGCAGAGGCGCCGTCCGGGGCCCCGGACGCGCTTAGTTGTGCTGCGAGCAGCGACCCAACTGAGCCGGTGGGCGCGCCGTGCTGAGGAGCCGGCAGCTGACGGCCGCACTCGCCACAGTCGGGACGATCATCGTCCCGCACGCGATGGTCGTGCGCCCGTCCCCGACTGCTCGCGTCTGTACCGCGAAGCTCGCGCTGGCCGGCCACCGGACGCGCGTGATCACGATCGACCTCCCTGCGCGCACGCGTCTCGACAGGGTCCCGGCCCCGAAGGGCGCCCGGCTGGTCTGGCTTCGGTGCGTCCGCGCTCCCGCCCTGCCGAAGCAGACGACCGCGACGACCACGACCAGCACCACGACCTCGCCGCCGGGCACGTCGACGACGAGCACGACGACGTCGACCTCGACTCTGGGCTCCCCGACCACGAGTACGACCGTCCTGAGCACGGCGTCGAACGGTTTGACCTCGAGCTCGTCGACCACTTCGTCCGGGTCCTCCTCGCCTTCGACGAGCTCAACCTCAACCTCAACCTCAACCTCAACGTTGACCACGCCGTCGCAGACGCCGCCGACGGTCGTCGGGTCCGGCAAGCCGCAAACGCCGTCCACCCACACGCGCACGACCACGACGACGAGCACGAGGACGACGACCCGCACGTCCACCTCGAAGACGACGACCAGCACGACCTCGACCCAGCGGCCGACGACCAGTGCCGGACGGACGTCGACGAGCAGCCAGGCGTTTGCGCTGCCGGGGTCGGCGCCGTTGGGGGTGCCGAATTTCTTTATCGATAGTTTTCGGATTCCGCCGTTTTTGCTGCCGATTTATCAGGCGGCGGGGATTCAGTACGACGTGCCGTGGCAGGTGTTGGCGGCGATCA
>DATKOY010000271.1:0-21351 GCA_035524415.1 Solirubrobacteraceae bacterium | reverse complement strand
GCACCGACGGCGCGCCGTCGGCCGACGCGGTCGCGACGGCCGCCGCCTCCGGCTGGGCCAGCCCCGCCGCAGTCGCTTCCTCGAACCACGCGGCGAACTGCCGCAGCGGATCCGGATCGACGTCGGCTTCAAGCAGTGGCTGCGAGGGGTCGGGCACCGCGGGAATTATGCGGTGCCCGACGATCTCCGGTCGTCACGAGCCGCGCGGGTCGATCGGCGTGACCGTGCCGAGCGCCGACTCGACCGCCGCGGCTGCATCGAGGCACAGGTCCTCGCGGAAGCGGGGCCCGATGATCTGGACTCCCGGCGGGAGGCCGCTGCCGTCATACCCGGCCGGGACCGCGACCGACGGGAGGGCGAGCAGATTGACGGGGACAACCATCAGCATCGAGTCGACGATCGCGCGCATCGACTCCGCCGAGCGGATGTCCTCGTCGGGCGCGAACGGCTGCCGGAGGTTGACCGGAGCGAGGATCAGCGGCCGCGCCCGCTGGTGGATCGACCATTCGCGCGCGAGCGCCTGCTGCGACTGCCACCGCGCGGCGTAGCCCGCGACGTCGAGCTCGGGCGTCGAGTCGAGCGCGAGCTTCACGAACGCGCGCGCGCCGGGCGAGGCGATCGGCTCGACCAGCGGCCAGAACCTGCGCACATCCTCGTTGAGGAGCTCGGCCCACAGCTCGAGCGCGCCCTCGACATTCGGCGGCATCGCGTCGGTCACGTCGTACCCGGCGCCGGCGAGGAACCGCAGCAACTCGTGTTTGCGATGCTTGCCGGCTGCGCCCCGCTGCTGTCCGAGCGCCTCGCGACGCGCGGCGGTCCCCGCATCGACGTGCGCGATCACCGGATCTTCTACGACACGTCGAGCTACGGCCCGGTGGCGATCGACACCGTCTCGAAGCTGGTCGGAGGCGAGCAGCTCGTGTACGGCTCCGATCGCCCGGTGATCGAGCCGGTGCCGACGGGCCGCGATCCGGCCTTGCGCGCGACGATGAGGACGTGAACGCGTGGGTGATCTGCTGGACCGAGGACCAGGACACCGGATTTCATGACCACGACGAGTCGGCGGCGGCGATCGCGGTGATCTCGGGCCAGGTGCGGGAGGAGCGCCTGCGCGTCGGCGCCTCGCCGCAGGTCCGGACCGTCCGCGGCGGCTCCACCTTCACCGTGCCTGCGGTCGCGATCCACCGCGTCCTGCACAGCGGCGATCTGCCGGCAGTCACCATCCACGCCTATTCCCCCCCGCTCACGCGGACCGGCGCGTATCGAGTCGGCCCCGGCGGCGTGCTCCAACGCGAGTCCTTGACGACCGAGCACGAGCTGCGCGCGTCACCGGGGTTCAGCTGAGCTCGCCTTTCAAGATCGACGGCGTGTCACAGCGCCCGCGGTCCTGGTCGCGCTTCGACGCGCCGCAATCGCGTGGCGCCAAGAGCGGACGCCTGGCTCCGTAGATTGCCGCGGTCGGACGTCGGCTTTCTGCTGCGGTCGGCAGCGCACACGAGGATTACAGTCGTGCCGTGATCGAGGAGAGCGACTACCCGCCGTGGTGGAAGTTTTGCGCGGTCTGCGGTGACCGTGTCGGCATCTACGAGACCGTGTTCGTCGAACACCCCGAGGGCACGATGTGCTCCTCCTATCTCAATCTCGACCCGGCGACGCGACACGCGCCGTGGCGGTTCCTCCATTTCGGATGTGCCGTCCCGGAATGCCAGCCACGACAGGACAGAGACCGGGCATAAGTGATCCTGGCCGCGCTACGGGCGCGGCCGCCGTGGCGTCGTGAGAATGTTGCGCTCGTCCGTCGCGCGGCGCAAAGGAGCGGTTGTATCGGCTTGAGGAAGTTTTGCCGCCTTCCGCGCTCGCTTGTGCGGGTGAGCCCGGTCCAATTCTGCGGAGAACTGCGGACAAGGTTCTCGATCGTTGGCCGAAACGGTCGATGTGAGAGGGTTCCTCGACCGGGAGAGCTCGGGCCGCCTGAGCCGGCGGCTGGAACCTCATGGCGGACGGCAGGCGGCAATTGGCTCCTCGACGAGTTCCGTGTCCTTGTCCGTGTCCGCGGAGTTGGTCTCGAGGCTGCAGGTGGCTGCGGTTCTGTCTGC
Organism: Solirubrobacteraceae bacterium; assembly: GCA_035524415.1. GTDB lineage: Bacteria > Actinomycetota > Thermoleophilia > Solirubrobacterales > Solirubrobacteraceae > Palsa-465. The sequence goes on along the minus strand of DATKOY010000271.1, from coordinate 19,255 downwards.
TGCTGCAGCGGCGGTGGTGGGGGTTCTGGTGCTGGGTGGCTGGAGCGCGCACATCCGTCTTCTTGAGCGGCTGGTGCCGGGCGGGCCGCCAATGAAGGCCAACACGGCAATCTGCTTCCTGCTCGCGGGCGTTTCGTTGATCGTCTATCAGCGCAGTGCGCCAGGATCGCGGCCGCGTCGCGCGGCCGCGGTGGGAGCGATGCTCGTCGTGTGCATCGCAGTCGCGACCTTGGTCGAGTACGCGTTCGCCGCGCGACTCGGGATCGATCAGCTCCTTTTCCGCGATCGGGTCGGGGTTCGTGCTCCGTATCCGGGTCGGCCAGCTGTGAACGCTGCGCTGGGGTTCGTGCTCGTGGGCATGGGGTTGGTGACGTGGGAGCGGCGGCTGGGTCGGTGGCGAGTGAGCAGCGTGTTCGGTTGGGCGGCGGGTGCGCTGGGCCTGCTCGCGTTGATCGGGTTCGCGACCGGGGCGGCGTCGCTGATCGACCTCGGCTCGGGGCAGCGGATTGCGGTCGTTTCCGCTGTCGCGCTGGTCCTCTTGTCGCTGGGTTTGCTGCTGGCATCCCCGGACCATGGTGCGGTCGCGATGCTTGCGAGCACCGGTCAAGGGGGTCTAGTGCTGCGGCGGTTGCTGCCGGCGGCGATCGGTGTTCCGCTCATGCTTGCGGCGTTGACGCTCGCGGGGCATAAGCTCGGGCTGTTCGGGAGCACTGTCGCGGGGTGGGTGTTCGCGAGCGCGGTGACGTTCACGTTCGCGGTCGCCGCGTGGCTCGTCGCGACCGCGGCCGAGCGCGAGGAGCGGGAGCGAAGCCGGATGCACGGGATGATGCGCGCGATCGCCGAGACTGCGAGCGACGCGATGATGACGGTCGACGGGACCGGCACGATCATCTACGCCAACCCCGCATTGGCCGGCATGTTCGGCCACCCGCCGCACGGCATCGTCGGCCAACCGTGCGAGATTCTCGTCTGCAAGCGCGACCGCGAGGACGTCCACGAGCGGATCACCAGACTCTGGGCGAGCGGCCACCACGGCTCATCTGGCGAGGTTGCCCACCTGACGGGGCTACGCAGCGACGGGCAAGAGTTCGCGATCGAGTTCTCGATGGGGAGCTACGGCGACCGCGCCGGACCGATGATGGCCGCAATCATTCGCGACGTCTCCGCGCGCCATCGCGACGAGCAGAAACTCCGGGGGCTACTTGAGTCCGCGCCGGACGCGATCGTGATCGTCGACTCGGCCGGTGACATCGTGCTCGCCAACGCACGCGCCGAAAGCCTGTTCGGCTACTTGCGCGCAGAGCTTCTCGGCCGGCCCGTGCAGATGCTGATCCCAGAGCAACAGCGACATTCCTACCCCGACGTGCTCAGAGCTTTTCTTGCCGATCCGCGTCCACGCCAGGTCGCGATCGAGAGCGATCCCCACGCGCGCCGCAGCGACGGCAGCGAGTTCCCCGTGGAGATCATGCTCAACCCGATCGACACCGACGACGGCCTGCTGATCTCAAGCGCGATCCGTGACGTGACCGAGCGCCGCCGCGCCCAACAGGCGACCGCCCGGCTTGCGGCGATCGTCGAATGCAGCCCCCAGGCGATCATCGGACTCTCGCCTGACGGCATGATCGAGAGCTGGAACACCGGCGCGGAGCACCTGTACGGCCACACCCCAGGGGAAGCGATCGGCCAGCCGATCACGATCCTCAACCGGCCCGAGGCCAACGGAAGCCTCGAGCACGTCAACGCCGCGCTCGCTAGCCAGGTGGTCCGGTTCGAAAGCGAAGACCTGCGCAAAGACGGGAGCCCGGTCGAGGTCGACGTGACGATCGCGCCCGTCCGTGACGCGGCCGGTGCGATCACCGGCGTCTCCTGCCAGGCGCAGGACATCAGTGAACGCAAGCAGTTGGAGCGGCTGCTGCGGTCGTACGCCGAGCACGACCCGCTGACCAACCTGTTCAACCGCCGCCGACTGGAGGACGAGCTCGAGCGCCGCCTGGCGGAGAACGATCGCTACGACACTCCCGCGACACTCCTGATCTGCGATCTCGACAATCTCAAGCTCGTCAACGACACAATCGGCCACAAGGCCGGCGATCAGCTGATCCAGGCCGTCGCGCGCACCCTGGACGAACAGGTCCGCGAGGCCGACGTGCTTGCGCGCCTCGGCGGCGATGAATTCGCCGCGCTGCTGCCCCACACCGATCTCGACCAGGGGCTCTCGTTAGCGGAGCGACTCCGCGCCGCGGCGCGCAACCTCGAGATCCCCGCAGTCAACCGGATCGTGCACACGACCGTCAGCATCGGGGTCGCGCAACTGGAGCGCGGTCAAAGCGTCGAGGCGTGGATGGCGATGGCCGACATCGCCTTGTACGAGGCCAAACGCGAGGGCCGAAACCGCGTCATGACAGCACGCAAGAGCTACACAGACGAGGTGACCCAAGCCCGGCTCGGCTGGCTTGAGCGCCTACGAGGCGCCCTGGCCGAGAAGCGCTTCGAGCTACACGCCCAGCCGATCACCGACCTGCGCACCCGTCAGATCCACAGCCACGAACTGCTGCTGCGCATCCGCGAACACGACGGACGCTTGATCACCCCCGCAGCGTTCATCGATACCGCTGAGCGCTTCGGGCTAATCGCCGAGATCGACCGCTGGGTCCTACACGAAACGATCGGCATCCTCGCCGCCGACCAGAGCACCGCGAGCTACGCGATCAACCTCTCTGGAGTCTCCGTTGGAGACCGCGAACTCCTGGAAGAAATCGAACGCGAAATCACCAACGCCGGCATTGACCCCCGCCGGCTGACCTTCGAGTTCACCGAGACCGCCGCGATCCGAGACCTCGCCGCCTCCCGCGAGTTCACCGAAGGGCTTGCGCAGATCGGCTGCAGCTCAGCATTGGACGACTTCGGCTCAGGCTTTGCGTCCTTCGCCTACCTCAAACACCTCCCCGTCGACTACGTCAAGATCGACGGTGAGTTCGTCCGCGGTCTCCCAGGCAACGAGGAGGACCGCGTGCTCGCCAAAGCGATCATCGACACCGCCCACGCGCTCCACAAACAGACCATCGCCGAACACGTCGCCTCGGACGAGGCACTCGAACTGCTGCGCGACTACGGCGTCCACTACGCCCAAGGCTTCTACCTCGGCAAACCCAAAGCGCTCAAACACGCTGAGTAACGCTTCCGCCGGGCCCGCTGACCTTCCGAAGCGCCGTCTGCGGAAATCAACGGAATAAGATTGCGGACAAGTGCGGATGATCGCGCGATCGCGGCTCGATTGAATTGCGCCGCGCTCGACAGACACATCGTGGCAAGGGCGCGAACGCCGGACACGACGCCACATGACGTGGAATCACATTGAGCGTCACAAAGTGTTGCGCGCCCTTGCCCCCCATCTGACGCGATCAACATGCCGCCGAGCGAGCGGGCCACGCCGCCGTCGATCCTCAAGGCATGGACACCGCACGATGTCCGACGTGACCTCGACGCTTCGCCCGCGGCGTCGTGGCCGTCTCAAGAACCGATTCGCGGGCGTCGGATCGCTCTACCAACTCAGGTCGGTCGCGCTGGCAAGCGCGTGATCGGTCACGAGAGCCCTACTGCTCTGCCTACGGTGTGAGCATCTCGAGCTCGCGGTCGCTGACCAAGACGTCGGCTTCACCGCCCCGCACGGGCGCGGGCCACGACTACGCTGACACGCGCACGGACGGCGTGAGCGCTGGGCGACGGCGCGCGGGGAGCCGGAGCTTGCCGGCAAACGGCACGGCGAATGCGGGGATGCCGCCGACGAGCATGATCCACGCCGCAAGGTGCTGGTCGCGCACGGCGCCAGGACCGAGCGTGCCGAGGTAGTGCCCGTAGACGGGACGCGAGACGGCGTCGAGCCAAATCGCGATCAGCAGCATCGGCAGCATGCATCCCGCCATGCTCGCGAGCCGGCCGCGGGTGCCCAGCCGGTGCGGCAGGGGATCGGCCCGCAGGATCGGAACCCACACGAGCAGCGCCGCCACGAGGTAGAGCGCGTGCTCGAGCTCGTGCGCGTAATCGTTGCTGAGCGCGAGTCCGTACACCGGCGGGAGATGGGTGACAAGCAGCACGGCGCAGAAGACGCAGACGCAGACGCCGGGGTGGGTCACGGTCATCACCGGCCATGACCGCAGCGCGCCGGCGAGCGTCCGCCGGCCGCGCCGCGGCAGCGCGTAGAAGGCGAGGCGGACCGGAGCGCCCGCCGCGAGCAGCGGCGCGACGAGCACCCACATCACCATGTGCTCGACCATGTGGCTCGAGAGCCGGACGTCCGCTTGCGCGCCGATTCCGGAATACAGGTCGATCGTGAGCACCGCGAGGCCCGCGAGGAAACACACGGTCCGCCGCAGCGGCCAGGGTCGGTGGCGGCGATCCCGCTGGTGGCCGATCCTGGCCGCGGCCAGATAGATGCAAGCGACCGCGCCCACGAGCACGAGGAACGCGGCGCCCGTGGGGCCGTCGAGACGCCAGTCGAGCGCGAGCTCGCGCGGGCTCATGCGCTCCCGTGCTGCTCGTGGCCCGCAAGCTTCTCTGCCCTCATCCTCTGGCCTCCTTGGCGCGACTGATCCTGCGTCGGTCGATCCGCTGCGAAAGATACTCTTCCGACAAATTCCATCGATGGGGTTGTGTAGGCATGCGAGGCGGGCCGGGGCCCGGCTCGAGGGCCGCGAGGCCGGGTTGACGTTGACCGGGTCGGTCCTCGCAGCCGCGGACGTGCGTCGGATCGTCGCACGCGCCGGGCGTGTTTGTGACGCCGCGAAGCTTGTGATTGCGACGGCGCTGGAGGAACCTGCACGGCGACGATCCAGACAGGTTGAAACGTGAAGGCGGTGGATGACGTGGCCAGTGACCAGCCCTCGGCGTTGTTGCATTTCGCTCGCAACGGAGACTTTGCCTCCGGTGCCTCCGACCTGCTCGTGCTCGAGCGCGGGGAGGGGCCGTACGTGTTTGACACGCACGGCCGGCGCTACGTCGACGGCCTGTCGAGTCTGTTCTGCGCGCAGATCGGCTACTCGTACGGCTCCGAGATGGCCGCCGTCGCGACCGACCAGCTCGAGCGGCTGGCGTTCAACACGATGTGGTCGACGGCCCATCCGCCGGCGCTCGAGCTCGCCGACCGGCTGACAGGACTCGCGCCCGACGGCATCGGCAAGGTGTTCTTCACCTCCGGCGGGTCGGAGTCGGTCGAGGCGGCGTGGAAGATCGTGCGGCACTTCCACCTGGCAAACGGGCAGCCGGAGCGCCGCAAGGCGATCGCGCGCAAGATCGCCTACCACGGGGTGACGCTCGGGGCGCTCGCGCTGACGGGGGTGGGGCCGTTCAAGGAGCCGTTCGGGCCGCCCGCGATCGAGACCCGCCATGTCTCGAACACGAATCAGTTCCGCAACGCCGAGACCGGCGAGGCGCTGACCCGCACGCTGCTGGCGGAGCTCGAGCAGGTCGTGTTCGAGGAGGGTCCGGAGACGATCGCGATGATCATCGCCGAGCCGGTGCAGAACGCCGGCGGCTGCCTCGTCCCGCCGCCGGGCTACTGGACCGGGCTGCGCGAGATCGCCGATCGTCACGGCATCCTGCTTGTCGCCGACGAGGTGATCACCGGCTGCGGACGCCTCGGCGAGTGGTTCAGCGTGACGCGGTACGGCGCGACGCCCGACCTCATCACAATCGCCAAGGGGCTCACCTCGGCGTACGCCCCGATGGGCGCGGTGCTCGTCGCCGATCGCGTCGCGCAGCCGCTCTACGACGACAAGCGCGCGCTGCTGCACGGCATCACGTTCGGCGGGCACCCGCTGTGCGCCGCGATCGCGCTCAGGAACATCGATATCTTCGCGCGCGACGGCGTGCTCGAGAACGTGCGCGCACGCGAGGCCGGACTGCGCGAGCGGATGGAGTCGCTGCGCGAGCTGCCGATCGTCGGCGACGTGCGGGGCGAGGGCTTCTTCTGGGCCGCCGAGCTCGTCAAGGACGAGGACGGCACGCGCTTCGATGCCGACGAGCGCGAGCGACTGCTGCGCGGATTCATGCCCGGCCGGCTGCGCGAGGCGGGCCTGATCGCCCGTGCCGACGACCGTGGCGACTCGGTGCTCCAGATCGCGCCGCCGCTGATCAGCGACGACGCCGTGCTCGACGAGATCGTCGAGGCGATGCGCTCCGTCCTCGCCGACGCGGGCCGCTTCGCTGGGGTGAAGACGCGGGTCGCGGCGTAGACGGCGCGGCCGCGCCGATCGGACCAAGACGGACACGCGCGCCGATCGGACCAAGACGGGCACAGATTCCCGCAGTCGCCCGGATCGGGGCGAGGTGGGCGAGCCGCGTCGCGGATGCGACAGCAATCTCCGCCAGCCCCTCGACGTATATGGGCTGCGGGAGATCGCTTCGGTCGCAGGTCCGAACGGCCGTGGTCATCGGCGACCGTCGGGCGGACCACGGAACCACGCCGTGGCGCGCCGGCGTCTACTGGCGGCGCTCGGCGATCGCGAGGAAGCGGCCGCAGAGCGCGCGGCCCTCGGCGTTCGTGGCGGCGATCCGGGCCAGGACCGTCGCCTGCAACTCGGCGAGATCGAGCGGCACCGGAACGCCGTTCGGGGACGGCGGGTAGCGCTCGCCCCACAGCAGGACGGTCTCGCCGGTCACCTCGGGATGCCACTGCAGGCCCCAGGCGCAATCACCGACGCGGAAGCCTTGAAGGCACACAGGGCTGTGGGCCAACGACACGGCGTCGGGCGGGAGCCCGAACGCATATGAGTGCCACTGGAAGACGTCGAATGTCGGCGCCAGCCCGGCGAACAGCGGATCGCGGACGCCGGCATCGGTGAGTTCGACCGCGCGCCAGCCCCACTCCGCCTCCGGGGACGGGCCGACCGCGCCGCCTGCCGCCCGCGCGAGCATCTGGCCGCCGAGGCAGACGCCGAGCGTCGGCAGCCGGCGCTCGAGCGCCTCGCCGAGCACGTGCAGCGCGGTGCGCAGCCACGGGTAGCGGTCGTCCTGGTCCGCCTGCATCCCGCCGCCGAACGCCATCACCGCGCCGTACTGATCGAGCGGGCGGGCCAGCGGTTCCGCTGAGGGCAGCCACTCCTCGAGCTCGTGACCGCGCCCCGCGACCTCCTCAGCGAACACGCCGCTGTCCGCGACGTCGTGGTGGATGAGAGCCAGAACTCGCAATCTCTTATGCAAATGGTCTAGGCAGGATTGAGACTAAATGGCTAAGCCAGCCATCAGAGGGCCGCGGCTGGACGGCTTGCGGTCGCGCCGCCGTCCGGATGCCCGCCGACTGGATCAGACCTGATCCATCCCCTGGTTGATCATCCGGCCGATCGTCTCGTACTTCGCCCGATCGTTTGACTTCAGCCAGAAGGCGTAACCCAGCCCCAGCGCGAAGATCAACACGTCACCCCACACGAGCCACTTCGCGTAGCTGTAACCGGCGCCGAGGAAGTCGAGGTTGCTGATCGCCAGGTACAGCACGATCACCTGCGAGATCACTGCGATGATCGGCGCGGTGATCGTCGTCCACCAGTGGTGCGCGTCCTTGTGGTGCGTGCGGAAGTAGTTGAAGATCGCCAGCGACACGAGCGCCTGGATCGCGAGGATCGAGACGACTCCCATCACCGCCATCAGGCCGTACACCTGCAGGTAACCGACCGAGTCGCCGGCGCCGAGCTTGTGATCGACCGGCGCGAACACGACGAACAGCAGCAGGATGACCGCCGCGATCCCCGATTGCGTCGTCGAGGCGATGTGCGGGCTCTTGTGCACCTTGTGGGTGCGGCCGAGCTGGTGTGGGAGCACGCGCTCGCGCCCGAGCGAGTACATGTACCGCGCCGTGGTGTTGTGGAACGCCATCCCGCAGGCGAATGAGCCGGTGATGATCAACCAGCTCAGGGCGCCCTTGAGGAACGCGCCCGAGTAATGGAGCGCCGGCAGGAAGTAGAACTCCGCCGAGTTGTTCTGCGCGACGTTCACCGCCTGATTGAAGTGGCTATATCCACTGAGCCCGGCCCACGACGTGAGCGTGTAGAAGATGCCGAGACCGATCACGGAGATGTACAGCGCGCGTGGCACGTTGCGCTTCGGGTCCTTTGACTCCTCGCCGTAGTTCGGCGCCATCTCGAACCCGACCCACGACCAGAACGCGAAGAAGATGCCGATGCCGGCCGCGCCCGCGGCCAGCGCCGTCGAGCCAAAGTGGCCGGCGGGAAGATCCTTGAACGCGTTGACCGGGTTGATCGCGGCGGCCGACACGTTGCTGCTCGCGCCCGTGAAGATGACGAGGTCGAACACGATCAGCGTGATCACCTCGCAGATCAGCGCCACCCCCAAGATGCGGGCGGACAGTTTTACATCGAAGTACGAAAGCACCGCGATCAGCGCAATCATGAAGAAGCCGAACCAGTACCACTGGACGTGCCATCCGTAGCTCGCGGCCTTGAGTTGCGCGAAGTACGCGAAGCCGCCGACGAGCGACACTTCGAAGACGCTGTACGCTGCGACCATCGCAAACCCGCTCGCCATTCCTAGCTCACGTCCGACCCCGTGGCTGATGAAGCTGTAGAAACCGCCGGCGGTCGTCACCTTCCGGGACATTGCGACGTAACCGACGCTGAAGATCACAAGCACGACCGTCGCGAACATGAATCCGGCCGGCGCGCCGATGCCGTTGCCGAAGCCAACGGCGATCGGCGTGTTGAACAGCATCGCCGAGATCGGCGCCGAGCCGGTCACGGTCAGGAACAGCACCCCCGCCAAACCGACGGCTCCGGGCTTGAGCTTGTGGACGTCATCCCGTTGCGCGACGTCCACGCTCTCAAGGACCGGAAGCATCCCTTCGTGATGCTCGATAAGGGTTTCGCCCTGGATGCTCAATTCACATCTCCTCGGTGTTGCGCTGTGCTGGCTGACAGTTGAGCTACACGCTCGCGGTCATTTGACACGTTGCGATCACGGCCCTGGCATCGGTCTCGCCGAGCACGTCGACGAGCAATGCCTCAACCGCGTCGTTCCACTCGGACTGGCGGTCCCGGACTTCGGGGATCATGCCTCTCCTCCGACTGGTTGCGATTGTGCGGCACCCGCCGCCTTCAGGACGTACTCGAGCTGCTCCGCCAGCGGTGCACCGGGCACGAGCTTGCCGTCGAGCGCCGCCGTCCCGATCGTAAACGCCCACACGCCGCGCTGGTCGAGCGCCTGGATCCGCTCGGCCGAGTCGACGGACCCGGCGGCGATGATCGGCAGAGTGCTCGCGCCGACGACCGCCTCGACGAGCTTGTCGACGTCGCCGTCATAGCGGTACGCGAGCAGGTTGATGCCGTCGACCCCCAGTGCCTCGGCGCGACGGGCGTCCTGCGCGATCTCCTCGATCGTGCCCCGCAGGAGGCATGGGTGGTCGACGATCGTCCCGATATAGGGACAGAACCGCACGCCGCAGCCGGCGAGGAGCTCCTGGATCGGCTCGATCACCATCCCGCCGATCAGGTAGTCCGGCGCGAGCTCCGCCGCGACACGGGCGGACTGAAGCGTCGCCTCCTCGGTCTCCGAGACGACCTCGAGATAGCTCGTGTGGCCGTTGGCGCGGATGTCATCCATCAGGGCGGCGAGCTCGGCCTGCTCGAGGCCGATGTCCTTGCATCCGACATGGATGATGCCCGAGTCCGCGATCTGCTCGTAGACCGCTCTCGCGTCTGCGATCGTCCGGTCGTCTCGGGTCAGCATGAAGATGAATTCGCTCACTCGAACTCCAAAGGTTGTCCGACAACTTGCGCGGCAGCGTAGCGCCTGGTCCGGGGGAGCGCAACCGTCCTTCGGGATGATTTCGCCTATCCGCAGGGATTTTCGATGCCTCAAGCAGGCAAATTTGTCGGACAACCTGGTAGGGTAGGCGCGTGAGCACGGAACAGTCGCTGCGCCATCGGCTCGCGCAGGAGCTGCGGCTCAGGATCCGCCAAGGCGAACTCGCTCCGGGGGACAAGCTGCCGTCCGAGCCCGAGCTCGCTCAGGATCGCGCGGTGTCGCGCTCCTCGATGCGTGCTGCGATCACGATCCTCGAGGAGGAGGGGTTCGTTCGCCGACGCCACGGCTCCGGGACCTACGTCACCCACCGGCCGGCGCTGCCCAACGACCTCAGCCGCAACTTCGGCGTGTCGTCGTTGATCGCGTCGACCGGACTCGAGCCGGGCACTGCGGAAGAGACGTGTGAGGTGGTGGCTGCGCCACCAGCGGTCGCCGCTGCGCTCGAGGTGCCCGAAGGCGCCGAGGTCATCAGTCTGTGCCGCGTGCGCACGGCGGACGGCCGGCGCGTCGCCGACACCACCGACTGGTGCCGCTGCGGTCACCTCGAGCCCGACGAGCTCGGCGCGATCGGCGATGGCTCGGTCTATGCGGTGCTGGCCGCGCGCGGCCTGATCGTCCATCACGGCGTCGCCACGCTCACCCCGGGCAACGCCGACGCGGAAACCGCCGAGCGGCTCCAGGTCGCCACCGGTGCGCTCCTGCTCACGATCGAGCAGCTCGACACCACGGCCGAGGGCGTCCCGGTGCTCTTCTCACACGAGCACCACCTCGCGGATGCGTTCTCGTTCACGGTCGTCCGCCACGGCCCAGGGATCGCCGCGCAGGAGCCGAGCTGAGCTCCCCCTCGGCTAGCAGCAGTAGCGAACACCGCGCCGAACACCCTTAGAGTCAGGCCCGACGTCGTCCTGACGATCGGTGCATCCTCGTCGCCACCGCCCCTGCTCGCCGCATGTCCGAACTGCCAGGCCCATCAGATCCAGGCTCACCGGTCCTCGAGGCCGTCTGCCGCGCCATCCCGGACGCTGTGCCCCCCGAGTCGGCGCCCGCGTGCGAGACGTTCGTGCGTCTCTTTTACCGTTGGGTCGCCCCTGAGGACCTCGTCGGACGGAGCGAGCGCGACCTGCTCGATGCGGCGCTCGCAATGTGGGAATGGGCTCGCGTCCGCGCTCCGGAGACGGCCAACGTGAGGGCGTACAACCCGGCGCCCGAGGCGCCCGGGCGCCGCTCGGCGAACACGATCGTCGAGGTCGTCACCGACGACATGCCGTTTCTCGTCGATTCCGTCGGCATGGAGCTGTCCCGCCAGGGTCACGGCATCCGGCTCTCGATCGTGCCGGTGATCGATGTCGAGAGGGATCTCGACGGCCGTCTCGGGCGCGTCCTGGCGCCGGGCGCTGGGGGTGCCGGCGCCACGAGCGAAGCTCTGATCCAGTTCGAGATCGATCGCGTCAGTGAGTCCGGTCGGCTCACAGCGCTGGTGGACGGGGTTCGCCGCGTTCTCGGTGACGTCCGGGCGGCCGTCGAGGACGGCCTCGAGATGCGAGCGCGGATGCGGGAGATCGCAACCGCGCTCGAGCCGGACCCGCTCACGCTCGATCGGGATGAGCTCGCAGAGGTCGCTGCGTTCCTCAACTGGGCCGCGGACGGACACTTCATCTTCCTCGGCTACCGCGAGTACGACCTGCTCGCCGAGGGCGGCAACGATGTCGTGCGCGCTGTCGCCGGCACCGGGCGCGGCATCCTGAGACGCGCGCCCGCGCCGGGCTCCGGTGGCTCGGTGCTGCCCGCCGACGTCGGCCCGCTCGCTCGCGCCCCCCAGCCGCTGATTCTGACGAAGGCGAACTCTCGCGCGACCGTGCACCGCCCGCTCTACCTGGACTACATCGGGGTCAAGCGCCTGCACCGTGGGGTGGTGATCGGGGAGCGCCGCTTCCTCGGTCTGTACACGGCTGCTGCCGAGCAGACGAGTCCGGCCAAGATCCCGATCCTGCGTGGCAAGGTCGCGCGCGTCGCGCGCAGGGCGGGATTCCCCGCCGCGAGCCATCAAGCGAGGGAGCTGACGAAGACGCTGCACGAGCTCCCCCGTGAAGAGCTCTTGCAGATCACCGACGATGAGCTGTTCGCGATCGCGGTGGGGATCGTCGCCCTCGGCGAGCGCCAGCGCGTGCGCTTGTTTGTGCGCAACGACGTCTACAAGCGGTTCGTGTCGTGCCTCGTGTTCCTGCCACGCGACCGCTACAACACGGAGAACCGCGAGCGGATCGGCTCGGTCCTGAACGAGGCATTCGAGGGCAGCGCCGTCGAATGGGGCGTCTACCTCTCGGACTCAACGCTCGCACGCATCCACTACACAGTGCGATGCCGTCCGCATGCCGAAGGTCCCGAGGTCGATGCCCTCGAGCGCCGGATCGCGACGGTGACACGCCCGTGGACCGGCCATCTCGCGGACGCACTGAGAGAGGTGCACGGCGAGGACCAGGCGCGCGAGCTGCTGCGCCGCTATCGAAACGCGTTTCCGATCTCATACCGTGCCGACTGGCGAGCTCGTGCAGCGGTCGTGGATATCGATCGCGCCGAGGCGATCGAGGCCGGCGAGGGCCTTGTCGTCAACCTCTACCAAAGCGATGACGGCGATCGCACGTCGTTGCGGTGCAAGCTCCTCAGTCCCGGAGAGCGGATCGCGCTGTCCGATGTGCTGCCGATCTTCGAGAACATGGGCATGCGCGTCGTCGACGAGCGCCCGTATGAGCTCACCCCTCAGGGTCGTGAACGGATCTGGTTATACGACATCGGCGTCGTCTGCGAGTACGACGTGGATCTGCGAACGGGAGCCGCACGGGCGGCGTTCCACGATGCGTTCAGCGGGGTATGGGCGGGCACGCTCGAGAACGACCGGCTGGGCGCGCTTGTCCTGGGCGCAGGCTTGAGCGGTCACGAGGTCTCGCTGCTGCGGGCGCTCGTGAAGTATCTGCGCCAGGCCGGCACGAAGTTCAGCGACCGGTACATGCAGCAGGCGCTGACCGGTCACCCTGCCGTCGCCCGGCTCACGGTCGAGCTGTTCTGCGCTCGGTTCGATCCCGCGCACCGCGATCAAGCCGCCGCCGAGCGACTCGGCGCAGAGATCGAGCGCGCGGTCGATGAGATCGCCGGCGCCGATCAGTCCCGGATCCTGCGCGAGTGTCTCGCCGTCGTCCGGGCGACCGTCAGAACGAATTACTTCCGGCGCGCTCGTGACGGCCGTCCGCAGCCTCAGCTGTCGCTGAAGGTGGATCCCTCGCTGATCCCGTTCCTGCCGGCCCCGCGGCCACGGTTGGAAACGTTCGTCTACTCGCCACGAATGGAGGGCGTGCATCTGCGACGGGGGCACGTCGCACGTGGCGGGATCCGATGGTCCGACAGGCGCGAGGACTTCCGTACGGAGATGCTCGAGCTGATCACCATGGAGACGATCCGTAATGCGGCGATCGTCCCTGCCGGGGCGAAGGGCGGCTTCGTCGTCAAGCGCCCGCCATCCGAGGGCGGGCTCGACGCCGTTCGCAAGGAGGCCGCTGACTGCTACCAACTGTTCGTCTCAGGCCTGCTCGATGTGACGGACAACGTCGTCGCCGGCACGGTCGTTGGACCCCCGACCGTCGTCCGCTACGACGACGACGACGCGTATCTGCTGATCGGCCTCGACGAGCGGACGGCCCCGCTCGCCGACCTCGTCCACGACGTCACCGGCGGTGCCGGCTTCTGGCTCGCAGACGCGTTCGCAGCTGACGCGATCGGCGGCCGCGACGCCGATGCGCGGCTGATCGGTGCCCGCGGAGCGTGGGAGTCGGTCACGCGCCACTTCCGTGGTCTCGGCGTCGCGGTGCAGGCGGACGAGTTGACGGTCGTCGCCGTCGGAGACATGTCCTCCGAGCCGTTCCGCACGGGGATGCTGATGTCGCCGACGATCAGGCTGCTCGGAGCGTTCAGCGCTGAGCACGTGTTCATCGACCCGCGCCCTGATCCTCAGATCAGCTTCGCCGAGCGTCGGCGCTTGGCGACCACGCCCGGCTCGTCGTGGCAGGACTACGACCGCGAGGCCATCTCCGCAGGGGGCGGGGTGTTCGCGCGATCCGCCCCTGAGGTTGGCCTCTCGCCGCAGGCGCGTGACGCACTCGGCATCGACGCCGGCGAGGTGGTGAGCGCTGACGAGCTGATTCGAGGCCTCCTGCGCGCGCCGGTCGACCTCTTGTGGAACGCGGGTGCCGGCACGTTCATCAAGAGCACGTCCGAAACCAACGCCGAGATCGGCGACCGGCGCAACGACGCCGTTCGGATCGACGGAGCGCAGGTACGCGCTCGCGTCCTCGGCGAGGCCAGTCGCGGCGGCATCACGCAGCGGGGTCGGATCGAGTACGCCGGCTCGGGCGGGAGGGTCAACACCGACGCCATCGACGGCTCCGCTGCGCTCGCCTGCTTGGACGATGACGTGAACCTCAGGATTCTCGTCGATGCCGCGATTGCCGAGGGCGATGTGCCGTCCTCGCAGCGCGCGGCCCTGCTCGCGGAGGCGGCGGATGCGGTGGCCGCACGTGCTCTGCGCGAGAGCTACGCGCAGGCCCTCGCGCTGAGCCTCGAACGGACGCAGGCGCGCGAGTTGCTCGACCTGCACGCACGGCTGATCACCGAGCTCGGTCGCCGCGACTTCGTCGATCACGGTCTGCTTGGACTGACGTCGCAGGCGCGGATCCGCGAACTGAAGACCGCGGGGCAGGGCCTGACCCGTCCCGAGCTGGCGACGCTGCTCGGCTACGCGAAGATCGCGCTGTCGAGTGATCTGCTCGGATCCGATCTTCCCGGGGATGAGTACTTCGGCAGCGATCTGGTCGATGAGCTGCCGGCACCGGCTGCGGCTCGCCTGCGCCCACATCTGCGCGGTCACCGGCTCCGCCGCGAGATCATCAGCACCGACCTCGCGAACAGCATGGTCGATCACCAGGGCACGACGTTCGTGTTCCGATTGGCCGAGGAGACCGGTGCGGACACGGCGGACATCGCGCGCGCGTACGCGATTGCGGTCGACGTCTTCGAGATGCGCGCGTTCTGGAGCGAGGTGCACGCCCTCGACGACCTCGTCGATGAACAGACTCAGTTCACGATCCTGCTTGCGGGGCGCAGGCTCGTCACCCGCGCTGCCCGGTGGCTCGTCCGCAGCCGGCGTGCTCCGCTGGACATCGCTGCTGCGGTCTCGGACTACGGTCCCGCGGCGGCCGCGTTGTGGGGGTCATTGCCGGCGCTGCTGAGCGGGGCTGACGGCGCGACGTGGGAGGACCGCGTGCGCGAGTTCGCCGGCCCAGGGGTTCCGGCTGCCCTCGCGGCCCGCGTCGCGGGCATGGATGCCGTGTTCGCGGCCTTCGACATCGTCGAGAGCGTGCGCGGGACCGACCACGCGCTTGATCGCGCGAGCGAGATCCACTTTGGGCTCGAGCGCCGCCTCGAGCTCGCGTGGCTTCGCAATCGGATCCTGGCGCTCCCCCGTGGCGACATCTGGCAGACGCTGTCGCGCTCGACCCTCCGCGACCAGCTGTACGCGTCTCACCGCACGATCACCGCTGCCGTCCTCGACGCTGCCGAATCGCCGGCCGACACCGGCGCCGCGATCGACACGTGGCTGCGGGCAGGCGGCCCGGCGATCGAGCGGTATCTCGGGACGCTTCGTGACATCCGCGCTGCGCCCGCGAACGAGTTCACGACGTTGCTCGTCGCCATCCACGAGCTGAGCAAGCTCACTCCGCGCGACCGGCGCCGGTAGCCGCCGGTCGCTCTGCGACGATGGTGGCTGAAATCCTGCCGAGCTGGGTACACAGCTCGGAGATCTCGGCCGCGCCTGGCCAAGGAGCCGGGCATGGGCAGCCAGGCGCGACCGAGCGATGAGAGCCGGAAGCACGGCGTCGCCAGCACGGCCTCGAGTTGCGCGCTGCGCTGTCCGAGCCGCGCTTCGAGCGCTCGGTTCAGTGATGTGCGTGCTCGAGCCGGCAGAAGCACGACGAGGTGATCTCGACATCCGCCAGCGCGAGGGCGCGGTCGAGCCGAGGCCTGATCGCGCGCGCCTCGTCGCGGCGTGCGAGCCGGACGAGGCATTCGTGGTAGCCGTGGAGGCTCCAGACGTTGTTGGGGTGCTGGCAGGCCCGGGGCAGTCTGCTGTCGATCCCGAGATCGGCCGCATAGACCGCGGCGGCAACCTCGACCTCCCCCTGCTCGAGCAGCAACGCGCCGTACGCGTGGCGGGTCGGCTGCATCCAGCCCCACGGCTCGTCGTAGGGCAGCGCGTCGTCGAGCTCGACTGCGCGGCGCAGGTGTCTCCACGCGGCCCCGTCGTTTCCCTTGCGGTATTCGATCTCGCCGTCGAGCATCGCGGCCGCCACCGCCAGGATGTCGAGCGCGGTGTTGTTGAACAGGTAGCGCGTCTCGGGCACGCGCGCGACCGACGCACGGAAGCTCTCTCGCTCGCGCTCAGCCTCGTACACGCGAGCCGACGCGGCGAGCGCGACGCCCTTCGCATAGTGCGTCAACGCGGTCGTGACGCTGTACAGCACCGGGTCATCTGGCAGCGGGAGCGCGATGATCTCGTCCCACAGCCCGAAGCGCACGAGCACGTGCACGCGCATCGGGACGAAGCTCTCGAGCCAGTCCGCCATCGGCGGGACCTCGACGCGCAGCAGCTCCTCGGGAAGCGACCCGGCGAGCGCGGCCGCCGCCGCCAGCGCGGTCGCCCGGCGGCCGGCGAACATCGCGCCGTAGATCCGGAAGTGGTGGTCGTGCGCGCGGTACAGCGCGTAGAAGTTGATCCGCCCGGCACGCTCGGCGTAGCGCTCGTCGGCGGCGATCGCGCGCTCGTTGTCGGCGATCACGCGCTCGTACTCGCCCATCAGCACGTCGATGTGGGAGGGCATGTGCAGCAGGTGACCCGCGTCGGGAACACGACCGCGCAGCGCATTTGCCGCCTCGAGCGCCGCGTCCGGCGTCGGCGACATCTCCATCAGATGGATGTAGAAGTGCAGCAGTCCCGGGTGGGCCATCCCGCCCGGCGCGGCGAGCGCCGACTCGAGCACGTCGCGCGCCGTCGAGGTGCGCGCTCCCACGGCCGGCGCGCCCGTCGACAGGTCCCACAGTGCCCACGCGGTGATGTTCAGCAGCGCGTCCGCGTACAGCGCCGCGACGTCGAGATCGCCCGGATGTGCGGCGTAGACCTCGCCCATCGCCTCCGCATAGGCGGCGGTCCAGCGGTGCAGATCGCCGGTCGGCTCGGGCGACGGGTAGCGCGCGGTGAGCGCCTGCGCGAGGTCGCGCTCGACTGCGGGCGCGCCGGCCGCCAGCTCGACGGCGCGCCGGGTCGCGTCGTACGCCCGGCGCAGCGAGGACCGCAGCTCGACGTCGTCGAACGCGTCCCACTGCTTGTTGTAGTTCGGGCCGGCAGCGTAGGCCAGACCCCAGTACGCGAGCCCGAACTCCTCATCGGCGGCGATCGCCTGCTCGAAGCAGCGGATCGCTTCCTCGTGATTGAACGCGTAGCTCCACACGAGTCCGCGGTCGAACCACGCCTGGGCGTCGGGCGAGGTTGTCGAGCTGGCGCGTCCGAAACTGCCGAGATCAAACGGGTACGGTGAGTCCACGGCCATAGCCTATCCGTGCGATCCGCAGCTCCTACGGCCAGGATCTGCGGGTTACTCCGGTTTCATGCGCGGAGCCTGATGCCCGATGATCCCGCGATGGATCGGGATGCCGACGGGTGCGCGGGCCGTGGCGGTGAGTACTGGTAATGCGCCGCGGACGCGCGATCGTCACGAGCGCGCAATCGTCGAGCTTGGCTTTCAGGCGCTCGCGCACCTCTCGTTTCCTGCGCTGATCGACGTCGCGGCGCGCTCGATCGCCGAGACGCTTGACGTGACGATGGTCTGGATCGCCGAGTTGCAGTCCGACGGGGATCTTGTCGTGCGCGCCGGGATCGGGCTCGGCAACGATGTGGAGCGGGCGATGCGGCTCAGCGGAGGACCGCAGTCGCTGTCGGGCTACACCGTGCAGACGGGTGGTCCGATCATTTCAGAAGACCTGCTCTGCGAACGCCGATTCACGCCTGCTCCGAG
This sequence comes from Solirubrobacteraceae bacterium, assembly GCA_035524415.1. Classification (GTDB taxonomy): domain Bacteria; phylum Actinomycetota; class Thermoleophilia; order Solirubrobacterales; family Solirubrobacteraceae; genus Palsa-465. The sequence goes on along the minus strand of DATKOY010000271.1, from coordinate 1,328 downwards.
CCTGCTCGAGCGCGGTGCCCGCAGCGCTGTGAGCGTCGTCGTCGGCACGCCGGAGAGTCGCTACGGCGTCCTCGGTGCAGGGACCTCTTCGCCGCGGCGCTTCTCCTTCGACGACGTCGTGTTCGTCGAGACGGTCGCGAACGTGATCGCAGCGGCGCTGCAGCGGATGGAGGCTGAGCAGGCAGCGCGTGTCCGCGCCGAGCAATACGACTCGATTCTCCAGGCGACGAGCGACGGGTTCTGTCTGCTCGAGCGCGGCGGACAGATCCTTGACGCCAACGAGGCGTACTGCCGGATGACCGGCTACCACCGCGACGAATTGCTCGGGATGGCGATCACCGAGCTTGACGCGAGCCTCTCGGATACCGAGATCGCGGACGTGATCAACCGCGTCCGCAGCGACGGGTTCGTCCGCTTCGAGACCCACCATCGCGCCAAGGACGGACGCCTGGTCGATGTCGAGGTGAGCATGTCCTGCTGCGTCGAGCAGGACCGCCTCGTCCACTTCACGCGCGACATCACGCGTCGCAAGCGCGCCGAGGCCGAGCTCGCGGAGATGCGCGACCTGCTGGACCGTTCGCAGCAGCTCAGCCGGACGGGGGGATGGCATTACGACATCGCGACCGGCCAGGGCGTCTGGACCGAGCAGGTCTACGACATCTACGGAGTTGACAAGGAATCGTTCGACCCGGTCGACTTGTCCACCGCGATCTCGTATTACGACGAAGCGAGCAGGCCGGTGATCGAGGCCGCGTTTCGCCGGGCGATATCGGACGGCTTGCCGTACGACCTGGAGCTCGGACTGATCCGCGCCGATGGGCGACGGATCATCGTGCGGACAATTGGTGAGCCGATGTTCGAGGACGGCCGGGTTGCGCGCGTCGCGGGCAACATCGCCGACATCACGGAGCTCAGACAGGCCGAGGAGCAACTGCGCCACGAGCGTGACTTCATCGACGCGACACTCGATGTCGCGGGCGCGCTGATCATGGTGATGGACTCCGAGTGGCGGCTCGTCCGCTTCAACCGCCAGAGCGAGCTGCTCAGCGGCTACCGCGAAGCGGAGGTCATCGGCCGCGAGTACGACTTCCTGGTTCCGGCCGACGAGCGCGAGACCGTGCGCTCGAACCTCGAGCCGGCTCACCCCGATCGCCCCGTCAGCCAGGTGAATCGCTGGATCACCAAGGCCGGCGAGCTGCGGACGATTCGCTGGTCCAACGCGGCGCTTGTCGACGCGGAGCGGCGCCGCACGCACGTCATCGGGATCGGGATCGACATCACCGACCAGCAGCGCGCCGAGCAGGCGCGCGAACGCCTCGCGGCGATCG
>DATKOY010000270.1:0-3471 GCA_035524415.1 Solirubrobacteraceae bacterium | reverse complement strand
GCGCGGCAAGCGCGCTGTGTTCGAGCTCGGCGGCGATGCAGCTGCCCGCGGCCCAGACGCGCGGCGAACCGCACACCTTGAGCGTTTCGTCGGTCTCGATGAACCCGGCGTCATCGGTCGGCACGCCCGCGAGAAACGGCGCGACCACGGTCGGGAGCGAGAGCAAGCGGTCGAACGCGAGCTCGGGCGGGCCGGCCCCCGCCAGCGTCAGCGTGATCGGCTGTGTCGGCGCGTCCGCGGGCTGCGCCTCGTCGCTCACCTCGACGCCGGCGATCACCTCGACGCCGGCGGCGTCGAGCTCGGCGGACACCGCCGCGGTGGCCACCGACCCGAGCGCGCCGAGCGGGCGCTCCTCGGCGGTCAGGAGCGTGACTCGGGCGGCGCTGTTCGCCGCCCGCCACGCGAGCACCAGGGCGAGCTCGTAGCCCGGCAACGGCCAGCGCGCGCCACGCGGGATGTTGACCGCAACCGTCCGGATCTCATCCATCAGGATCTCCGCGATGATCTGGTCAAGCACGCCCGGGTCGCGCCCGCGCTCCCACACCGCGCCCTGGTGTAGGGGGCGCCGCGTATGGCCGCCGATCGACAGCAGCAGGTAGTCGAAGGGGACGGTGTCCCCGTCACGCGTGAGCACGACGCCGTCCTGCTCGTGAACGGCATCGACCCGATCCTGAACCCACGTCGCGCCGGTCTCGGCGACGAGGTCCGCGATTGCCAGGCCGCGCTCGGCGGCAGGACGAAACAGCGATGCCTCCGTCATTGGCCGGTAGCGAAACTCGCGCTCGGGGGCGATCAGGCGCAGATCGAGGTCGGCGCCGAACCGGGCACGCGCAGCGAGCAGACTCTCCAGCCCGGCGGTGCCGGCGCCGACCACGCAGACGACGTCTTTAGCCACAAGCCGGCGCGGTCCGACTGCTCATGCGACGATTCTGACGGTCGCAGTGACCGTGCGCCAGGTGCGCACGACCGCGTGGCCGAACCGCGTCTGCTGGTGGGTGTGGCTCGGCCCGAGGTCCAGCCGGAATCGCACGTGACCCGAGCCGTCGGCAGCGACCGTGGTCGCAGCAGCCCCGACGGTCACGCGATAGCGGTGGTGCGGACGCTGCGGCGGCGTCTCGACGTCGACCGTGCCGCTGCCGGTCGCGCGGATCGAGGAACGTGTGAGGCGCAGGTAGAGGAATTCGCGCACGCGCCGGTGGACCGAAAAGCTCCAGCCCCAGGACGTGAAGCGTGCGTGGGCCGATGCGATCGAGGCGACGGCAGGCGGCCGCAGCGGCCGGCGAAACTGCAGCGCGAGCCAGGCGACGAACTCGCGCGTGTCGCGCTGCCAGTACGGCAGGCTGTGCGACCCTGGGAAGAAGCGCGCGTCGACGTCGGACACTCCGGCGGCGCGCAGCGCCGCGACGAACGCCAGGTTCTCGAGGTGCGCCCCGTACTCGATCACGAGCTGGATCTGGCGCACAGCCGCCTGTGCCGGATCGGCCGGCGGCGCCGGCGCATCGAACGGACCGGGCGTCCCGTCGCCCGAGCGAATGAAGACCCGGATGCCCCGCAGGTTGCCGGCGAGCACAGTCGAGTCGTTGTCCCTCCACACAACCTGGTCGGTCGCGGGGTTGCCCCACCGGCAGTTCTTCGGCTGAAATGCGAGCGCGATCGGCAGCAGCGGATGCGCCTCGCCTGAGAACGTCCCGACGTACCCGAACGTCCCCGGATATTCGGCCGCATATTTGGTGGCTCCGCCACCACCCATCGAGATCCCGGCGATCGCGCGACCCGCGGGCCCGGCCAGCGTGGGGAAGTGCTCATCGATGAACGGCACGAGCTCGCGGATGTGATAGCTCTCCCACGCCGGCGCGCGTTCGGACACCGGTCGGGTCGGGGTGCCGGCCGCCGGCGCCATCGACGCCCAGTCGGCGTAGCTGCCATCCATGCCGTCCTGCGACCCCTCCGGCATCACCGCGATCACGGGCAGCGTTCCGAGGAGCTGCTCGATCCCGGCGGTGATCCACGAGCGGTAGTCGCCGCCGGCGCCGTGCAGCAGGTAGAGGACGTGGTAGCGCGTGTGGCCGGATCGGTGCAACCGCGGCGGCAGCAGCACGTCGACGGTCTGGACGTTCCCCATCGCGCGAGATCGCAGCCTGAGCGTGAGCAGGCGCCTGGCACGTGTCCGCCCGGCTTCCGTGAGGCCGATCGCGACCGGCTCGGTCCGTGGCATGCACCGAGGCCAAGCGAGAGCTGACGCCGAGGCCGTCACCGCGAGACTCTGGAGCGCGACCACGGCGGCGGCCGTGATCGCGGCTGCGCGCAGCCGCCGCAGCGCCGGCCTACGCCTGCGGTTCAAGGCTCGCCAGCAGCGCGGCCACGGTCGTGTTGAAGCGCCCGACGTCGCCGTACGGCCGCGTCACGAGCATCGCGCCCTCGAGGCTGCCGATGATCATGCGCGCAGTATCCCCGGCGGGGCCCTCGAACTCGAGCGTGCCGTCGGCACGCCCCTGCTCGAGCACGCTCATGAGCCACCGTTCGTTGTCGTCGAAAAACGCGACGACGGCCTCGTTGATCGGCTTGGGGAGCGTTGCGAACTCGGCGGCGAGCATGCCGCACAGGCACATCCGACGGCGGCGCAGCGTTGTCGCGTACAGCTCCGCGTAGGCGGCGAGCCTGTCGGGCGCCGGCAGCCGGCCCCGGTCGATCTCGGCGAGCGCGTCCGCGAACCGCCGCGCGTACCGGGCGAGCAGCGCGTGACCGAGTTCGGCCTTGCCCGGGAAGTGGTAGTGGAGGCTGGCCTTCGTGACGCCGAGCGTGTTCGCGATGTCGGCGTAGCTGAACGCGTTGAACCCCCTGCTCTGAACGAGCTGCTCGGCGACGTCGAGGATGCTCTCCGCCGTGTTCCGCCTGGCGCGCTCGCGCTTGGCGCCGATGCTCGTCCGAGTCGCCATCGGCGCGCCATTGTCGCAGATTTCACAGTTGACTTTTACCTACTAGTAGATAAGACTTGTCGCTCCAATACGAACAGAGGGGCCGACCATGCAGGAGACCGAACGAGCCGCCGCCGCGGACCAGCGGGCCGGGTACGTGATCACCCATCGCGACGAGCTCGAGCGGACCGGGAGCTGGTCGCTTGTGAGGCGATCGCTGGACTGCAAGGCGTTCGGCCTCAACCTCGTCGAGATCCCAGCGGGACAATCGATTCCCGAGCACGACGAGACGGGGCGCGACCAGGAAGAGGTCTTCTTCGTGATCTCCGGATCGCCGACGCTCGTGATCGACGGGGAGGATCACGCCGCACCCGCCGGAACGTTCGCGCGCATCGATCCGGAGCACCGCCGCACGGTCCGCAACGACGTCGAGGTCGTCGCCTGCGCCGATCCCGTGGAACAGCCGTTCATGCTGGGTCGGCATCAGCTTGCGGTGGCGTCCGAGCAGACCGGTCGGCCCGATGTAGACGATCGTGTTGTAGAGCGTTCCCGGCCG